>JAFNIX010000002.1 GCA_017601225.1 Candidatus Brockarchaeota archaeon | reverse complement strand
CCGGAGCCTCAGAAACCGGCCTGCTCCAGACGAACGCCTCCTCAGGAGGCTCCACCCACGGGTCTTCAAGCTCACCTCCCTCGATAGACCTGCTCCACAGGTTGTCGTCTATGCTGAACCTGCTTTTTCCACGGTCCATTTTAACACCCTTCTTCTCCAAGTATTCAACCTCCTCGTCTCTGCTTAATCCCCATTCCCTGACGGGCGCGAGGATTTTAAGCTCAGGGTTCAACGACCTTATTGAAACTTCGAACCTAACCTGGTCGTTACCCTTCCCAGTGCAGCCATGGGCTACTGTTGAAGCGCCTTTTCTATTAGCCACCTCGACGATCTTTGAGGCTATTAGGGGTCTTGAAAGAGAAGTGCCCATCGGATAAACACCCTCGTATAGGCCGTTAGCCTTTATGGCTCTGAAAACATATTGTTCAACAAACTCTCTCCTAGAGTCTATCTTAACAACCTCTACTGCACCAAGCCTCTCAGCCCTTTCTACAGCAGCCTCGAAATCCTCTTTCTGGCCAACGTCGACTATTACAGCGATAACATCCATCCCGTATTTGTCCCTTATCCAAGGTATCATAGCCGAGGTGTCTAGCCCTCCTGAATACGCTAGCACGCATACTTCTTTCAACACGAACCACTGTTTTCCAGCTGCAAAAAAATCTTTTTAAGAGTTTCCCTACGCGTAGAAGCTATGAAGAGACTTAAGGGGACGGTTGCAAGCAGTATAGTAACACTGCTTTTAATCATGTTTCTAGCAGCCGGACACTTGTCCCCAAGGGTTTCTGCCGAGCCGGAGCTAAGCATTCCTCTTTACAAGAATCCGAAGATAGACGGTGTTGTTTCAGTAGATGAATATCCTGTTGAACAGCTCAGCCTGCCCTGGGGAAGGGCCTATGCAGTCCATAACGACAGCTACCTGTTTTTCGCAATAGTTTTAAACAACGCTTGCAGGACGGTTGACCTCCTTTTTAACACTGGTGTGTTGAACAGCACTCTCCTCACAGTCAGCACGACAAGGTATGCTGTGAACAGGTCGGGCGTGTTAAGATACCTCTACGGGCATGGGGAGGAATGGCTTGAAGAGCCTGCAGGCAACACCATCCTTAAGGTTGTCAACGGTACCGTTTCCTGGACTGTTGAGCTCGCCATACCGTTGTCGAAGCTGGATGTTTATCCTAACACGCCTAGAACACTAGGTTTCGCCCTGATTGCCTCCGGAACCGGGGTTAACTATTCTTGGCCTGCTGGTGCTCTCCTCAGCAATCCGTCTAGCTGGGGCATTGTTTCCTCTCCTGACAACTGGGCGACTAGGTGCGACATCGCGCTTGAAGGAGTCTACTTGGATAAGAAGAGCCTAATCGCAGGCTCGAACTTGACCCTCATCTTGATTTTAAGAAACAAGGGGGACGCGGCTATTCCGGACTACTTGATAACCATCATGCTTGACGATGCTTTGCTCTTGAACGCTACTGGCAGCCAGCTTGGGCTAAAAACACCCATTGTTGAATCAGACTGGGTGCGCTTTGAGAGGATTATTCCCAACGTTACTGAGGGCAGCCACGTGGTAAAAGTACTGGTTAATGCGCTTAACGTGTTTCACGAATCTGATAAGGATAATAATTTCGGTCAGGCTGATTTCACAGCCAGGCTTGCCAAGATACGCGTTTTAAGCACGCCAGGTGTTACGGTTGAGCTTAACGGGGAAAGCCAAATAATAACAGATGAAACCGGGGTGGTTTTTTACGCCACGTATGGAAACAAGACCCTTAGGGCGCAGGAGGTGCATCGTCCTACTGAAGGAGTAAGATACGTGTTCATCGGATGGAAGCAGGAAGACTCAAAAACTTTTTCTCCAGAACTGGTCTTGACTGTTAATGGGGACCTTGAGCTGACAGCAGAATATAGGAAGGAATATCTGGTTAACCTGAGCTTCTTCGACAGGGATAATGCTCCGTTTCAACCCTCCTTCTACCTTTGCACGCTTCCCAACAACACTGTTTACAACGGGACTTTAAGAGGCTTCTGGACAACTGGGGGAGACCTTAGGCTGACGATGGTTAAATACGCGGGATTGAACGTTCTCGACGAGGCTAAGATAGTCTATGTTAATGAGCCTAAGGAGATCCGGGTTTCGTGCAACGTTGTGAGCGGAACCGTAAAGGTGGTCGACCCTTTTTCAATGCCCATAGAGGGCGCTGAGCTGAAGGTGGTCTTCACGAATAATACTCAGGCCAAGTATGTCACCGGGTCAGGCGGCACTGTTAACATAAGCAGGGTTGCAGGCGGGGAGCTGACGCTCACAGTAATCAACCTAGGATACTCGGCAACTGTTAAGGTGAGCTTCCTGACGGAGAGAGAGGTAACAGTAAGGATACCCATGTCGCTAAATGTTGTTCTCATAATAATCGGAGCTTTTTCAATAGTGGTTTTAATCATAGTGTTTAAAATTCTTCGCGGAAGAGAAAGGCTGGCTCCGAGGAAGCCTGAAGAATACGAGTTTGAGGAACTATAGTATCGAGCCGCTGTCTTCACTCATCCTTCAAACCTTCTGAAGAGCCCAGCGTCTCCTCGAAGAATCTGCGGAGGTCCTCGAGCGGTGTCAGCTCAAGCGAGCCTTCAAGAGGAGCCTCGCTGGCGATAGCCTGCCCACCGGCCTGCTCATACGTAAGCCTAAGGGTTTCCAGGTTTTTCAGATCCGTTTCGCCAGTAATAGTCAGGTATGCGAGCCTAACCAAGACCTCGGCGTCTAGAAGTATGCGAGACTCTTTGCGCGGCAACCTGTTTCTCAAAGCGCCTGAAAACGTATAAAAATCTTTCATCACGTGTCTAACGCGACCGTAGATGCTTTTATTCACCGTTTATCCCATCTCGCCTTCAAGCATGAAGAGTTTTGCAACTAAAGTAATTATTACGCTTGTAAAACATACGACACAGACATGTCTCGGCGAAGAGGTTATTAAGAAGAGTTGAAAACAATGGACAGTGTAAAAATGAGTTTAGTTCTCACGATTGACGTAGGCAGCACTAATATGAAAGGCCTTGTCATAAATAATGATGGGAAAGTTGTTGAAAGGAGGGTTCGCGAGCTAACGCTTCACTTGGAAAACAGGTTTGCTGGACACGAGCCGAAAGAACTTTTAGAATGTTTCAGCCTTATGCTGGATTACTTCGGTAAAAAATACGGGAGAAGCATTGAAGCAATAGCAGTGACAACTTACAACCATAGCGTGCTGCTCGCAGACAAGGATGGGACGCCTTTAACCAGAGTTATAACACACCACGATACCAGGGCAGCGGAGGTTGAAAAAGAGTTACTGGAGAAAACCGATCCTTATGAACTATACGAGGAAACCGGGGCTCCTCCGATATTTGTATTCATGCCGTATAAGCTTTATTGGTTCATGAAAAAGGAACCTAGCGTTTTTAAAGAGGCCAGATATCTTTTATTTTGCAAGGATTATTTACTGTGGAAGACTGGTTTAACGAGTGAGCCGTATATTGATCTTGCTACAGCCAGCGGGGGAGGGGTCATTAACCTCAGGAAACTTAAGTACAGTGAGAAAGTGCTTAACCTGCTTAGTATTGATGAGAACAGGCTTCCAAGACTGTGCGAGGGTGGAAAAATTTTCGACACTATTCCGCCTAAAGCTTGTGAGGAATACGGGTTTAATCCGGGTGCTAAAATCGTATTTGCAGCTTTCGACGGTGCAGCGCAGAATTTCGGCCTAGGTTTAACTGAAGACGGCACGGTTTTAAACATCGGGAGCACCGGCGTCATTAGAAAGCTTTCTAGGAAAGTGGTTCTTGACAAGAGTTTAGAAATGCGCTTCTTTACCTATTATGCGGCAAACGGGCTCTACGTGTTGGGAGGAGCTTCAAACAGTGGCGGAGACTGTTTAAGATGGTTCAGAGATAATTTCGGCCAGATGGAGGCTCTAATCGGCAGTGCCATCGGCAAAGACCCTTACAGTATTCTCGACCTTGAAGCAGAAAAAGCGCCTCCAGGTTCAGAAGGCCTTATCTTTCTACCTTTTCTTACCGGTGAAAGGTTTCCATATAGGGATCCGAATCTGACAGGTACCTTCCTCGGCATCTCCAGAAAATGCGGCAGAGCCCACTTTATAAGATCGATAATGGAGGGAGTGGGATACGTCATTAGAGCGATTGCCGAAGCGCTTTACGAAAACTCAATAAGCTTAGGCGAAGTATACTTGGTTGGAGGAGGTTCAAAGTCTAGACTATGGGCGCAAATCCTTTCAGATATTCTCGAAATTGAGATTAACGTTGTAGAAATGGGTGAGGATGCTACTAATCATGGTGCAGCGGCATTAGCCTTTAATGCTTTAGGTCTCTCAAGCATAGATGAGTTTTCAAATAAATGGGTTAACGTTAGGGAAAAGGTTGTGCCCATAGAGAAGAATAGGATGGTTTATGAAGAGAACTACGCTACTTTCGTTGAACTCGTTAAGCTTTTGAGAAGCGTTGGAAGAAAAGGTCTCCGAAGAACAACAGATAAAACTTATATAGTTTGAGTTTTTCACTGGGTTAGAGTATAGTTATGTATCCTGAGGGTATTGTTGTGGCGATAATAACCCCACTTAAAGATGGTGTTGAGGTCGACGAAGAGGGGGCTGCTTCGCTAATAAGCTTCTTGACTGAGAAAGGGGTTAGGGGCTTTTTTGTCCTCGGGACCTACGGTGAAGGAATACTGATAAGTAAAGGCGAGCGTGAAAGGATGCTTGAAAAAGTCGTTGAAAACGTTCCAGATAAATCCAGCGTCATCGCTCACGTTGGTGCGGCAGATGTAAAGACTGCTCTTGAGCTGGCGGAACATGCGGCAAGTCTGGAAATCAGTGCAGTCAGTTCCGTGGGGCCGATCTATCATAAACCAGGTAAAGAAGGGTTGATTTCTTACTATAAGTATCTTTCAAAAGCAGAGGCTCCATTAATGGTGTACAATAATAAGGGGAGACAGGGATATAATATTTCGCCGAGCGATTTTGAATCTATAGTTAAGGAGGTTCCGAGCGTAATGGGTGTAAAGGATACGAGTTACGATTTGGAGCAGCTTCAAAACTATGTTGACATGTTTGGCAAGACTCATTATGTTGCAGGAGCCGGGGACTCGCTAATAGCGGTGACCTTTCTAATCGGGGCTAAGGCCCATGTTTGCGGCATAGCCAACGCGTTTCCAGAGATTCCTTTATCGGTTTATTCCGCCGTTGAAAACGGGGATGTTAAAAAAGCCTTTGAGCTTCAAAACATTATAAACAGGATTAGGCGAGAATTAGGCAGATTTGGGGTTGAAACCCAGGTTGTTCTTAGGGAAATACTTAGGCTGAGAGGTGTTGATGTCGGGCCCTCTCCAATACAGTTGAGGAGGCTCGCTGAAGGCGAAAAGTTAGAGATCAAGAGGATCTTTGAGCCCTATATTGAGTATGTGGAACACTTAAAGTGAGGAAGATGAAGCCCCGTGTGGCAATTGTTAACTCTAAGTCTTTCGGAAGGTTTACTGATGCTGTAAGTAGGCTTGCAAAAAGATGCATCGTGGATCAAATCGAAGTCGCGAAGAACATATTGGGGAAAGAACTGGCTGAGAAGCTCTCCGGATACCATTTTGTTATAGCAAGCGTGACACCAAGGTATGGTGAAGATTTCTTTAAAACTAATTCAGACGTGGTAATGATTTTAAGACACGGCATAGGTTTAGACAATGTTGATTTAAAGGCAGCAGAAGAGCATGGTGTGAAAATAGTCGCTGTACCCGGGTATAAGGAAAGAGAGGCTGTTGCTGAGCATGCTGTAGCTTTAATGCTTTCAGCATTGAGGCGCGTCGTAGAGGCGAATGACTCCGTTAGAAAAGGCGAATGGCAGGAGCGTGCCAGATTCGTGAGCAGAAACATTAGTAGCCTCACAATCGGTATCTTAGGCTTCGGTAATATCGGCTCTAAAGTGGCTGAAATCCTCAGAAAAGGATTTGGTGCCAAAGTAATTGCCTACGACCCCTACGTGCAGGAGGTGAAAATGAGGGCTCTTGGAGTTGACCCGGTTAAAAGTGTTGCTGAACTTATGGCTGAAAGCGACATAGTTACGCTTCATACGAATCTTACTCCTGAAACATACCACATCGTCAGCAGGGAAACTCTGAAGGGGGCGAGAAGAGGCATTATAGTGGTTAATACTGCAAGAGGAGAACTCATAGATCAGGATGCTCTTGTTGAAGCTTTAGAGAAAGGCATTGTGAGCGCAGCAGCACTGGATGTCGTTGAGAATGAGCCGATAGGTCTTGAACACCCGCTTCTGAAATACAGCAATATCGTGGTTACGCCTCATATAGCAGCATATACTCTGGAAGCACTGGCGGCCATGGATGAGACGATAGTTGAAGCAATCTTCAACTATTTAGATGAGAAACCGATTGAGGGTATTGTTGTAGACCCTATGAAATGTAGAAAATTAAAGCTTGGATAGTTTCGTTTCCAGCAGCTGGACAGTATTATTACTAAAAGTAGACGGAGGAGTTCCGCTGTATTTTTGAGATAATGAACATGTTTAAAATCAGTAAATGTATTGAAGTAGGCATATTGACACAAGTATTAAGGTTGAAAAGCTTTTAAATGTCGGCTGCTTCTCCTATACATGAGTCTCAGGGGAAAGAATGTAGTTATAATTGTAGCTAACGAGTTTGAGGATGTTGAGTTGCTATATCCCTTACTGCGGTTAAGCGAAGAAGGAGCTAAGATCATAGTTGTACCGGTTAAGAGTGGGCTGCATCCAAGGCCTTCCGCTGAGAAGCCTGTATCCGGCAGATATGGAACGCCTGTGCCCCTTGAAGTCATGGCTCCCGGTAAGCGTTATATTATAAAAACGCTTGAGGAAATAAAACCCGAAGAGGTAGATTGTCTTCTTTTCCCCGGGGGATTCTCCCCAGACGCCTTGCGTACAAATAAGAAGGTCATTGAGCTGGTTAAGAGAGCGAATCAGCTTGGAAAGCTAATAGCAGCCATCTGCCACGGTCCCCAAGTGCTGATTTCGGCGGGCATAGTCAGGGGAAAGAGGGTCACAGCGTACGAGGCTGTTCGGGACGACCTGATTAACGCTGGCGCGGTTTTCGAAGATGTTCCCGCCGTTAGGGATGGAAACATAATAACGGGAAGGGTTCCAGACGATCTCCCTGAGTTCTGCCGAGAAATAATCTCATTCCTATCTAAAAAGTGAAGCCGTAACTAAGTGAGGGGAAGCCCGTCTGCTTTCACAATTCAGACTAGACCCTAAATCAAGCCATCCATTATTTAAACCGGGTCAGCATCCTCTTCATTTTCAACGCGTCAACCTCCAGCAGGGGGGATTCACATATTAGGATGAACGAGTATCCTTTTTCAACTATTATTTCTGCAAGCTTTCTGAAGTCGGGCCCGTAACCGCTTCCAAGAGGATGATGCCGCTTCTCCCCGTAACCCTTAGAAGTAGTCTCAACCTCTGAGAAGTGAACCACCAGGTTTCTCATTTTCTCGCTTCCAAGCGTCTTCTCCACCGCATCAAGAATCTTCTCGTAGTCTCCGCGGCTTTTAACAGAGCCGCCCATTCTGGCGTGAATATGGGCGAAATCAAGAGTAAGCCTAACGTTTTCAAAAGTGTTTGAAAGCTCGATCAATTCTTCAAGCGTTCCAAACTGTTCCGGCTTGCCAGTTGTCTCAGGCCCCAGCTCCACGCTGATCCTTTTCTCACTCATCTTCTCCAGCACGTTTTTAAAAGCCTCCTTCTGCGCCTGCATCGCAAGCTCCCTGGGCAGCCCGCTGTAGTAGCCTGGGTGGAAAGTCACGTGGAATGCACCCATCCAGGAGGCTATTTCAGCGGACTTGACCAGTCTCTGGATGCTCTGTTTTCTGACGAGCTTCCTGCCCGAGGACAGGTTTATCGCGTAGGGTCCGTGGAGAGTCAGGAGAATATTGTTCTCGGATGCGGCTGAGCCGAGCTCTACAGCTGGCTTCCTGCTTATCCTCAGGCTTCTAACAGCTTGGTACTCCATCGCGTTGAGCCCTATCTTCCTCAGATAAGGCATCGCGTCAATCCCGTGGGGTCCCCTTAATGGAAAGCCTGCGGGGCCTATCCTACATAATGATGACAATGGTTAGCAGTTAAAGCTAATGGCTACTTTTAAAGATTATTTTGAAGAGAACCCATTTAACATCTTTTTACTCGATTATTCCACATTATGTTTAAAGCAGTAGCTCTTTTAAGCCCTGAAGGAGATAATTTATAAGAAAAATGATGAAAAGAAGGGCACCTTGCGGACTCGATTGTAAAAACTGTTTCTACTTCGCTAAGGATCTTTGTCACGGTTGCTCAACCGGTTGCCTCGCGTTTTCATGCAAAAAGGGAATATGCTATAGTGGAATAACTTCTCCAAGGATCTTCTGTAGGCTTAAGGCCTACTGCCCCTTTAGAACCAAGGATAGGACTCCGGTTCAGCTTCCACATCTGGGTAGAAAACCCATGATTATGGTTGGCTTTCAAAAGTTTATTCCAAGAATTGATATGACAGATCCCAGATCTTGGTTCTGGAAACACGGTATTGAATTTCCAGCGATTTTCGTTTCTTTGGGGGAGATCTTGCTTCACAAAGAGGTATTGAATGGGGCTTTAAGGGGGCTGCATGATTACCTAGGGTTCAATCGAAGAATCTTTCTATCTTTGGTTATAGCCGACGAACTCATCGATAAGTTATCGACTCAAGATTACCTCCGGCTAATTGGGAATCTTGGGCCTGATGCTACCATGATCCCGGATAACTATACTTACAGTGACGATCCCTTGTTCTTATCTTGGTCGCAAACCTTCCGCCTCATATCCTTTGCAAACGATTTCCTTAAACTGGATATACCTCTAATAGGTCTGGTTAAGGGTGCTAATGCTCTGCAAATAGATTTAGTAGTTAGGAAGCAGATGGAGATGGGTTATGTTTCATTCGCCATGCCCGCGAGGGAGCTTTTTAGAGAAGGACGACTAAGCTCTTCTTTTCCAAATAATCCCGTTGATAACGCCCTATGGAGTCTAAAGAGAGTTTAAGACTAATTTTGAGCTAATCATATATGGAGTCGGTAGGAAGTTAAAATATAAGCAGTTAAGCTACAGTAATCTTTCATGGTTTTTAGAGGCAAAGCACGGGCTCTATTTTAGGAACGGGCTACCATTCATGCTTAATGATTCAGAAGTTAGGTTTGAAGAATGCGATTGTGAAGCCTGTAAGGGGATGATGCCTCAGGAGATCATTGATCTTATGTTCAATGATAAGGAAGCTGGTTTTAGGATACTAGTCCTCCATAATCTGTTAGATATGCAGAGAACCTTTTAAAGGAGAGGTTGAAGAGAAAGTAATGGGCGGTGGGACAAGAGTTGGGCAATGGAAGGAAAGATTTTTCGAGGGTGAGATAGAGTATGAGGGAGCTGAACTTCAATGCAGAAAAGATGAAAATAAGATTTGCTGCGTCATTGCAAGCTTCGGAGAATATGAGGTACGTGGAACAGAGGAAGGATATAAGCTGCTCAAAGGGGAAGAAGTTATAGGAGTATTTAAGGAATCCATAATCGAGGATGGCAGAATTCTCTTTGAGTTAAGCCATAGAGTAAGTCTAGAGGTATCTGAAGGAGGTATTAGGGAAATACTCGCCCCTGAAAAAGCGGAACTTTGTGGCTTAATAGCATCTGATGGTGGTCTCTACATGAATGAAAACTACTACCACTATCGTGTATATCTCTCCTCAGCGGACGAAGAAGTAAGTAAGCACTATGAAGACTTATTTGAGAATATTTACTGTAAGAAGCCTCATAGATATAGACATGAAACACCGTTGACCTCTTACTACTCCGAAGAAATAGAGGACAAGAGTATTTATTTCGACTTGTGGAGCCTCGGAATTAAAGGATCGGCACCTTATGAGTTTCATGTGCCAAAAGAACACTTGGACTTAAAGGGCGCGAGGGCCTATCTCAGGGGCTTTTTCACCGGAGATGGTAGTGTTGCTATGAAGTATGATAGAATTCAGAATAGAACACGTTTCACTATACGTTTTGACTCCAAGTATAGAGATGGACTAGAGGAGCTACGAGTTCTTCTTGAAGATTTAGGTTTTCACCCTCTTGAGATTCATGAGCATCATAGAGAGGATAGAACCTATTACTATTTTGTGATTCCTGTCGAGGAGCACCTAAAGTTTATAGGGGAAATAGGGTCTGAGAAGCCAGCCCATCAGGAGAAATTTGAGATTATGAAAAAGATGTATGAGGAAAAAGTGAAAAGGGGAGAGGAAGATTAAAGGGGAGGTCAGGGAGTAAGGATACAGAAAAATGAGTAAATCGGCAAGGGTATGGGGATGGGGCGACAAATTCGAAGACGTTAAGACTAATTGTGAAAAATATGTAGCCAAGAGGTGGACTGAGAATACGAAAGAATGCTGCCTTGGCATCATGGCAAGGGAGAGAAACGAAGGGATATTTTACTTCATCGATGTATATACTGGCGATTCAAAAAGTGTTGGAAGCCTAGCTGAAGGCTTGTTCCAAGTAGCACTCAGCCAAGGAGAAACTAAGGTTGATTTCGTCACAATCAGGTTATATGATGATATCATATCAAAAAACATACGGCACTGTAAGTCTATTGAGGAAATAGAAAAAGAGTTTAAGAAACATGAAGAGGCTATTGTCAGCAGATTCATTAACGATCCGAGGGTTTGTAACGCGGCTAAGGGCAAAAATGTTATATTCATACCAGAGACTCACTTGTTATGTGAACTCAAATCTAAAGTATGCAACAAGGTTATTGTGGAGACGATTTGCGACCTTGGCTTTGAGACTTTGAGGGATTTTCTTTACTCTTTAAGCGATAAGATCATCAAGAAAAATCTCGCTGAAGAAGTTATTGGCTATGAGTTGCGAGGAAGTGTTGAGGAATTTAAAATCAACGACGTCGATGTTGGATGTGATGAGGTTTATGTGTACTTGGGATTAAATCAGGATTAGGTGCTTGTTTTAGTGGAGACTTAGTGCGCGGTATGAAAAAAGCTAGTGGTGAAATTGCGGTTTCAAGCCACAGGGGCCTGCATATGCCCACGGAACGCTTCGCTAAGCAGGTTAACTTTTCACAGCCTTAGCCTCCTTTTCCGCAAGCAGCTTCCCGTAGTATTCAACCCAGCTGTCGTCGACTGGTCTAAACTTGAAGCCGTAGCTTATTATCCCCCCATCCTCCTGTTCGAAAAGCTTCCGGAAGCAGGCTTCAACCTCCATCCCTATGTACACATCCTCAGGCTTGCAGTCCACTATTTGCGAGAGAACCCTCGGGCCCTCTTCAAGCTCAATCAGCCCTATGACGTATGGGGTGTACTCCTCGAATGTTTTAGAGCCGACGTGGATCACCGTGTAGCTGAAAACCCTGCCCCTGCCTGAGAACTCGACCTCCCTGGTTCTGCCTTTCCTCCGGCACTTCGGACAGATCTTCCTGGGTGGGAAGAATCTTGTCCCACAGTTTTCGCAATAAGTGCCGAGGAGCCTGTATCTTTCCCTAAGGCTCCTCCAGTGTCTAGGCACTCCGGAAACACTCATGCTATTTCACCTCCTTGAAAGTATGGTTACGACGGCGGTGGCGCCCGATCCGCCTACGTTGTGTGCCAAGCCAACCTCTGCCCCGTCGACTTGCCTGCCGCCCTCCGCCTCCCCCCTCAGCTGCTTCACGATCTCAACTATCTGTTTTACGCCGGTTGCGCCGACCGCGTGTCCACCTGCCTTAAGCCCCCCGTCAGTATTCACCGGCAGCCTGCCTCCAACATAGGTCTCCCCCTCCTCGTAAAGCTTGAACGCCTCCCCCTTGGCGCAGAAGCCAAGGTCCTCTAGAGCAAGTATCTCAGCTATGGTGAAGCAGTCGTGCACCTCAACCAGGTCAACATCCCTCCGGGTGAGCTTAGCCATCGCGAAAGCCTTCTCCGCAGCATGCACCGTAGCATTAAGGGTGCATATGTCCCTTCTTTCAAGGAGGCTCAGCGTGTCTGATGCTTGCGCAACAGCCTTAACGATTATCGGCGTGTCCGTGTATTTACGCGCCTCATCCAGTGGTGCAAGCAGCACGCAGGCGGCACCGTCTGAAACAGGACAGCAGTCGTTCCTCCTCAACGGATAGGCTACGACAGGGGAGGACAGGACGTCCTCCACAGCTATCCTGTTTCTGAAGTGTGCGAGCGGGTTCATGCTTCCATGGTAATGGTTTTTAACAGCTACTTTTGCAAGTGTCTCCGGCTTAAGACCGTAATCATGCATATACCTGGTTGCCATCAGCGCGTAGACGCCTGGGAAAGTGGCGCCGAAGTATGCTTCCCACTCATAGTCCATTGCTGCTGAAAGAATCTCTGTTGCCTGCCCGGGTTCAACGTCAGTCATCTTCTCAACCCCGCCCACAGCCACAAGGTCATACATGCCTGACGCTACAGCCAAGTAGCCTTGGAAGAAAGCCACTCCGCCGGACGCGCATGCCGCCTCAACCCTTGTGGCTGGCACAGGGTTTAAACCTAAGAACTCCGCCACAAGTGCTCCAACGTGCTCCTGTCCTTCAAACATTCCTCCAGACATGTTTCCGAAAACAATGTACTGAATATCTCTCCCACTTATCCCCGCTTCTTCAACAGCCTGAACCCCTGCTTCCCACGCCAAGTCCTTAAGACCCTTGCTCCAGTGTTCCCCGAACCTTGTTGCGCCGACAGCCACTATTGCAACCTCCCTCTTCAAACCATGATCACCTCTCCTTGAAAAGCCTCCTGTACCTTGCGTAGGTTGAGTAATCAATGTATTCACGCTTATCCAGGTAGTACATCACAGGAGGGGCCAGCTTCCTTTTAGAATCTATGGCTTCCGTCACCCTTATGCTGAAGGAGTCCGATCCAGCTCCAGAACCGTAGGAGGTTAGCAGAATCCTCTCCCCGGGGCTTGCAACATCCAGGACTGCCGCCAAGCCGATTAGAGAAGATCCCGAGTAAGTGTTTCCAAGGCGGTTTACCAGTAGCCCGGGATGGAGCTTCTTCTCCTCGAAGCCGAGCTCCCTGGCGGCTTTCAAAGGAAACTTCGAGTTAGGCTGGTGGAACACCACGTAATCGTAATCCTTAGGAGTTGTCCCAGTTTTTTCAAGAAGGCCTCTCGTGCAGTTTATAACATGCTCGAAGTAGGCGGGCTCGCCTGTGAATCTTCCCGCGTGCCTTGGATAGCTGGCGCCATCCCTCCTCCAGAAGTCAGGGACATCCTGCGTGTAAGAATGTGTCGCCTCAACCTCGGCTATTACTCCTTCCCCTGCACCTATTACGTAAGCGGCTCCGCCTGCGGCAGCAGTATACTCAAGCGCGTCCCCAGGTGCCCCTTGGGCCGTGTCAGCCCCTATAGAGATACCGTACCTTATGTATCCTGCTTTAACCATCCCTAGGCATGCTTGAACCGCTGTTGTAGCAGCCTTGCAGGCGAACTCTGTGTCTGCTGCGGTTAGGCTTGGAGTTAAGCCGAGGGCTTCTGCGACGGTTGCTGCAGTAGGCTTAACCACGTAAGGATGGGACTCTGAGCCCACGAACAGGGCTCCAACCTCGCTCGGCTTAACTTCCCACGCCCGCCTCATAGCGTTTCTAGCAGCCTCAACAGCTATCGTGGCAGTATCCTCATCCAGCGACGGAACAGACTTCTCCTCTATTCCAAGCCCCTCCCTGTAGGAGTTGGCGTCATGCCTCCAGACCCTGGCTATCTCTTCAACCCTGATTCTAAGCCTAGGCACGTATACGCCGTAGCCAACTATCCCAACCCTCATGCTTGGATCCAATGTTTGCGCTGCTTGAGTAAACCGGTATTTAACCTTACCATTAGATGGTCAGAAAACATCCGTCTAAAGCCGATTGATTTTCAACCGTAAAACATGTTCGACGATTAACATAAGCAATGGAATCAGGAGAATTAATGCGGCGTGGCATCCCTAAGGCGTTTGAAGAAGGGTCTTAAGACGGGTTAAGACATTCTCCCTACCAAGGGCGGCAAGCAGGTAGCCGAGCCTCGGGCCACTCGTCCTTCCGGTGAAAACCATGTAAAGCTTCTCGAAAAAGCTTGACGAAGGAATGCTGTGTCTCCGGGCAGTGGAGTAAATAATGTTCTGTATTTCCTCGCCGGTAAACTCTTTCAGCGACGACAGTTCTTCCACAAGCTCCTTAAAAGCCTGTTTGAAACCGTTTAAATCCACTTTCACGGGCTCCCTCCTGACAACGTACTTGCTGGCGTCCGCGAAAGTTGAAAGCCAGTTTCCAGCAAGCCTAAGTCTCCGGAGCACTCTCTCCCTGTCTTCTTCGCAAGCCTCCTCCTTCACGACACCAGCCCTAACCAGGCTTCTGTAAGCCTCCTCAACAGGGTAGAACTGGACAACGTAGCTTGCAAGCAGGTAGCTCACTCTCAACGGCTTCTTGGCGGGGACTTTTCCAACTATCGCCGGATATATTCTTGCAGCCTCCTCAGAGGCTCCTTTGAAAAAGCTTTCCTCAAACCTGTCGAACTCCTCAACCAGGAGGTGCAGATTTTTCAAATCAATGTTTCTCTGCATCATCGGCCTCTTAGTGTAGAGGTACTTTATCACCTCCGGCTCAAGAACCTTCAGCAGGTCGTGCAGTATGTACGCGTTCCCCTTTCTGCTCGACATCTTCTCACCGTTGACCAGGAAGAACTCGTATACGAGGCTTGCCGGCGGCTCTATCCCATAGACCTCTCTAGCCAATGCTTGACCAGACTTCCAAGAGCCCTCGTAGTGATCCTTCCCAAAGGGCTCAGCGTTAACCTGGAAAACCCTCCATTGCGCAACCCACTCTAGACGCCAAGGAAGCTTACCCTCCTTCAGCGTTGAAACACCCCTGTGTCCACAGCCCTTTATAACGTATTTCCCGGCTAGAACCCTCCCTCTACACTCATACTCGACGGTTTCACTACCCAAGTCAAAGCTTAGAGCCGTGGTAGTTATTTTCCCACAGTTGCTACACACAGGGTGGAAAGGTATCCAGTTTTTCTCAACGTTACTCTGAAACCTGCTTAAAACCTCCCTGACGAGCATCGTCTTAGAGAGGGTCAGCCTAGTGGCTTCGAGAAACCTTCCGCTTGCGTAAGACTCGCTGTTATCATAGTTCTCCATGACTATTCCTATTCTGCTCAACCCGTCTTGAATAACGGAGTTGAAATGCTCCCCCCAAGACCTGTGGCATCCGAAAACATCCGGTATACGGCTGTATGGCCAGCCTAAGTGTTTCTCAAGCGTCGCGAGCTCCTGCTCCGTGAAAACATGCCACTCCCCATCCCCGTCGGGCGCGGACGGCGGAATAGTCCTGAGAGGATCCATGTCGTCGTTAGTGTAGATCAGCCTTGCACTAACACCCTTCCTCGTTAAAGCATCATATATGAAGAAGGCACGTATCTGATCGTTCATGTTTCCAATATGCTTCCCCCCGGAGGGGGAGCCGCCGCTCTTAACGGTTACAAGAGGCGTATTGTTTCTCCTAGCATGCTCAATCGCAGAATCCGCCACCGCATCAGCCCAGAACACGAACCTACCCTTACTCCTATCCTCCATGTTTAGTTGAGGCGAATTAGGTTTAAAAACCTACGTAAATAAAGTTTAACAGGGCCCGTGGCCAAGCCAGGATAAAGGCGTCGGCCTCCGGAGCCGGAGAACCTGGGTTCAAATCCCAGCGGGCCCGCTATATCCATAAAAACGTGGTTACGAGCTGTCAGGAAGTGTTATATTAAACATCTCGTTATGTAATGATAGTGAAGCTTGAAAAGTGGATGTGGAGTTGAATGTAAGTCCTGCCCCTACTTTAAGAATCCCTGTCCTCGTTGCACGATCATTGGCGTATGTCTTGTGGCTCGTTGTCTTCGCGGAGAGCATCGTTTGGGGTTAACTTACCCCAAATCTTTCTGTCGGTTAAGACCCTTTTGTCCTCATGGAGGTGAAGATCGACCACCACCCCTATCCATTCCTTTAACAAGTAAGAACCAAGTAATCAGAATAGGTTTTCCAAATTTTGTTCCTGAAATCGACGTTTTAGATCGAAGGTCTTGGTTTTGGAGGGAAGGTCTTCAAATACCTATGATCTTTGTCCCTCTTTGGCAATTACTCGTAAATGAGAATATGTTGTCTAAAGCATCAGGCGTGGGACTTCATGATTTCCTAGGTTTTAATGGGAAGATTATTTTATCTATGGTGATGCCGGATGAGCTTATCGATAGGCTTAGGCTAGAGGATTACTTCAGGTTGATTAGGGATTTGAGGCCTGATGCTACTATGATTCCAGACAATTACACATATATTGATGACCCGCTTTTCTTATCTTGGTCTCAAACGATACGTCTTGTATCGTTTGCAAACGATTTTCTTAAGCTAAACATCCCCGTAATAGGCTTGGTTAAGGGTGCTAACCTTCTACAAATGGATTGGGCCATTAAGAAACAGGTTGAAATGGGATATGTCTCATTCGCAATGCCGGCAAGAGAACTTTTTGAAGAAGGAAGTTTAGGATATTTTCTTCCACACGTTCTCAAGATCTTGAAGAATAATAGTATTGATTTTGAACTACTCGTTTATGGTGTTGGTCGAAAGCAGAAGTATAAAGGAATAAGCTACAGTAATCTCTCTTGGTTCATAGAAGCTAAGCATGGACTTTATTTTAAGAATGGGTTTCCGTATTTGCTTAATGATCCTGAAATAAGGTTTGAGGGATGTACTTGCAAGGCTTGTAACGGGTTAATGCCACAGGAGTTGCTTGATTTATGGATAGACGCGGAGGAAGCATGCATGAAGATTCTGATTGTCCATAACTTGTTAGACTTAAGCAAGTGAGAATCAATGGGCGGAGGCTCAGCCATAAAGCAATATGAAAGAAGATTTGGCCAAGGAGGATCGGTATATGAGAAAGAATCTACAATTCATGATGAGAGATGTGAAAAATATGAAGCTAAAACTATTAGAGTTTTCGGAGAGTATGAAATACGAAAGACGGAAAAGGAGGAATATGAGGTGCTTAAAAAAGGTGAACTCATCGGCAAATTCTCAAAAGCAATAATTGAGGAGGACAGATTCCTTTTTCCATTGAGCCGTGGGACACTGTTAGAAGTATCAGAAGAAGGGCGTAGAGAAATAACGACCTCTAGGAAAGCCGAAATCTGTGGTCTCATAGCTTCAGACGGCGGTCTCTATTCTACTAGAGAACATCCCGACTATGAGGTTCATTTCACCTCGAAACATGGAGAGCTCATTGAACGATACAATGATCTGTTTAAGGAAGTTTATGGCATAGAACCCCATGTTTACCATAAGAGGAAGAGGGATGGGAGGGAGTATTTTGAAGCGAGAACATACGATAGAGGTGTGTATTTTGATCTTCTGGACCTAGGTATTAAGCCGAAGGCTTTTAAATTTCACGTTCCGTTTAAACATCTTGATAAAGATGGATTGAAAGCATATTTAAGAGGTTTCTTTTCTGGAGACGGGAATATAAGCAAAAGTGAAGAAGGCTTCTCTATTAAAATATCGTCAACTTGTGAAGAGGGGATAAAAGAACTGTGGGAAGCATTCAAACTCCTAGGGTTTCATCCCAACCCGATTCGTGTCTCTAAAAGAGAACCTCCGCTACACGATTACTATGTTTTCTCTATTCCTGAAGAGGAATATGTGCGGTTTGCAGAGGAAATAGGTACTTATCATCCGGGTCGCGCCAAAAGACTAGAAAGTATAAGGTTAAAATACAAAAGTGAAGAAGAAAAGAGGGAGGGGAGAGAGGGCTAGTTGAAACGATCATCAGAGGATAAGATGAGCCACGCTACAGTCTGGATGTGGGGAGACGACTTAGAGGCGGTTAGAGTAAATAGCGAAAAATATGTTTCTAAAAGATGGAGAGAAACAATAAAAGAGTGTGTCATAGGGATCACGGGCCGGGAGAGAGACGAGGGAACTATCTTTTATTTAACAGCTTATTCGAGTAATCCTGAGGGGATAGGAGATTTAGCTGAACGCCTGTTAAACGTAGCTTTGAATTTAGAGGGAGATGTTAAAGTTGACTTCGTTACAATCCTTCTCTCTGATCATATGAATTCAGGGAAAGAATTATATCGAGATGATTTAGAGCATGTAGAAGAAGAATATGAGAGAAATAAGCGAATTCTTACTGAGAGATTTAGTATGGATCCAAGGGTGAAGACTAAGTCAGGAGGAAGGGAAATTATCGTAGTTCCAGAAATGTCTTTGAAATGTGAGCTTGATTCTGACTATGCTAGTAAGATAATAACAGACGTTGTTGATTTTGATTTTCAACGCGTCAAGAATTTTATCCACTCTTTAAGCAAAAATTTAATCCAAGAGGGACTTGCGAAAAACATAGTCGGTTATAAATTATTTATAGATACCGAAAGGCTGGAGATTGAGAACATCAGCATCCATAAGGATAAAGTTTATGTAAGACTAGCAACACTTCTTTCTTAGAAACTTTCTAACGGGGGAGCCGAAGATCCCGCGTTCGAATCGCGGCGGGCCCGCTGCCTACAGGTTTGACATGTGAAGACGTGTTCTAGAGCGTGCTAAGTGGAAAGCTTTGTTCGACTTGAAAAATAAGTTTCTAGATGAAGTTGGTTAAAAGTCTTTAAACTCTTCTAGGCCTCCTGTCCAGAGCCTTGGGCAACGGTGGGAACTTCTTATGGGGCTCAGACTGGTACCAGTATGCTACGCTCGAATAATCGTTACCCTGGTCGTTAGCATGCCCGTGTTCAATAGTCACCCTGATGGACTTCGTGAACCTGATTGGGTCCTCTATGTGAAACCTGTAGACGCTCCATTTTCCAGACCACTCTGTCGTGTCTCCGGCCAGTGAGACCCCGTGATAAGGCCCCGAGTATTCCCCGCATGGGAAGCCCCATGCCGACAGGAAGTAGTCCTCAGTCCCAGTGCCGTGTATGCTGGGCGGCCACTTCTCCCCGTCTATGAAAATCATGTCGTCACCCTCTCCGAACCATGTGTACTTCTGGTGGAAAGCGTTGAAATTATCCACGCTTAGCACGCAGCCCACGTAGTGGCCAACCCCCTCGGCATAAAGTATCAGATAGTTGTCGTCGCCAGTGGTGTTCACCTCTTCACCGCGGTGCTCAACCGGGGTGCAGGGGTTCTCCCTGTTCCACCAGCAGTGGAACCTTCCGTAGTCTTCAGGTATCTCGTCAAACTCCTCGTAGTCCACGTGGAAGTATAGGATAATCTCGTCGTCCTTCTCGTTCTCAACCTCTATCCTGCCCCCCTTTGAGAAGGGCATGGGGAAGTAGCAGTTCATTCCCGCGTTGACCCCTCTGCCGGGTCCTCTCACCATGCTTAATGGGAGTGAGACGAAATGGTTTGCAACACCATGCCCTACTCCGAAAAAGTCTCCGAGAGGCGTTTCAACGCTAGCGTCCTGCTCACCATCCCAGTACATTCTTAACACAGCGTCTCTAAGGCAGAACTTGTTAAGAGAGCTCACCGTGAACCATATGTGTCTTATTATTCCCGCACCATTGATTTCAGCGATATTCACTCTTTCGCGGGGACCGATTGTCCAGTAATCCTTATTGCCGCCAGTCTTGTCGAAGGAGGAAATCCTCTTGGTTTTAGCGTGAACTATACTAGGTAGGTTTGAAAGCGGCCCGTTTAAAAACCTCAACCCGCTCATAGGATGGGAAAGGCTGCTTGCTTTTTAAAGGTTTCCGGGAGGAGAATGGAAAGCGTGTTTAAACTCTTAGAAGATTACTTCTTCGAAAAGCTTTAGAAACCTGTCTACGTCAACATCCAGACACACGGATGCATTAGGAGCAC
This sequence comes from Candidatus Brockarchaeota archaeon, assembly GCA_017601225.1. Classification (GTDB taxonomy): domain Archaea; phylum Thermoproteota; class EX4484-205; order EX4484-205; family JAAOZP01; genus JAAOZP01. The sequence goes on along the minus strand of JAFNIX010000002.1, from coordinate 128,176 downwards.
CGTTGGTTAGAACAGTGAAGCCACGCGTATACTCTCCTTTAAGCTCAACCTCAACCCTGTTTTTCTCAGCCTTAACAATCCTGTCGTCAACCAGCGTGGCTAAAGCCAGAGGATCGTGTAAAATCGGTTGCCTTAAGCCTGTACCACCAGTCCAAGCGTCAAGCATCGCTGAAACAAGCCTGTGCTCAGGCTTCCCGCTGGACTTTAACTTCTCAACCATGCTCACAGGCATTACGCATCTCATAGTTACGTCAAGCCCGACTAGAAGCGGGTTTACCCCTGACTTGAGCACTAGGCTTAAGGCCTCAGGGTCACATTTAACATTGTATTCCGCACCAAGACTCTTGAAGACTCCTGCCATGGATGTTAGGCTAACCCTCTTCTCAAAACCAGGATTGAAAAGCAGTGTTAAAGCCACGTTCGTAATTGGACCGATGCTGACAAGGTTAAGATTCCCGGTTTCTAAGGCTTTTTCAGAAATAATCCTCCAAGCCGGTGCCTCCAGAATGTTTGAAAAGGCTTCACCCTGCTTCAAAACCTCAGCCTGGCAAGGCTTCCATCCGGGTTTAAACCCGAGGAGGCTCTGGGAGGAGCCTAAGGCCACGGGTGTTTTAACCCCAAGCGTGGATATCAGCTTGGAGGCCAGTTTAGCCCTTAACTCGACTTCTCCCCAGACGACTGTAACCGCCTCAAGCTCCAGCTCGCTGCACTTAAGCGCAAACAAAAGGGCGAAAGCATCATCTATGTCGTCACCTATGTCAGTATCCAGAATTATTGGCTTAACCATTACGCTGCACCCGGAGAAACGGTTTTCCCAGGTTAATAAAGAATACTGTTTAAGTGGGACGGGTTAAATCTTTTAAAAACGGGATATGCTTATATGAAACACTGCTTAACGGTGATGATGTGCACAGCTCGAAAGCCGCTTTAATAGTGGGTTACGTTAGGCTAACCCGACCCTTAGGCTCTTTTCTAATAGGCCTAGCTACTTTTTTAGGCCAAGCTGTTGCTCTCGAAGGCTTGCCCCTATTGTCTGTTGCTGTTTTCCCGTTTTTAGCCTCGTTTTTCATCACCGCTTCATCTTTCGCGTTTAACGACTATTTCGATTTTGAAATCGACAGAATCAACAGGCCTGATCGACCGATTCCTTCAGGAATTATTTCAAGAAGAACCGCTCTTTATTCCAGCATAATATTTGCTCTACTAGGTTTTTCATTCGCTTTAACAACGAATATTAAAGCATTTTTAGTATTTTCAATCGCATTCTTCCTATCGGTTGTATACAGCATATACGGTAAGGCTTACGGTTTTCTGGGGAACGCGATAGTTGCTTTCTGCGTCTCCACGGCCTTCTTATTCGGAGCTCTTTCAACAACTGCCTCCATAAGTTATGTTGTTTTTTCTTTTTCATACTCGGCTTCTTTTCTAACCTAGGCAGGGAAATAGTTCAAAGCATTCATGACATGGAGGGCGACAGGTTGAAGAAAATAAGGAGTGTCACAATTGCTCACGGCCCTTTGGTTGCCGCCGTCTTAGGATCAGCATGCTACGCTGTAACGGTTTTTCTAGGACCGTTATTGTTTCTAAACATGTTTGGAAAAAATAGGGCTTTCCCTATAATGATAATTATTGCCTCGGAAATCGGTTTCCTCATATCAATATTTTACCTCCTGAGGGATCCTACGAAAGAAAGAGCGTTAAAAACCGTAAGGCAAGTAAACCTTTGGATGTTTTGATCCTAATAGGCTCCATCATGGCCACCAGTCTTTGAATAAAGGTTGTTTGAAGCAGAGGAGAATAATCCTGCTGCTTAATAACATTGCAGCTTTTGAATATACTTGGCAACATCAAACTTTCTTTTCAAGCCGTTTTCACTCATGTATCTAACTTTCCCATAAACCGGTCTTTCTTTCCAAGGACGATCATGTTTACCGAAGCACCAGGCTACTCCTGCGAAACTATTCGGATCCCTGCCGTCAAGCTCATACTTATTGTTAAGGTATAGTGATATATGGAAAGCTTCCACAGGGTTTTCAACCCATTCGAGGATCTTTTTAGCCCAATACATCCGCATGTAGCCGTGCATCTTTCCAGTTTTAACCATTTCCAGTTGAGCAGTGTTCCAGATGGAGTCATGAGTCTCACCGTTTTCAAGCTCTTCTAAACTATAAACGTATGGCCGCCTGTCTTTACGGTGTTTCAACAACGTGGTTTTAGCCCACTCCGGAAGACAGTCAAAAGAATCATATTTCACATTGTAGAACACGAAGTTCATGCTCAATTCTCTTCTAACAATGAGCTCCTCCAGATAGGCTTCTCTACCTGGGCTTTCCGTTTTCAAAACCTCTAAAGCTATGTAGACTGGTGAAACCTGCCCGAAATGCAAGTAGGGGCTCATGTTTGAAACACTGTCTACGGTAGGGTCATTTCTGAGCATAGGATATTTGTCGAGCTTATGCCTTATGAAAACCCTTAGGTGCTTCTTAGCCTCACTCGTCCCGCCTTTGAAGCTTTCCACCCTCTTCACAGTCCTATCGACATTAAGCTCGTCGATCAAGAGTTCAATTTTTTCAAGATCAACTGATTCAAACTCCAGATCTAGAGAATGAATCCTTAGGCTCCTCTCTTCTGAAGGAGTCAAGTATTTTTCGAGAATCCTCAGGAGCTTAGGCCTAAGGGTTGCTGCAGAGTACTCCTCTTTGGGCGATGCTGTTTCAACTGGAACCACCACGTTGGTTTCAACTTGGATAAATGGACAGGATGCTTTCCCCGCTACATATTCATACCATTTCCTCTGAACCTTTAAGTATCCTCTGTCGCTCACCAAGAGAGACGCGTCTCTGGATAATTCGAGAACACCTTTCTCTGGTGACTTGCTCCAAACCACTAATTGTATTCCCCGCTCCTCAAGAGATTTCTTTGCTTCTAAAAGCCCTTCAAGCATAAACCAGTAGCTTCTTTCATTAGCCTCGGGAAAATTGCCTGTAATCCCGAAGAACGCGATTAGAGGCCTGTTTAATTTATTTGCTTTTTCAACAGCGTATTCGAGAGCATGATTATATTCTGTCCTAGCGGAGGCCTGCATCCAGTAGAGTACGTAGCTACCGTTCTTCAGACTAGCATCATTAAGCTGTTTTATTCTTTCTTTTTGAATAGTCCCCGGTTTAAACCTATGGTTGGCCGATCTACAGGTATTCAATAGCTAGTGGAAAATCACTTCCGGATTAAAAAACTTAATCTTCTAATATCCTTAGAAATTTATCGAGTTATGAGGAAACTTTTTATAAGCAGCCAAATTGTGGTATTTTTTAATGTCTGGGGAAACATTCCGATACCGGAGCATTCGAGTCCGGATTTCGTCAGAAGCAGATGGATCGATCTGGATGGTAGATGTGGAGTCGCTTTCAACAACAACGGTATAGGGGAGAGAAAAAAATGGTACGGATAAATGGTATGATGGAAGAATACTGCTTCACATTGGGGCTGTTGACTACCTGAGCAGGGTCTGGGTTAATGGAGAGTTTATGGGTCGGCACATCGGAGGAATACTCCCCGTTTGAATCGACATAACTAAGGCTTTTAAACCTTATGAAGTCGTCCGGTTGAAAAAAGGTTACGGGCTTTCGGAGGCTGCTGGCTCCCGGCTTTCAACTGGCTGCCTCAGGTCTATCAGAACCTCGTAGACCCCGTCCTCCACCCTGTACCTCATAGTGTAGCCGCACTTCCTGAAGAGATGCATCATCCTAGTGTTTTCAACCAGAACCCATGCCTTTAAACCCTTGAAGCCCCTTGCCTTAGCCAGCTCAATAAGGTATTTGAGGAGCTCCGTCCCAATCCCTTTTCCCTGCCAGTCGTCCCTGACTACGAGAGCCACTTCAGCCAGCTCAGTACCGGGTATTCTAGAGTAGCTGCCTATGCCAACCATGCTTTCAAAACCTTCTTCGCTCACCACGGCCACGAGAACCATCTCGTTCTGATAGTCGACTATCACGTATGGCCAAACCCTGTCCCAGGGAAGAGATTTCAACGGCCCTAAGTATCTTTTAGTCACACTATCCTTGGAGAGTGCGTAGAACAAGTGTTGCTTCATCGTTGCGTCTGAAGGCTTTATCGGCCTTATCAGCAGCCTAGTGCCGTCCTCGAGAGTAACGTATCTCTTCAACTCCTCAGGGTACTCAACCTCCGGGAAGGGTAATACTTCCTCCGGCACATACTTGTGAGACTTAGCCCATTCTAGAAGCTGGTTCCTGAACTTCGGGTGGGCAACACCTATGAGCGCCAGCGCTCTCTCCTTTATCGTCTTCCCAGCGAGGTGGGCAACACCATACTCAGTCACAACATAGTCCACGTCACCCCTGGTCAGCACTACGCCCGCTCCTTCGCTCAGCACCGACTTTATTCTTGAGACCGCGCCCTCTTTAGCCGTGGAGGGTATGACGGTTATGGCTCTGCCTCCTTCCGAGAGCCTCGCTCCCCTTACGAAGTCCGCCTGCCCCCCTAACCCGCTGTAGAAAACGTAGCCGAGAGAGTCTGCGCAAACCTGACCCGTAAGGTCGACTTCCAGAGCCTGGTTTATAGCAACCATCTTCCTGTTCTGAGCTATTACAAGCGGATTGTTAACATAGTTAGACTCATAGAACTCCACCATCGGGTTGTTATCTATGAAATCGTAAAGACGCCTAGTACCCATGGCGAAGGAGGCAATTATCTTCCCCCTGTGCAGAGTCTTCTTAGCACAAGTTATGACCCCCGCCTCAACAAGGTCAACAACGCTCTCAGTAAGGAGCTCCGTGTGGATCCCGAGGTCCTTCTTATCCTCAAGGGAACTTAGCACCGCGTCAGGTATGCTTCCTATTCCTATTTGAAGCGTCGACTCATCCTCAACCAGCTCGGAAACATATCTAGCTATCCTGTCTGAAACAACATCCCTAGGTGGCTGCGGCGCCTCGAGAATCGGCTCGTCATGCTCAACAATCACGTCTATGTTGTTAACATGAATGAAGCTGTCCCCCAGGACGCGCGGCATGAAACGGTTCACCTGAGCTATAACGAGCCTAGCCCTCTCCGCGGCGGTCTTAGTTATCTCCACCGAGACGCCTAGGCTGCAGAAACCGTGTTCATCAGGCGGCGTAACCTGTATTAGCGCCACGTCTATCGGCACCATTCCCCGTGATATCAGCTTTGGCAGGTCGGAGAGAAAAACAGGAGTGTAGTCAGCCCTCCCCTCGGCAACCGCCTCCCGAGTGTTCACGCCTACGAAGAAAGCGTTGAGACGGAACCTGTCTGAGTAGATCGGTTTAGCATATGGCGCGACGCCGAGCGTGTGAACATGCAGTATCTCGTTGTCAGCCAGATGCTTAGCCTTCTCGACGAGACCATGCACAAGGTACTGTGGCTCTCCGCAGGCTGAGCCTATGAAAATATGGTCCCCAGTTTTTATGTAGCTTAAAGCATCCTCAAGGCTGGTCTTCTTCTCGTCGTAAGACCTGTCTCGCAAGCTTTCCCTCCTAGCCATCCGAGCATCCTCAAGGCTGCAAGTTTATAAACATAGTTGCAAGCGAGTAGGGCCAGTCTGCATCGATGATAAGCAATGAAGCTGGAGGCTTTCTTTAACCCGAAATCGGTGGCGGTGATAGGCGCCAGCAGGGAGGAGGGTAAAGTAGGCCACAGAATATTCCGTAACATGGTTGAATCAGGCTTCAAGGGGAGGCTTTACCCGGTTAACCCGAATGCTCAGGAGATACTTGGCTACAGGTGCTACGGGAGCGTTAAAGATGTTGAAGACGATGTTGACTTGGCTGTCATCGCTGTTCCCGCCAAGATTGTTCCAAGTGTTGTTGAGGAGTGTGGGAGGAAAGGCGTGAAGGGGCTTATCGTGATATCCGCAGGGTTCAGTGAAACCGGTCGGGAGGGAACCCTGCTCGAAAGAGAGCTTGTCACCAAATGCAGGGAGTACGGCATGAGGATGCAGGGCCCGAACTGTCTCGGCTTCATAAGCTCTAGAAACGGCATGAACGCCTCCTTCGCATCAACCATGCCGACTCCTGGAAATGTTTCAATCGTTTCTCAAAGCGGAGCCCTTGGAAGCGCGATACTGAACTGGTCGAGGTTCAACGGAATGGGTCTTGCGAACTTCATAAGCGTCGGCAACGAGGCTGACCTCACCACGGCGGACTTTCTCGAAGCGCTGATCGACGAGGAGAATACTAGGGTGGTCGGGGTCTATATTGAAGGCGTTAAGAATGGTGAGCGATTTATAGATGTTGCCCGAAGGCTCTCGAGGAGGAAGCCGGTGGTTGCATTGAAAGCCGGCACAACCGAGGTTGGCGTTAGGGCAGTCTCCTCCCACACGGGTTCACTGGCAGGGTCTGACACTGCTTTCTCCGCAGCTTTCAGGAAAGCAGGAGTGCTGAGGGCTAGCACGATGAAAAAACTGTTCGACTTGCTTTCAGCTTTCGAGGGCCAGCCTTTGCCCAGGGGGAGCGGTGTCATGGTGGTTACGAACGGTGGCGGCCCGGGAATACTTGCTGTGGATGCTTGTGAAAAAATGGGTTTAGACCTGCCCCTGCTGGAGCAGGATCTTAGGGAGAAGCTTAGCAGCCTGCTTCCTCCTCATGCAAGCATCAATAATCCTCTAGACGTGCTGGGGGATGCTGACGAGAAGCGTTACAGGATTGCGCTTGATGCTGCTTTAAGCAGCAGAAACGTGCACGGCGTGATCGTCATACTGACGCCGCAGGCGATGACTCCCTCCGAGGAGGTTGCGCGCGTCGTTGTGGAGACGGGAAGAAGGTTTGAGAAGCCTGTGACAGCGGTTTTCATGGGGTTCGACAACGAGTCTCCGGCGATAAGGATCCTGAGAGAGGGGAAGATACCTAACTACGATTTCCCGGAGCCCGCGGCTTTCGCGCTTAGAGGAATGTACGACTACAGCCTGATGCTCAGCCGGTCTGAGGAGCAGGCTGCAAGCCTGACTGATGTTGATGATGATGCTGTGGCGAGGGTGATAGCCAGGGTTGAGGCTGAGGGCAGGATCAACCTTTCCTCAGAGGAGGCTTTCGAAATAGCTTCCGCATATGGAATCCCTGTTCCTGAGGCAAGGATAGCTAGGAACGCTGCTGAGGCCCGTGAAATAGCTGAATCCATAGGCTGCCCAGTTGCGGTGAAAATCATCTCCCCGGATATTCTGCATAAGACGGATATGGGCTGCGTAATCCTGAACGTTAAAACGCCTGAAGAGGCAAGTAGGGCTTACGATCTAGTAGTGAGAAGGGCTAGGTCGGCAATGCCCCAGGCGAAAATACTTGGCGCGCTAATCCAGAAAATGGCTCCTCCCGGCAGGGAGGTTATAGTGGGCTCGGTCAGAGACCCGCAGTTCGGCCCCCTTATAATGTTCGGTTTAGGAGGAATATACGTCAACTTCCTCAGGGATGTTTCATACAGGCTGGCACCACTCACCTTATCGGAAGCTATGGAGATGATTTCTGAAACTAAGGCGTATACTCTGCTTAAAGGAGTTAGGGGCGAGCCTCCTTCGGACTTAGAGGCAGTCGTAAACGTGGTGGTGAGGCTTTCCCAGTTAATGTGCCGCTTCAAGAAGCTGATGGAAATGGAAATAAACCCCCTGTTCGCCTACGAGGAGGGGAAGGGGTGTATGGCAGTAGATATAAGAGGAACGCTTTCTAAGCCTAAAGGTGAGACTGAGACATGAGGAGACAAGCGGTATACGTGGCTTCGCCAAGCAGGCTGGCGGGGAAGAGCATGCTGATCATCTCCCTGGCGCAGCTGGCTATGGAGAAGGGGGTGCGAGTAGGCTATTTCAAGCCGATCAGCGGCGTCTGCGTGCCGAACCCCAAGGGTGAACTTGTAGACGAGGATGCTGAAACCATGAGGGAAATCCTTGGGCTGAGGACAAGTCTAGAGGTCTGCCCGTTCAGGATATGTGGGGGAAGCTTCCTCGACTACTTCTGGGGTGAAGACCATTCGCGTTTTAGAGATAGCATTGTAGAGTCTTACGAGAAGGCCTCTGCGGAAAAAGACCTAATGCTGATCGAGGGGGCTCAAACGCTCTCAACAGGCTCCTTCCTAGGCTGTCAGGTTCCGCGGCTAGCCTCACTTTTCAACGCGAGCCTCCTCCTAGTGTTAAAATACGAGAGTGATTTCGTTGTCGACGAGGCGCTTCAGGCGAGGGACTACTGCGAACGCTGGGGAGTCAAGGTGTCAGGAATCGTTCTCAACCGTGTTGAAGAAAGCAGGCTCAAGTTTGCAAGAGAGGTTGTGAAACCCATGCTTGAAAAAGAAGGCTTGAGAATCCTGGGTATCCTGCCTGAGGACAGGGTGCTTAGCTCCCTCACAGTTAGAGAAGTATACGAGTCCATAGGCGGGGAGCTTATCGCTGGAAAAAGAGGGCTTGAGAACCCGGTTGAAACCGTTCTAATAGGGGCTATGACTCCTGAAAGCGCCATACAGTATTTTAGAAGGGTTAGGAACGAGCTTATAATAACCGGGGGCGATAGGACCGACATAGTGCTGGCGGCGCTTGAAGCAGGAGCCTCCGGCATAATACTGACCGGGAACCTGCGTCCAAGCGTTAAAGTACTGCCCAGGGCGGATGAGCTTAAGATTCCGATGCTTGTGGTACCCCAGGATACTTACACTACCCTGCAGATGATTCAGAAGATAGTTGGTAAAATAAGGCCTAGTGACAAGACGCGCATTACCGCTGCTCGAAAACTGGTTCAGGAGAATGTTGACTGGGAGAAGATCCTAAACTTTTAACTTCCAGCGGTATTTAGGAGGAACTGTTTAAACAGTTTTTTCTAAGCCGAAAGTTTTTTCTCCACGGAAATACTGTTTAACCCATTGGCTGGGGAAGACAGGGTTTGGATCAGGCGGAACTATGAGAAATGCAGCGGCTGCAGAAGGTGTGAAATCGCCTGCTCTCTCCATCATGAGGGCAGAATCTGGCCGGAGGCCTCTAGAATAAGGGTTTTAATGCTTATCCCGGGTGTTGAAATCCCGCATCTCTGCTTCCAGTGTGAGAACTATCCCTGTGTAAAAGCCTGTCCAGCAGGAGCACTCTCGGTTAACAGTGGAACCGGTGCTGTTGAAGTCGACTCCTCTAAATGCACTGGGTGCGGCCTATGCGTGGACGCTTGCCCCGGGAGGGTCCCCCACCTGCATCCGGGGAGGAACAATATCGTGATCTGCAACCTTTGCAAAGGTGATCCTGCTTGCGTTAAGGAGTGTGTAAAGGGCAAATGGGGTGCTCTTGAGCTAGTCCCCGCGGGCAGCGTGGCTTCACGCAGGGCTTTAGCGAAGACACCCATGGAGCTTACTCGTGAGACTGCTTTGAAAATCATGGGGGAGGAGGTTTTGAAGGAGGCTTTAGGATGATGAGGGGTTACGCTGGAAAACTCTTAGACGTTGACCTTTCAAGCGGAAGCATAGGGGAGACCAGGGTTCCTGAGGAGGATTTGAAGAACTATGTTGGCGGAAGAGGCTTGGCGGCGAAGATAGCTTGGGATAGGCTGGGCACCAGATGGGAGAATGTTGACCCGTTGGGCCCGGAGAACATTCTACTCGTGTTAACAGGTCCTTTGACAGGCTACTATCCTGGGACGAAGGTCTGTGTCTCTGGCAAGTCTCCGCAGAGCAACGGCCTAGTGGGCTCAACAGTCGCGGGAGAGTTCGGGGTTGACTTGAAGTGCGCCGGCTACGACGGCATCATAGTATCCGGGAGAGCGGAGAAGCCCTGCTACCTGTTCATATGCGACAACCATGTTGAGATAAAGGATGCTTCCCCGATCTGGGGTGCTGCCGCAAGGGAAACCCTGCGCTTCCTAGTAGGAGAATCCAGGAAGAATGTTTCCAGAATCAGGCCGCGCTACGGTGAGGTTAAGGAGCCCTCAATCCTCTACATTGGGCCGGCTGGTGAGAACAGGACCAGGGTCGCAGCAGTAATGTCGAAGTATTCGCATGCAGCCGGCTACGGTGGCTACGGTGGCGTAATGGGCTCGAAGAACCTTAAGGCGATCGTAGCGAAGGGTTTCGGCCCATTGCCGGATGTTTACGATAATGAGAGGATGCTCCACCTAGCCCGCAGGTTCGCTGAAGACTGTTTGGAGAACGTCTGGTTCAGACGCTGGGGAACCGGGGGCGGCGGCTACTCGTTCGGCGCGGAAACAAGCTCAGAGCCGGTTAGAAACTGGCAGACGGAGTGGCATAACAGGAGGAGCTATAGGAGGGAGGAGTTCGACAAGCACTGGGTTAAGAAGAACTGGGGTGACTTTGGCTGTGCAATGACCTGTCTCAAGCTGGCGGTGCTTAGAAAAGGCAGGTTCAAGGGGGCTGTGTGCGACAACCCGGATTACGAGCTTGAAGCATACGTTGGGACAAACCTGGGAATATTCAGCCCTGAGCACAACATCTATGTTTCCTACATTATTAACGAGCTTGGTCTGTGCGGAATACAGGGGGGCGCGGTCCTGGGCTTCGCAGCCGAGCTCTACCAGAGGAAAATACTTTCGAAGAAAGACCTTGACGGATTGGAGCTTAAATGGGGCGACCCGAAGGCGTTCGCAGCCATGGCTGAGAAAACGGCTTTCCGGCAAGGCATCGGCGATATTCTGGCTGAAGGGGTTTACCGCGCAGCCGTGAAGCTTAGTGAGAAGAAGCGCGTGAACCTGCTTAAGTATGCTGTCCAGGAGAAGGGCATGGCTATAGGAGCGCACGGCGTCAGAAGCGGTAGAGACTTTATTTCAAGCAGCATCGCGTACGCCTGCTCCGTTCAAGCGGGAGACCATACTTCGCCAGCATCACCTATTCGCAGAGGTGACAGGGGGGAGCTCTCCTCCATACTGCCTGACAGCGGAGTATACTGCATGTTCGCAGCCTTCGGCCCAACGGACAGAGAGATCCTGGACTTCTACGAGGCCATAACAGGCTGGAAAATGTCGCTAAGGGAATGGTATGGGGAGAAAGCGTTGAGGATACTTCAGCTTCAAAGAGCGATGCTTCTACTAGGCGGTCCAGATGCTAGATGGAGACCCGGGGTTGACGACGATAATCCGCCGAGGTTCTGGGAGCCTTTGCCCTCAGGACCATTCAAGGGCAGGAGGCTCAGGAGGAAAAGGTTTGAGAAGGAGAGGCGTGAATACTTCAAGGCTGTCGGCTGGGATGAAAACGGTGTGCCGACGGAGAAAACCCTGCGGAGGCTCGGATTGACGGATTTAGAGACTAAGCTTAGGGAAGCAGGCCTAGTAACGTAGCGCCACATAAGGGTTGCGAACAAGCCTCAAGGCGGTTTCGTTCCGTCGCTGGGTTACTGTTGAGAGTTAGGGTTAAATAGACGCTTCCTTCCTAGACGTGCGCTAGCGCGACCGTTCAGGGCTTCAAGAAGTCTTTGAAGCATCTATTACAGGTTTAGAATGTTTGCGATTAACGACTTGACGGTGACGTATTCCTCTGATACTCTCTCAACGGGTACTATTGCCTCGCAGGAGACGCATTCCCCGTCTTGACAGGTCAGTGAGTAGCCCCGCTTCTTCAATTCTTTCAAGCAGGCTAGACATTTACCAAGAGTTTCCAGATCAACAGTTCCGGAAGCAGGGCACAGGTAGAAGAGGGCCTCAATGAAGAAAGAGTAGTTCTCCGAGGATCTTAGCCTAACGCCAACTCCTATTCTATAGCTCAGGCTACTGTCCAGGGTTTTATAGGCTTCTCGGTACTTGGATGCTTTCGCCTCCTTCACCAGCGCCTCAGGATTCAGCAAGCCCTTTTTCCCATCTTCACAATCCTTTCCCATTTCACTATCACACTCTCCTAGATCCTGAAGTATTTCGCATAGAGAAATATGCCTATGGTTAAGACTGCTCCGGAGAACACGCATACAACCGCCAGGTCTAAAAGTATTGCTGGGCTCAGAATGCTCGCCCCCCTTAGGAAGAGAGAGGATAGAGCATTGGTGACGTAGAAGCTTGGTACGAACTTGCCTGCGATTTGAGCCGTCTGGGAGAACGACATGCCGACGAAGGTTCCGAGGAAGAGCTGCGGCAACAGGAACAGGAATGAGAATCCTGTGGCTGCGCCTGGAGACTTTGCTAGAGTCGCGGCTATCAGGCCGAACCCAACGTTGGACAGGGAGAAAACCATTAGGATTGTGAACGCGAACAAGTATGTTGCTAAACCCACGTTCGGCCTGAAGCCCAGAAGGTATATCGTTGCGAACACCAGCGCTGCTTGGACTAGGGCCATCAGCATATATGAGAAGACTTGGCCCGTCATGAACTCGACCGGGGTTATCGGCGTAGTCCTTATTCTCTTCAACATACCGTTCTCACGGTCCTGGATGAAAGCCTGGGCAACCATCATCAGAATGTATATTGACGCGAAGGTGAACATGCCTGGAGCCATGAACTCGAAGGCGGATAGCGTCTTCACCTCAACCAAGGAAGCGACCTCCACGCGAAACGGGCTTAAAGGGGCTTGGCTCTCTCGGCCAGCGACAGTCGCCAGCGCCTGCTGCAATATTGGCGACACTGCTTGGATCGCGACGAGCGAGCCCTTGTCCAAGTATAGGGCAATGGTTGTATTAACCCATCTTCCCGGTTCTCCCGGAGCCGCATTGTAGGAGGCTAGGCTTAGGCTGAAGTCGCTCGGGATTATGATCACAGCCTTGACCTTGCCCTGTGAAAGATCGTCCTGAGCAGTCTTGTTGTCACCGTAAAGCTTGGGGTTGAGCAGCCCGGTTTTAGACAGCAAGGTAAGCAGAGTTTGCGAGGAGTTCCCATCATCCATGTTGACCACTCCGACTTCATACACGGGCTGTTCGCCCCCAGCCCCACCGAAGAAGGTGCTGAACGCGAGAATGAATACCACTGGAAAAAGGAATACCATGAATAAAACAGCCGGGTCGCGTACAGTCTTCTTTGCCTCCTTCTTAACTATGGCAAGAACCCTCTGAATCCTCATCTTAGGCCTCCTCCCTTATCCTTCTCCCCGTAAGCTTGATGAACAGCTCCTCCAGGCTCCCAACCTCGCCGTCCGATACCAGCTCTCTCGGGGATCCTAGAGCTATCAGCCTGCCGTGGTCTATTATTCCAACGCGGTCACACAGCTCCTCAGCCTCCTCCATGTAGTGCGTTGTTAAGATGACTGTCTTCCCTTCAGCCTTAAGCCCCCTTATGAAGCCCCAGACGGCGCGGCGCGACTGCGGATCCATGCCGACAGTCGGCTCATCCAGGAAAACCACTTGAGGGTCATGGACCAGTGCGAGTATGAGGCTGAGCCTGCGTCTCATCCCGCCGCTGTATTTCTCAACCCTCTTCTCCGCATCCTTGTCGAGCCCCATCTTCTCCAAGAGGGTTTTCCGCCTTGCTTTAAGCACGTCTCCCTGCATCGCGTAAAGACTACCGAATAGTTCAACATTCTCCAAACCAGTCAAGTAACCGTAGACAGCTGTTTCCTGAGTGCACACGCCTATGAGCTGCTTGACTTTCCAAGGCTCAGCCTGCACGTCAAACCCGTATACTGAGACAAAGCCGCTCGTAGGCTTCACAAGTCCGCATAGAATGTTTATAGTCGTTGTCTTGCCGGCGCCATTCGGCCCAAGCAGCCCGAACAGCTCACCCCTCGCAACCCGCAGGCTTAAGTCGTCAACTGCAGTAACATCCTCATACTTCTTAACAAGCCTCTCCATCACGATCCCCGGTTCAACCATTTTTCACACACGTTTATCCCTCTAAACAGAGAATATAGATGTATGTTAACAGGCCTATTGAAGAAAGTGTCTAACAGGTTTTCTAAACGTCTTCTTCATAAGGCTTCAGGTTTAAGAAGCGGACAGGCAGCCTATTTTTCAACAAGCCGGTCGACCCATGTCTTGAAAACGTAGCCCGTGTAGAGAACATTGGGCGAAACAGACTGGAAAACATTCTCCTGCTCAAGGCTCTTGCAAAGCTCTTTCAACTCTTTCATGGTATTCGTCCAAGCGAAGGACAGGATCAGGTTTGGAATATTGCTGAAGCTCCATGACATGAAAACATTAGGCCAGTGCTTCTGCAGAACTGTTCTAGTCGCATCACTATCAGCCCCCGGCTTCAGGTTGAGGTGTAGCACAGCCATTATGTCGTTGGAAGCATCCGGGTACCAGTCTATCGACATATCCACTAGGCCAAGCTCCATCATCCTTTCGAGGCGGCGGCGCACAGTTCTGGTTGAAACACCTAGCTCCTCAGAAACCTTAGACAAGGCTTTACGCGAATCATCCGCCAGGGACCTTATTATCCGGTAATCCAGGCTGCTGAGCTTAGCTTCAACCGGGACAGTGTCCCTGGGTAGAGAGGTGTACGCAACTATGCCGACAGTCGGCTCAAGAATACCAGCCTTCTCCCTTAAAAAACTCACAAGATCAACTAGTTCACTTACATCTTGTAGGCATGCTCCTATGTAGAGATAGTCGCCTCCTCCGACGCCAAGCCAGTAGACTGAGCCTTGTCCAGCAAGCCTTTTCCCCAGTTCTTGAACCGGAACCGCCCGGGATAAGCCGAAAACTAGGACACTGACCGCCTTCAAAACTCTCGGACTCAACCTGGCTGAAAACCTGCGGATAACGCCCTGCTCCACCAGAGATTGGACCCGGGAGTGTATAGCAGTAACAGAAAGATTCAGCCTATCAGCTAATTCACGGTAGGACATTCTTGAATTCGACATCAAAAGCTGGCACAGGATCATGTCAGTCTTATCCATACTGTGCTTTATAACAGTAAGAAGACGATTAAAGCTTTCCTATTTAACTTTTCTGATGCAACCCGCTGGCAGTGCTACAACCGCTCGGTATCGTGAAAGAAGACTCTTAACTCGGCTGAATACCTAGTTGCAAAAGTATAAGCATTATTATTTATCCTGCATTTCGTGTAGTTCAGACATTATTATCCCGTTTCCCCTCTCGTATAGCTCGTAAGCATTTTTAATTATTGAAAAAGCTTCGTGAATATCCTTAGCTAAGAAGAACAGTTCCACATCCTTAGGGTCGATCAACCCGTGTTTAAGGGGCCATTTCCTGATCCATTTGACGAAGTCAAACCACATTCTCCCAAGCAGGATAATGGGAATATTGGAAATATGCTTAACCTGAAGCAGCTGCCACGTATAGGCAAACTCGAGCAGAGTCCCCACCCCTCCCGGAGCCACTATGACCACGTTGGAATGCCTTATGAAGCCGTCGAGCCGGGTTGAGAAATGTTTAAACTCTTTCTTTATATCTAGATGGCTGGATTCTTTCTCTTCGAAAGGAAGCCTGATTCTTAAGCCTATTGATTTGGAGTTCCTATCCCTGCGGCCAAAGTAGTGTCCCTTGCTAGCCGCATCCATAAGGCCCGGGCCGCCTCCCGTGACAATGTTCATCCCTGCTCCGGAAATCATAGCGGCCAAATCATGGATTTCCCTGTATATCGTGCTGCCTTCACGAACCCTTGCTGAGCCGAAAATGGCGACAGTAAATCCTTTTCGCCCAGCCTTCCTACTCTTCAACCTAGATCCATTTCCTCTGCTCCAGTATTTTAAAAGCATTACTAGGTTTTCAGCGATATTAGCCAGCTTTTTTCAACTTGGCTCTAACGAGTTTTCTGACCTCGTCCGCAATAAACACGCTGCTCGAAACAAGAATTATGGTTGCCCAATCCCATGGTGAAAGCGGTTTTGTTTGAAGAGCCGCTTGGAAGAAGGGCAGTATCGTTGCCAACACCTGTAGGGAGACTGAGGAAGCTACGCCTGCGAAAAGATACTTGTTCGTGAAAAAACCTATTTTGAAAACAGACTTCGTTCTGGATCGGCAGTTAAACGCGTTAAAGACTTGGAACATCGCCATAACGGTGAAAGTCATGGCCCGTGCCCTAGTCAAATCTCCGTTGACCCACTCTCTCGTAAAAATCCAGAGAGACCCTATAGCCATGAATGTTGAAACGTAGATAGTGTTGAGCAGAATGTCCCTGTTAATTATCTTCTCCCCCGGCTTCCTGGGAGGCTGATCCATAACGTCCTCCTCCTTGGGCTCCATAGCTAGAGTAACGGTGAGAAGCCCGTCGGTGACAAGGTTAACCCAGAGTATTTGAACAGGGGTGAAAAGGACGGGTGCATCAGGCAGGAGAAAAAGGGCGGCAAATATCGTTATTATTTCCCCAAGGTTTGTGGAGACCAAGTACTTCACAACCTTCCTAATATTTTCAAAGACCACCCTGCCCTCCTCCACCGCGTTAACAATGCTGGCGAAATTATCGTCAACCAAAACCATGTCGGCAGTCTCCTTCGTAACGTCAGTCCCAGTTATTCCCATCGCGATGCCAACCTCAGCCGTTTTTAAAGCCGGAGCATCGTTAACACCGTCTCCAGTCATAGCCACCACGTGGCCCCTGCGCCTCAAAGACTGGACAATCCTATGCTTATGCAGGGGTGAAACCCTTGCGAACACCGCCACATCCTCAACCACAGCATCCAGCTCCCCGTCACCCATCTGGTCGAGCTCCACACCCGTCAGCACTTTTGAGCCGGGTTTCAGGATCCCAAGCTCGCTCGCAATAGCCTGAGCCGTAAGCCTATGGTCCCCCGTCAACATAAGGACCTTAATGCCTGCTCTCTTGCAAAGCTGAACAGCAGTTTTCGCCTCAGGCCTCGGTGGATCCATCATCCCGACTAAGCCGATGAACACCATTCTGGGTTCGACGCGAATATTAGCCTTCACCCTTTTCAACTCCCCGTCGCTAATCTCCAAGAATGCTACTGCAAGAACCCTCAGAGCCCTACCCGCCATGCTCCGAGAAACCTCTAGAACCTCCTCCTTTTTCTCCTCAGACAGCTTTTTCCTCTCACCGTCCTCCAAGTATTCCGAGCAGATTTCAAGTATTGTTTTAGGCGCACCCTTAGCGTAAACCGTCAAAACTCCTGAAGGAGCCTTGTGGAACGTGGCCATGTATCTCTCCTGAGGGTCGAACGGAATCTCGTCTATACGCGGATAAAGCTCCTCAAGCTCCTCCTTTCGCAAACCAGCCTTGGCTGCGGCAACAACGAGAGCACCCTCAGTCGGGTCGCCGTGAACCTCCCACCTGAACCCGCCGTCAACCTCATGCTGTATTAAACGAGCATCGTTACAGAGAGCGCCGGCTTGAAGGAGAAGCTTAAGAGGCTCGAAACCCAGCGGGTCAACCGGCTCCTCCTCAAGCACGAACCGTCCCTCAGGGGTGAAGCCTGACCCAGTGACCTTCACCGTCCTCCCGGATACGAAGACCTCTTGAACCGTCATCTGGTTTGTCGTAAGCGTTCCAGTCTTGTCTGTACATATGGCTGTAACTGAGCCGAGAGTGTCAACAGCCTGAAGCCTCCTGATTATAGCATTACGCCTAGCCATCCTGTTAACCCCGATGGCGAGCGTCACCGTAATCACTACGGGAAGCCCCTCAGGAATAGCGGAAACAGCGGCTGCAAGCGCGAACAGAAACATTTCGAAAAACTCGAAGCCCCGTAAAACACCAACTATAACCATCAGGCTGCTCGAAGACAAGGCGAGAACACCGAGTTTCTTCGAAAGATCAGACGTTCGCTTCTGAATAGGCGTTTCAATCTTCTCAGTCTCCCTAATTAGACGCGCTATTTTTCCAATCTCCGTCCTAACCCCTGTGGCGAACACGACAGCCCTACCCCTCCCCTTGGTCACAATCGTCCCGGCGAAAGCAATATTCCTACGCTCCGCCACTGGAAGATCCTTCTCAAGAGGCTCGGTTGTTTTCCCAACCGGTGTCGACTCGCCTGTAAGCATAGACTCATCTATCTCCAGGTTAAAGGCCTCAAATATCCGAGCGTCAGCAGGCACCCTGTCACCAGCCTCCAGGAGGATCACGTCCCCGGGAACAATCTCCCTAGCCTTAACCCGCATTCCCACGCAGCCACCCGACTCGGGACAGTCTCGAACCACCTCTGCCTCCGGCGCCGCAAGCCTTTTCAAAGCCTGAAGAGCCTTCTCAGCCTTAAACTCCTGCGTGAAACCTATAACAGTGTTGAAAGCTATAACCACGCCTATAACAGCAGCGTCAACCACTTTACCGATAGCAAGAGAAATAAGTATCGCGGCGAACAAAACCATTATTATGGGGCTTCTCACCTGGTTGAAAACAAGAGTCAGAACACTAGTCTTCTCCTCCTCTTCCAGCTCGTTGGGACCATACTCCCTAAGCCTCCTCTCAGCCTCGCGGCTGCTCAAACCCCTAACACTAGACCCAAGCCTCTCAAACACTTCCCGAACCTCAAGAGCGTGAAAAGCATCCTCCTTCTCGCCGGACATTTCCCGGTCGAGCGGGAGACAAGGGTTAATAAAGCTTTAACACATATAGAATAAAACCTATCTATCGCAACACATATTGGAGAAGAAAGAAACACTACGCCAGACTCGAAAAATTAATATAGCGCGCAACAACCATAAGCCCCGGCAGCCCGGTCGTCTAGATTAGACGCGAAAAAGCGCTAAGGGCAGCGGTCAATGGGAGGTAAGGCTTACATCCCGACTAGGGATGGCGGGCTCTGGATCCGCTGGAGAAGAAACCCGTTGACGAGAGTTCGAATCTCTCCCGGGCTACCACTTTTTCTCCCGTGTTCTCCGAATTCTTGAAGACTGTTTAGGCTTAAAAGCCTGGTTAATGTGGTTATAGTGATGAACCCTGAGCTAAGGAAGAGATTCGTCGATTCGATAGATTACCTTAGGAAGATGGGTTTCTTTCAGGATTACTCTAACTTATCCTCAGAGGAGATTTTCGAAAAGATTCTCAGAGGAGAGATAGATTATAGTATATTTTGGGAGGATGGGGACTTGAGCGATGAGGAATATAAGAGGAAACGGGATAAGCTGAAGCTGAGTAGTTATGGGGCCGTTCTCATCGAATCCATTAAGGAAAAGGAGGATTTATGGATGAAGACGAGCGATGCTTCTTTGGACTATGAGATGGCCTGCTTCGATACCAAGAGGGTTATGGTTCAGGATGCGGAGACGGATGTCATTAAAGGGGCTGGCATCGGCATCATCAAGAGGCTTACGAAGATATCGAGGGGGAGCTTTCAGCCAATCATACTCAGCGAAGAGCTGAACGAGCATGAGGAGAATCCACCACAGGATGAATTGTGGCGGGGTAGAGGTATGTGGAGCTCATTCACGGTTCGCTTCAAGTACGGGATGAAAGAACATACTGTCAATATCTTCTTTCATAGGGATTACCTCTACGATACCTTTGTTTGGGATATAAATAAAATAATCAGGGATACGGGATATCAATACTATGCATTTTCAGAGGCTACAAGAGATGGGAAATTGGCTTTAGTCGCACTGACTGAGGAAGAGGCAGATAGGCTTAAGAAGGAAAGGAAATGGGAAATCTATAAACGATGAAGCTTTCCTAAGGCTCGTAATTCGGATTTTCAACCACTTCCCCTAGCTTACAATCTATCCCACTCAAAAACTCTGTCTGAATTATTTCATCTAGGTTCTTAAGAAAGACTGCTATTGGAATCCCATACTTGACCTTTTTGAAGAGATCTTTCCATTCATCTCGAGTGAAGTATTTATTCTCCAGACTATCTTTAGCCTCTTTCAGTTTCTCCGCCGGATAATACTTAGATTTCGTAGTAGTTTTTACATCAATTATCGCCACTAGCTTACCTTCGCAGTAAACGTAGAAGTCCGGCCCCCAATTCGAATAACCCTTGACGACCTTGATCTTGTCCTTTGGAACCCCCAGAATCTCAGATACTTTTTCTTTGATTACATCACTCTTATAGAGCATTATATAATACTCACCGATGTCTCCCTCAAGGTTTGTGTCTTCGCGTTCTTCGCTAAGGGTGATTTTTAATTTTTCAACCATCCTTGTTAAAACGGATTTTGGGTTCTCTAAGTATATCAGGTGTTCCGATGCATGGTCGCCTTTCAAGTATGTTATTGTAAGTATTCCGGTTTCGGAATCGTATTCTGCGTCCTGGATCTGTCTGAAGTCCTCGATCATTATCTTGGATAAATATTTCCTATCCCAATTGTAGACTAGTTTAAGCTCATGCTCCTCTCCCTGCCAGTCTTTTATCATGAAGACTACTGCAGGCCCCTTGTCTCCCCTGTCGTAATACATACCTTGCTTTAAGGATGTTTCTATCTTTCCATCTCCTACGACGAGCCAGTATCTTTCGAGTGAGAATTCTATGTCGAAGGGCATTCTTCCTTCCGTGATTGCTGTCCTGATAAACTCGTAGGGAGTGATTTTCCTAATGGTTATTTCTATTTCCTCGCCAGCTTCACCGAGCCCTGGCGGAACATCGAAATTGAAAGTTGGGTTATACTTCTTGTACAGAACTGTTCCTTTAACCTCCATTCTTATCCAGCAGGCTTCACTGCCTAAGTACGAAGCTAATTGTTCTTCTGGTATATGTATTGTGAAACGATCTTCGTGTGGTTTTAAGACGCATTTTACTCTTAAGCCATCAGGATAATTGACCAGTCTGTTAAGCGTCTCCCACGCTTCCTCAACACTCTTCTCCATCAGTTCAACGACTACTGCTGAGGATAGTGCGCATCCTTGGGTTACGCTCTCAGGATACTTGAACGCTTTTTCGACGACGCTTCTAAGCCTATTGTCCGCAGCCTCCCTATCGCCAAGGGTTGAGGCAAGGGTTTCCACATATGTCCTCTTCAAAACCTCCAGGAGCCATCTCGCAGCCTCAGGCCCAAGCCTCTCCTGAATATGTTTTATCAGGCTTAGAACCTCGTTCGCAAGCATGGTGTCGGGGATGGAGTTGTAGAACTCTATCGTCTCAAGCTCAAGGTTTCTAACATACTCCTCGCTCTCCCTCCTGACTTTTTCAACAGCCTCCTCAGCGGTCTCCCCCTTCACAACGTACTCCGTTATCCTCCTGACAGCCTCAATCCTCCTACTGCTGCTGAACGCTTTAAGCCACTCAATGTTCCTAACAAGCTCGTTAGCCATGTCCAACGCCTGAGAATCCGTGAGCCCGCTCAGCAGCAATGTCTCCACGAACTCCTCTGAAAAGCCTCTTCCGAGAGCATTCCCGATTATTTCGCTGGTGCTGGCAACCTGAGCGTAGAACTCCCTCCGCCCCATTGTTTCAGTCCAGACAACCCTTGTTTCAACCGCCTGAACCCCTAGGAAAGCCCCGGAGAAGTATGAGTGTAAAGGTATCTGGAGGCTTCCACCCGTGTACAGGGTTGTCACCGCCGCCCCATCCGGGTAGACAACATGCACCAAGCTTGGGTCAAGAATGCCTCTCGCCCTAAGGCTTTCCCCAGGGATTGTCAATACTCCACCGCTCGGCTTCGCAAGTATTCCAAGCTGGAGCCCCAGTGTGCTCGCCGTGACGACAGCGGGCAGATAATCTCCTTGGTGGAACGCTTTAACCACCCCATCTTCATCAACAACCACGCTGGTCCCGCTTATCCTCCCCTGCAGAAGCACCTCGTTAAGCGTCCCGGTTTCCAACGGGTTTTCGCTGGGGACAAGCATGACCCCGGGGTCATCCATTTTGAGAACCATTCCGTCGCTAAACCTCACGCTCCCGTCTACGCTCAGGCTACCCTTGTCTAGAGTGAGCTTCCCTTTTGAAGGGTTGAAAGCGTTGAAGCCGAATGTTTTCTCAGCCTGCTGCCCGGGTATTGCCTGCATGTCCTCCCTAAGGAGGTCGAAAACATATGGGATTCTTTCCTCAGCCTTGAACGCGAAGACGAGGTACTTAGAGTCTCCAAGGGCTTTTTCCTCCGCGTATGTCAAGAATCCTTTGAGGACAATGCTCCCCCTCGCGAACTCGAACTCCACGACGCTGCCCTTCTGAATACCCGGGTAGAGCTGGCCTGCGAGGCTCTTCTCAACCCCCACCTCTATCCCGTCCGGGCTCCAGCTTAACACTCTAACCGTGTCTGGGCCGAGCTTGGAAAGCTGGTTCCAAGCATGCTTGAACTCCGCGAGGCGAATCATTTGCACGAAGTCTCCCCCAACGCTCTGGGAGATCTGGAGGGCCTCATCCGGGCTCAGCTGGAGGAGGGAGGCAAGCTTGTATCTCAGCAGTGGGCTTCCGAGCCACTCCATCACGCTGCCTGCATGCCTACTGAGAAACTCTTCACCCATGCCGGAGGCTTTTTCAAGCATGCTCGCGATGTAGAAAGCGTCCTGCCTGCTCTTCAAAGCGTCGCTTAGAAGCAATGCTACAAGGCCCTTGGCGTCGGGGACATCAGCATAAGGGTAGAGCTTCCCAATGTATCCGGCTACGGTTGAGGCGAAAGCCGTGCCATAGTTCTTCTCAGCCGCGTATAGGAAGCCGTAGACCTTAGGATCATTCCTGAGCTCGCTAGGCATCCTTAGCATCGCGACATCCAGAGCTATCCTCTGGCCCACGAGGACGCCGAGTGGAGCACCTATCACCGCGCCTATTATCGACGCTCTCCTACTATCATCCATAGTAGGGTCCGCCAAGGCCCTTACGGGTGCGACGAATACTCCAAGCGGGCTGTACGTTAAGGCTTCAACACCGCTCCCGGTTTGAGCGTAGACTATTAGGGCGCTGGCGGTGCCGGCCGCGAGCCCCACTAAGGTGAAGGGAGACATGGTGAGGGACAGGCCTGCTAAACCTATGGTGACCTGGGGCAGGGAGAAGGATAAGGCTGTTATCGCCGCCATCGCCCCGAAGCCCATTAGGAACCCGCCCACTGTCTCAAACGGGTGTCTCGCCACTGCTCTTTCCACGTTGAAGCTGTCGAAGGTTTCCAGAACCCGTTGCTTAGCAACCAGCCTCCCGTTTCTCAACACTTTAACCGTGAAGCTGCATCCGACTGAGCCGGTTGGCCAGTAAGCAGTGTTCACATTATAACTACCATACTCCTTCTCCTCCGTCCTCCTGACCCAGGTTGCGAACTCCAGCGAGTATGACGCTCCACCAGGCTGAACAGCTAGGAGCCAGCTACTGGGCTCGGCAACCGGAACCATGGTGATCCTCCTGACCGCCTCAGGCATGTGGAAAGCCTGTCCCTCTGGGAGCATTTCCTCAACAATCTCGTTGTTCTCCGCCTCTATGGTAACCTGGTAGGCCAGAGTATCCTGAGTCGGGTTAGCTATGGCGACTCTCAAAGTGTTCTGCTTGCCAAGCATACCCATCTCATTCTTCTCAACGGTTGCTTGAAGCATTCTCACGCTGAACCTTATCGGGTTTCCGGTTGAGACCTCGGTGTTTCTGACTATGTAGCCCTCTTTCTCGTATTTTCTCGCAAGACTCCCATCGAGGGTTTCGCACACAAGCTCAAGAGCCTCCCCGGCTTCAACAACCTTGGGGACAAGAAGGTATTTCACAGGATCATTATACTTCGCTTTAACAACGTCCTCCGGCACGTTCTGCTCAACCAGCATTAGCCCGCCGAATCCTGTTTCCACACCGCTCTCAACCAAGACCCATTTTGCCCCGGACTCCTCCTTCCTAACAACTATTGGAACCTGCTGCTTCTCCCAATGGAAAACCTTATACTTGACGAACCCGCCCTCCAAGTAGTATAGCTTGTAGAGGTCTACAGTATAGCTAACAGTCTCCTTCTTTTTAAACTCCTTTATGTAGGGCGGGGTGGGATACTGGTTTGCAACGCTCTCGTCGAAGGTTCCTATGAGCCTCTTGTTCTCAATTTTATAGGAGGCTTCATACTTCTCGTTGGAAGGAACGTTTTCAGGCCTGTTTTCAACATCACCCTGGTAGACCCATTCACCGTAGCCGCCTACATGTAGGCTAACATCGTCAACAAGGAGCTCGCTGTTCTCAGAAGCTACGAAGGATATCGTGTAGTATCCCGCTTGACTGAAGACATCACCAGAATCCCTGTTGAACCTAGTCCAACCACTGTTTTCTCCTAGGGTGAAGACTTGTGCTGAGCCATCTGGCTTCTTCACCGCAACGGCTCCACTCCCCCTTAAAACATACCAGAAGTCTAACACTGGGCTTGAGCCCCCGGCGTCATAGTAGAATGTTTGCCTCCAGGCCCCTCTTCCACTCCCAGAAACTATTCTCAAACTATTCGGGCTACTGCGAAAGGCTGAGGAGCATACTTCTCCGTTAGCGTCACCCAAGTTTTCGAAGGCCCATCCTCCGCCGGTGGAAATGTTCCCGTTAGCGATATATTCATGAGTGGGGTGGACAACATACTTGTAGTAGTGGTATAACAGTTTCCAGGTTGCGTTGTAAACATCGTAGTAAGATACTTCCCTAGTTATCGTCGTGGTGTTATGCTTCTCAGCGACGTAGCGCGGGTCAGCGCTCATTAATACCTGCGTTTCCCACTCGGTGAATATTCCCAAGTACGTCTTAGAAGTCCAGTTCACCACCTCAGGCGAGTAAACCCATGTCGACGCATCATAGTTCTCAGGCTTCTCGTCAACATAGCCTTTGAAAACCCAGCCCCATGTTTCCTCGTAACTCGTCTCGTTCCAAACCCTGTGGTATGGTTGAAGCTCGTAAACATCGTAAACAGGCTTCAGGAATGTCGCAGTAACATAGTACTGTTTAACCTGCCTGGTTACGGTTTCAACCCCAGAAACATTCTGCTCGTACGATTCCACTTCGCAGAACCTCAGAGTCACACCTTGGCTGTCAGCCCAGCTTCCAAGCATGTTTTCAACAACACTCTTAGAGTCCGCAGCATCGCTCCTAGACGGGAAGCCCTTCGCGTAGCTCGGCAACTCATCTATGCTAACCTTCCCCTCCTCATAACCGTCTGGAGCAACAACCCGGTAAGTCCTCCTAGTCTCCCAGTGAGAAGTGTCGATCCTGCGGTATATTCTCCAAGCTACGACGCTTCCTTCAACCTGCTTCACCCCAGTCCTGTAGAGCCTTGCTGAATACGGCCCCTGCGAAGAGTAATAGTAGTATTCTTCACCATGCTCGTCAACACTCCTCGCAAGCTCTCCTGTTTGAAGCATTCTTTCGAAATCCTCCTTCGCGATCTCAACCCTGTCGAGGACCATCAGCCTCCCGAGCGGGCTGCACCTGTCGAAAACGTAGACAGTCACAAGGCTCCTAACCTCCTCCGCAACATAGCCGTCCCTGCTCATCATCAAAGCCCTGTAATAGCTGGTTGTCTCCTCGAGGAATTCAAGCCTGTAGGAGTGTACCCAGACCTGCTTCTCAAGAGTCTTCACCTCCGCTGTCCACAGAAGTCCCGGGTAGAGGCTGAGGTAGCTTTGAGCAGCCTCATAGGTTTCAAACTCTCCCAGCACCTCATACTTCACTACCCTGACTGTTGGGACGACAGCGTACTTGGTCTCAACCCTTGCCGCCTCCCTGGTCTCAGTCTTCAGAACAGTGTTGGAAGTGATCCTCGTGGCGTTAGCGTAAGCCTTAGCCTCATTCTCCATGGCCAGCGCGTCATCGAGGTTTTCAAACGGGCCGTAGGTTTCCCCGCTGCTCCTGTAGCCGGCTAGGACGTAGCGCTTATCGCCTATAACTAGCTCGCTTGAACCGGTTTGAGCGTAAACGTCGTAAACCGTGGTCTTATTGCCTGTTTTCCTATATATTCCGTAGCCTGAGGCGGTGAGCGGTATTGTAACCTTGACGCTTCCAGCATCATCCCTCTCAATAGTTATGCTGCTAAGGTCGTAGGTTGAAAGCATGCTTAGCCCCGGGTTGCTTCTTATCGCTGAGGCAAGCTCCCCATTACTCCAGCCTTCTGCAACAGCCCTTGAGACAAGGCTTTTCAACCCGTCTTCGCTGAAGCTCGACTCCTCACCCAGGCTGAGCAGGATGCTGTTGAAAGGGGTTCCGGTGCTTAGAACAAGCATGCTTAGAATGATTCCAATCACCGCCCTCCCCGTGCTCCTCCTCTTAAGCCGGGAGAGACTGCTCCCCCTGTCCTCAGCCTTCCCCCAGCCAGCATGAACAATGAGGCTTACAGCCGTTGGAATAAGCACGGAGTCTGTGAACAGCCCCAGGAAACCGTATGATGAGAGGGCAACGAGCATCAGGAAGACCAACACCACCAGGGAGAGGAACCTGCCCAGCCCCATCCGTATTTTTTCGCCTGCTAAAGATTTCACCAGCCAGACCAGTGGAAGAGCATGTAGGATCGAGACTGCTAATCCTGCTCCATAGTTCATCGCTAGAAGTTTAAACGCGTCCTGGGAAAGGCTTGCCGGGGAAACAGCACTATAGCCGGCGAAGACGATTAAGGCTAGGCAGATAAGGCTGGAGAGCGAGAGAAGCAGGAGCCCCTTGATCAGCCTTCCGCCATTCCTCCTAAAGCCATCCATCATGCTCTCACGCTTAACGGTGAAGAGTGATGCAGCGTAGGTTAACACGAGAAGCATATTAAGGAAAACGAATGCAACAGCCGTGGTTAGAATCAGCCTACTCGTTGGAACGCCGTTGACTATTAGCTCAGCGATATCGGGTGTTAAGAGGAGAAGCAAGCCGACTATCGTGAAGTATGCTGTCGCAGCGTTAACCAGACATATCGGCCAAGCCTTCGCAAGGTTTAAGAAACCGCTAAGCCTATTATGTTTGCTCATAGCCTTACCCTCGCCTTCTCGTAAACGGTTATCCCGTTTCTTCCTTCAGAGGGGTAGATGGTTGCTTCGAATCCTGAGCCGGCTATTCTGAACGAGACCCTGCCGTTCAGATCGGTTACTCCGCTCTGGTCTGTTTCGAAACACTTTACCCTTAACCCTGCTATGGGGCTGTTATCGTGGGCCCAGAAGGCCCTAACATTAACATTGTCACCGTTCCTCTCAGCTGAGACTACGATGTGGGTGAAAACCATGGTTAGCAGAGGAATCCTTACCGTCAGTTCGAGCTCATCATTCCTGTTCTTCGAGGAGAAACCAACTTTTCTAGAAACATTAAGCTCTTGGAAAGCCTTCACTACGCCTGAGCCTGTTTCAACACCTCCCCTAATCCTCTCAGTAACCCAGCCGTTTGAAGCATAGTAGCTTACAGTCTGGTTGAACACGATGGTTGAACCGCTGTTCGCCCATATTGCGGAGCCTATCAGTGTCCCACCCACGACCCTTGTTTCACGCTTAATCTCGGTTACGAGATATCTTGCTGAGGTAAACCCTGCCTCGTCACCATTACTAATGGCTACAGCGATCCTACGGATTCCAGTTTCCCCCGAGCCCTCATCGTAGACAGCGTCGATAGCGTAACCGTCTCCAACGCTTACCAACGGGACAGACTCGCCAACCCTGATTACGACCGGGCTTGTGAAAACCCAGCTGCCCCTGTTAACCCCTGAGAACACTGCTTTCTGCATGCTTCCCGGGACTCCGCAGCCAGTTTCCTCAAGCCCGTTCCACCTAGCCGTCCAACTCATGTTTCTCACGCCAGATGCCTGGGGAAGCATGAAAGTGAAGACGTGCGTTACACTCCCATCTAGGGTCGCCTCAGCGGTATGGGATTCAGCCGTTATCGTTCCGCTTCCCTCAAGCCTTATGTCCATCGAAGCCCAATGCAGGTCGCGTTCCTCAAAGTTTGAGGAAACCTTAACCGTGATGCCTATTGTCAGCTTAACCTCGTGCGTACCTGAGCATAGGGTTGCAGCCTTAGAGTAGCATTTCGCCCACCAGTATTCTTTACCCAGCTCGTAGACCCTGACCCCGTCAACCTCTAGCCTTAGATACTTCTCCTGAACAGTCCATCCGTTGGGAACAGGGTTACGATCGTCGCCGCAAACATAGATTCCTGCCGAGAAACCAGCGGGTATTGTTACTGTCGCTATAGCTGTCTTGGTGTCGCCGTACACGCCTTGTCCACTAGCCTTAACGTGTAGATAGTCTGTTCCACCGTACCATGTCCTCTCGTCAACAGAATAGGTTACCGCCACCGTATTCCTGCTTAGGCTGCTCCAAAAGTAGGACGATGGAGCTGCTGAGACCAAGGGGCCGCGTAGTGGAGAATTTAAACTAGTCGAAAGCAAAGCGAGCATTACTGTGAAAAGTAAAACAAGCAGGCCCCCCAGCCAAGAGCGTTTAACCATATTTTTAGATAGGAAAGGCAGAGGTTTTAGATAAAGTTTTTCTGAAAACGCCTGATATCATAACCTTGCTTCTTCTAATGTGTTCCTACTATAAGGAAGAATAAGAGTGCGCGCGTAACGGGGCCACTTAGTCTAACAGCAGCTTGGAAGGCTGAAACTAACCTGACTACCGTGGGAGCAATAACCATGGTAATCCTACTCGTCATAGTTGTAACGATAGCATTCTTAAAAAGGAGAAAACAGTCCTCTTACAGAGTGTTACACCTCTCGTCAATAGGAGAACAATTTCTTGTAATATTGTCTTTATCTAAAATCTAACTCTACTTCCTAACTGTCTTGACGATATTGCTACCAATCCTAGTGGCGTTCCCTTAACAGAAACCGCGTCAGGCTTACAAGCTTAGCTCTGAATCCTACCGCCTGCCCTTTTAGTTTTCAAAGCAAGCACACACTACCCTTTATGAACTATTGATATGACTGATTTACGCAATTTCTTCAGGTTCGTGTTAAAACTAGGAGGACAAAGGCGTATATGATTAGTGCTGGAGTAATGATAAACCCAAAGTATGTTTTTCCTAGTCTTGTGATGGAAGACGAGCATGCCGAAGAAGACTCCGGAGAGTCTTCCTTTTAAAGAAATCATAAAGAACAATTTCTAAGGGATTCTTGGCTCTCTAGATATGGTGATTCTTATCATGCCTATTTTCTTAAATTATCTTCCTACATCTAGTTCAACTGTAATAAAAGGTCTTCATTTGAAAGGTTTAAGTAGTTAAGCCAGTATAGAAGGATCGGGTTAAAGAATGGCTGAGCCTTTACTCGAAAGGATTGAAGTCGACGTGGAGAAGCTGGGTGGTAAACCAGTTATTAAGGGTACTAGGATCCCGGTGGCCTTGATACTTGAGCTCGTGGCAAACGGAATGAGGCCTGAAGAAATAGTTAAAGAGTACCCTGAGCTTTCCTTAGAGGATGTTAAGGCTGCTTTGCTTTATGCAGCTAGGCTGACGGAGAAAGAGATACTGCTTGCACTCGAGTAAGCCTGCTTTCCTTATTGACGAAAACCTTCCAGTATCGCTTAGAGACGCCATTAGGCTTGCAGGATTTACCGCCTACAGGCTTAGCGACGTAGGGCTTAAAGGAGCAAAGGACACTGTTGTAGCCGAGTATGCAGTAAGTAAGAAGCTTATCATAGTGACTTTTGACAAGGACTTCGGATACATCTATCACAAGCTATACAAGGGGATGCTGACAGTAATACTATTACGCATAAGCCGCCGACACCAGTCGAACTAATAAGAGCGATGAATAAGCTGATTCAAGAATTGGACTTGTCAAAGCATACAGGTAAACTAATAATAGTAACTCGTAAACGCATAAGAATAATAGAAAGACACTAACCTAATATATAGGATGCATGATCCAGACGTAGTTATACTTTTATTTGCTTCTGGGAAACTTGTTTGCACCGGCGCTGTAATGAGAAGATGGTATATGATGCTGTTGAGAAACTCATGGCTGAGCTGATACAGAAAGGATTATTGATTAGATAAAAAAGCATACGTTGGCCGAACAATATTACTCCTTATTCAGTCTTCCTGTTTATATGTTATTCGAGGATTTCGGAGAGGTTTATTACATTGGCGCGCGCTAAACCGAGTATTATCATCCATAGGAGTACGGTTAGAAAGTAAATGGTAAAAATATAATATTTCCCACCTAAATTTTTGAGCAAGGGGGCTTGGGTAAGGTGTAGCATGGGAGAGGGGGAAGGATCCCTGTTCACTTAGCTAGGGCTTATTCCCTTGTTTAGGTCCAGGCGTACCCTTACGCTGCTGAATTCTAAATTCTAACTCGTGTCTGAACTCGTTGATTTTCCTCCCGAGCTCCCTCAAATCGGATAGTATATCGTTGAATCTCCTCTCCTCTATGCGGCTTCGGATCCTCTCTAACGCTTCCCACTGCGTGCTCCAGAACTCCTCGAAGTTCCAACCTCTAAAGAGCTCCTCCTCGGTAACGCCCATCTCCCGGAGCCTTTCCCTAACCTTGGCTCGCAAGCGCTCAAGGTATTGCTTTATCCTCTCGGCGATTAGTCTCCTGTTTTTTGCATTCAGTATGCGCGAAGCCTCTGCGATGAGCCTGTTGGCCTCTGCAAGGTTGCGCGCGACGGTTGAGACGTCTCCTTGTTCGATTAGCTTCCTCGCCTCATCGATGTTTAATTTTCCTCTGGCTTGATTCAATAGCCCCATAACGTCGCTCACATCAACGCCTTTTTCATTAAGGGCTTCTGCAAGCTTTTCCAGCCTCTCGACCCTGTTTAAAGCCGTGTTCATGGCTACGATGAGGCCCTGTCCATCCATGATCTCGTGACTTTTGATTTTCGCGGAGCAGAGGATCCTGTTGATGTTTCTAAAGACTTCCCTGAATATCGCTAGCACCTCCATCGCTTTAGATATGGCATCCTCATAGTTTCCTTTCTCGAAGGAACCACGTGCATCCTCAAGGATTGAAACACCATCTTCAAATCGCGTTATGTTGCCTTCAAAATCATCCATTAAACCCATTTTCTCAATGAGGGCTGTTGCGGTCTCGTTTTCTTCAACATAGGTTATCAGCCTCTGTACTGCATTCTTAGCCGATTCCGTTACGGAGAGTATCCTTCCAGCCTTTTCAGCCAGGTTGCCAGATTCTTCGGGGTTCGGAGACAGGGGTATTGCAACAGGGGTTAAGGATAGTATCATCAGCACGCATATCACAGGTGCATAGATCGCCTTTTTCCACGCCATCTCGCATCACCTGGTACCTGATGAAAAGAAATCGTACTTAAGGAATACTTTGAAACGCGGCGTTTCAGTGCCAGAAACGTTGAGAAAAAGGCATTTTTCGGGTCCTCAGATTAGTCGATCCTTAGAATGGTCAGTAAATTAATCGCCTTTTCCTACTTGAGCTCAACGACGTTTTGTAGACCTACCTTCCTCACGCTGACGATGCCCTTTTTCTCCAGGCGCCTTATCATGCGCCACATGCTTGTCCTAGGTATGTAGGGAAATCTTTCCCTGAGCTCGGCCTCAAGGGCCCTTCCTCCCCTTTCCATTAGGTACTGCACTATCTCGGCCTCCTCACCGCTTAGCCCCCTAAACCCCTTCTTACCCTTGATAACGGCAAAGGCTATAACTAAAGCGGATACGGAGACAGCGATGACGATTATGCCTGTCTGCAAAATAGGCAAGGGTTGTGTGGTTTTTTGGTCAGACTGTGAACCAGGGGTAGGGGGCTGGGACGATGCTATCGGAATATGATAGCTGATCTCCCATTCCCCCGGTTGAAGATCGAGGGAGATTACCCCGTCCTTGGTTCTTATGGCGGAGGGAACCCTGTTGAAGTAGATGATTGTTGCATTCACCGGAAACTCCACTGTAAGCTCGAATGGTGAGCTGAACTTGATGGTCCAGAGGTCAGCTTCCTTAAAGGTAAGGGCGGAGGTGTAGTACTCAAGCGTCAAGTCTGTGGAACCTAGGGAGTATATGGTTATATTGTAATCGTTTAGCTCGTAGTCCAGCAGGACACCTGTTCCGTTGAGAACAATGATCTCCCAGACCTTGTCCGAGGATGTTAGGAGCGGGAGCATGATTGAAAATTCTGATTCATCGATGGAGAGTTCCACCTCAACGCAAACGTTCCCATCCCTATAGATCGTCAGCATCGCCTTTTTGACGGTAAAGGGCTTCTGGGAGAAAGACGTGGAGAAGCTAACCGAGAGTACTAACAGGATCGAGGCGAGAGACACTAGGGATCTGCATTCCATGGGATCGTCGTAGTTTTTTCATCATGGAGCTTATAAGCGTTAGCTCGCGCCCTGACCCGATCTCAGCGATAGGGGAAGTTTATCCTTCCATTACGTGTTCTATTGAGTAATCTCCTAAGATGCGATTTATACTCTACTATCCCCTTAAGAAAGGACTCCCAGCATATACTTTTTTCGTTTCCACTTCAATCCAAAAAAGAAAATGCAAATCTTAGGATTAGATTGTTAAAACTGTTGGATGAGCTGATTCAGAAAGGATTATATTGGGATAAAAAGCGACAGGATGGATTAATCCGTTAACTTTTTGATACAGGCCCTATGTGAATAGTTTCTTAGACTGGATTGCTGAGGAAAGCCGGTTTATTACTAGACTTACTATGAATACGTCGACGATCTTAACAAACTCGTCTTCGGTTGACAGGAAATGGTTTAACGCTTTCCTCATTGATTCAAGCGCCTTCCCATAGTTTTCCTGAACATACTGTTCAATAGCCTCGAGAACAAGCGTGATGAAAGTATTGTGGTGGAGGAGAATGGTAGCGGACCTTTTTTGAACCGGTTCATCACTGTTCTGCGCGATTTTCTCAATCTGTTTTCTACTCTTTTTAACGAACTCAAGCAGTTTCTCCAAGTTTTCCGGTTTCGACAAGTATTCCCTGTGCTCATAGTTGCTTGTATCGATAAACGAATAGATCTTCTCCAAGTATTCTGAAACGAATTCCGCTGAACTGCCGAACGCTGCTTGAAGATAGTTTTTCTTCACGTCCTCTAGACTGGCGTTTTTATTCCAAAGCGTTTCAGCAAGTATCTTCATGTTAACCCCCGTCGGGTAGAAGGCACGCAGGGTTTGACAGGAAAGTAGACCGTTTAACCCGATTTTATCCAGATCACGCAGGTCTTGCCACAGGATTTTTCCAATATCTCCTTTCAGGAAGTCGAAGCCGTATGCGAACCAGAAGTGGTAGTCGAACAGAAAGCTGTCTGACTTCAACGTTTTCTGCCAGGCCCTGAGCAGCTGGATGAACTCACGGTTTGTCCTAGGCGGAACTATTCTGTTCCTCGGAGGCTCTGTAAGGGAGTATTGTTCTGAACATTTCTCGTCGGCGAGAGGATGAAGATAGCAACGGCTTATTGGCGCGAACATGAAGATTGTGTTCCCATACTTATTGTCGACAAACTCCTTGGTTGGAGCCCATAGGGTGTTTGAATAGCATAGGAATACGATCCTCGTCTTACAGTTTAATTCTCCAAGCCTGTGTGACACAGCGTTTACAAGCTTAGAATACCAGTCGGACGGAGACATTTCCCGGCATTCTGGGCATTCACAGTGATTGTTCATTCCGTCTGAGAGCCAGAAGTGAAGTATGTCCACCTCAGGATGTTCCAAGGCGTATTGAACAACATGGTCGACGATCGTCTGAAACGCCTTCGGGTTCGAGTAGCATAGCTCCGTGTTAACCGCAATCCCGCCGAACAGCTCCCTTCTCCCGTTTACTAGGGCCAGAAGCTGTCTTTGCTCATCCTTAACAGGGTCTTTTTCAGGATCCCATCCGAGGCCTTGAATGCCGATTGACTCGCATGTCCAACCGTGGCCTACGCGTTCTACAACCATGCCTCTTTTCTTCAACTCCGCTATTATTCTATCATCCTGTCTTAGAGCCTCCTCCACAGACAGCTCTGGAGAGGGTTCCGCCATCGGATTGTATTTTCTAGCGTAATACCTGTTGTAGAAATAGCGCGACGTTTTGAACTGTAGGAAGAACTCGTTGAGTCTCTGCTTAGCCATCCAGTCTACGAAGTCTATAACCATCTCAGGTGTTACAGCCCCTTCAATACATACGCCCCGATGGTCATATGAAGCCGTTTCCTTAATGTCGAAGCCGTCTATCCTTGCATTCTTAATTCTGGGCAACACTTCTCCATCTTCACCCGGCCATAGCCATTCCGCCCCGTGCAGCTTCAAATAGTAGTATGAGGCGAATAGGATGCTCCTAGGGTTGGAACCGGAAATAAATAAGCATCGCCCCACCGTCTTCAGGATTATCGTGTCCCTCACCTCGTCTTCGCTGACGGCGAGGTTAACACCGCTAAGCATAAGGTCTTTCGGCAGACCCAAGCAAATACCCTCTTCACCCCTATAGACATCTATTTTTTCCACATGATGTTTCAAACCCGTCATTTTTTCAAGATATCGGGACAGCTCTTCGGCTGCGAAACTGACGACAGGATCTTTTCCAACAACATGTATCTGCGTCCCGCTAATCAGGCCGGGGATTTCGCCTTCCATAGAACTAAAGTCATTATTCTTAACTTAAACCTTTGCCTGTTTTGAAACATAAGGTTTTTACATTAGTGCGGGTCTAAGTCGTATTCTAAGCATTTTAACCTTCCATATGTTTCAAACCCTTCAGGTATTTTTGAAATAGGGGATGGCTAACGACAGCTTTATTAGACTTAAGAAGGTGTTTCATGGTACGTGTCCAGCACACGGTAAGTAGAGCGGATTATGAAAATTCTGTCAATGAATTCGTGAGTATTATTGAAAGGGAGCTGGCCGATAAAGTCGTATCGGTTTTTAAGACTATTACTTTTTGGAAAACTTGTTTCCACCATTACTGTTACTTGGAAGACAAGCTATATGCTGTGGAGAAATTCGGCTCTTAGTCTGCCAAAGAAAAATATTTATAGGCGAATCATAATGGAAATCTTGAGGTGAGTGGCACATTTTAAGCCGGGGCTCCGGATATATTCGATCTAGAGTAAAGTATCCCAAGCTTCTACTGCTCGTTTTGAGCTATGTGATAGCATTTGCCCTGTTCGCGGAAAGATCTTATGCTCCCCTTCACGACATGCTGATTAGCCTAGGATATTTCGGAACATTTTTAGCAGGTTTTCTATACGCTTACTCCTTCACGGCTGCACCGGCAGCCTCCATATTGCTGATCCTTGCTGAAGAACACAGCCTGCTTTCCGCTTGGCTCACCGCTGGTTTCGGCGCCTTGCTAGGCGACCTCACCATATTTTATTTTGTAAGACATGTTTTCAGCGTTGAGGTTCAAAAGCTTTCAAAGGAGAGATTTGTTAAGGCTGCTGGGAAAACTATGCCAAGCCGGGTTGGAAAAATCCTTCTCGGGTTCTCAGCCTGCCTCTTCATTGCTTCTCCTCTCCCAACAGAAATCGGTGTTTCATTACTTGCTTTAATAAGAAATGTTTCGCCGAGAGAATTTTCAGCCATAGTAGGAATATTGCATACTGCTGCAATCCTAGTTATTCTTTTGGCTGGGAGCGCTATCTTATGAAGCCTTAACATCTGATGTGCACTACTGCATGGTGGACGAGCAGATGGTTAATAATGCTGTTGAAAGGCTTATGCTGAGCCATTGTTCGCTGAGATGGGTTTAACAACCAGGTTGTAATAACGCTTAAGCCTTATTGATTTTTCTCTCATGATTGCGAATATGCGCCTTTTTTCTTCAATATCGATTCTCTTTACGTGAATATGCTGTGTCCAACTCTTTCTCAAAAGCTTTCCCCACGATCCATATTTGCGCGAAATACTTGTCCCTATGGCTATGAGAAAACGTGGGGACGTTTACCGTAAAAAGTTTAAATATGGTGGTGCGGAGTGGTTTACGTTAAATGCGTTTCACATACAGGCTATTGGTAATACTAGTGGTTGTTTCAGTCCTCCTTGGTCTACTAGGCCGTGAAATCGTGGTTTTCTGGCTTAATCTATCGGAATTTGGAAACCTATACTTTAAACCATTGTTTTTCAGCTTTCTGGGTGGGCTTGTTCTCTCTACCATAGCCCTGTTCAGGGTGGATTTTAAAAACAGGAGATCCGTAACATGGTGGATTATTAAGCTCATTGTTAAGCTAGCCCGTTCAATAGGCACGGGTGAAACCGGCCCCCCAGTGCTGCCCGACTTCGAAAGCTTCAAAATGCCGCTTCTCAAGTTCCTAATGTGGCAGGTTACTAAAGTGCTGGTTGGAACGATCTTCTTCACAAACGTGATATTCGGCATGTCTTTAAACGCTGTAATAATGGGCTGGAACCCAAATTTTGAAGCATTCCCCCGGTTGTTCAGCCTTCCCTTCTCAACCCCCCCGCTGGACAAGAGTTATGCTGAGGATAACGTTATACCCTTAATCCCAATTCTGACTCTTCTAGCCCCACCACTGCTCCGCTCACTCTGGATACGCCTGATACTTTTCGCGGCAACTCACATTATCCGCGTGGCTGCACCCCTTTTCGCAGCCTACGTGTTGGGCTTAAGCATGCCGGGCCCGAGAAGACTCGTGTCAACCATGCAGGCCTTGGCCGCGGTCGTCGTTTCATGGCTCACGTTCACCAGCTTCTTCACCCCATTTATTGATTACAACACTAGGTATCTGATTCTGGGGCTTGCCGCCGCCAGTATTGCTCTAGCCTTCTTCGCCATACTGGACAAGAGTAAGGAGGCTGGACTCCACCCGGGTTCACATAGCCGGCAAGCATATCTTCGCCTAGGCGTTCTTCTCGCAATCGGCCTAGCCGTCGGCTCCATGATGGTTTTCAACAATACGATTGCAAACGTAAGGAAACTTGAGATGCTTGGCCCATATGTTTCTCAAGCGATTTCCGTGAACAGGCATCTCGCAGAGCTGGATAAGATCGTTGAAGTACCATATGAGTTCGGCTTATCATCCATCCCTCCAAGCCAGATCGATGACTATGTTAGGAAAAACAGAGGGCTCTTGGAAAAAGTACGCCTCTGGGATCAGCAGGCCTCGTTTGACAAGCTGAGGCCAGAGATAGGTTTAATCCCCTATATTGATTTCGCAGACGCGGATATTCTCCGCTTCAACGGGACGCTCTACTGGAGTGCTTCAATGGACCTCATTCTGCCTCAAACAGTCAGGCCGGAAGACCGGTGGTATGCCATGCACTTCGTCTACACGCATGTGCCCAGCGGCTTCCTCATGCTTGACGCTCACACTGGAAGAATCGTCGACGCCGCTAGGTTCTTTCCCCAGAGGAGAATCTACTACGGGGAGGGAGGGCTCTTCCAGGAAACATGGGTTGCATACCCGGTTGGAAGAACGGTTAGCGACGAAGTAGGTGGCTATTTCTACGATGGCAGAGGAGGAGTAGAAATCCCCCCACCTCTAAGCTGGGTTTTCGAGCCTAACTTCCTGCTTTCCTATCCTGCAACAACCATGCGGGTTCTCAGGTATAGGGATGTCTTCGAACGGATGCAGCTACTGTTCCCCTATTTCATATACGAAATCGGGGGTCGCCGAATAGACATATGGCCGGTGACCGATGGTGAGCAAACATTCTGGATAATGCCTCTCATGGTTTTTCTGGACGCCGGGAAAGTGCCGTGGAGCCGTGGAAACCACTTTGGGAGGCTTGTAGGGTACGCTTTGATAGATATTTACCACGGGGAGATTCAGCTGATAATTACCGGTGAAGACTTTTTCAGCCAGATGTTTAAAACAGTCTACGGCGAATACGTTTCAACAAGCGTGCCCGAATGGTTAAAGACCCAGATCAGGTATCCTGAAGAACTCTTCGAGTGGAGGATCGCCATGTATAATTTTTACCATGTCACAGACGCCTCAGCTTTCATCGCGGCCAAGGAGTTCTACATAGTACCAAGCGGTCTAGACACTTATTACATCATCGCCCAGCCCCATGGCTTCAAAGAGCTAGAGTTTGTAGGAATACTGTCGCTAGAGCTGCGTGGAGCACTAGGGGAAAACCTCGCCGGATACATGGTGGTTAGAAACGACTACCCGCATACAGGTGAGATGTTTTTCTTCAAGGTGCCTCTTGAATCAGAGACCAAGCTCTTGGGGCCGACTGCTATAAACGAGGCGTTGGATCGAAACCCGGATTACGCCGCGTTGAAAACCCTTCTGAGAAACCCCCGGGTTGGGAACCAGATCTTCTACAGGATTGGAGACTACGACGTGTTCTTCATCCCTGTTTATACGGCGCCCGGTGGTGGTGTTGTCACCCAGCTTGGAACCATCGCAACCGTGGGTGCAGACTTCAGCGGGGAATATTATGTTGGCTTAGGCTCAACGGTTGCGGAAAGCTTCCGGGCTTTCCTATCCAGGGTCGCGGGAGTCGAAGCCCCGCCGCCACCGCCTGAGGAGAGCGAGGAGGAACGGGTCTCTAGACTGGTAAAGGTTTTCGAGGAGGCAGGCTTAATGGTGCTCTCGCCAACTGCTGTCAACCCAGATGTCTCCTTCCACTACGGGAGCACCAGATATATTTCCGATGATGACTGGACTGGGGTTCAGCTGGCTCTCAAAAGGATCCTGGAGCTATGTGATACTCATCAGGTTAAAAGAGTATTCGTTTGGAGAGTTGACGGAAAGATGAATATCGGGATCCTGGTGCGCGTCGAAGATGTGGTTGAGCTCCACTATGTGACGGTTGAGCTAGCCGGGGGAGCGGCTCATGAAACGGGATGAGCAGCTGGGAGGTTTGCTGCTGACGGTGATCATAGGCATCGTAATCATACTCTTAATCATCTTTTTCAAAATGAAAGGTGGAGTACTGGGCTTTATCATCGGTGTCATTGCGACCATGGCTTTAATATACTGGGTGATTGAGATTAAGAGGATTCTCAAGGAGCAGAAAGCTCCTACTTTATGGGAGCGCGAATGGTTCTACGATCTTATTGAAGAGGAAGAAAACGTAACGTTTGTGGCTAAGGTGCCCGGCCCAGCACACGAGGTTAAAGTGAAAGTTGTTAGAGGCGTGTTGGAGGTGAGGGGAGGGGAAGGCTTTCTAAAAAGAATACGGGTGCCGAAAAACGTTGTACTGGAGGACAATAAGTATGTTAACGGGATTCTGCAGGTGAGGCTTAGGAAGACGGAGAGGCTGAGACAGCAAGAGCCTAGTGGAAACTGAAAACACGTGTAGAAAAATGGTGGTGGAAACGTCGAGTTTCAAGTTGAAGACACGCGGCGTGTCGAAACCGTTCCCAGGAACCAGGGAGATATTCAATGTGCCAATAAATCTTTTCAATATAGTATTACGATGAAAAGATAGACATGGATGTTTTAAGCAGCTTCTAGTCTTGGTTCACGCCATTCCAGTCATTAATGCCGGAAAAAGGGATTGGCTAATCCATCATTTTTCAGCTAAGATATCCGGATATAGGGGATTCTTGTCTAAGGCTGGAGAGAATACTAACTTACAGAATCAAATGTAGAGCATGTAGAAGTATTAAAGGAAGCAGGAGAATGGCCTCGGATTCGACTCCCCGATGTGAATCACAGGGTCTATTCATTCTTGAACTAAAAGGAGTGTTGGAGTCCAGCGGTTGGGTTTCTCAAGCTTGCCGGGTAGTCTCAACCTGGAACCTTTGACAACGGATTAGAACAGGATCATAATAGTTGTTAGGCATAAACTAATAGATTATGCATTATCCGATTTGTTCTCTTATTGAAGGAAGAACAGGCGCATTCTGAGAATTTTCAATTCAACTTCTGTTTTTATTCTTTCTCAACAAGATTCTGAAACTTCTTGAAATATATTCTTGCGTCAAAAGGTCCTGGTGAAGCCTCCGGGTGGAACTGTACGCCGAACACGGGTTT
Organism: Candidatus Brockarchaeota archaeon; assembly: GCA_017601225.1. GTDB lineage: Archaea > Thermoproteota > EX4484-205 > EX4484-205 > JAAOZP01 > JAAOZP01. The sequence goes on along the minus strand of JAFNIX010000002.1, from coordinate 88,736 downwards.
ATCATCCATTTCAACACCTTCCACCGTCCCGTCGTTTACGTTCAGGTGTGTAATCTTCAGCCCTGAGTCTCCGAGGCTCTCCTTGCTGACTGCGAAACCATGGTTCTGGCTGGTTATGAGAACCCTGCCTGTCTCAAGGTCTATGGACGGATGATTCTGGCCCCTGTGGCCGAATTTCAACTTGTAAGTTGTTGCTCCAAGGGCTAGGGAGATCAACTGGTTCCCAAGACATATTCCGAAGACAGGAAGATTGTATTCAATCAGCCCCTTAACGTTTTTGAAAGCATAGTCGAGTATTGCCGGGTCTCCGGGCCCGTTTGAAACGAGAACCCCATCAGGCTCAAAACTCATGATTTTCTCCAAAGAAGTATCATGTGGAACCTGGATTACTTTGAAACCCAGCTCCAGCAGGTTTAGTATGATCGACTTCTTGACGCCGAAATCTAGAAGAACTATTGTGTAGCCGTTCTCTTTAGAAGGAGTATGCTCTTTAATCTTTCTGGTGGAGACTTCTGCAGCAAGGTTTCTCCTGTTAGGATCCTGAACTTTCTTAGCTTTCTCCACGAGCTCGTCGATGTCCACTTTCTCATAATCATAATACACTTTTAAAATCCCTAGCTGAGTCCCCTTGACTCTTATCTTCTGAGTCAGCATTCTCGTGTCAACTCTTGAAATACCCGGTATGGATTCCTTCTCAAGCCATTCGGGCAGGGACATCACTGAGGTACGGTGGCTGGGAGTGTCTATACACTCCCTGACTACGAAACCCCTGATCTTAGGCCTGTCCGACTCGAAATCCTCAGGGTTAACACCATAGTTTCCTATTAACGGATAGGTTTGAATAAGTATTTGACCCCAGTAAGATGGGTCTGTTATGGACTCCACGTATCCAACCATTCCAGTGTTGAAGACGAACTCGCCGTCAACCTCGCCTACGGCGCCGAAGCCTTCCCCGTGGACAACAGTCCCGTCTGCAAGAACTATTACAGCCTTCTTACTCCCATACTTGTTTTTCGTCACAGATTTATTCGAGGAGGAAAGGTTGCCAAACCGTCTATTTAAAGGTTATCCGCAAAGAAAATAAGCCTGCGTCAAGCGTGAAGAACGATGTTGGAAAGCGGGTTTAGAAGAAGAATCCTTGAGAAGGCTTTTGAGAAGGAAAGCAGAATAGTGTTGGCTTTCGACGAGCATAATGGTGAGGAGGCTGTTAGCAGGCTAAGCGCACTGTGTGAAAGCCTTTGTGAACACGTGGCTGGGATTAAGATAGGTTTGCCAACGATGCTTTCAACCGGTCTAAATAGTCTCAGCAGGCTTGTTAAAAGGTTTAACGAGGATTACGTGTTCATATCGGACGTTAAGATGGCTGACGTTTCGCATGTGAACAGCCTTACTTCCAGGCTTCTCTACGAGGCGGGTTTCGACGCTATTATTTCGCACGGCTTCATAGGGTACGAGGGTGGTTTAGAAGGTCTTTTCAAGGAGGCTAAACGGCTTTCTAAAGGGGTGATAATCGTGGTGAGCATGAGCCACCCTGGCTCAAGGGATTTCATAGACCCTGTTGTAGGCGGGCTTGTTCAAACCGCTTTAAAACACGGGGCGGATGGGGTTGTTGCTCCAGCTACAAGGCTCAGAATAGTTGAGGAGGTGAGGAAGACGGCTGGAAGCAGTCTTCTAATACTGACCCCGGGCGTGGGTGTTCAGGGAGCACCCTACGGCGCTGGGCTTTCAGCCGGGGCTGACTTCGAGATAATTGGAAGGAGCATAACTGGTTCCTTGAACCCTGTTGAAAAAGCATTGGAGGTGAAAAGGGAGCATGGAAGAATCCTTGCTCAGAGAGCTTGTTAAAGATATTTACAGGGCTGGCGCCTTTAAAACTGGAGATTTCAGGCTGACTTCAGGAGGGTTAAGCCCCTACTATGTTGATCTGAGGACTCTGGTTTCCAGGCCGAGGCTTTTCGAAAGGCTCGTCGACTCCTATATTGGCAGGATGAGGATGATCGGGGAGGGCTTCGACGTTGTGGCGGGTGTTGAAACCGCTGGCATACCTATCGCAACGCTAATATCTTTCAAAACCGGTTTGCCGATGGTTTACGTTAGGAGTGGTGAAAGAATGCATGGGACTGGGAGGCTTGTTGAAGGAGAGCTTGAAGCCGGGAGCAGGGTGGTTGTTGTAGACGATGTTTTAACAACTGGTGGAAGCATTATGGGCGCCGTTAAATCGGTAAGTGCTTCAGGGGGAAGAGTAGTTTACGCGCTCGTCTTCCTAGACAGGCTTCAAAACGGTGCTAAAAGGCTTAGTGAAGCAGGGGTTACGGCTTACTCAGTTGTAAGGATAGACTGCTTTCTCAAAATACTTCGCGAGGACAAGCTTATATCAGAGTTGGAATATGAGAGGATAATGAAATATTTGGAGGGTTTTCGAAATGTGGAGGAACAGGGATCTGATAGACTTAACCGAGTTCACTAGGAGAGACGTTGAAACCCTGTTTAAGCAGGCGGATGTCTTCCTGGAGGCTGGGCTGGCGCCGACGAAGATGCTTGAGGGAAAAATCATGGCTGCAGCCTTCTTCGAGCCTAGTACGAGGACAAGGCTCAGCTTCGAGTCGGCGATGCATAGGCTCGGAGGATCCGTTATAGGCTTCTCCTCCGCTGAGGGCACGTCTGTTGAAAAGGGTGAGAGCCTCGAAGACACTATTAGAATGCTTGACAACTATAGCGACGTAATAGTTGTGAGACACCGGGAAGACGGTGTGATGCGTAGGCTTGCCCAGCTTGCTAAGAAACCGTTGATAAACGCTGGAGAGGGGCAGAGCCGCCATCCCACTCAGGCACTCATCGACCTTTACACCGTTTTCAAGGAGAAGGGCATGGTTGAAGGGTTGAACTACGGCGTGATGGGCGACGTGAAGCATGCTAGGGCTGCTAAGGACTTCATAAGAGGTTTAAGCCTGTTCGGAGTCAGAGAGGTTAACCTGATAACGCCGAGGGAGCTTATGCCTGAGGATGTCTTCGTTAAAGAGATGAATGACAGGGGTGTTAAGCTCAACCATTACGAGAGGATTGAGGACTTGATAAGCGTGCTCGACATACTTTACGTTGTCAGGCTTCAGGTTGAGAGGTTCAGCAATAGGGGTGAGGCTGAGACGCTGAAGGGAAGCTACTCTATAACTTTGAAAACGCTTGAGCCGGCGAGCAGGGGGCTGAGGATACTCCATCCTCTCCCAAGAGTCTGGGAGCTTTCAAGCGAGGTCGACGACACACCTTACGCCGCATATTTCAAACAGGTTTACTTCAGCATACCTGTGAGAATGGCTGTTCTAAGCCTAATCCTCACGGAAATGGAGAGGGTTCAAGAGGGCTTGATATAGCGGCATGAACGCTTCCCACTATTATTTAGAGGCTAACGTTGCCTCCAACATTAGCGAGACTGGCAGGGTTAACACTCTGGTCCTCAAGCTTAGTGAGGAACTGAAAATAGCGCCGGGGCAATTCCTAATGGTTTGGAGGCCTGGAGACGGAGAGATACCTATAACGCCGTCTCTTGCGGAGGGTGAAACACTCTGCCTGACAATAGAGAAAGTGGGTTTCACTTCCAGCAGGCTAGCGTCGCTCAAGCCTGGTGAAAAGGTTTTCCTGAGAGGCCCCTATGGCAATGGCTTCAACCTCAGCCTCCCAGGAAGATACCTGCTTGTCGGGGGAGGAACTGGGGCAGCGTCCCTGACACCAGCCTACCTGAGCCTTGTTAGAAAGGGTGTTGAAACGCTTTTCCTAGTCGGGGCAAGGAATAGGGAGAGCCTAGTCTATGTGCAGAGACTAAGGGAGCTGGGAGCAAGGTTCCAGGTGGCGACTGACGATGGGAGTGAAGGCTTCAAGGGAACCCTGCCAGAGTTCTTCGTGGAAGTGGCTTCGAGAAACCGTTTCGAAAACGTTCTCACGATCGGGCCTGAGAGAATGATGGTTAAGATAGCTGAGAAGTGCGTTGAACACGGTGTTTCCTGCCAGGTTTCACTGGTTAGAATTGTTAAATGCGGTCTGGGAGTCTGCGGGTCATGCGTGCTCGACCCTCTTGGGCTAAGGGTCTGCGTAGACGGGCCGGTTTTCAACGGTGAGAAAATCCTGGGCTCAGATTTCGGAAGATTCATGAGGGACGAGGCTGGCAGGAGGATTGAAATAGTTCAATGACGCACTTGGACAGGATTCTAACTGGCAGAATATACCATGAGGGTGACTTCATAGAGGGGTGTGTGGGTGTAAGCGGGGGAGACATAGTCTTCATCGGCAAGGAGGCTAACGCTCCCTCTTACGACGAGAAGATTGACTTTGGAAGGCTAATCATAGTCCCAGGGTTGATAGATATTCACGTGCATCTCAGGGGGATGAGGCTCAAGCATAAAGAGGACTTCCTAACGGGGACTTGCGCCGCGGCCGCAGGGGGATTCACCCTTGTACTTGACATGCCTAACACTGAGCCCCCTACCAACAATCATCTCAGAATGATGGAGAAAATTGAGGAGGCCAGTGATAAAATAGTTGTCGACGTCGGGTTCTATTTCGGGAAGCCTGAAAACAGGAGGGAGCTTGAAAAGCTTCTCAACACTGTTGCAATAGGGGTTAAGCTTTACCCTGAGGATTACTGTGGAGCTGAACGGGGTGAGTTAGCCGGGATGCTGAAGACTGTAGCGGAATCCGGGAGGAAAATAGTCTTCCATCCAGAGGATCTTTCAGTCGTAAAGGAAAACAGGAGTAGATACCCCGCGCAGTTGAAGGGTGTTGAGAAACACGGCTTCATAAGGCCTCTGGAAGCTGAGCTTTCAGCCCTCGACCTCTTCAGAAAGCTTTCAGAACCCGGTTCCCACGCGACTCATTTAACAAGCGTGAGGAGCATTAGAAAGGCCAGGGTGAACGGTTTCACGTTCGACGTGAGCGTGAACCATCTGGCTCTTAGTGACGAAGACCTGTCTTCCATGGGGAGCATTTGTAAGGTTAACCCTCCTCTTAGAAGCCCTGAGGAGAGAAGCATGCTGGTTGAGAGCCTTAACAAGGGGGAGATTCCGATTGTTGCTACAGACCATGCTCCGCACACGGTTGAGGAGAAGAGCGCGACGCTTTACGACGAGGTTCCATCCGGAATACCTGGGTTTGAAACAGCTTTCCCAGTTCTTTTAGACATGGTTAACAGGGGTTTTTTGAATCTCCATAGGGTTTTGGAAGCGTTGACGAAGGGGCCTGCGGGCTTTCTTGGCGACACTAAGCTGGGAGGCATTGTTGAGGGGAATGTTGCCAACCTGACGGTTTTCAACCCCAAGGAGGAGTGGCGGGTTAATCCAGAGGATTTCTACACGAAGGCGAAGCATTCTCCCTTTAAAAACAGGGTTCTCAAGGGCAGGGTTAAAGCAACCCTGGTCAGGGGTGAGCTTGTTTTCCAGGACAACGAGATAATGGTTTCAAGAGGCTTTGGAAAAATATATGGATTAAAACACCCGTAGAAAAAACAGGCTTCAAAAATCCTTGGAAATCAGGCTTACCAAAGTTTTTCTGAACAGTGAGTAGCCACGCGGAGCATTGGCAAGGTTAATAAAGTTTGAAACATGCTGAAACCGGTATGCATCCCAACATCGAGGTGGAGGTTGCAGGCCTAGTCCTCAGGTCGCCGCTGATGGTTGCTTCCGGCGTACTAGGGTCTTCGGGAAGCCTGATAAGGCTTGTCTCAACCAACCCTTATGTCGGAGCAGTTGTCACGAAAACAGTTACATACCGGCCGAGAACGGGCTTCGAGAACCCTACCGTCGTCGACTTGGGTTACGGCTTGCTGAACGCGATGGGCCTGCCGAACCCGGGTTACTCGAACTATAGGGTTGAACTGGAATCTGTAAGAAGGGGTTTGGAAATACCTTTGATAGTTAGCATAGGGCCTTCTGACGAGAATGAGGCGGAGGAGATGGTTAAAGAGCTGGACAACGTGTCAGACGGTTTTGAGGTGAACCTTTCATGCCCCCATGTGGAGAACCTTGGGATTGAGGTTGGTGCTGACGCTTCAAGGGTCAGGGGGATTGTTAAAGCCGTCCGAGGCTCCACCGGTAAACCTGTTCTAGTCAAGATAAGTCCTAACGTTACGGATTTTGTCACCAACGCTAGGACTGCTGTTGAGGCTGGTGCGGACGCGATAACGGCGATAAACACGGTCAGGGGGATGGCTATTGACGTTAACGCTATGAGGCCGATTCTCTCAAACATTTACGGGGGGCTTTCGGGGAAGGCTGTTCACCCGGTGGCGGTTAGAATAGTATTCGAGCTCTATGAGAAGATTAAAAAACCCGTAGTCGGGTGCGGCGGAGTCTATGATTGGAGGGGTGCTGTCGAGCTTATTCTAGCTGGCGCCACAGCCGTCCAAGTGGGTTCTGCAATAGCGCACAGCCAATCAGGGTTGAAAGTTTTCAACGAGATAGGGGAAGGCGTCAGGAGATACTTGTCGTTGAAAGGGTTTAGCAGCGTTAAACAGATTGTTGGCCTAGCGCATCTCGAACACTAATCTTTTTTAGGCTAAACATGCCTCGGGTAAAACTGAGTTAGCCTAAACTGGCTCAAGCCAGTGTAAGTATTTCCCAGATTCTCCTCTAACTATCTTATAGAACTCGACCTGTATTCTTCTGGTGACTGGGCCAGGCTTGCCGTCGCCAATCTTGTAATTATCCATCTCAACCACAGGCACAACTTCCGCAGCGGTTCCAGTCATGAATGCCTCGTCAGCATAGTAGAAATCAACCCTTGTAAGATCTCTTTCAACAACCTTCAAACCCATGTCTTCAACAATGTGGAACACGGTGTCCCTCGTTATCCCCTCAAGTATGCCTGACGAGGTTGACGGAGTATAAACCACGTTGTTCCTCACCATGAAAACGTTTTCCCCACTCCCCTCTGAAACCATGCCGCGGGAGTCAAGCATAACCGCCTCATCGTACCCCGCCATCTTGGCTTCAACCTTGGCTAGAACACTGTTGATGTATTGTCCAGTTGCCTTAACCCCCGCCGGAATAGTGTTAACATCGATTCTTCTGAAAGACGATGTCTTAACCCTTATGCCGTTTCTAATGCCCTCGTCACCCAAGTATGTCCCCCAAGACCATGCTGCTACAGCAACATCCACCGGGGAGTTTAAAGGGTACAGACCCATCTCTCCATAGCCTCTGAAGACTATTGGCCTGATGTACGCGCTTTTGAGAAGATTCTCCCTGACTACTGCTTTACACGCTTCCCTAAGCTCGTCGAGCGTGAACGGTATCTCCATGAAGTATATTTTCGCAGAGCGGTAGAGCCTCTTTAAATGGTCGGTGAGCCTGAAGATGGCTGTGCCGTTAACGGTCTCATATGCCCTTATGCCCTCGAAGACACCTGTGCCGTAATGGAGACCATGTGTCAGAACATGTATCTTAGCGTCCCTCCAGTCGACGAGTCTGCCGTTAAACCATATTTTCTCGACTTCCTTTATAGGCACGGCTTACGCACTGCGCTGTAGGCTTAGACAGGTTGGAAATAAACTTTCCTGGAAAGGCTTGGAGGAAAATATTTCAGGATACTATTACTTCCCCCCTTTTCCGAAGCCTGTATAAGAGCAGTATCGTTATGATTATGCTTAAAACAGATAGTGCTATCGCAATAATGTTTAAACCTGTTTTAAGAGGAGGCTTTGTCTCACCCGGCTTCACTGTTATAGCGATGCCTTTTCCGAAGGTCGGCTGGACTATAGAGTAGCTTAATGCTTCGCTTCTCTCGCCAAGACTGCTTGCCGTAGAATAGTCTACTTTAATCCTTATCTCAGAGCCTTTAGAGAAGAGTAGTTTAACTTCCTGCCCGTTCCAGAGCGTTAGAATATTGCCTTCGTCGTAAAACCTGAAAGGTTCTATGACTACGCTGTTTCCTGAAACAAGTATCCCAATTAGGCTAAGGTTTGCGGAGCACCTGGAGCCGTTTAAAACAACTCCCTCGAAACTACCGTTGTAACCGACCTCGACACGTCTAACCCCAATCCTGGTTTCGTTCATTAAAACAAGCCTGTTTAAAGTTAGAAAGTCTTCTTCAACAAGCTCTGGTTCAAAAACAATATTCGCCCCGTTTAGTTTTTCTGGAGCAAGAAGTCTAGTTCTGGATTCACTATACTCTATCAGCCTGAGGATCAGGCTCAGCTCGTCGTAAACCTTAACCAGGGACGTCATGTTCTCGCTTAGGCTTTTTTGAATACTCTCTAAGCCAGAGGAGGCGGTTTCAAGCATCGGGATAACGCTGGTCAGATTGCTTCCCATCATCATGTTGGCCTCGCCGATAAGCTTCAACGCTGATCCCATCTCGGATAGTGCTGAGGATGTTTGGTACAGGGCTGAGAGGCCTAGGTTTAGGCCTGAGCTCATCTTCACGATGCTGGAGCCATATTCCTCCAGCATGTTTACGAAGGATTCTAGGCTCTCGAACAGGTAGTCAAGTTGAGGCCCGGCTGATTCGAAATAGCTTTCAACCAGGCTTAAACGGCTGTACAGACTGTTTATCCTCCGGATAGCGTTTTCCAAAAGGCTTATCTGGTCAGGGTTAGTCAAATTGTTTCTGAGCGCCGTTAAAGTATTGTTAATCTCCAAGAGGCCCTGTTTCGCGTCGACAATCATCCTATAGGTTTCGTTTAGGATTAAGCCAGCCGCCTCTCGAGAGGAGTTCAACCCTTTCTTAAGCCTGTTGAAATCCACCTTGGAAACGTTTTCAGCGATCACTGATAGTAGCGAAGCCGCCTGGGAAAGCTGGGATGCTGCCGAGCTGAGTCCGAAGCCTATTGCTTTCAACGCCTCGCCGATCATAATTGTTTGATTACCGGTTGTCTCCAAGCCGTAGCTCAGGTTTCCAAGCATTCTGTTCATCAGGCTCGTGAAACCAGTAAGGTTTCCTATGGGTGTCAAAATCATGTTCATCATGCTTATAGACATGTTCAGCCCTTTCAACTGTGAAAGTATAGATTCTCTAACGGACTCTCCCATCGGGGAGGATGAGATCGATACTGTGGTCAACGGGATGGTTCCCCAATCGTCAAACCCGTCTACAAGCGCTTCCACCCTGATCTCCGCCTCTCCCCTAAGTATGAGTATCCATGAAACCGAATCCTTCTCGAGAGGATTAGTCATGTTTACAGGAGGGTTGAAAACAATATTCCTAAAATATTTTTGTGGAATACTCATCGTTATTGAGACGAATAATGGGGGTTTTGAAGAAGCGTTTGTCAACGGGTCTAGGAGAACAGGATTATTATTCTTAACCCTTATCACCCATTCCACCGAATCACCCTCTCTGGATTTTACGAAGAACACTCCGTATGCTGAAGTATAGTTTGGCACCGCTCCGTTTACCCTTAGGCTTGCTTCAACAGTGAGCGGAAGCCGAAGAGGCTTGCCGCTAACCTCGAAGACTCGTGTACCCGGATTAGCATTAACAACCCATTCGATTATGCAGGCGTCTCCTGAAAACCGTATTAGACGTGCCTCCGAGGGTAATGCTAGGTTTGAAGCATCAACCCCGAATAGCCTTTGAATGAAACGGTGCTGGACGCTTGACTCCCCCGTGTTTTTAACCGTCAAGGTGGATTTGAATTCCGTTGTCGAATTCCCGGTCAACGGGTTTAGATCTAGAAAATAGGTGAGGGTTTCACTCACAGTGACCAGGGTTTCCTCCGGGGAAACCGGGGTCACCGAGGGCAGCATCACCACTAGTATTAGGAGGAGGGCTTGGGCGCGCCTCATTGCTTCACTATCATCTCCTTCTCATCTATGGATTTTAAAGCTCTTTCATAGGTTTCCCCCGATATAACCCTGTTTTTGAAAAGCCTTTCAACATTCTCCCTCTCCAGTTTTAAAAGGTCTAGTTGAACCTGCTTCTTCAGCCTTATCGTCTCATCATCCATCGGGACGCCTTCCAGAAAGCTTCTAGGTGCTTCCTCGAAAACTTGACCATCCTTCATAAACAGTATCCTATTAGTAACCCGGGCCAGCTCCACGTTATGGGTCACAATTATAATCGTGTTTCCAAAACTGTTCAGCAGCTTGAAGGTCGATACTATTTCTGTCGATGAAGCGACGTCTAGGTTGCCAGTAGGCTCGTCTGCAAGTATGTAGGCAGGATTGTTAGCCAGGGCTCTCGCAATAGCCACTTTCTGCTGCTGGCCTCCGCTAAGCCTGCTCGGAGGGTTTCTCAACCTGTCTTCGGGGAAGCCTACCAGCCTCAACAAGTAAAGAGCCTTCAACCTGGCCTCTTTCAAGGTGTATCTTTTCGAAAGAAGCATCGGGAGTGTCACGTTCTCCAAGGCTGAAAGGTTTCTGAGAAGGTTGAAGAACTGGAAGACGAACCCTATCTTGTTCTTCCGGAAGACGGCCAGCTCGTTCTCGCTGAGCTTAGTCACGTCCACGCCGTCAACCAGAACCCTTCCGGAAGTAGGCTTATCCAAGGTTCCAGCTATATGGAGCAGTGTAGACTTCCCAGAGCCAGAGGGCCCGACGATAGAAACGAAATCCCCCCTCCGTATTGTTAGCGAAACATTTCTTAAAGCCTTCACCTCTATGTCTCTACCCATGATATAGGTTTTAGAAACATCTATGCATTCTAAGGCTGGGCTACTCATATCTTAAAGCCTCTACAGGCCTTATTCTGGAAGCGTTCCAAGAGGGGAGCACGCTGCTCAGGAAGCTCGCCGCAACCGAGATGACGAGGCCGTTTAACACAGGCTCGCAGCTGATTATGAACGGCAGGCTTATCTGGAACCTGAAAACCCTGGGGAGCATGTAGACGACAATGACGTAGCCCAAGCCCATGCCGAGGGCTGACCCGAATAATCCCCCTAAAAGGCCGAGTATGATTCCTTCAACTAGGAAAATGTAGAGAACCTGTAGGGGTGAAGCGCCTATTGACTTCAAAACACCTATCTCCCTTATCTTCTCCCTTATGCTCATCGTGATAGTGTTCATGGTTCCAACGCCGGCTACTATTATGCTTATGGCGCTTATGGTGAATATTACTGCGTCTATCGTGTCCAGAATAGCCTGGCTCTGCTTCAACACATCCTCCTCGGTTGAAACTGAGAGGCTCGGGTAAGTAGACCTTATAGCGTTGACAACACTACTCATGATGCTTGAATTATAGACTCTCACGAGGATCATGTCTGCCAGCCCCCTCTTGTTCAGGATCCTCTCTCCCTGTTCAAGGCTCATCACGACAACCGACGCGGGCCCTGCAAGCGCAGCCTGGAAGAGTCCACCGATCTCTGAAAGCCCAACAACCTTGAAAGACACTCCCTCCTGCACATATGATGTTACAATTCTCACCGTCGAGTTGACTGAAACACGTAGCTTCTTGGCCGACTCCTCCGGCATTAAGCATTCTCTAGCGTTTGGAGAAGAGACTCCTGAGCCGCTTACGATCGTCTGGAATGCTTTTATCTCCTCCACGGGGACGGCGAGTATGAAAGCGTTACTCGACTCAACCAGGCCTGAGCCGATTATAACTGGAACAGCCCTTTCAACGCCAGTGATATTACTTATCAAGTGGACCACGTAGATCGACATGGGCTCGCTGTTCCTGGTTCTGACTATTATTGATGACCCTAACAGGGTGTTTATCTCGCTCTCAACCCTTGCACGCATGCCGAGCGAAACTATGAAAAGCGAGACGAGGGAGGCTATGCCTATTGAAATACCTAGCACGGTAAGGCCTGCCCTAAGCTTTTTACTCGCAATATCACGTAGGGCATAGCGCGTCAAGTATATTAGCGTGATCATCCCTATTCGTGCCGCCGGGTGAGTAGATAAATATTAACCTGTTTATAGTGCTGCGGTGAAAACATATATCGTGATACCCAGAATTCCCGCTATAATGTTTGAGACAAAGTTTACCACGTGATTGTTAAAACCCCTGAATCCTTTCACTAAAACGTATTCTCCCTGTTTTCCAGGCTTCTCATGGAGCCTGCTGTCAGCCTTAGAAAAGTAGGCTTCTTGGACGGTTGCTCCAAGCAGGCTGTCCACAACCATCCCTAGGAAACCGCCGATTGAGCATGCTACGAATAGGCTTTGAACATTACTCGCCCTGGGAATGATGCCCGGAGCATTAGCCTGCTGGAGTGTAAGCGAGACAAGCGCTATCGCCAGGGCTCCAGAAAACCCTGCGAAAGTGCCCAGCAGGGTGACTCCGCCTGAAACCCCTTTCTCAACACTCCTCTTAAGGTTTGTTATAAGCCTTGGCTTAGAGCTGCTTAACAGCCCTAGTTCAGTAGCCAGCGTGTCCGCTGCAGCTGAGCAAACACTGGTGATGAAGAAGACGAGAAATATCTCCATCCGGAAAAAGTATTCAAGCATGATGGATATTGCCGCCGGCCCACCGTTTGCGAGAACGTTAACCCAGCTTCTAACCCCACCCTTCTCCTGGGTCAAAGCATCCGCCTCCTTGTCTTTACGTCTATACTTTGTGGACGCAACGCCTAGGATGAGGAAAGCCAGCATTACTATGAAGCAGTCCCAACCCCCTAGGAAGAGCACTGTTACACCTATTAAAATAGAGGCTAGGACCCCGGAAAAGCTTAGGGAGCGCGAGACATATGTTGCTACCGCCAGCGTGACTATCGCAAGCGTTTTAACCAGGATTTCGGAAACCATCAAAAGCTTGAGAGTTCTTCTTAAAGGGCTATTTAAGCTTAGCCTAGGGACGTAAGCCTTTCTATAAGTTCTCTCGTTGAGCCGAGTTTTGACAGTGCTACAACTATCCCGTCAACCTTCGCTATCTCCGTGGCAACCGGGTCAAGTTCCTTAGGGCCGTGGAGAACAATCATCTTAGGCTTAAACGGGTAAAGATGTATCCCGACCAGGGGGCTTCTACCGTGTTGAACATTCGTAAAGACAAGCGTCCTTATGTTCGTGTATCCGAAAACATTAACCAAGTCATACCATTTGAAGTAAAGTATTGCTTTAACGCTGTCGAGAACCGTGTGGCCGAAAACAAAGTCGTCAAGCATATCGGGGAAAGTTGCCACCTTTCCCTCAACCGCCTCAACAACCTTACGCATTGAAACAGGCTTGGAATACTCTTTCATGTCTAGAATTATTCCTTTAAGAATAGGCTCTGTCTTCAGAAGGTCTATCAGGTGTGCACCGCCTCTTTCAGCATCGCTTTCAACAAGGTTTTGAACGTAGTTTCTCAGAAATCCTATCCCCGGGTTTCTCCTCCTGCCTGTCTCGTAGTCGCTTATTACTGAGGCTGAAATCCCCATTTTGCTAGCCAGCGTTTTCTGAGAGACCCCGAACTTCTCACGCCAGTTTCTCAGGACTATGAAGGGCTGCTCAGCCAAAACAACATCGCTAATAATCTTCTTCATAGACACCTGCTTGGCTACTGTGAGCAGTTCGCTGAGGTAGGGAACCAGTTCATCGCTCATAGTCGAGACAGGAATAAACAGTAGCCGATACTTAAGGTTTACAGTTTATCTAACCTAAACACTACTTCCTATATACCCGCTTAGGGTTGAAAACCTTTTTCTCAACCTTTTTAAACCTACCGCTATTAAGAATTTTCCTGTAGAAACAAGTTTTATAGCCCATGTGGCACGCTCCGGGGCCCTCCTGCTTAACCGTGAAGAGTAGGCTGTTGTTTTCACAGTTGACCCTTACCTCAAGAACCTTCTGCACAAAGCCCGATACCCCCCCTTTCATCCATATTTTTTTCATTCTTCTAGAATAGTAGTGCATTAAGCCTGTTGAAAGAGTTTTTAAAAGAGCATTCTTATTCATGAACGCTATCATCAGGACTTCCCCGTCAAAGTTTCTCGCCACCACAGGGATCAAGCCTTTTTCAAAATTGAGTTGGGAAATGATCCTCCTTGTTTTCTTAACGCTTGTTTTAAACACTTTTCCCACCCTCGCAGAGGCTTAGGAAGTTTCTGAGGATTCTTAGACCTGGCTGCCAGCTTTTCTCAGGATGGAACTGCACGCCGAAAACTTTTCCCTTCTCGAACGCAACCGGGAACCTTATGCCTCCGTAGCTGGCGTAAGCGACAGCGTCATCCTCATCATAATCCAAAGGAGCGTAGGAGTGTACAAAATACATGTAAGCCCCATTCTCTAAGCCGTTCAGAATAACTGATTTCCTGACTGTTTCTAAGCTGTTCCAGCCTATGTGTGGAAGCCTTTTAACAGGAATCTTTTTAACAAATCCTCTGAAAAACCCAAGGCCTTCTTCATCCTGTTTTCCCTCTTCGCTTCCGTTGAACATTAGTTGCAGGCCTAAGCATACGCCGAGAACTGGGCGACCATTCTCCACAATACTCCTAATCCTTCCCCGTTGCTCGTCGACCTTCTTAAAGGCGGCGGAATAGCTTCCAACCCCTGGAATAACTAGGCCGTCGAAACCCTCTTCAGGGACTATTGACGAGATTCTCACGTCTGCTCCTGCTTTCTTAAGGGACGCGCTTATGCTTGCAAGGTTTCCGACCCCGCAATCAAGAACCAGTATTTTTTTCATCGGTGTCTACGCCTTCTCTCAAGCTCTCTCACAACTTCATCAAGCTCTACTCCGGATGCTGCCAACACAATGAGATAGTGGAATAAAAGGTCGGCTGCCTCCGCAACCTTGTCACCGTTACCCTGGACGGCTGAGGCAAATTCAAAAGCCTCCTCCCCGAATTTTCCGAGAACCCTGTCCATCCCTCCTTCAACGATCCTCGCGACGTAAGACTCCTTAGGCTTCTCTCGAACCCTGTTTTTCACGACTTCGAAAAGCTCAGCCAGATACTCGAGGTTCAAAGCCTTACTTCAACCCCTCTTTCCTTTAGCCATTTCTTAATTTCTAAAACACTGTACTGATCATAGTGTAGGAGTGAGGCGATGAGTGCAGCGTCAGCACCTCCTCTGGTAAGGGCCTCGTAAACGTGTTGCAGTGAGCCGGCTCCGCCCGAGGCTATTATAGGGATGTTGACGCTTCTCCTAGCCGCCTGCAAGAGTTCGACATCGTAGCCCAGTCTAGTGCCGTCCGCATCTATGCTTGTTAAAAGTATTTCGCCAGCACCCTCGTATTCACACGTCTTAATCCATTCAAGCGCGTCAAGCCCAGTCGGCTCTTTTCCAGCTTTAACATACACCTCCCATCCTTCCCCAACTCTTTTAGCGTCGACAGCAACAACTACGCATTGCTGTCCAAAGATACTGCTAGCCCTTCTAATCAGGCTCCTATCCTTGACGGCTGCAGTATTGACTGAAACCTTGTCTGCGCCTGCTCTAAGAAGCTTACCGAAATCCTCCACGCTTCTAACCCCTCCCCCAACAGTCAGGGGGATGAAAAGGTTCTCAGCGGTTCTCTTCACCACTTCCACCATGGTTTCCCTTTCCTCCGGGGTGGCAGAAATATCTAGGAAAACTATTTCGTCGGCATACTGCTCCATGTATTTAACAGCGAGCTCCGCGGGGTCTCCTATTCTCTTAAGGTTTGAAAACTTGACGCCTTTAACTACAACACCGTCGTAAACGTCAAGACATGGAATTATCCTCTTGGTTAAACCCATTCTTTCACAAGACCCCCTTTTCACTCGGGATTGTTGAACCCGTTACTATAACCGCCTGTTTGAAAGCAAGGCCCGCGGCTTTAAAAACGGCTTCGGCCAAATGGTGCGGATCACCGTTTCTAAAGATCAGGATGTGAAGCGTAGAGCCGGATGAGTTTGAAAGGCTCCGGAAGAAGTGTGGAATCATGCTGGTTCCCATGTTGCCGATCATTGTCTGGTTAAACCGCATGTTGTGTGAGAAGAACGGTCTTCCACTCAAGTCTAATGAGACACATGCAAGCACCTCGTCCATAGGGACAATAGAATAGCCGAACCTATTCACTCCTTTTTTCTCACCGAGAGCCCTCCTTAAGGCCTCGCCTAAAGCTATTGCGACATCCTCGATTAAATGGTGCTCATCGCATTCAACCATGTTCCTAGCTTTGAGCCTAAGGTTGAAGCCTGAGAACCTGATCATGCTTCCGAGCAGATGGTTGAACACGGGGTAGGGTGTCTCTATAGTGTGCAAGCCTTCACCATCCAAGGTGAGCTCCAGCTCAACTACTGTTTCAGCAGTCTCTCTGCGAACCATGGATGTTCTATTCAATTCTAAACGATCCTCCTTAACTCCTCTAGGCTTATCAGCCCGTTGTATAAAGCTTTCCCGACGACCACGCCCTCCACCCCAGTCTTTTTTAAAGTCAAAATGTCTTCTAGGGAAGAAACTCCTCCAGCATACATGAGCTCCAAGCCTGTTTCCCTAAGCATGGATAGGAATGAAAGCGTTTCACTGCGCAACCCTGCTAGCGAGCCTTCTCTCCCAACATCGGTTAGAAGGATTCCTTTCAAACCTGTTGCGTCATCAACCTTTAAGACCCAGCTGACTGCTTCCTCCTCCCTAATAGTGAGGCTTTCCTTACCGATGCCTCTAAACATGTTTCTCCCCAGATAGTCTATTCCTAGAACAATCTTCTCTAAGCCTGAGAAATCATCCGCAGCATCCATCGAGCAGGGCTTCAGCCTCACAACTATTCTTGAGGCTCCATATGAAAGAAAGTCTTCAACCTGCCTCCTACTTCTGATTCCGCCTGCTACTTGAACCGGTATCGAGACTGAGCAAATAACCTTCTTAATAATGCCAGTGTTACTTCTCCCAGTGTTCAAGGCAGCATCTATGTCAACCAGGTGAATCATTTGTGCTCCTGCTTTCTCCCAGTATGCTGCTATTTTAACCGGGTCGGAGTCTTCAAGAGCCTTATCCACCGTATGGCTGACTACCTCAACTCTCTTCGAACCCATCAGGTCTATAGACGGAATTATCTTCATCAAATAATCACCTTATCGATGTTTAGAACGAGAATATCCCGTGCACCCTTGTTTTTAACGTTGTAAACCACTTCGAAAACCTTGTCCGAATCCACGACGGTGATAACTTCCCACATGGGTTCCCGAGACTCTACTTTAGAGATCGTTGGGCCGCTCATGCAGGGCAGGCAGCTAATAACTTCCTTCAAACATTCTTCAGGCACATTCATCATTAAAAGCTTCTTTCCCTGTGCCATCTGGGTTGCTTGAATGATTGATATGATGCTTCCAATAATGGGGTGCTTCTCAGGGTTTTTAAGGCTGTTCCTGTTGCCTATTAGAACTGCCTGCGAGTCCATTATTGTTGAAAGAACCTTCAATCCGTGTACTAGAAGCGTTGTGCCGGTGCTCATCACCGAGACTATGCAGTCGGATAGGCCGAGGTTCGGCATTGTCTCCGAGGTTCCTTCAACACTTATGATTTCAGCGTTAACATTCAGGCTTTGAAAGAAGCTTCTCGCTATGTTTGGAAACTCTGTCGCCACCTTGAAGCTTTCTTTTTTAAGCAGGTCATTCAGGTCGCCGAACCTTGAAGAGGGTGCTGCGAGCACTAGCTTAGCATGACCATAGTTGAGTGGAAGGATCTCCTCAACGTCTACGCCTGATTCCTTGACAAGGTCTCTACCAGTAATGCCTAGGTCTACAACACCGTTTTCAACCATCTTGGGAATATCTGCCGCGCGGTTGAACACTATCGAAAGACCTTTTAAACGGGATATCGCTTGATAACTCCGATCATTAGGGAAATAGGTTATCAGGCCTGATGAACCCAGTAGATCAAGCGAAGGCTGGAACAATCTCCCCTTGCTGGGAAGGACTAGGAAAACCTGACTGCTCAACTTGCCAGAATCCTCCCTAAAGCATCGAGGAAGCATTTCAGCTCAACCATGGTTCCAACCGTGACTCTGAGAAACGGTTCCTCAACTCCCCCCCACTCAGGTGTCACTAAACGCACCCTTATATTTTCGGCAAGAAGCTTCTCAAATACTCTTCGAGCTTCTTCGACATAGATCGGGACGTAATTCGCCTTGGAATCACACGTCCTTACGCCGTCAAGCCTGTTCAACGTTTCAACCATGTAGGTCCTGTTCAGGGAGGTTGATTCAACAACCATTCTAAGCCAGTTTTCATCCTCGAAAGCTGCCTTAGAAGCCTCCACAGCCGGAGCTGGAACATCGAAAGGCCCCATGGCTTTCTCAACTTCTCTTAAAACAGAGCTTTCACCTAAAAGATACCCGGATCTTAAGCCCGCTAACCCGTATGCTTTAGAAAAAGTCCTGGCTAACACTAGATTGCTGAAGCCGCGTAGAAGTGAGACGAAGCTTTTGCCGTAGTACTCAACATAGGCCTCATCCACAATAACCATCCCGAATTCCTCCAGAAACCTTCTTACAATGCTCTCTTCAACAACCTCCCCCGTCGGATTGTTTGGCGATCCTAACAATAGGACAGCGTCGCTTCCTGAAAGGCTGAAGACTGCATCCCAGCCCCTGCCAAGCCAAGAAGGAGGCTGCTCAACTCTGTTGAAGAAAGGCTTGGAGAAACGTGTGTACATAAGGAAGGCTGGTGAAGGGATTACGATGCGTGCGTAGTTTTTCGACAAGCATTGCAGCAGGGTCTGCAGCCCTCTGTCGCTACCTGGTGTTGGAAGAACCTCCCGTGGCTTTAGCCCTAGACGGCTGGAGATAAACTCTCTGTACTCAACGTAGTCCGGATACCTGTTTAGACGCATAGCCGTCTTAAAATAGGCATTTATAGCCCTGGGAGAAGGGCCGAACGGGTTTTCGTTCGTGTCTAGGCGTATAGGCCTTAGTGGGAATATCATGGGAATGATGTTCCATTGGAGACCCACATGTTTATAAGCTTTTCCCAAGCCTCCTAAGAGGAGGCAAGAATGCCGAAAACATACCTGCTTAAAATAGATGATAGGGGTAGAATACTTATTCCTCAAGCCGTTAGAGACCTTATGGGGCTTAGGCCGCAGTCCGAGACCGTTGGAACATATGATTCTGAGAGAAACGTTTTCACGCTGATGCCCGCCCGGCAGGGCGGCAACTTCGTCAGAATAGTTTTCAAAATATCTGATCAACCAGGCTCATTGGCGAAGGTTGCTAACATGCTCGCTTCATCAGGAATAAACCTCGTGGCAACGAGCTCAACAACCCTGGTGCCAGGTAAACTGGCTGAGTGGGAGGTTATTGCGGATATTGACAAGAACTACCCATTGAAGGAGCGTTTAAAAGCGATTGCGGATAGTCTAAGGGACATCGTGTTCGAGTTTAAAGCTGAGGAGGCTAGGGTTGAAACCTGAAGGTTCTTTTTTATCCGCGGGGTTGAAAAGGTTTTTAAGCATCCTGGAGAATCTTTCTACGAACAAAGCCTAAATGGTAGGGATAGAGGAAACGTTAGGTGAAAGGATAAAGCCGTTTGACGACAAGGAAATTTTCGAGGAGCTAAGTAAGGAGGAGCAGATAATTACAATAAGGCTTGAGGTGACGAGGTGGAACAAGCAGATGACTATAGTCGAAGGCATTGATCCGAAGGAGGTGGACTTAGCCGGCCTTGCTAAGAAGCTTAAAACTTACTGCGCATGCGGCGGAACCGTTAAGAATAACGTTATAATGCTTCAGGGCGACCACAGGCAGAAGGTCTACAACTATTTGTCTAAAAACGGCTTCTCGGAAAGAAACATAACAATACTCTAGCCGGAGAACGGGCTAAACTAATAGGAAGAGGGGTTTTTTCTTAGACTGGAGTAGGCCTGTTAATGGAAAACCTTATCTTCAACGGTAAGATTTTCTTCAAGCGTTGGACACGTTTGAATGCATCTCGAAAAGGAGGAGCGTGAGGTCGTTCTTAAAGAAACCGGTTCCTAAAGAACTGGTCAACAGGGTTCTTGAAGCAGCCCTCATGGCTCCCTCAGCGGGAGACATACATCCCTACAGGATAGTTGTCGTAACGGATGAGGATAAGATAAGGCGGATCGCTGAGGCTGCTTTAAACCAGACTTTCATATCTCAAGCCCCCATCGTGATAGTGTACTTGGTTTCGCTGGAAGAGGCTTCGGCATACGGGAAGAGGGGGATTGAACTCTACAGTATTCTGGACGTTGGCGCATCTATGGAGAACCTTATGCTGGCTGCCACAAGCCTAGGGTTGTCAACATGCTGGATCGGCGCTTTTGACGAGAGACGGGTTGAAGAGATTCTCAACGCTCCTAAAGGATATAGGGCGGTTTCACTCACTCCCTTGGGTTATTCGGATTCGGCGCCCCGCGGCCGACCCCCGCCGCCTATAAGCATGAAGATCCTGTATGAGGAGTTCCAGTAATATGGGGAGCAGGGGGTTCAGGGACGTGGCTGAGGTGCTCAACCGGTTGAGCATGTTGGAAGAGCAGGATGCTGTCCGTGAGATCGCAGCCTTATTTAAAAAGGTTGACGCCAATTGCATCGAAACACTTCTCAGGATAATGAGGATGGATTTCGGAGAGGCTTCAAGGCTTATCGGGACACACTTGTTAAAAAGAATAGTTTCAGAAGCCTTAGCCGGAATAACGCTTCTCAAACAGGATGTTGCTGAAGGATTAGTGCAATCCGGGAGACTGAAGGATGTTTTAAGCAGGAGGAGCAGCACACTTCTCGAGAAGGGGTTGAGCATAGACCAGGCTTATCTTGGGATGCTTGAGACTTGTAGGATAAGCGGGAAGAGCAGCATCGCCTTCAAGGTTAAAAGCTTAACCGGGCTTCTCAATAAAGCTTCAGACGAAGAGGCTATTCTAATCGTAAACATGCTGATGGGTAGGCAGAAGCCTGTAGCTGATAGGCTTATTCTAAAGGCTTTGGACGAGGCATTTCAGGGTTCAGCTGCTGCTGGCTTTGGGATTATTAGCAAGGAGGCTAGCATGAGAGACATTTATAAGGTGGCGCTACAGGTGGTTAAAAATGCAGGACGAGACGAGTCGGGCTGAAAAGGAAGGGTGTGGAAGAATTAAGCAGACAATAGAGTGTGCTGAAGAACTATCCAAGATGGTTCAGAGCCTCAATACTGCTTTATCGCGCGGGGACTTCGAGGAGCTGAGGGAAATCTTGAGCAGGGTTAAACTGCGTGTATTGGAATTGGAGAACTATCTAAATATGCTTGATTAAACCCGCTGATTATTTCGATATGGATGAAAAACCATGTTTCTCTATACGTTTTTCTCGAAAGTAAGATTTAATACTTTCAAAAACGCTTTACACGTGGTGGTCTAAATGTCTGAGGTTGAGTCTAAGATAGATGAATGCATAGCTGAGTTGAAACCCTACAGGATGTTCTCCTCGGAAGCTAGTAACGCTATAAAAGGTTTAGAAATGCTGAAGGAACAGTTGAAAAATATTACGAAGGAAAATATTGATGAAATTATAAAAGGCGTTGAGGAAGGATATCGAGGGAGCTTAGCATACGCGAATTTCATACCTAAGACGGTTGAAAACCTCAGGTTCATAAAGGAGTATCTTGAAAAATTGAAAGCCTCCCTCTAGTTTGCAGTTACATATCCGCCTGAAGAAACCAGGGCTTTTTTAAACCACGGTTCCCATAGGCTGCAGGGAATAAGCCGTTTAATATTTTTAAGCCTGTTTTTCAAATAAAGATTCTATGAAGCAGGTTCGGTTTGGCATAGTTGGCGCCGGCGTAGGGGCCAACTTTGCCCTCCGCGCCATGAAGCTCCTCGAGGAGAAGGAGGGAATTGTCAAACCGGTTGCCGTAAGCGACGTTGTTGAGGATTTAGCTAAGAAAACTGCTGAGGAGTTCGGAATAAAGTATTTTCTCAACTATAGGGATTTATTCGTTAAGGAGAGGGTTGACGCTGTTTTCATTTCAACACCGCACTATCTTCATTTCCCTATGGCTATAGATGCCATAGAGGCCGGTGTAAACGTGCTTGTTGACAAGCCCATGGCTATAAACATAAGGGAGGCTGATGAGATGATAAGGAGGGCTAGGAGGGCTGGCGTGAAGCTTGGTGTAAACCTTCAGGGTAGGTTCGACCCCAGTGTCCTCAAGGTAAAGGAGGCGGTGGACACTGGTAGGCTGGGCAGGCTTTTCTATGGGGAGGCAACCGTAAAATGGTTCAGGGTGAGAGAATACTACGATAAAAGCCCTTGGAGGGGGAGATGGGCCACCGAGGGTGGTGGAGCACTGATAAACCAGGCTATTCACACCTTGGACCAACTCATCTGGATCATGGGGCCTGTAGAATACCTTTGGGCTCAATGCGGCACTGTTTTCCACAACATAGAGGTTGAGGACCTTGCTGTTGCTACCCTAAGGTTTAAGAACGGTGCTCTCGGCCTTGTTCAGGCTAGCACAGCACTTTATCCCGGTTTCCCAACTGAGCTTGAGTTATACGGGACGAATGGCACAGCAATCATAGAGGGGGAAGTGATTAAACTGTTAGACATAAAGGGGGAGAAACCATATTCTGAGAAGGAGGCTAAGGTAGGCTTGGAGACATGGGCTAGGCCGGAGGCCGCGCCCCCGTTGAACCATGCAGCATCAATAAGGGACTTTGCCCAAGCCGTCTTGGAGGACAGGGAGCCGAAGATTTCTGGCGAGGAGGGAAGGAAGTCTATCGAAATCATCAACGCCATCTACCAGTCCAGTAAAAGTAGCGAGATGGTGAGGCTTCCGTTAACCTGATTTGAACAAGTGTTAGTGCCTACTCTAAGTC
Organism: Candidatus Brockarchaeota archaeon; assembly: GCA_017601225.1. Classification (GTDB taxonomy): domain Archaea; phylum Thermoproteota; class EX4484-205; order EX4484-205; family JAAOZP01; genus JAAOZP01. Next base: position 66,117 of record JAFNIX010000002.1, on the reverse strand, counting down.
AAGCTTCAAGACTCTCACAGCATTTCTATACATGATTTTATCATAAGTTTCATTGGATATTTTTCCTTCTTCCCTCAGGCTGCGCAGGTATTTCAGTTGGGGTATGTTTTGACCCGGCATGTCCAAGTCTGTTCCGAACATCAACCGGTCTTGAAACTCCTCTAAGAATTGGACTCCGAACTCCGGGTCCCTCGAAATAGCATTATACCCGCTGCCGGCCGAAAGATCACCGTAAAGGTTTTGATAGCTTCTGAAAAGGTCGACGACCCTCCCGCCTGGAGCAACCCTGCCAGCTGGGTAACTGTTCCTATCCTCCGGCTTAAGGTCTCCAGATATCTCAGCCCAGAATGGTTGAGAGTGTCCTATGAATATCAGGCTTGGGAACATTTTTAGACACTTCTCCAGCCTAGGCAGACCAGGCTCATCCACAAGGCCGTAGCAGCCACCTAGGTGGGGACCAATATGGAATATTACGGGGAGCTCTAATTCCTCGCAAACTCTGAAGAGGCCCAGGGCCCTTGGGTCGTCAAAGTATATGTTGGCAGTTATCTCACCCACGCCTTTACACCCTTCGTTTTTATACTCCTCCATTATGAATCTTAGACTTTTCTCCGAGCCGGCGTTTAGCCTCGGATCCGGGTTGCAGAAAGGGATTAGCCTGCTCCCGTATTTCTTGCAGAACTCTATAACATCGCGGCTGGTCACTGGCTCTATGGTGCTTTCCGGGCTTGGCAGTGGGAGAATCACCGTTATGTCTATTCCCTCTTCCTTCATTCTTTTAACGAGTTCAGACACTGTTATCCACGGTATATACTGGTCTTTAACCGGATCATAGGTAAGCCAGCTTCGTCTGGGGGAACAGTGCGCGTGAATATCAATGATCATTGATTTACAGTCTGCGCGAAGCAACCTATTTAAGTATTCGAACTGAAGTTTCAACGGAAGATACGCGTATCCCTAAGCTGGTTTCAGACGTCTGTGAATGCTGAGCGTTGTAGAATCCTAGTATTCGAGGCCAGCGTGAAAGTATGGGAGCGGAAATATTTAACTATCCGCTGAAACAGATTAATTGTTGTTTAAAGGTTGGAAAGCGGTTTAGCCCTCTTAGGGGGTCCTAAGAGTGTGGGATCTGAACATAGAGAGATATTCGCTTGGCCAATTATAACTGGCGAGGTTGAGGATGCTGTTTTAGAAGTGCTTCGCGCTGGGAAAATGTCGGACATAGATGTGACTCAAAAATTCGAGGAGGAGTTCGCCAGATGGCTTGGCGTGGAATACGCGTTAGCGCATAATACTGGAACCGCTGCTCTACATAGCGCGATGTTCGGAGTAGGCATAGGGAAGGGGGACGAGATCATTTGTCCAAGCATCACTTACTGGGCCTCCTGCCTACAGGTATACTCGCTCGGTGGAACAGTTGTCTTTGCCGACATCGATCCTGAAACGCTCTGCATCGATCCTAAGGATATTGAACGCTGGGTTACTCCGAGAACTAAGGCGATAATGGTTGTCCACTACCTGGGAATGCCGGCAGATATGGATGCAATAATGAAGATAGCTGAGAGAAACGGCTTGACGGTGATTGAGGATTGTTCCCACGCCCATGGTGCTCTTTACAAGGGTAGAATGGTTGGAACCCTTGGAGATGCTGCAGGCTTCTCCTTAATGTCCGGCAAATCCCTGCCTTGCGGCGAGGGAGGAATGATGACTACGAATGACAGGCGGGTTTATGAAAGGGCTGTGGCCTTCGGCCATTACGAGCGCCACGGGTTCGTCTTAACATTGGAGGACCTTAAGCGTGGAGCAGGGCTGCCCTGGGGAGGGTACAAGTATAGGATGCACCAGTTAACCTCGGCAGTCGGCCGTGTCCAGTTGAAGCATTACCCGATGCTTATGGCTGAGATAGATAAAGCCATGAACTATTTTTGGGACCTGCTTGAAGGCGTCCCCGGGATCAGGAGCCATAGGCCTCCGAAAGACTCTGGGTCAACCAAGGGTGGGTGGTATGCGCCCCATGGCATCTACCATCCGGAGGAGTTGGGAGGCCTGTCTGTTCAACGGTTCTGCGAAGCAGTAAGGGCCGAGGGGGCCCCATGCTACCCTGGCTGCAACCTCCCGCTGCATTTACACCCCTTGTTCAACGAGATAGATGTCTACAACCAGGGTAGACCGACGCGCATAGCGAATTCTCCTCCGGGTGTTGATGTGAGACAGCCACCGGGTAGCCTCCCAGTTTCAGAGAGCGTGCAGGAGCGCGTTTTCACCGTCCCATGGTTCAAGCATTACAGGCCTGAGATCATTGAAGAGTATGCTCAAGCATTCAGGAAGGTTGCTGAAAACTATATGGATCTTCTACCGGGGGACTCTAAAAGCGGCGGGCATTTCGGCGGATGGAGTACCTTCTGGACTACAAGAAGGTGAAGCAGCGATGCGATATGACGAATAGGGAAGCGGGAAAACAAGAATGAATGGGTGGGCCGCATTATAAAGAGCCATGATTCTTGGTAAAGTTAGTGCCAGCCCTATTCTTCATCGCTTCAAGCAAGTCTTCTCCACGGATATCGATAATTTGAGGGTCAAGGCTTTCTACGTCGAGTGCCCTCTATTGATATATTCGCGTAATTCGGATGCAAATACTAGTTTTTAAACCACAGGCTGGTTAATTATGAAAGGCTTTTAAGGCTCGCTTTTTATACAGGGTTGCTGCTGCACATGCGGCGAAACATATTAGGGCTATTGTCAACGGTTTAACATAGTCTATTCTCCAAACAGCCTTTATCATCCTGCAATCGTCGACGTAGATTTCAACAGTCGTCTCATCTATAATCCTGTCCTTAGGGCCCAGACCTTCAAAATGGTCGAAAACATAGAAGCCCCAGCTTGTAATATCAATCCCTATCTGCACGTAACTACCCTCATCATACCAGCCTGTGCCGAAAGCGTTTCCATACTCGGTCTCAACAGCAACATAGTGCTTCTCAGAGATCAACGCGTTCAAAAGCTCTGTTTTCCACTCCCCCCTATCCGGGTCGTAGGCTCCGAAGCCTGCGCAGAACTCCCAGTAGCACCAGGCTATTCCCCTCTTCTCCGCCTCTCTAGCGACAAAACGTGTCCATCTCACTCTTGAAACCATGTCTGCCTTACCGTATGCTCCAAACTCGCCCATGAAGAGGGAAACGTTGCCGTGCTGCATTGCCCATTCGACAGCCATGTTCAACTCATCCGTAATCTGTTTCTTCTCGTCCTGTGTTCCAAGCCATTTCCTGCCAACGGTGGGGGAGGGATTGACCCATTCTGCTCCCTGATGGGTGAATTCGAAGGGGGTGTAAAAGTGGAAGGTGACGATAATGTTCTCATCCTCAGGAATAACCAGCCCCTTAAGATTGTAAACGCTGTTCCACCCTGTTGGACCTATGATTATTTTTCTCGTAGGGTTGGTTCTTCTTATTATTTCAACGGTCTCCCTGGTAAGCATGTTCCACTTCTCATCAGTCAGCTCGCCGTAAGGCTCGTTTAGAAGCTCGAAGAAAAGCGTTTCAGGATAACCCTTATAGTGCTCAGATATCTGGCTCCATAAGGCTTTGAAACGGTCTCTGTGACCCAACGGGTCTTGCATTATCTCCTCATAGTGGTGAATATTTATTATGGTGGTAAGATGCTGTTCCAAGGACTTGTTCACAACCCAATCCACCCTTTTGAAGAAGGCTTCGTCAATCCTATATGGTGGGCTGTTCTCAGCGTGAGCTGACCATCTTATTGGTATTCGAACGGTGTCGAAGCCTGCTTCCTTTATTATCTTGAAATACTCGTCCCTAATGTAAACCCCCCATTCACCCTCCCTAGGTGCTTCCAAAGCATTCCCGATGTTTATTCCCCTACGCATCCTGGATTCCACGACTGCTTCTTCAAACCGATAATCGTGAGATGGCTGCGCTTTCTCACCGCCTCCCCTCGTGCTAAAAGGGTAGAGTATGGTTGAGAAAAGCAAACTGGACAATAAGATGTATGTTCCAAGACTCTTTTCAAGTAGAGCCATTTCTAAGCTTTTCTCTGCTGAAAATCTTTAAAAATCTTATTCTCGGGCAATGAAAGATATTTTCTCAATCCTTCCAGCATCCGGATTAATATTCACATTCAATTCCACTTCTTTTCCTGCATAGTAAAAATATGTGTTGAAGTATCGGCTTGTTTCATCGAAAAGATATTCCTCCGTCATGACCAGGTCTACCTCGAATCCGTATTCTATAAGCCTGCCCGTAAGCCTGTTGCTGCTTAATATCTGCATGATTCTCTGCCCCAGCTCACTCGTCGCGTTAATAATCGAAACCCTTACATATGTACTTGGTGAAGTCCAAATGTTTGACGAGCTGTTCTTTAGCCATGCTTCGCCCATGCTGTGAGTATATCCTGGGTCATACGGGTTTTTGAATTCCACTATTGTGCCCACTATAAATCCATCATCATATTTGTAAATGTATATACAAATTCCATTAGTCTTGTTGCTCTCCCCAAGCGCTACTTGCAGTTCCCTAGATGCATTAGAGTTAGAAACCACCTTATAGGTTTTATTAAGGATTAGGCTGCACGATGCTTCAATCCCCTCAACCAGCAGTTCTATTTCCACCACATTCGAAGTTAGCGCGTGTGCGCCTCCTAATGCTCCCCATAGTCTGGCCCTTTCAACACTGTAGGTTAAGCCTTCCTCCCTAAGCCATCTGATGAAAGACTGGTTCTCTAAGATCGTGAAAACCATATTCTTAAAGTCTTCAGGCAGGTTCCTCAGCCTCGGGTAGGATAGGTTTAAAACATTGATCATTGCCTCTACAGAAGTGTTGTTTACAGACAGTTTTAGTTGCTCTAGTCTTCTCCTCAGCTCCCTTATGTTAAAAACATGTTCCGTACTATTAATCATACCCACTATGACCATATCGTCGTGCCACACTATCCTGAGGCATCCCCCTATTTTTACAGTCAAACGGTTCCCTCTGGCCTCGCTCCATATCCTATTCTCCATTATCCTAGCTATTTCAGAAGGATAGTGGATTTTAACAATCAATGTTTCAAATGTTTCTTCTCCCACCATGATCGGTATTGCTCCGTCCTCCCCAATTCCGGGAAGCAGTTTGAAAAAGCTGGGGGGATATGTGAGAACTAACCATAGGCTTACGACTATCGGCAGCATTATAATTAGAGCCAGCAGTATTTGGGTCGACGTTGCTATGTTTTTGAACGAAGGCTTTCCCCCCACTTCTCCTACTGTTCATCTTCGAGTCGGGAAATCCTTATAAGGCTTTTTCCTAAAGCCTTTTGAACAGTTTCTTGTAACAAGAAACAAGAATAAAGTATAAGTATCAAGAATTCTCAGCATGCTTATGGGTGTTGGAGGAAAACATAGGAATTTTAAGGTTGCAGTCTACTGCACGGTTCGCGACGTGAATAATATGGCTGATTCAACCTGGCTGGAAAACAGTTTCAAGGTTTTGAGCAATAGTATTCTCTTAGACAAAGTCTATCTCGAGACCTTCGGCAGCGGCACCCTGGCGGATAGAGGCTTATTGCAGAAGCTTAAATCGTTTTTCAAAGATAAGGGCATTGAGACATCCGGGGGAATAGCTACCAATGGTCCGCACGGCCAATCTCTCTGCTACTCGAAGCCCGGAGACCGGGAAATGCTTGAAAGCATTGTCAAGTATACTGCTGAATTATTTGACGAGATAATTTTGGACGATTGGCTTTTTACAAGTTGCAAGTGTGAAGCGTGTGTTGAAGCCAAGGGCGATAGAAGCTGGACCGAGTACCGTTTGAAGACTATGGAGGATGTTGCGCAAAACATCATCTTTAAAACAGCGAAGGAGGTTAATCCTAAGGTTAGGCTGATAATAAAGTATCCAAACTGGTATGAGCATTACCAGTTTCTCGGCTACAGTCTAGATTTCGAATCGCGGCTTTTCGACATGGTTTACACGGGCACTGAGACCAGAGACTCAGAGTATACCCATCAACACCTTCAGGAGTATCAGAGCTACGCTATAATGAGGTTTCTGGAGAACGTTAAGCCAGGTTTAAACGGCGGCGGCTGGATTGATCCATTTGCCAGGAGGACTCTTGACCGTTACGCGGAGCAAATAAGGCTGACGCTCTTCGCTAAAGCTAGGGAGGTGACGCTCTTCTGCTACGGTTCTCTGCTTGAGTCTTTAAAACAGGAGGAGGTGAAAACTCCTAGAAGCATTCTTGCGCCAATAGTTGGAAACGTATTTGAAGAGATGGATTTTCTCCTTGGGAGACTCGGCAACCCTTATGGTGTTAAAAGCTATAAGCCGTTCAACTCGTCCGGCGAGGATTTCCTTCCCAGCTACATAGGCATGCTAGGCATCCCCATCGAGATGACTCCGGGTTTTCCCGAATCCGGTGAAACCGTGTTCCTGCCAGAGTGCGCCAAGTTTGACAGGGAGATAATGGGGAAAATCAAGAAGCATCTTGTTAAAGGCGGTGACGCTATTATTACCTCCGGCTTTCTCAGGGCGATGCAGGATGAGGTGACAAGGGAGCTAGCCGAGGTTGAGTATACCAGTGGGAAAATACTTGTTAAAGATTTTTCCCTGGGCTTCTTTCTTTTCAAGGATGTTTACCACTCGGATGTGGAAATCCTTATCCCGCATCTAAAATATCCGACTAACGATGTTTGGGAGGTCATCACATGCTTAAGCAGGGGCAACGGGTATCCTTTACTCATGCTCATGAACTATGGTAGAGGAACGCTTTACATTCTTACAATACCGGATAACTTTAGCGACCTATACCATCTCCCACCCCAGGTTTTAAACGGCATTAGGAGAGCCTTTTCGAAGAATCTGAAAATAAGCCTCGAAGGGCCGAGCAGGGTCTGCATTTTCCTTTACGACAACGATGCTTTAATCCTACATTCTTTCCTGCCCCATCCTTCAAGAGTCAACGTTGTTGTCAAGGGTAAGGGTTTGAAGCTGCGTGAGCTTACTTACGAGGAAGAATTAAAAAGTTTTGAGAGGAACGATGAAACAGTGTTCCAAGTCCACCTTCCCCCCTCGTCCTACAGGGCTTTTAAGGTTGAATGTTGAGCATGGAGTACTGGGGTTGATTAAAAATGGATGTGTTTAAGCAGAATGAGCGGCTTGGCAGGGGTGTTAACATTCTGGGTTACGACCCGGTCTGGAAAAACAGGTTTATGGCGAGGATGAGGAGTGAGCATTTCAGGCTGATAAGGAGCGTCGGCTTCAATAATGTGCGTATCGCTCTACACCCTTTCCGCGACGATGCTATTGGTGAGGAAAACAGGCTTTCAGAAGAGTGGCTTGAAACCTTGGATTGGGCGGTTGAACAGGCTCTGGGCAACTGGCTGATGCCAATAATTGATTTCCACGAGTTCATAGTAATGGGGAGGGATCCGTTTGGAAACAGGGATAGGCTTCTCGCCTTCTGGGATCAAATCGGGAAGCTTTACAGTAATTATCCTGACAGCTTGGTTTTCGAGCTTCTAAACGAGCCCAACGGGGAGCTTACGCCTGAGCTCTGGAATCGTCTTCTCATCGATGTTCTTAGAATTGTGCGCAAGACTAACCCGGATAGGGCTGTGATAATAGGCCCAGCCCTTTGGAACAGCTTAACCGGCCTTGACAGGCTGGCTCTACCTGAGGAAGACAGGAATATAATTGTGACTGTGCACTACTATGAACCTATGGATTTCACGCATCAGGGTGCTAAATGGGCTGGCCGCGAGAACAGGGTTGGAGTAAAGTGGGCGGGCTCCCCGGAGGAGAGGAAGGCAATCATGCGTGATTTCGAGAAGGTTCAAGCGTGGTCTGAGAAGCATGACAGGCCTATTTTCCTAGGAGAGTTCGGAGTATATGACAGGGCCGATATGGATTCTAGGGTAAGATACCTCAGCTTCGTGGCTAGGCTGGCTGAGGAAATAGGGTGGAGCTGGGCATACTGGCAGTTTGACAGCGACTTCATACTTTACGATATCCCGAACAATAGGTGGGTTGAACCAGTTTTAAACGCGCTCATACCGTCGGTGAAACAGGGGTAGGTTTGAAAACGGCTATAGTTTCAAACGCGTGCCTTTTGAGAAAAGACCAGATGTGCCAGGGAGGCAAGATACTGAGTGGAAGAGCTCCAAAAATTCTATTTAACCCTAAAGCGTAAAACTGTGAAACTATCTTTACCCACGCTTTCCCGGCTTGCCGTAGTCATAGCTAATCTTTTATTGGCGTGTTGTTAACCTAATGCTCCGAAGGGGAATACGCCTGCTGAAACCCAGGCGAAGAGGAGCGCGTTGAAAACTGTGCCCGTGCCTATGGATGAGGTAACCCGGTGAAGCCACCATGAGCATGCGGTTGAGATGATGAACAGTACTGTTATGAGTGGAAGGAACTCTATTAGGAAGCCGAGGAAAGAGGTGAGCGGCTTAATCTCGAACAGGAACATTGGAATATACTGCATTCCCATTACGAGAATGTAGGGTGCAATCTTTATCCCGATGGTTCGACCCATCTCTACGGCTTCTTGGAGGAACCCGTTTTTCCCGCTTCCCCTGCGCAGAATATGCAGGTAAATTCCCTCGACGTAGAAGAAGACTAGGAAAAACGGTATGAAGGTTAGAAACAGGATTATTCTCGCCGGAATGCTGAGAACTCTGAAAATGGGTACGAAAATCCAGAGGTTCACGCCTAATAATAGTCCTATAAGGTAGACAATGATATACAGCATTAGGAACAGGCTTACTGCAGCTGAGGCTCCCCGCCGCGTGAAGGATTCGGACACCAGGATTCTCATCCTCAGCCTAACGCCTAACCTAGGCATGAGGAACAGGATGATTAAAACACCGGCTATAGCAACAATGAGCAGCCACCAGGCTATAGATGAGCCGAATAAAACCGGTGGGAAGGGTAGTCTGAAGCCCAGTATGAACGTTGGTAGGAGCAGTACTATGCTCAGGGCTCCCCAAATAACCATAATCTTCCAGTCTTTAAGAGAACCATACTCTATACTATTCTTATTCAAAGGCTTGCGCGGCGAGATTAACATGGAAACCGGGAAGGTTAAGCCCACAAGTGAGAACACACTCAGGAGCATCATTGTTTCACGGTATGGATACGTTAAACCTCCTTCCAGTTGTCCGATTCGGCTGGCTTCACCAGGCTTGAGAGCGCTGCTCATCCAGACGACTGTTTCAGAAACAATAGTTGGGTCGAGGGGTTCAAGCAGATGGGTTGTATCTGGTGCTACCAGTTTCCTAGCGGTTCCAGATGTGAAATCGCCGTATAGTGTTCCAGGGGAAACCTCCTGAACCCCAAAAACCGTGGGTAGCCATTCATCGGTAACCTGATTAAGGTTGAAAAGCACGTCCTGCCTACCTATGGCTACCAGCAGGTTTTTTGGGAAAGTAGTGTTCAGAACCCCGTATGCCAACGGGTCGGAAGCCATTCCGCCTAGACCTCCCGCTATTAGCACAGTTGCTTTAACCCTCCGGTGAGCAGCGGCCGCCGCCCTTGCTGCCCCAGCCCCCAGGCTGTGCCCAACGAGGCCGAGTGAAGAAGCGTCAACATACGGCAATGTTTCAACGTATCTTAAGGCTGCAAGAGCCCCAAGGCTGTGATCCTTGGTTGCACCAAGCCTACCACCGGAGTCTCCGTGGCCCACAACATCTATCGATAATGCGACGAAACCTCTTCTGGCAAGCTCCAACGCTATGCTGCTCATGGATTCTTTAGCACTGCTGATACCGTGCACAAGGACTACGGCTGGCAAAGGGTTTTCCTCAGTGGCTACATGCGGACGGTAAAGTACTCCACTTATGTAGTATTCGTCATTCGGTATTGCAACGGTTTTTACTTCAAGCCTTCCGAAATCGTTGTTTATGATGAACGCGGCCATTGTTCCCATAAGGAAAACAGTCGCTGTAACAATCAATGCCATACAGCATGTTCTCGCTGATCTCATGTTGTCACGTTTTTTCCTTAATCCCATATATTTGTTTTCCCACACCGTCTTCAGGCGTGTTGTTCAACGTTTTTTCATGCTCGTCTTGAACTCTTTCGACTTGAGGCTGATTTCCCCTTTTTCTTGCCTATGGTTCTCCGAGTTTTACTCAGCGCGTGCTGTGGTTCCGCAGTCATCACATGAGTTGGCAATAGTGGCGTGATAGCGGGAAACCTTGAGCGGTTAAAGAGGGCCAGGGAACCACACCCATATGTACGAGCATTCAAGCAAAACCAGTACTGCTAGAGCAGGCGTGCTTGATCCGAAAGGGACATTCCTTTTTATTTCTTGAAGGAACATTAAAGGAAGCAGAGGATGTTTAAGACGCTGATATTCTGAAACAAAAATGATTAGGGATAAAGTGGTCTAAAATACACTGCTTTCCCCGAGGGTTTCATGCTGTCAGTCCTCTGGCATTCTTGTTTTTCTTTCAACGGCTGCTTTCGCCAGAGTCTCTCCAAGTCTCTTCAACTCAGACAAGTCCTTTTCGAACGGTGATCCTTTCTCCCTGAGACCCCAGACAATGCCTCCAGCAGCTTTCTCCATTTTGAAAGCCGGGAAAATCCTTTCTATGCTCAGCAACGCTGAGTCGCTTGAACTGCCGCCGCACGTGAACACGGCCGCCGGTTTCCCCGCGACCTTCTCCCTAATGCTCCAAGCCCTGTCGAAGAAATCCTTCAACAATCCCGCCATGTAGCCGAAGTAGTTGGGTGAGCCGAATGCTACAGCGTCGCACGATATAAGGTCTTCGACAGTAGCGTAGTCTACGCGTTTCAGCTCAGCCGTGGCTCCTTCAACCTTCTCCACGCCTTGGGCAACAGCCCTAGCTAGGGCTTCAACGTTTCCCCCTCTAGAATAGTAAAGTATTAAGACTTTAACCATGTTCTTCAACCTCCTAAATTACCCATGCAATCCTAATAAAAATGTTTTACTGGGGAAACACCTATGCTAATCTTACGAGGTGCCGAAGCCTGTGAAAAACAAAGGTTAAAAGCCTGTTTAAAGAAATCCTTCCCCATGGAGGACTTCCAGTTTCAATGTCCTACTAAAATCCTTTTCGGCAGAGGTGTTGAAAATCTGGTTGGAGAAGAGGTGAAGAAATATAGCGACAGGGTTCTTTTCCATTATGGTGGTGGAAGCATAAAGAGAATAGGTCTTTACGACAAGGTTGTGGAATCTTTGAAGGGTGCAGGCGTCAGTTTCATCGAACTTCCGGGTGTTAAGCCTAACCCTCGTCTAAGCCTTGTTAGAAAAGGAGTAGAGATCTGCCGGAGTAACAATATAAGCTTCATACTGGCGGTTGGAGGTGGGAGCGTAATAGACTCTGCTAAAGCCATAAGCGTGGGCGTTCCGTATAGGGGTGACGTATGGGATTTCTACGTTGGCAAGGCTGAGCCGATGGAAGCGTTGCCCGTGGGAGTTGTTTTAACGATACCTGGAGCGGGGAGTGAGGCGAGCAGCAGCTCTGTTATTACAAACGAGGAGGATTGGCGTAAGCTTTCACTCACATCCGATCTCTTACGCCCCAGGTTCGCGTTGATGAATCCTGAGATTACTTTTTCAGTGCCACCCTACTATACTGCTTGCGGAGCAGCTGACATAATGGCTCACGTCATGGAGCGGTACTTTACCAATGTGCGGCATGCGGATCTGACGGATAGGCTTTGCGAAGCAACTTTAAAAACAGTGATAAGGATTGTTCCAATCGTCTTAAGGGAGCCTGAGAACTATGATGCTCGGGCTGAAATAATGTGGGCCAGCACTGTTGCGCACAATGATCTTCTTGGAACAGGCCGGATAGGGGATTGGGCTACGCACATAATAGAGCATGAGCTCAGCGGCCTGTACGACGTGCCGCACGGCGCAGGGCTGGCAGTATTGTTTCCAAGCTGGATGAGACACGTGTATAAGCATCGCATAGACATATTCGTGCAGTTCGCCGTTAGAGTCTGGGGTGTTGAGCCTGATTTCCAGGATCCTGGAAAAACGGCTCTTGAAGGCGTAGAGATGCTGAAGTCTTTCTTCAAGCGAATAGGTCTTCCGACGACGCTCAGGGAACTGGGTGTTCCTGAAGACAGGCTGGAGGAGATGGCGCTCCGGTGCACTGACTCAGGTCGCTCTAAAATAGGGAGCTTCGTGAAGCTGGGTAAGGAGGATGTCCTCAGTATTCTGAGAAACGCCAGAGAATAACTCGGCTAACGTTTCCTCTTTAAGAGCCCGTTCGCCCTGTCGATTGGATCCTGGTATTTTGAAATCTTCCCGTTGAGAACATCCCTATACCTTACGGCTGCGCGTAGCTTAGCGGACTCGTATATTGCTTCGGCTATCGCCTTAGCCCTCATCCCGTCTTCGCCGTCAACCTCAGGCCTCCTCCTTTTCTGAACGGCTTCGAGAAAATCGTAGCACTCCAGAGTAATACCATCAGTAAAGCCGTGTGGGAAAAGCCTGTTCCTACCCTCCTCGCCTATGCTTCTAAGGAATTCTTCTCGAAGCTCAAGCATGGTGCGCTGAGTCCCGTCTTTTAGAATTAGCACAGCGTTGTCGAAAGGACCGTGGAAGACATCGCCCGAGTCGAGAAGACATCCCTCTGACCCGTAGTAAACAACCTTCGTGAAAGAATGGCCGGGTGCAGCCATGGTCCAGCTCCATGTTCCGACGAGACCGTTTTCAAAGCTTATTAGTGCAACCCAGCTATCCTCCACTTCGCTGTAAAAGGTTTCCCCATTCTTATCGTGAGGCCATTTTTCAAACTGTCCTACGAAGGCGTAAACCATATCCACCTCTCCAAAGAAGTATCTCATCGAATCGCAGAAATGTGCTCCACTGTCTAAAACCAGGCCTCCCCCACTCAGGTTCTTCTCAATCCTCCAATGCCACTTCCTCGGCTTCAATGGATCGTTCCAGGAAGCATGGATCGCGTAGAACATTCTTGGCCTACCGATCAGCTTGGCTTCGTTAATCAGCCAGTGCATAGTCCTCTGGTTAACTCCGCGGCGAATGTTCTCCGCAGTCGCAACAATCCTCCCATGTTTCTTCCCTGCAGCTATTATCGTCTTGCTCGCCCTCAGCGTCACCCCGAGGGGTTTTTCAACCATAATGTCCGCCCCAGACCTGATGCATTCTAATGCAACCCTATGATGTTCAGAATGCGGTGTACATATGTCAACTGCCCTAGGCTTAGCCTTCCTCAGCATTTCCCTCATGTCTAGGAAAACAGGGGGCCTGTAGCCGAGGAGTTTTTCAGCCTCGTCTGCAAAGGCTTCAGCAGCCTCTTTCGAGACATCGTTTAAGGCGACAAGCTTGAGTTTCCCGGGCTCTTTCTCACTGATTTTCGCGTAAGCAGTAAGGTGTGCACGGGCTATTCCTCCGCAACCAGCTATTGCGAGTTTAACTGTCCCGCCTTCTCCCATGGGTTCTTGTGCTCAATATGTCTTAAAAAACATATCCGTTTTCTGTTTTTTTAAGAATTTTCCTTTAATTGATGACGAGGTGCTTTTAAGCCAGTTTTAAGGGATCGTTCGAACCTTAAAAGGCGCTCATGTGTTTTTTCCTAGGCTTACGGTTTACCTGCATGCTGGTGCTCTTGGGTCGCCAGCGGGCAGCAGGCCTCTTTAAAAGGTTTTTTACAACAGGCGTAACCTTAATATTTACCTTTTAACGGATGAGGATACTGCAAGTAGAGGTCTAGAGACAAGAATGGACACGGTAATGTTTAGAGAGGTGGATTCGCTCGGCAGATATTATGAGGAGGCTCTTAAGACTGTGGAAACCGGTAAGAACATTAAGACCGGTGGGGCTCTCGTCACTTTCCCAGATAAAGAGCGGAAGATTTGCGAGCTTTCAGCAACCTACATAGTGAAGCTTGGAAGGTTTTCAAAGGAGCAGAGAGTGGTGGTTACTCTAACGTTCAATAAGGATGTTAATGGGGTTTACGTGGCGAAAATCGACGACTCTGTGTTCCATGTGGTTCAGGAGGAAAAGGGAGGGCTGAAAGAGGTTTGGAGCGGAAGGCTGAAGGAAGCAATGGATAAGTTGGGGGACGTGGCTAGGATTCATGTAAACGTAATGTCCAATCTCTCCAGTAAGGCTTCATCCTGATTGAAACATCAATCTTTGACGCACAGAGGCCGACCTCCTCAGTTTAGAAAGACGACTTGCTGCTTCGGGACTCTTTTCCATGTACTGTTTTAACTCATATGTTTAGATCTAAAACGCGTATTCTACTAAATGCTTATTATAAAGCTCATCCCAATCGGTGTTTTGGAAGCATGCTTTGTTTATATATCTGGCTGAAACACTAGGGAGGAGTATTAATCTCGGATTTTTACAGGGTATTTCTAGAAGTGTTAATTCGCTTCTAAGGTTTAGCACACTTACCGTCTGTTCGGTTATTCTAGTTTCCTTCTTATCGCCCTTTTAATACGGGATTCAATTTAGATTATTTGTATCGCGTAATACTGGGCAGTGTTGAAAGCAGAAAACTTAAATATTTCCCGAAATAATGGAAAAGGGTGAGTGACAAATGAGCGCACGGTCAGTGGATTTTAAAAAATATGCATATGCCGTAGTGTTGGCCCTTCTGACAATAATATCGATTACACCGCTGACAATTCCCGCTTTAGCACAGGAAGTGCCAAACGGTGGTTGGCTGGATGAAATTGTCTTCTTCAAAGAAAGCGATGCAAGCAAGATGTTCGACATGATAGAGAAGGGTGAGGCACATGAATGGCAGTGGGCTGCTCCTGTTACCCTTATTGATAGAATAAAGGCTTCCGACAAGGTCAGATATGTTACCTCTTCAGGAGTATTTTACCTGCTAGATGTGAATCCGTGTCAGTTTAGAAGCGGCTTTAACCCATTTGTAAACGCGAAAATGAGGGAAGCATTAAACTATATTGTTGACAGAGAATATCTTGCTTATACCGTTATGAAGGGTGCTGGGAGGCCTAAGTATACAATACTTGTCTCGGGCTTTCCAGATTACGGTCAGGTTATAGATGTTGCTAAAATGATCGAAAGCAAGTACAGGTTTAATCTAGATAATGCTAAAGAGATAATTTACAAGGAAATGGCTGATATGGGAGCAGTTCTCAAAGATGGGAAATGGTACTATGAAGATAAGTTGGTCACCATAAAGTTCATCATAAGGACTGAAGATGCGAGGAGAGATATCGGAGACTTCATAGCTTCACAGCTTGAAAAGCTTGGTTTCACTGTAGACAGACAGTATAAACCGGCATCCGAAGCCTTCCCCATTAGATATGGTGGTGACCTTAGGGATGGATTATGGCATCTTTACACTGGTGGGTATGAGGCAGGCTTCGATCAGTCGGGAGACTTCTGGGGCTTCTTTGCAGGTGCCTACATAGAGCAGGGGGCTGTCCATGACCCGGTGTTTTCAGAAATTGCTAGAAGGCTTTCAACAGCTGATTATTCCTCTTTAGAGGAGAAAATCAGTCTCATGAAGAAAGCATTGTTAATGTCGGTAGAGGACTCAACCTATGTCGGCTTGGTAGACCGGCTTTCAATATTCATGGTTTCAAAAGATTTAACGGCAGCATACCATCTTAGCGCTGGGCCTTGGCGAATGCCGTGGAGCAGGACCGTTAGGCTTAAGGACAGGGTTGGCGGAACAATAAAAGTGGGCGAACAGGATCTTCTCGTGGAGGAAATGAATCCTGTTGCACTCGGCGGCTGGGTTTGGGACGCTGCTGTCTACATGCCGACGCAAGACTATGGGTTCATCGAGAGTCCTTACACAGTTGCACTGATTCCGTTGAGAGTTAAGGAGTACAGTGTTGAAGTGGCTCGAGGAATTGCGATTAAGCAAACGCCGCAAGTTAAAACAGTCGACCGGATTAGTGTTCCGTCTGACGCTATCGCCTCATGGGATGTTGTAAGCAAGAAGTATGTCAATGTTGGGGAAAACAAGTATGCTAAAGCCAAAGTGACTTTAGTATATGACTCTCCTCTCGGTAAATATCACGATGGCACGGACATTACTTTAGCGGACTTCATGTTCTGGTTTGCCCTTGGTTTTGAGAGAACAAGTAGTTCCAGCAAGATTTACGACGAGTCTGCTGTACCCGGGTTCATAGCCACGATGAAACAGTTTATAGGTTTCAAATTAATCAGCAGTAATCCTGTGAAGGTTGAGGTCTATGTGAATATGACTCATGTCGAGCCTACTCGTCTCGCTGACTGGGCTGCTCAACGCTTCACTCTATCGGGATTCCCATACTTCCCGTGGCACGATCTTGCTGTTGCGGTTCTTGCTAGGCAGGATGGAAAACTTGGTTTCAGCGCTCTTGAAGCTAAGTCTCTCGGATGTGAGAGGGTTAACTTTATGTATGGTCCAAGCATGGCAATACTAAACGAGTATTTGGATAAAGCGATAAAGGAAAAATACGTGCCCGAATGGATAAAGGATTATGTTACCCCGGATGAGGCAGTGGCTAGATATCAAAAGCTTAAAGAGTTCTATAATAAATATAAACACTTCTGGGTTGGTTGCGGACCATACTATCTATACTCCACCGACCCCGTGGGTAAGGTTGCAGTATTGAGGGCTTTCAGAGAATACGTGTATAAGGCTGATAAATTCGATTGGTTGTTAAAGTCATCCACTCCCGAGGCCTCTTTAAAGGTTCCTGAAAAGATTGTTCCGGGCATTGAAGCAAAGATTAACGTAACTGTTAGTTCAATGGGAGAACCTTATCCAAGGAGCAACATAGAGAAGGTTATGTATCTCGTAACAGATCCAGCGGGCAACATGCTCTTAAGCGGTATTGCGAGCGAAACTGCTATTGAAGGACTTTACCAAATAAGGCTTAACGAGACTGAAACCTCAAAGCTACCCCCTGGTACACATACAGTAACCGTATACGCATTCAGCAATGTTGTTGCAGTTCCTGGAAGCGGGGAAGCAACTATGGCCGTTATACCACCTGCAAGCTACATAGCACTTGAACTGAATAGGGCCCGACAAGAGATGGAGGCAAGGCTGTCCGCACTAGAAGCCTTGAATTCTCAGATCTCCAATTTGTCATCCGAAGTAAACTCTTTAAAGAATACTTTAAATCTGGCCGTAGGAGTAGGAGTTGTTGCAATAATAATTGCCATAGTGGCCATGGTTCTCAGCATTAGAAAGAAGCAATGAAAAAACAAGATGCACGTCTCCCTTCTTTTTCCGGTTTTTCTAAGGGTGAATTTAACAGGTTTTTTGTCTATGTTGTAAAAAGGCTTATTGCGGTACTTATATCCGTAACCATAACATGTTATCTTACAATACTTATAGCTGAAATGGGCGGGTATGTAGACACTGTAGTAATATCCCAGCTTAAAGATGAAATACGGAACATGGTTAGAACCAGCCCAGAATTTGCATCACTGTCCCCGCAGCAGCAGGAGGAGATTATTGCGATAAAGTTAAACGTGACTATAAAGGAGCGCGGGCTCGACACTCCTTTCTACATAAGGTCGCTCATATACCTCAGGAATGCCTTAACTTTAGAGCTGGGCAGGGCGAACATACTTGTCAGCGACAGCGGCTCAAGAAGAGTGCAGGCAATCATATTTGAAAGGCTTCCTTACACTATTCTGCTTTTCACAACAGCTACCATTTTAGGCTTCGTAATAAACCTGTTATTTGGCTTATATCTATCCCGTAATCGAGGCTCTCTAATAGATAGGATCATGGTTGGGCTTACTTTTCTCTCCTCGATACCCGGATGGTTTTATGGAATAATCTTCATAATGATTTTTGCAATGTATCTTGGAGTTTTACCATACGGGGGCCTCGTAAGCATTCCTCCCCCCCGCGACCCACTACTATACGCACTGGATGTTTTAAAACATGCTATTCTCCCGATTTTTTCTTGGCTTTTCGCAGGACTTTGGCTGGGAGTCTATGCAAACCGGAACTTCTTTCTCATATTTTCCACACATAACTATGTGACTGTTGCTGATGCTAAGGGGCTTCCGGAGAGAAGGATTCTTAGCAGATACATAATAAAACCAGCTTTGCCGACAATCCTTACAAATCTATCTTTAGGTATTATCGGCTCATGGATGGGTGCAATGGTTACTGAAAGCGTGTTTAACTGGCCCGGAATAGGAAGCTTAACATATAAGGCTATAAGCCTCAAGGATACTCCGATAATAGTCGGTACAACAGTTATCTATGCGTACCTTTTAGGTTTAACCATGCTTATATTGGATTTAATTTACAGCGTTCTTGACCCTAGAATAAAAACTGGGTTATCAGGAGGATATTAGGTTGCCGAGAACAAATTCAGCGTCAAGACGATTCGCTGTGTTTAGAGATCTCTTTAGTTACAAGAGTGCAATCACAGGGTTTATTATCATAATTCTGGTTTCAATATTGTCTGTTTACGCGATCATAGTTTATCCTCCTTCTGTTGTGACCAGAGTTTGGAGCGACCCTGAGTATTGGAGAGATAAACCAGTATTAGCACTACCAACATGGTATAGTTCCCTCACTGGTCTCAATCTGCCTCCTAACATTGTTTTCGACACGAGGGAGCAAGACAACAGGATCTTGAAATACACGGTTTCTTTAAACGAGTATACTGAGCACGAAATCACGCTTACGTTTAACTATGACTATGATGCTTTTCCAAGTGAAATAAATGCTTATGTTTACGCAAAGTTTAAGACAAATCCCCTAATCACTATAACATTTATTAGACCTGATGGACGAGAAATAAAACTGTGGTCCGGTACTTTAAATCAAAACGAGACCTTCATAATTTTGTCAAACTCTCCTATAACTAAGAAAAACGTTCAGGAGTACTATCTTAACACCTTCGGGGAATACATCTATGATCCCAATACTGAGATAATCCTGTTCGCTGTAGAAAAACGCGGTATGGATAAACCTGACACGGCTGAAGTTCTGAAAAGCATGGGTAAAAGCTACAGGATAAAGATACGTGGCACTTTCTTTGAAAAAGACTCCGAGCTCAACGTCAGACTCATAATCTATGGAAGAGTATGGGGAATACTTGGGACTGACGATAGAAGAAGAGACTTGCTCATCCCACTAATATGGGGTGCACCAGTCGCCTTAAGCTTCGGGATCTCTCTATCAGTTATAATCTCCCTGTTGCATATGTTTCTAGGTTCTATTAGTGCTTGGTTCGGTGGAAAAGCAGATTTTATACTCCAGAAGATAACCGAGATTTACATGACTGTGCCATTTCTATCTGTGCTTGTAATGATCGCCATGTTCTACAAGATCAGTATTGAAGTGGTTTTTGTTTCCGTAATAATTCTCAGCCTGTTTGGCGGAGGAGTGAAGAGTTCAAGAGCCTTGGCTTTACAAATTAAGCAGCAACCATTTATAGAGGCTGCGAAGGTTTACGGTGCAAGTGGGCTTAGGATAGTTGTTAGATACATAATTTACGCTATGGCTCCAACGCTTGTTCCCGGAATAATTTCCTCCATACCGGGATTCGTATTCTTAGAGGCTGCTTTAGCTTACCTAGGGTTAGGGGATCCTGTCCTCCCAACATGGGGAAAGACTATTAATGAAGCGAATTCGGCGGGTGCCCTATACCACTTTTACTGGTGGTGGATACTGCCTCCAGTATTAATGCTTATTTCAATATCCTTGGCTTTCTCCCTAATGGGCTATGCTCTTGATAAAATTGTAAACCCCAAGTTGAGAGAACTATAGTGTCAAGCACCCCCTTCAGAATCTTCTTGGGCAAACAGCCAGCATTTTACGGTATGCAGCTTGGAAACCTCTACTTCCGGAGGCTCCTTCTTCCTACAAATATCCTTAGCGTGCGGACACCTAGGATGAAACCTGCAGCCAAGTGGAGGATCAAGAAGGCTTGGAGGCTCCCCGACAGGGGTTTTTCTACGTCTTCTTACGTTTGAAGGATCTGGATCCGGGATGGCTTCAAACAGGGCTATCGTATACGGGTGCAAAGGTTCCCTTAAAATCTCTAATGTAGCCGCTTTTTCAACAATGTGTCCTGCATACATTATGAATATCTTGTCTGAAAAATACCTGGAGGTAGACAGGTCGTGAGTCACGTATATGAAGCTTATTTTCCTATTTTCCTGTAGCTCCCTCAGCAACATTAATATCTCAACCCTCACTGACGCATCAAGCATGGAAACAGGTTCGTCTGCAACGATTAGTTCAGGCTGTAGTATGAGGGCTCTTGCAATAGCTACTCTTTGCGCTTGGCCACCACTTATCATGTGAGGGTATTTGGGTAAGAAATCTTCAGCAGGCAAAAGCCTAACATTCTCTAACGCTTTATAAACAAGCTCATCTCTGCTTCTTTCGTCACCAATCTTATGGATTCTCAGCGGTTCTTCGAGTATTTCCCGTATTGTTAAGAAGTAAGGAAGGCTTCCGAATGGGTCTTGCTGAACCAACTGGACTGTCTTCCTATACCACATAAGGTTTTTAGCGTTTAAGTGGGTAATGTCTTTACCGTTAAAGATTAAAGTTCCATCTGTTGGCTCATATAATCTAAGAATGGTTTTCGCCAGAGTGGTTTTTCCACTTCCTGATTCACCTACAAGAGATATTGCCTCTCCTTTTCCAAGTTCAAAGCTGACTCCGTCGACAGCCTTAACCATCAAGGGTTTTGAAAATAAACCACGTTTGATTTCGAAATATTTTCGGAGATTTACTACTTTTAGCAGAATACTGTCTTCCAACCTCAAGCAACCCCTTCAGAATCTTGGGCAAACAGCCAGCATTTTACGGTATGCAGCTTGGAAACCTCTACTTCCGGAGGCTCCTTCTTCCTACAAATATCCTTAGCGTGCGGACACCTAGGATGAAACCTGCAGCCAAGTGGAGGATCAAGAAGGCTTGGAGGCGCTCCTGGAATATAGGAAAGCTTTTTAGTGGAACGCAGCGTAGGGACACTTGCTAAGAGTAGTTTGGCATAGGGGTGTAAAGGGTCGCTCAGAAAAGCCTCGAGGCTCGTTAGCTCCACTATTTTCCCTGCATACATTATTGCAATCCTGTCGGAAAGCTCCGTGCTCAGGGCAATATCATGCGTAATAAATATGTAGCTAAGTTCAAGCTCAGACTTTATATCCTTCAGAATGTTCATTATGTTGGCCTGGGTTATAACATCTAAGGCTGAAGTCGGCTCGTCGAGAATAACGATTTCTGGACGAGTTATCAAAGCCATTGCTATTAAAACTCTCTGCTGCATACCTC
This sequence comes from Candidatus Brockarchaeota archaeon, assembly GCA_017601225.1. GTDB lineage: Archaea > Thermoproteota > EX4484-205 > EX4484-205 > JAAOZP01 > JAAOZP01. Next base: position 44,882 of record JAFNIX010000002.1, on the reverse strand, counting down.
CACTCAGTTCAAAAGGATATCTGTCAATAAACGACCTGCTTATTCCCACAAGCGATAGAAGTTCCCCCGCTCTTTCAACAGCATCTTTTTCAGGAATACCTTCATGTATCATAAGTGGTTCGGCTACCTGTTCCCCTACTTTAAGCAAGGGGTTTAAAGAGTCCATTGCTCCCTGAAAAACAATCGACACTTTCTTCCATCTGACTCTCCTCTTGAAATCCTCGTCTTTTAAACTCATGATATCCATACCGTTGATAAATATGTTTCCCTCATACTTTGCTATGTTCTTTGGAAGCAACCTCATTATTGCTCTAGCCAGAGAGCTTTTACCACACCCGGACTCTCCCACTAAAGAAATTGTTTCTCCCTTATTAAGGTTAAAATTTATATTGTCTACAGCTTTTACAACTCCTTTTCTGGTAATATAGTGTAGGTAAAGACTTTTCACTTCCATCAATGGGGTCAACATATTCTTCTTACCTTCTCGTTGGGGAAACTTAATGTTTTTCAGCTTTTTATAAATTTTTAGAATAAATATTTGGATGCTAAGCTTAATACGTGCAATATGTTTTTATATGCTCTGAAAGAAAGCTTAGTGCCTCTTAGCATACGTGATGTAAAAAGCCTTCCGCAAGTCTTTAGCGCGTTAGTTTATAACACTCAGTATCACTGAAAATTTTTGCGGAACTACTCTAGACGCGTCTTATGTTTCAACAGCTTTTCAGGTGAATAGAAGACTAGTTCGCCTAGTTTAAACCATCCTCTCAAACCTGCTCTTTAAAACGCCTTATTTTCTCGAAACATTCTTCCTCCTTGCTGCAGTCTGCCACAAGCTTTTCAAACGGGCAGACGTCATTCTTCATCCTGTTAAGTATTTCAGGAACCAGTTTTTCATATTCGACGCATACGTTCTTCTCCATTAATGCGTTTAGACCCTTCTTACTTATCACTTCTGCATATACTGCAGCAATATTGGCGTACAGGCAGAGCATCGCCGCCGCCCTGCCGACAACTCTGTCGGCCACAGCTGCCCCAGATAGTTCCTGACCGTAGTTTTCAATGGCTTCAACAAGCCCAATGACACCATACTTCCTAGTAGCATGAAAAAGGATTCCAGGTTTAACTATAACTAGGCTAAAACCCTGGTCTTTCAATATTCTCTTAGCCGTCTCCAAGTCCTTCATTTTTAAAGTCTCATTGTTTTGTTCACGTATCACTGAGATATAAGGCTGTTGTTACCTGGCGTCTCATATCTGGAAAAGGTTCCCCTGATTCTGCATACATAAATAAAAAATTTATAAATCTTATCCTTCTGTCCATGAAGGCATGAAGTATAGGCGGTTTGGGAAGCTGGACTGGCAGGTGTCTGCCCTAGGCTTCGGATGCATGAGGCTCCCGATAATAGGCAACGATCATTCTAAGGTTGATGAACCTGAGGCCATCAGGATGATAAGGTACGCCATAGACCATGGCGTCAACTACGTGGATACTGCTTACCCTTATCACGGTGGTAATGGTGAAATTGTCGTCGGCAAGGCTTTAAGAGACGGCTACAGGGAGCGAGTTAGGCTGGCAACCAAGATGCCTATCTGGAATATTAACTCGAGGGAGGATATGGACAGGATTTTCGATGAGCAGCTTAAGAAGCTTCAGACGGAATACGTTGACTTCTACCTTCTTCACGCTCTGAATAAAAACAGCTGGCTTAAGATTAAAAACCTGAATGTTTTCGACTGGGCTGAAAGGGTTGTTTCAGAGGATAGGATAAAGCATCTTGGCTTCAGCTTCCACGACGACTTCGAGGTTTTCAAGGAGATTATAGACGCGTATGACAAGTGGACCCTCTGCCAAATCCAGTATAACTATGAGAATGAGGAGGTTCAAGCCGGGACAAGGGGGCTTAAGTATGCTGCTGGGAAGGGGCTGGCCGTGGTTATAATGGAGCCTCTTTTAGGGGGAGCTTTAGCCAACCCGCCTCCAGCTGTGAAGCAGTTATGGGATGAGGCCGGTAAGGATCCTGTGGAAATGGCTCTCCAATGGCTTTGGAATAAGCCTGAGGTCTCAGTTGTTCTAAGCGGCATGAGCACGATGGATCAGGTTAAACGGAATATTGAGTTTGCATCAAGATCAGGTGTTGGAATACTTAGCGACGAGGATCTTAAGCTTATAGCCAGGGTACACATGAAGTATAGGGAGCTTCGTCCTATTCCATGCACGAGATGCGGCTACTGCATGCCTTGTCCGAACGGCGTTGATATTCCTGAGAACTTTGAGGTTTACAATCATGGTGTGGCGTATAACACGATTGGCGCAGCCCGATGGGTTTACAACAATAATATTCCTGCTGAGAGGCGGGCGAGCGCGTGCGTCGGCTGCAGGACTTGCGAGGAGAAGTGTCCACAGAAGATCAAGATCAGCGAATGGATGCAGAAGGTCGATAAGGAATTAAGATTCCAGCCGCCCGGAGCATAACGCTTTAAAGCCTGAAACCGGCGGAAGTATCGTGCAATTTATATATTGCCCAGGGTTTCAAATACTGCAACATGTTTAAGGATGGGGTGACAGTTTGGAATCCTGAGGATTCTGAAAAAATTACTGTTTTTCTGAGGCGCGTATCTTCTTGTTTCGCTGAGGCTGCTCAGGCTAAGGCTTGGGTTGAACCTGACGGCAGGATCCGGCTTCAAATAGAGTTTTTAAAAGAGGATGTTGCAGTCAGGACGCTTGAGGCATTCGTAGTAAAGGATGACGGTGGGAACATAATCAGGGTTGAGCTTCCTGAGGCAATAGGTGAACCGGAGTTGCCTCCTGAAAATGCTTTCCACGATCCTTTCTTAAAAACCCTCCGGGATCGACTCAGGATTCTCAACTGGCACCACAATAATTCTCTGGCTGTGGTTGCCAAGAGGCTGGTGGGCCTCGAGGTTTTCTCCCTCCTTCCTTCTCAAGAGGTTGAATGGGCGAGAAGCGTTTTCAACCAGGTTTTCCATGAATCCCCTTTAACCCTCAAGCCCTACGGGTATCTCGATAGGGAAACAGGAGAATACGTTATAACCCGACCAGACACGCCTACTCCTTGGATAAACTATCTCGGCCAAGGAGGCTACGGTGGAATCATATCCAACACTGCTGGAGGATTCTCGTTCGACCGCGACCCCCGTAGCCGTCGGGTTACAAGATATCGTTACAACGCTGTTCCTACGGATCAGCCTGGGCACTATATTTATCTTAGGGATGAGGAAACCGGGGAGTTTTGGAGCCCCACCTGGCAGCCGGTTAAGAAGGATCTTGAATGGTATGAGTGTAGGCATGGCGCTGGCTATACTCGTATAAGCAGCAGGCGTAACGGGGTTGAAGCCTCAATACTCTTCTTCATACCCCCTAATCCCCCCTACAGGGAGTGTCCTGTTGAACTCCATGTGCTGCTCTTAAAAAACATTAGCACCAGTGTAAAAAGGCTGCGCGTATGGTCCTACGAGGAGCTATCCTACTGGGATGCTACTGTTGACACGACTAACTTGGATTGGGGTCAGCAAATAGTTTCAAGCTCATACAGAAACGGCATTATAGTCACCGGGGTTCATTTTAGGCCGACTAGAACATTCTTCTCAAGCAGCCTTGCGCCCGACGGTTATGACACTAGCCGCGAGGCTTTCGTAGGGCGCTACGGCGACCTCTCCCGGCCGCAGGCGGTTGTCAGCGGCAAGCCGGGTTACAGTATTGCTTCACGTGGCAACAACATTGCTTCTCTGAGCCATTTCTTGGAACTGAAGCCCGGGGAGGAGAAGACAATAGTCTACATGCTTGGGGTGACGGATGAGCCGTGTCTAATACCTGAAACCGTTAGGCACTACAGTGTTATGGAAAACGTTGAGAAGGCTTTTCAAGAGCTCCGTGAAAACTGGTGCGAATACCTTGGGAAGCTGACTGTTGAAACGCCTGATGAGGAGATGAACACTATGATAAACTTCTGGAACGCTATTCAGTGCCGTGCCAACCTCTACTGGTCGAGGTTCGTCTCCCTTTATGACACTGGTTTGGGAAGAGGCATGGGGACCCGCGACTCTGCGCAAGACACGTTGGGAACCGTGCATAATGATCCTCAACACGCCCGAAGGGTTCTCACAATGCTTTGGAAACTACAGTTTAAAGACGGGCATACTTGGCACCTAGTCTTCCCGCTTACGGGTGAGGGAGGCCCAGGACACGCCGCGGAATCCCCTGAGAAACCCCAATGGTTCAGCGACGACCACCTGTGGCTTATAATCGCAACCTGCAGCTATATTCGTGAAACAGGGGATTTCGCGTTTCTAAACGAGAAGATTCCGTATCAGGATAGTGATTCAGGGGAGATTGTCTGGGAACATATGGTGAGGGCTGTGGGCTTCACATGGAGGAAAAGGGGGTCTCACGGCCTCCCGCTGATCGGCTTCGCAGACTGGGATGACACTATGAACCTTGACCATGGTTCTGAAAAGGCTGAAAGCGTCTGGACAGGGATGCTTTTCTGCAGGGCTATGCTTGACCTTGCGGATCTCTGCAAGAACCTTGGGAAAACGGATAAGGCTGTGGAGTTTGAAAGTCTCCACAGGGAGATGGCTGAAACAATAAACAGGGTTTCATGGGACGGTGAATGGTATGCTAGGGCTTACGACGATGAGGGCAGGCCTGTCGGTGTTAAGGGTGAGAAGCATCACTGGATAAGCCTTATCCCGCAAGTCTGGTCGGCTATAGCTGAGCTTGGTGACGATGATAAGGCGAGGAAAGCCTTGGAGAGTGCACGACGGTTTTTGAACACTCCTTTAGGCTTAAGGCTGATGAGAGACCCGTTTAACACTGGGAAGGCGGATGAGGATTCCATGGATGTTGAGAGCCTGAGGCGTTTCGGCGGCACAGTAACCTACCCGCCTGGGCTTAAGGAGAACGGCGGCATATTTAACCACGCTAACACTTGGGCCATAGTTGCAGCCGCTAAACTCGGGTTGGGAGACCTTGCATACCAGTTTTACCGCCAGATACTGCCGCTTAGACGTAGAGACACGGATACTCTTGGAACTGAGCCCTATGTTTATTCTCAGAACCTGGCCGCTCCAGAGCACCCTGAGTATGGGCGTGCGCGAAACTCATGGCTTACTGGCACAGCCTCATGGGTCTACGTTGCTGCGACGCAATGGATTCTTGGCATACGCCCCACTTTCGAAGGCTTGAAAATATCTCCATGCATACCGGAATCCTGGAGCGGCTTTAGGGCTCGAAGGGTTTTCAGAGGCGTGACATACAATATTTCTGTGAAACGCATCGGTAGGGGTCAAAGGGTTTCGCTCAAGGTGAACGGTAAACGTGTTACCGGAGACGTGGTTCCATTTCCAATCGGAGATGTGGCGAGCATTGAAGTAGAGGTTGCCCTCGGAGAGCTTTGAACCAGGAGCTTCTTCAGTAAAGTTTAAATTAAAATTTAAATGATTAAATCGGAAGAAGATGAAGAGGTTTCTTAAACTTCCCACGAATCCGATTGAAGTTAACCCAGATAAAAAAATTAGCCAGCTTATTGATGAAATGATGTTCACAGGTTTTCAGGGAAGGAAGGTTGCCGAGGTTGTTCACGTATGGTCTAGGATGCTTAAGAAAAGGAATATCGTAATATGGTTCGGCCTAGCCGGCGCCATGGTTCCAGCCGGGATGAGGAGGATCATCTCCTATCTGATTGAAAGGAGGATGATTGACGTAATCGTCTCAACTGGAGCAAACCTTTACCATGATCTCTTCGAAGCCCTAGGCGGGAAGCATTATGTGGGAACCCACTTGATAGATGATGTTAAGCTAAGGAGGGAGAGGGTGGACAGGATTTACGACGTTTTTGCGGATGAAAATAGGTTTTACGGAACCGACCTCTGGATAGAAAAGGTTTTCGCCAGGACGCTTAAAGATGATTACCCGTATTCCTCCCGAGAAGTACTCTATCTTCTAGGGAAGCTTTTAAACAGGCACGCTAAGGATAAAGACTCTATTCTCGTAAGCGCCTTCAGGAGCGGTGTCCCAATATTCTGTCCAGCGTTCGGAGACAGTTCCTTAGGATTCTCAATAATGTTCGCCAACAGGAGGACGAGGGTTGTAAGCACTGACGGGAAGAAGAGTATTCTTAAGAGGAAGAGGATAATCGTCGACTATCTTAAGGATGTTGACGAGAGCTCAAGAATAACTGAGAAGGCGAAGCAAACAGGTGTGATATATATAGGTGGAGGAGTGCCCAAGAATTTTATTCAACAAACCGCCGTGATAGCAAGCTACCAAACTAGGCACGATAAAAGCCACAGTTACGCGATACAGATCTCTACAGACATGCCGCAGTGGGGAGGCTTATCCGGATGCACTTTCGAAGAGGGTCAAAGCTGGGGTAAAATCGGGTTCAGAGCGCAGAGGGTTCAGTGCTACGCTGACGCCACGATAGTGCTCCCAATAATAGTCCATTCTTTAAGCGAGAGGTTCAGAAGGCTTAGAAGAGAGGTTCCAGTTTTCGAATGGAAGGGTGGTGATTTGAAGATAGCTTATGAGAGGATGCGGCTTTAAAACTAGACAATAGCCTCGCCTCTCTCAGTTAGAGAATAGTACTCCCTCTTCCTGCCCATGACCCTCCTAGCCTCCACTCTTCTAACATACCCTTTTTCAACGAGATCGGAAAGATGCTGGTAAACCGTTGGAATCCTCACGTTAATGCCGTATTTCTCCCTCAGCCCTCTCCAAACCTCGTAGCCGTACATGTTTTTTTCAGACAGCAGCCTCAGGATGATTGTCTTGGTAGAACCAAGTCTAACACCTCCGCTCAACTCCTCTATCAACATGCCTAGGCTAGACTTCTTGTAGGCTATTTCCTTCATAACCCTAGGATCCTTGAGGCCGCTTCCCGTGACGACGCAAACCACTCTAGAGTCTCTCTCCACTTCTCTGCTTTTAACCAGCTTCATCAAGCCTGCTAGGGAAAGGCTTCCAGCTGGTTCCGCGAGTATCCCTTCTTTCTCAGCCAGTAGGCTTAGGGCTTCAAATATCTCTTTCTCGCTGACGGATACCGCTTTCCCACCCGTCTGTCTTATTGCTCTGAGGGCAGAGTTGCCAAACCTGGGTTTGGCAACGTTCAGGTCGAATATTCTGCTTCTCGGCTCAGCTTCAGCCTCAACGGTGTCTAAGCCTTTTTCAAAAGCCTTCACTATAGGCTTACAGTCCTCCGGCTGGACTCCGACTATTCCTATATTGCCCTTAGCGACGCCAAGCTCCCTCAGCTCTCTCATAACTTTATAGGTTGCGTGGACTAGGCCTCCCTCACCCATTGGGAGAACCACGTAGTCGGGCGGGCTCTCAATAAGCTGCAGGAGTATTTCAAGCATGATGGTTTTCTTCGCCTCGTTTATCAACGGATCGTGCTCCACCGCCACGATAGCACCTTTCACAGCACGCTTCCCGAAGGAGTTGACCACGCTAACCTCCGCACCGTATATTATCATCTGGTAAAGTTTCCCAACGTCTATCGTGGGCTTAACCTGAACATGCGTCTTTAAACCTGCTTTAGAGGAGTATGCTGCCAGTGATGCACCAAGGTTCCCGGTTGAATAGGTGGAGATCCTTCCGTAACCTAGACTTAGGGCGATGGATACGAATAAGGCTGAGCTTCTGTCCAAGTAGGAGCCCGTTGGTTCTACGGTCTCATCCTTAATCCAGAGCTCTTCAACACCTATGCTTCTCCCAATCCTTAAGCCATGTTGGAGCATCGTGCGTCCCTCTCCCAGAGAGATTCTGAACTTTTTCTCAACAGCCGGAAGTATTCCACTATGCCTCCAGATTCCATGCTCTCCCGGCTCCTCTAAGAAGGATGGTTTCATCTCCAGCGTTAATCCCTGTCCACACTTGTCGCACAGCTTTCTTTCAACGCTGAAACTGTAGGCTGCTCCGCAGCTCGTGCATCTGAGAGCATGATTCAAGTTATACCCTACCCTAATATATAGGAGGATACTTATACATTTCTCTTTTACGCTTTTTAACCATTATACCCGATTTGAGCAATAACCAACGGTATTGAACTTGTTAATAATCCCCTTTCAAGGCTGATTACACCATCACAGTAATCGTTTTATAGTTAGTTCAGGCGAGAGGTCTAGGAATGTCCAGGCTGGATTCAAGGATTCTCCTCGCGCTAGCAATACTTATTACAACGTTTGCCTGCATAACCCTGCTCGTGATGCAGCAGTCTGGGAGAAGAGCGTCGCAGGGAAACTCGAGCAGTATCGAAGAGTATTTCAAAACAGTCCCCTTGGAGAGATTGGAGGTTAAGTTCTTCGGATGGGTTACGCCTGACGATGAAAGCGTTAACAGCTTTTTAACTAATGCTGACAAGTTCACCTGGGTCTCTCCAACGGGTTCAATAATAGATTCAAACGGAGTTTTTACTTCAAGAGTAGACAGTAGGGTTGTTGAGGCCGCCAGAAGGAGTAATGTTAGCATAGTCCCGCTAGTAGCGAACTCCGGCTTCGACAGGAGTTTGGCCCACAGAATACTGACGGATCCGGAGGTTAGAAGACGCACAATAGAAAGCATAGTGAGCTTCATCGTTGAAAACAATTTCTCAGGTGTTAACATCGATTATGAGAATATTCCTCCTGAAGATAGGGAGGCGTTGAACTCATACATGAGGGAGCTGGCTTCAATCCTGCATTCCCACGGGAAGATTGTCACGATAGATGTTTCAGGTAAAACTTGGGACGATACCTCAGGATGGGGAGGAGCATGGGACTACAGGGCCCTCGGAGAGGCCTGCGACTATGTTTGCATAATGTGTTACGACTACCATTGGTCTGGAAGCGAAGCAGGCCCAATAGGACCGTTAGGTTGGCTCAGGGAGGTGGTTGAATATGCGCTCTCAACAATACCGAGGGAGAAGATAATAATAGGTATTCCATTCTACGGTTACAGGTGGCTTGGCAGAAACGGTATTGGCCTAACTTTCAAACAAGCATTGGAAACGGCTAAAAGCGTTGACACGCAGTTTTTCTTCAGCGAGGAGGATGGTGAATACCACTATTCCTACGGTTCCTACGAGGTTTGGTTCCAAGGCGCGAAGTCTGTTGAGCTTAAGGTTTCCACAGTGCTTTCATATGGGATAGACAAGATAGCTGCCTGGAGGGTTGGACAGGAGGACCCAAGGGTCTGGGAGGTTATAAGCAGGAAGCCTTAGATCTCTCAACTAACTCCTGTTTCAACTCCTGAATCCTTATTCTCCCTAAGTATTCTAACTAACTCCGTGAGCAGCAGAACTACTAGAAGGGCAATCAGCACTATTCTGCCGAAACTCGTGTTTGCCATCAGTAGAATGAAGCCGACCAAGTGTATTTTTATCCCGATCCATTTCCCCACAATGTCCTCAGCTCTCGGATTATAACTATCTGGATACGCGTTGTAATCCCCCTTCGTAACATACCGCTTCTCACCATACTGGTCTACTTTAACCCCTATTATGCGGTGGACAATATTCTTCCCTGAATAGGGGTTTCTATAGATGACTACGTCACCTACCTGTAGGTTCTCCTTCCCGCTTAAGAGCAGCAGGTCCCCTGGGAAAAGGGTTGGATACATGCTGCTAACATACCATGGGCTCATGTCTATCTCCACAACCGCCAGCGGGCTGCTTGTGCCCATCACGCTGTTTAAAAGAGATATTGCCACCACTATTATTGCTACTGGAAGTATGATAGTCGTCAGGAACACGTTTAAAGTTTCTTTAATCCTTCTGTCCATTTTTCAGGATCCGTCTAGTCTTCCTCTACTTCCACATATCCTGTTTCAAAAGTCTCCCCGGCTTCTCCAGGTCGAGCCGCTTTAGCCTCTTTTCTAAGCCTGACCAAGGAGTATACGAGAACAGCTAATCCGGCCGAGAAGCCCACGGAGGGGCCTACTGTTCTCACAATGTCAACCTTTTCCTCCCATTCTGTGACTCTGAGTAACCATGACTCAGTTATTTTAAACCCTGCTTTAATAACACTATTATCAGGAGTGGTTGCGTTCAACACGTATGTGCCGTTAGCGGTTATCATAAGGTCCCTAGTATGGTTTCCAGCGTTAAAACTGTCTTGAATAATGCTGGCGCTGTTCTTCTCGAATACCAGCACGTTGATCGTACCGTTAGTTTCAACGTTGAGGCTCACTTTATACTGTTCCCCTCTCGCTGGGTTTAAAGGAACCTCCATTATCTTCTCCATGCCTGTTATAACCTTGGAGATTGGCCCATATTCCTGCGTTGGATAAGGTATTAAAACCTCCTTGGGGGTAAGCATTGTGATGGGTTTCCCGTTGAAAAGCATGTTGACTACGAAGGGTGATGAGACGGATGCAACTATCACGCCGGCAATAGCCATGATTAAACATTTCTTACCAATATCCATCTCTCTCACCCCGATACCTTCTCCAACCTTCCGTTTCTTTCAACCAGTAAGAATACGTGTTTACCATCAACCTGACTGTATTTTTCTGAGATGATGCGTTTAGTTTCCTCCATGTGTCTTCGCGCATACTCCTCGCTCTTAAAGATTATCTTAACTGAGTAAGGATCGCCTTCTTTCACCTTTTTCTTAAGCTTCTGCTTGAATATTTTTGCCTCCTGCTCGTCGGCCAAGTAAACTTTACCGCTGGCGATCTCCTCGTTACCGTAGATTATGCTAATAACCTTGGTATACTTATCAGGTTGCTCGGCCTCAACTATTTTCAGCAAAGGCTCCCCCGGATTGTTGAAGCAGTGTGGATTTAAGGTTTACGGTGAAAAACTAAAACTGTTTTACAGAATTAAAAAACTCTTTCTAAGCCAAGCCAATGTTTTTCAAGAGCATTATGTCTAAAAATGTTCTTCGACAGTCAGTGAACCCCACAGTGGCTTAAGCATCAGCTTTATATATCTTATTGCTGAATCCTTATCTTACCACATGAATTCCTCAGAAATATTTGAAGCTGCTTCTAAAAGCAGACTTTTAAAAGATCCCTATGTGGAAAAAATATGGAGTCTGATGCATGATAAAAGCCTTTTTTCAAAGTCTCCAGACTATCTCAGTAAATTGAGGAAGAGCCTTTTTAGAGATGCGTTAAACTATTTTTCAAGGCATAGTGATTATTACCGTGAGCTTTTCGAAAGGCTTGAAATAAGTCCCAAAGATGCTGAGCTGGAGGATTTAGCGAAGCTCGCAATCCCATCCGATATTCTAAGGGGAGAAGGCCATAAGCAGTTTCTAATTAAAGATGTGGAGGAGAATGGGGAGTATTTCATGTCAAGCGGCACGACTAATCCTAATCCTGTAAAGGTCTATAGGAGCCCTCTCGACCTGGCGATCATGATAAGGGGCAATACTTTTCTTTTCGAATATGTTTACGGGAAGGAGGTTGAAAGCGAGAAGGGAATCGCGCTTTTCATGGCCGCCCCGGAGCTCAGATACAGGCTTAACTTCGTTGCCTTCGTACATCTTACTTTAGAATCGAAGAAAATTCCTCTTCTCTACGGTATGAACCTTGTCGAGGGAACGACGGATGGGAAGCCTTGGCAGAAGCTTGTACCCAATCAGGAGAATATTCTCCGTTTCCTGAGAAGCAGGGAGGAGCCGAAACTCCTCTTCACCGCGCCAGCTGGTGTCTATTTACTGTCTAAAAAGTTTGAGAGTCTGAACATGGTTCAGCGGCTAGTCTACAGGCTGCTTAAAATCCTGCCGATAAACCTTGGAAAGGGAGGCGTCATCGTAACCGGGGGAGGAAGCAAGGGCTTTGACCTGCCGCCTTACGACAAGATTGTGGAATTCTCAAGAAAATATTTTGTTTCACGCGGTCATGACGGGGGTGCTCAGGCTGTTCCCTTCATGGATGTGTACGGGATGACTGAAACGTTAACCGCTATGCTGGACAGGTTTGGAGAAATGGATAAGATACCTCACCCGCTTTCAGAGGTTTTCATCCTAAACCCCAAAACTTTCGAGTTAGCCAAAGAGGAGGATGCTGAGGGTATTGTCGGAGTGTTTAATCCTTTCACAACTTCATGGCTTGAAATATTTTATCCTGGGGACATTATGCGCAGCCATCCCTCCAACAGGTACTACGGGAAGGAGTATGTTTACGTGAGGAGGCTTAGCGTCGACGAGGGCTGGAGCCTTCAGAGGGCGTGCGGCGGAACCCTGGAGGAACTGATGGGTAGAGGCTAGTTGAACACCATGCTTGAGATTAAGCCGTTCTGCAGCCACAGGCATACCGTTGTGGAGAAAACGCAGAATCATTACAGAATCTCGGAGATTAGCTGCGAAAGCATGCGGGAGATCATTAACAAGTCCCCAATTGTTCAGGAAAGGCTTTCAAAAATAGGTATTGGGGAAAGGCTTAGAGTAATCGGTGAGATTGGTAAAGTTTGGAGGGAGAAGCTTAACGACGGCAGGCTTGAAGAGTTGAAAAAAACCATCTCTAGAACGACAGGCTACGGTGAGAAGCTTATAGAAATGGAGTTTTCACTGATCCCCATGGTTTTAAGCAGGGAAAACATCTTTGAAAACCTTTCGTGTTCACCCGCCAAGAGTATTCTGGCTTTTGAAAGGTTCGTGGAGATGAAGAACGGTGAGAGCTTTAGAATCGTCCCCGCTGGGCCAGTGTTCATCATAAGCTCAGGGAACTCGCTTCTCCCCGCAATAATTCCCTCAACAATATCCCTCGCAGCCGGGAACCTCACAATAGTTAAACCCTCGCTTTCAAACTATTTAGGGGTGGTTGAAGCCTATAAGGCTTTATCGGAAATAGCTTCAAACTCCGAGGAGGCCGAGGCCATGATGGACGGGCTTGTCATAAGCTATTTTACACATGAGAGTGATTCCCTAAAATATCTTCTAAGCGGGGCTAAACTCGGCGTGGTGAACTTTTGGGGTGGCGAGCCCGCTAGAACAAGTGTTGCTAGAATGGTTTCGGAAAACCCTCATCACCCTAAGATGGTTATAAACGGGCCCTTAACTGGTTGTGTCCTTATAGATGAAAAATCAGCTGACGAGAAAACGGCTGAAGGCCTAGCGAGAAACATCATACTTTACGATCAACAGTTATGCAGCTCCCCCACTTCCGGGGCTTTCATCGGCTCATGGACGAGCGCTCTCTCCTTCACCCGTATGGTTGAGAGGTTTCTGAACCAGATTGGTTTAGAGTTCGAGTCTGATTTCAACGATGCCAGTATTTTTCTCACGCAGTCTGCCAGAAGAGTCTTCCAGTTGAAGGGGTCGCACGTCATTTCTTCGAAAAACCCTAGGAATTTTTGGACTCTAGTGGTGTCAAAAGGTGAGAGCGTTCTGGACGAGGTGGTTAATTCTCTCCCCGCTTTCAGCATCTATGCTCGTAGAAGATTTCTGGAGCTGGTTGTCGTAAGCTCGGTTGAAGAAGCCTTGGAGCATATTAGGAGGATTCCCCTCTCGCCTGCTTTCAAAGATGTTGACGGTGTTCAAACAGTCGGGTACTCTATGAACATGGATGAGAAGATTCTTGAAAAACTAGTTTCCCTCGGAGTATATAGGGTTGTGCCGTTGAGCGATATGTTCATGAGGAGCCCCATCGAGCCCTACGACGGCGTCCCAATGCTTTCCGCGTTCACAAAAATAGTTTATCGTAGGGATTTAGAGCTGTTCAAGCCATGAAGATTCTCGTAACCGGCGCGTCCGGCTTCCTAGGTGGACATCTGGTTGAGGAAATGGTTTCAAAGGGATATAGTGTAATCGGCATGGTTCGGAAAAGCAGTGACACGAGTCTACTTAGAAGCCTGGGCGTTGAACTGAGGATTGGAGATTTGACTGATCCTGAAAGCTTAAACCGGGCTACTGGGAACATTGATATCGTAGTGCATCTTGCCGCATACTACACTTTCTTCGGGAAGAAAGAGATGTACAGGAGGGTTAACGTGGAGGGCACTAGGCTTCTTCTAGAAGCGGCTTTAAGAAACGGTGTGAAAAGATTCGTATACTGCAGCTCTACTGAAGCCATAGGCCCTGTTAAGAACACGCCGGCGGAGGAAGATTCCCCGCCTAACCCTTCATACGAGTATGGAAGGTCTAAACTCGAGGCTGAAAAAATTGTTAGGAGTTACGGTAAGAAAGGTTTCGAATACACGATCCTAAGACCATCCGGAATATATGGTCCAAGGAATGTTGACGACATATCCTACTGGTTTATCACTGCTTTCGCTAGAAACGCTCTCCCAACAAGGATTATAGTCGGGGACGGGAGGAACCTTATACAATTCGTGCATGTGAAGGACGTGGTTCAGGGTTTTCTCCTGGCTTTGGAGAAGCTTGAAACATCTAGAAATCAGACGTATTTCATAAGCGAGGACAGGGCATACACCTACCTGGAGGTTTACGAAATATTGTCTGAACTCTGCAACAGGCCGCCTCCTAGAATACATGTTCCGCCGATACTCGCAAAAACCTTTGTAACCCCGGTGGAACTGTTAAACAGGCTCAGGGGTAGGGTTGATTTCACTTGGAAGACTAGTACCGTGAACGATCTGACTTCAAACAGGGCGTACAGCATCAGGAAGGCTATGAGAGAACTGGGGTTTAAGCCGAAATACAATCTTAAAACAGGCTTAAAGGAGACTATAGAATGGTATAGGGAGAACGGCTACATCCCGTAATAAGCCGCGGGTCCCATAAGCCTTGGTGAAGTAATAAAGTTTATCTTAAACAAACTGAACCGATTGCAAAAACGATGAGGATCAGGGTGCTCCTTGGAACCATCGACTGCTCGCTGCTATATTCGGATGTGGTTATTGCTATAGATGTTTTACGCTCGTCCACAACCATCCTGGCAGCATTGGCTAATGGTGCTGAAAGCGTCATCCCGGTTGCATCTGTAGACGAGGCCCTAACTGTCGGAAATAGGCTTCAAGCACTGGTGGGTGGGGAGGTTAACAGTGTTAAGCCCCCTATGTTCCACCTTGGAAATTCTCCGTTGGAATACGCTCGGTATAAGGTGGGTGGGAAAAAGGTTGTGCTCTACACCTCCAGTGGAACAAGGCTTCTAAGGTTTCTGATGACTGTTTCTAACAAAGTCTTAGTGGGGGCAGTTGTCAACGTTTCCGCGCTGGTTGAATATATCGTGGAAAAAGGCTTCGAAAACATAGTGATCGTGACAGCGGGTAAAATCGGCTCCCCTGCTCTTGAAGACTCTTATTGCGCCGGGTTAATCGCTAAAAGCCTTCCTTGGAAGGCGTGTGATGTAAACGCTGAGATAGTTATGAAGATGGCTGAGCTCAATATAGGTGTCGTGAAGAGGTCGCTTCACGCTTTAGAGCTTGTTAAACTAGGATTGGAAAGTGATGTCGAGTATTCCCTTACTCCCGACAGCATCAGGATAGTGGCTGGGGCTGATCATTTCAAGGGATGTATCCGGCTCCTTTGACAACTCCCTTCTTCAACATTTTTCTCTGCTCCTTGTTCTGCTCGTACATCCTCACAGCCAGCGAGTGTGAACACATTCTCCTCTTCAAATAACCTAGGCAGCTGCAGTTATAGTTGCCGTACGCATCTCTGGAAACTATGTAAACCCCATGGTCTCCTTTAACCTCATAGCTTGATTTGTCCAGCTGGCTGATCCTCTTTTCTTTAAGAATCGTCTTCGCCTTTAGCACCAGCTTCTCAACCCCTGTAGCGCCTTTCTTCTCGCCTTCCTCGTCCATCTCCTCAAGACCTCTATCCAAATGGTATTCGATAAGCGTTTTTAAGATTTCTATGCCTGGTGAAAGACAACCATCCTGGCTGAGACGCCTAGTTCACGCTGGGTTAAAGGCATTTTTTAAGTCAGGCTAGTAAGCCCTTCTGGAAACTCCAGCCCAAACTCTGAAATCCTCTTCTTAACCATGCTCATTATCTTCCTACCGGTGAGCCTCCTTATGCTTTCCGGCCTAAGTATTCCAATGTCGGTTACAATGCCAGTTATGAACCTTGGCGGAGTCACGTCGAAAGCAGGGTTGAAAATCCTCACCTGTTTTCTTCCAGGCTCATGCGTCACGATGCTTTCTGAGGGAGGCCACTCCTCCAAGGCTTTCTCAGAAACTAGCCCCCTACTCTTCATATCCTTCGCGATCAGACTATAAGGGTATGTTACCTCTTCTATGCTCCTCTCTTCAATCTCTATGTCTTTGCCTTTTTTAACGTCAAGCGATATTGTCGAGTAGGAGGTTGCGTAGTAGAAGGGTGCCTTGAAATACTTGAAAAGCCTAGCAATGTCAGCTGAACCAACCTTGTTTGCCACCGAACCGTCTCTGGCGACTCTGTCAGCCCCGAGAATAGCCTTGTTCACCCCCAGCCTCTCAAACGATATTGAAACCATATTGTCAGTAACTATTGTCGTAGGAACCCCAACCCTTG
Source organism: Candidatus Brockarchaeota archaeon (assembly GCA_017601225.1). Lineage (GTDB taxonomy): Archaea > Thermoproteota > EX4484-205 > EX4484-205 > JAAOZP01 > JAAOZP01. Next base: position 28,479 of record JAFNIX010000002.1, on the reverse strand, counting down.
TTAGCTCCCAAACTGTCAGCCTATATCCTTGGCTCCTCGGCCTAGTTTCCTTCGAGACAACCTTAACGTCCATGCCCTTCGAATATGCCTCTTCTATTATGCCTAAAGCATGCCCCATCAGTGTGGAGGAGAGGCTTCCCCCGTTGCAGTGCGTCATTATAACGTCGCCGTTTCTGATGATCCTTAAGCCGTAGGTACGCATGTAGTAGTTTAAAGCCATGTCTTGGGCAAGTATGAAGTCTGAGATTTTGCGAAGAGCATCCATGGTTTTCTCCATGCTTCCAGTCTCATCGTAAACCCTCTTACAATAATTGTATGCTAACAGTGTGGCCCATGCTAACGGGGCCGCGGTGGGCCTAGCGTAAGCTATTACCTGAGCCATCTGGCTTAACTGTCCGAGTGGGTCTGAGCCATGCTTAGCCTGGGAGGCGCCTACTAGCAGGGTGTAGGCACCGGCGACACCTATAGCCTGAGACCCTCTCACAACCATGTTTTTAATAGCCTGAACCCCCTCCTTCCAGTCGCCTATTTCCCGTGTAGCGACTTCAAATGGAAGCCTATTTTGATCCAGGAGGATGAGCCTTTCCTTCTCATGGTTATACCAGAGGGTTACAGGAAGGCTCGTCTTCCTGTGCAAAGGGAGGCCCAGCGCAGGGTCTTCCTCTAGCCCAAGCCTTTCTGAAACATGTTTCAAATACTCCAATTCTAGGGTTTTAAACACTACTGGAAGTTTTTATCTTTATCTCGTCCTAAGCATCCGGGATGAGACGCGACACTGGAGGGCAGGGAGCTGGGGTTTTCAAGCCTGAGGAGGTAATAGTCGCCTCCGGAGTGAGACCCGGTGTTAAGCCCAGCGACATATACGAGGTTTGCAACTGGGCTTTGAAACACGGTGTTAGGTATGTCTGCATACCCAGCGCATACCTCGGGGAGGCCTCTACCCTTTTTGAGAACACTGGCCTAAAGCTATCTACAATGATATCTTTCCCAACTGGTCTGATGCCCATAGAGCTGAAGATGATGGAGGTCAGGCTCGCCTCCGAGCATGGTGTTGAGGAAGTATACTTCTACCCCAATTTGGGAAACTATCTGGACAGTAGGATTGTAGAGTTCGAATCAGAGCTCTCCAGAATGGCGGAGGCTTCTCAGCTAGTCGGCTTTAAAAACGTTAAACCGGTTGTCGAGATGGACATGGTTTCAGAGAAACAGTTGAGAGAGGTCATCAGTATTTTCGAAACATCCGGCTTCGACACGGTGGTTGTCTCATCAGGCTTCGGCTTGAGAAACATGAACCCTGAGGAGTTGAGGATTCTGAGCACTGTCGAACAGGATGTTATGATTGAGGCCCATTGCAGAGTGGGGTCCCTCCGGGACTTGCGAAACCTTGTTGAAAACAGGGTTTGTAAAGTATGCACAGTGGACTACAGCGTTGTTTTGGAAGACGCTGAAAGACGGCTTGAAAAATAGTTTTATGGAAAAACATATATTCGGACCCCGAGAGGTCAACATGGCTTTGTCACCGTACAGGGTTGCTTTAATGCCCGGCGATGGTATTGGGCCTGAGGTGGTGAGGGAGGCTGTTAAAGTGGGAGGCGGCTTGGTTGAAGCAATGGGAATCACGGTGGTTTTCGAAGAGTTTCCCAATGGTGCTAACCATTACCTTAAAACCGGTGAAACACTTTCAGACTATACTTTAAAGAGGCTGAAGGGTTTCGACGCGATTTTCTTCGGGGCTGTCGGAGACCCGAGGGTTAAACCGGGTGTTCTTGAGAAAGGTATTCTCCTAAGGATGCGCTCCTCGCTCGACCTTTACGTGAACCTCCGGCCAGTCCGGCTCCTCAAAGGTGTTGAAACACCTTTGAAAATACCTGAGAATAGTAGTGTTGACTTCATAGTCATACGTGAAAACACTGAGGATTTCTACGTCGACATGGGTGGAAGGGTTTGTGAAGGATGCACAAGGGTCTTCGAGTATACTGTTGAAACCGGAGGGGCAAAGGGGAGCAGGTACAGGGTTGAGGTTGAAAGTAGGCACGGCGAGGCTTTTCAAATAGGGGTGATATCGGCTAAGGGTGCTGAAAGAATAATTAGATACGGTTTTGAATATGCTGTTAGAAAGGGCTTGAAACTCGTAACATTCGTCGACAAGGCTAACGTGCTTACGGAAGCATACGGCCTTTGGAGGGAGATTGTTGAGAAGGTGGGCGAAGAGTATGGTGACAGGGTTAGCAGGGAATTCATGTATGTTGACGCCGCGGCGCTCCACATGGTTTTAAACCCTGGGCGCTTCAAGATAATTGTTGCCCCAAACATGTTCGGAGATATTTTAACGGATCTTGGGGCTGCGATCCAAGGTGGCCTCGGTTTCGCGCCGAGTGGAAACATTAATCCTGAAGGCGTTTCGGTGTTTGAGCCTGTTCACGGAAGCGCCCCCGATAAGGCTGGCATGAACATCGCTAACCCTGTTGCGGCAATACTCTCCTTCTCCCTAATGCTTGAACACTTGGGGAGTAGAAGCGGGGATAAGCGTCTGCTCGAGGCCTCCCGCATAATTGAGGCTGCTGTTGAGAACGTTTTAGCGAGCGGCAGGTGTAGGACTCCAGATATGGGTGGGGACTCCAAGACGAGTGAAATGGGAGATGCTGTTCTAGAGGAATCTAAACGCTTATTGTCGGATGGAAGATGAAGAGCCTAATTTTCAAGAAGGATGGTCTCCACAGGCTGAGTGCAAGCTATATTCCGGAAAGGCTTCCCAGTAGGGAGGAGCACCAGCTTGAGATATTCAACACCGTAATAGGTTTCCTTGAGGGCAGGCTTCCCTTGAAAGCTATTGTTTTAAACGGTCCAAGCGGCTCCGGTAAGACCGTTACCGTAAAGAAGGCTTCCGAACAGGTTTTAAAATACTGCGGCCAGAGGAATATTAAGCTTGAATACAGGCATTTAAACACTAGGTTCGCCTCCTCCGACTTCACCCTCTCACAGATGATTGCGCTGAGCCTAATGCCAAACATACCTGGCAGGGGATACAGCAGCAGGGAGCTCCTGTTCACAGTCTTCGACTACCTTGAAAAAACAGGCAGAAGCTTCCTGCTAGTCCTTGATGATTTCGACAGCTTCCTAAGCGGGGTTAGAAGCAGGTTTTTCACGGATCTTTTAAAGATTTCAGAAGAGTATGAGGAGAGGGTTAAGCTAATCCTGATACTCATAGGGATAGATGATGTTTCCAGCAAGGTTAAAGACTCTTGGGCAACCTCCTTCTTCTGGAGGATAGGCAGAATCTTCAAACCATATAGTGCCGAAGAAATATCGGTGATACTGAAAGACAGGGTGGAGCTCTCTTTTAACGAGAACACTGTTGACGATTCCCTGATATACTTGATGGGTAGGCTGACGGAAAGGTTTGGATATGGTTCAGCCAGGTACGGCATCGAGCTTCTGCTTGCAAGCGGGCTTAACGCGAGCTATGAGGGCTCTGCCAGAGTTTCCTCCGAGCATGTGAGGGAGGCACAGTATAGGATTGAAAGCGTAATTTCTCCGGCGGACTTGAAAACAGTTTTCTCTCAGGATCCTGGAATGCGCAGGCTTGTAGAGATGCTTATTCGTATTTTCGAGTCTTGCGAAGAGCCTTTCGTGGGCTTCAAGACGCTTGAGGAGCACGGCGTTAGAACAAGGGATAGCGGCGTGGTGGAGAAGCTTAAGAGGCTGCACTTTGAGGGACTGCTGGATTATAATCCGTCTCGGAGAGAAATCGCGTTGATAGGGATGCCTCTTCGGCTTCTTCGACAGGCCTTCGACTAGTCTTCCCCCTCCGGGACACCAGTATGAGGAAAACTATTGCTAGAAGGGTTGCTAGAAGCAGGTAGTTCAGCATCGTTATGTCCCCCTCACTGATGCTTGCCCCAACCTTCTCACCCATATAGCTGTAGAACACGGCTCTCGGAACAGTTCCAATTAGGGTTGCGACGGTGAAGGATGCTAAGGCTATTCCAGTCGCCCCTGCGAAGTAGGATACGGCGTCGAAGGAAATCCAAGGTATGAATCTGGCTGCGAAGATTATTTTAAAACCATGTTTGATGAAAAGCCTCTCCACTTTTTCCAACTGTTCCCCGCCAACTAGCTTCTCCACCACGGGTCTTCCAAACTTTAAACCTATCGCGTAGTTTATCAGGGCGCCGCTCATCAGTCCAAGTGTTCCAACCGCCGAGGAGGCTTCGAAGCCGAAGGCTGAGCCGCTCATAATCAGCACCGCCTCAGCAGGTATAACCGCTATGATCGATTGGATAATCATGAGCAGGTAGAAGCCGAGCAACCCTCCTTTCAACATTGCCTCCTGAAGCTGGTTGAAATACTCGGAGAAAACCCTTGGAATAATGTTGACTATAATGATCGCTATGACCACGATTATTGAAAGCAGCAGCTTAACGTCCAGCTTCATTCCATGCCTCCTAAACCCTACGTAAAGCCCTTATTAATCCTTAAGCTGCCTAGGAAACCTTTAAAAAACTTCCTAAGGGGAGACGCTTATTCAAACAGCGGAGGAGGATAACTGGTTGAATTCCGAAGCACGTTCAAACAGCATTTCAGCACTTGACAATGTTGAAGCAATCAGAATGATAGACAGGGGAAACATGGAGTGGATGATATCCTCCTTCCCGTCACTGTTGAAGGAAGCAGTAACACTATCCAGGGGTCTGGCTCTCCCTGAGGACTACAGGAATATCAAGGAGATTATTGTTTGCGGAATGGGTGGTTCAGCCATAGGCGGAGACCTTTTCAAGGACCTTTCTCAGAGTATTCTCCCACTATGCATCTCCGTAGTCAGAGACTATGACCTGCCGAAGTATGTTGGTGAGAGCAGCCTAGTGGTGGCGGTGAGCTATTCCGGAAACACTGAGGAAACCCTAGAGTCTTTCAAGCAGGCTTACAAGAGAGGCTCACGCATCGTCGCAATCGCCTCCAACGGTCTGCTGGAGAAGGCTTGCTCCAAGCTTAAAATACCGTTCCTAGGGGTTCCATCGGGCTATACGCCTAGGTCGGCGCTACCTCTCCTCTTCATACCGTTGTTGAAGATTGCTGAGGAAATAGGTTTCCCGCTGGTGGGCGAGGGTGAGCTGGTTGAAGCGCAAAGGCTGGTTGAAGCGTATAATCTTAGTCTTACCCCGGAAAACCCTTTAAGCCGGAACCCTGCCAAGCAGCTGGCCGCTAGGCTGCATGAGAAACTCCCCATTATATACTCGATGGGTCACTTGAAGTCCGTAGCCCTGCGATATAAGGATCAGATCAATGAGAACGCTAAGATGAGGGCTATGTGTGACCAGCTTCCGGAGGCAAATCATAACGAGGTTGAAGCATGGGAGAAGATTGATTTCAAAGAGCTTCTCCACGTTGTTTTCATCGACAGCCGTTTCAAAAACCCGTATCTTGCTGAAAGCGTCAACCAGCTTGTTTCAACGATTGAAAAAGAGGGTGTTGGATTAAGCATTGTTAAACCACTGGGTGAAACAATGCTTGAGGAAATGCTTTCAGCCATAATCTTGGGGGACTGGGTAAGCTACTATCTTGCCATACTTAGGGGGGTTGACCCTGCTCCTGTTAGACTGATAAGCGAGCTGAAGAGGAAGCATGATGAGAGAATAAGGTATTCTGAAAAGTTTGAAGAATGGCTTTACAAGTCTGGTGAAGGAAATAAAGTCTAGAGAAACCTTTTAATACAGCTGTTCTCCACGCCTTTCTCTCGCGTAAGAATCTTCGTCAAATCGAGCATGCTGATCCTCCTAAACTCCATTCCTCTTCTCCTAAGCATTTTCTCAGCCCCTTCCGTCACACCTGGGGCTAGGAGCACAACCCTGACGCTTGGACCCGTGCCTACCGCGTACCTTGCCAACTGTCTAACAGCCTCCAACCCCGCCCTATCCTTCTTTATTTCTACTATTGTTCTACGGTTGTTCGCGTCAACCCCGACAATGTCAACCACCCCGGTTTTCTCCCTCGCTTCCACAGACGTTACTCTAAACCCTTCCTCCACGAGCTCAGGATGCCTGCGGAGGATTTCAGAAATCTCCTTCTCGCTCAGGTACATTTGGAAAACCCCCTTGTCCTCAAGTTTCCCTGAGAAAATGCTTTTTACACCGTGTATCCTCACTATAACCTTCTCAGACAGCCTCACCCTTTTAACAGTGAGGACGATATGTTCCCTGTTGACAGTAACCCCAACGTAATTCGGGGGAGGCTGCCAGTTAACGGGCTCAAGCCCGGAAGGCCTGTGAATCAGGAAGGAAGTATCCTCCTTGATGATGAGGAGTCTCTCACCTTTCTCCAAGAACGATCTTGCTCTTCCAACATAATCAGCCTCACACAGGCAGATTAGCGTAATGAACTCTTTAGCGCTAACAGCCTTCTTAAGCTGTTCCCCCACCTCTTCCAAGTCAGGCTTACCCATCAGCCTCGTAAGCGGCTGACGGGATTTATTTCTTTTTTCAACATTCTGTCGCTGTTCGCATCATATTTATAAACGGTTTTGCAAAGTTCATGTAGAATGCTTTTTAACCGTTTTGTTTCACAAGAATGAACGATGAAACTTAATAAACCCCCTCGTGGAAAATCCTTTGGTTGAAAACTGTGAACGGGAGGGGAGATGCTGAGCATTGAACGATAAGAAGGAGGGTTTTCCAAACGACACTGTAAGAAGGAAGGATCAGCCCGACTATGTTTACCTCCGGGTGGCTGAAGCCCAGCCCACCGACGTCGGGCGGGGTTACGCCAGGATTGATCCTGAGGTTGCGAAGCTTCTGAACCTTTCACCCGGGGACGCTATTGAGATTGTTGGCAGAAGGAAGACCTACGCTCTCGTGTGGCCTGCTTCAGCCAAGGATAGAGGCCTCGGCCTGATCAGGATAGATGGTTACACTAGGGAGAATGTTGGCGTCAGCCTCGACGATAAGGTTAGAATCAGGAAGGTAACGGCTAGGTACGCTACTACTGTTGTTCTGGCGCATACCGAGCAACCAAGGATGGTTAACGGCGAGGAGTTTGTGAAAAGCATAATGATAGGCAGGATAATAAACAGGGGAGACATTATTCCTGTGAGAATAATGGGTAAGATTGTTCAGCTGGTCGTTGTCTCATACCAGCCTGCAGCTGAAGCAGTTATCGTTACTGAGGACACTGTGGTTAAGATTAGTGAGAAAATATACCAGATTAAGAAGCTTCTCCCAAGGGTTACCTACGAGGACATAGGCGGCTTGGAGGAGGCTATTCAGAAGATCAGGGAGATGGTCGAGCTCCCCCTTAGGCATCCTGAGCTTTTCGACAGGCTGGGGATAGAGGCTCCCAAGGGTATTCTTCTCTACGGGCCGCCTGGCACAGGCAAAACCCTGCTTGCGAAAGCCGTGGCGAACGAGACTAACGCACACTTCATAAGCATAAGCGGGCCTGAGATAATGAGCAAGTATTACGGTGAGAGCGAGCAGAGGCTGAGGGAAATATTCAAGGAGGCTGAGGAGAACTCTCCGAGCATAGTTTTCATAGATGAGCTTGACTCTATTGCTCCGAAGAGGGAGGATGTTACCGGGGAGGTTGAGAAAAGAGTTGTAGCCCAGCTTCTTTCGCTTATGGATGGTCTGCAGACACGTGGAAAAGTCGTCGTAATAGGCTGCACGAACAGGGTTAATGCGATAGACCCTGCTTTGCGCAGGCCTGGGAGGTTCGACAGGGAGATAGAGATAGGGGTGCCTGATAAGAAGGCTAGGCTGGAAATACTCCAGATTCACATAAGAGGTATGCCACTTTCGGAAGACGTTGATCTTAAAAGACTGGCTGAGCTAACCCCTGGCTTCGTCGGAGCTGATCTCGCAGCCCTAGCTAAGGAGGCTGCCTTACGATGCTTGAGAGAAGTCCTCCCTGAGATAGATCTTGAAACCGAAGTCATCCCGATAGAGGTTCTGAGCAAGCTCGTGGTTAGGATGAAGCATTTCATGGATGCTTTGAAGGAGATAGAGCCGTCCGCTTTAAGGGAGATAATGGTTGAGAGTCCGAATGTTCACTGGGATGATATCGGTGGACTGGAGGATGTTAAGAGGGAGCTCATAACCTCGATAGAGTGGCCACTAAGATTCCCGGAGCTTTTCAAAAAGCTTAACATAAGGCAGCCCAAGGGTATTCTTCTCTACGGGCCGCCTGGCACAGGCAAAACCCTGCTTGCGAAAGCATTGGCGACTGAGAGCGAGGCTAACTTCATTAGCATCAAGGGTCCGGAGCTGCTTTCAAAATGGGTCGGCGAGTCTGAGAGGGGGATTAGAGAAGTCTTTAGGAAGGCTAGGCAGGTTGCCCCCTGCATAATCTTCTTCGACGAGATTGATTCAATCGCTCCCCTAAGAGGTAGAGATGTGAGCAGCGACGTTACTGAAAGGGTTGTCAGCCAGCTTCTAACCGAGATGGATGGGCTGCAGGACCTCAGAGGGGTTATAGTAATAGGTGCGACTAATAGACCCGACATAATTGATCCCGCCTTGCTCAGGGCTGGAAGGTTCGACAAGCTTATAGGCTTAAGCTGGCCAGATAAGGAGACGCGTAAGAAAATATTCCAGATACATTTAAGAGGGAAGCCTATTGCTCCAGACGTGAACATCGACGAGCTGGCTTCGATGACTGAAGGATTCTCTGGGGCGGACATAGCTCAGTCTTGCAACGACGCTGGCCTAATAGCGATAAAAGAGCTGCTGGAGATGACGAGCGACGAGGAGAAGGTTATGAAGATGACTGAGAAGCTCGTCATCCAGAAGAGGCACCTCATGGAGGCTATAACCAAGATAAACATCCCGTCTCCAGAGGAACGCAGGGCCTATGAGCTCATGATGTCTAAGTTCGCCGGAACAGCTAAATCAACAATAATGGCTTCGCCAACACTTGTCTAACAGTTTTAGAGGAGAAAACATTTATTTATTTCAGCTGTAGAGACTAGTCGAGCAAGCCATGTGTGCCAGCGTAAGGTACAGGCCTCCTGAAACAGCTGAAATAGGTATTTTCGGGGGAACAGGCAACTATGATCCGTCTTATCTCCAGGATGCTAAACAGTTTAAAGTATACACGCCCTACGGGCCGCCCTCAGACCTTGTAACAGTAGGATGGGTTAAAGACAGGAAGGTAGCCTTCCTGCCTAGGCACGGCAGGCATCACACAATACCTCCTTACAAGGTTAACTACAGGGCTAACGTCTGGGCTTTCAAAACGCTGGGTGTAACCAGAATAATAAGCCCCGCAGCCGTTGGGAGCCTTCAACCGGAGTTCATAAAACCCTACGAGTTCGTCGTGGTGGACCAGTTTTTCGACAGGACGACGAACAGGAGAAGCCTCTCCTTCTACGAGGGCGGGGTCGTCGGGCATGTGCCCTTCAGCGACCCTGTCTGCCCGGAGCTGAGGAGGATATTCCTAGACTCGGGCAGGAGGGTGCTTCCCAACGTGAAGATTCATCCGACGCCGGAAGAGGAGGCTGAAGGGAAATCGTTCACCTACGTAACTATTGAGGGCCCAAGGTTCTCAACAAGGGCTGAATCACTCTTCTACAAGAGCCTAGGGTTCTCGGTCGTAGGCATGACGGCTGTGTCTGAAGCATACTTGGCTAGGGAGGCTGAGATATGTTTTCTCAGCATAGCGCTCATCACTGACACGGACGTATACGGCTTAATGCCGGTTACGGCTGAAAGAGTTGCTAAAAGCATGAGGGAGAACGTTGCAAACGTGAATAAGCTTATCTATGAGACAATTCCAATTATACCTAGGGAAAGGAAGTGTGGTTGCGACACTGTGCTGGATGTTTCACTCTACTAGGAGGAATGGTCCCAATAGTTTTTAAGGAGGGCTCAGCAGACGGGGGAAACGGATACGAGTGGCTAAACGCTTGCCGAAAACAATAGTTGGCTTCGACCCGGGGACCACGGCAGGCCTGGCTGTACTGAACCTAAGCGGGGAGCTGCTTCTCCTGAAGAGTCTTAGACACTGGAGCAGGAGCAGCATAATTCTTGAAGCGTTGAGCGTCGGGGATCCTGTTCTGATTGCAACCGACAGGGCTGAGGCTCCCAGAGCTGTTAGGGAGCTGGCTCAGTCGCTTAACCTGCCTGTGTTCGAAACAGGGAAGGAGGAAGCGTTAGAGGAAAAGATCAACGTTATCAACGAGTATACTTCTAAAAGGAGTGTCAGCATTGGGGATGAGCATCAGGCTTCAGCGCTCTACGCTGCGCTTAAAGCCTTCAACAGTTTCAAAAACGATTTCAGAAACATTGAGCTGAACGTGGAGAGAAGGATAAACGACTTTAAGGAGGCCCTCATAGACGAGGTTAAAAGCGACCTTATCAGGGGGATTCCGCCTGAGCGCTCCATTAGGGAACGGCTATCTCAGACGACTGTGCAAATCTTTGACTCAAACCTTGTGGAGCAGCTTAGGAAACAGCTGCTTGAGGAGAGGAGGAAGGTCGAGGTACTCGCGCTTAAGCTTGAAAGCCTTAGAAGCGAGCTGAGGAAAACGGAGTCTAAGAAACCTGCTAAAGAAGCCGGGTTGAAAAGCATGGTAAGCTTCACGCCGGAGGCAAGTAGGCTGACGAGCTTAAGCCAGGTTCTTGGGAAGCAGGAGAATGTTCCCGGCGAGCTCCTCCAGGTTGACGTGTTCACAGAGCTGACTTCGAAGAAGGCTAAGAGTGAGGTTGGCAGCATGGTTGTGGCCGCCGCAACCCTTAAGGGGGATCTGAGGAAGATCTTTAAAGCCCTCTCCTTAAAAGGAGTCAGGATCCTTATACTGGATGCTGACACTGTTGACGAGGAGGCCGTGAAGGAGGCTGCCTACCATGGTCTCCTACTCTGCGACATTAGAAGCCTACCCTTGGAGAAGCGGGATGAGAGGCTCTACGTGAGGAGGAGCGACATCAGGGATCTTTTAAACAGGAAGAGGAGTTTGCTGACCGAAGCCCTGATTGAAAGGCTGACTCAGCTGAGCCTTAAGTAGGCAGCTATATCTCTTCAGACCTTCCTACGAAAAGAATGTTGCTTCCCCTGACCAGCACAAGGTTGAAGTTGACGGCTTCCCTGTCCCCTTCATACTCCATTGTGCCGCTCATAATCAGGTTCATCTGAGCATCCACGTTAAGCAGCATCCCCCTGTATACTGAGTGGTCGTTTTTAAGCCTGAGGAAAACCTTCTTGCCAACCATGCTTCTAAGAACGTTCAGCGGCCTCTTGTTAACAGCCTCGTCGACACTCCGGTTGCTCAACTTCAGAAAAAACAGCATACTGCTCCCTATATAAAAATTGCTGGATTAATTCATCTTCCACTGGAAACCTGCACCGGCTCTTAAGGATAGCGTTTCAAAGCGGACAGGCATGAAACGTCAGGCTGGCTTTACCAAGGGTTTGTCGAGAATGCTAGTAGGGGAAACCCTCGCTAATCTGAGTCGGAAAGCTCCTTAGAAAATGGGCAACCCTCTCCACAACTTTCTCCAGGATTTTCTCTCCTTATCATTGGAGGATTTCAAAGGGTTTCCGAAGCCGGAATTCACAGTTAAAAATGCCGGGGCCTAGTAAACTTGGCCAAAGGATAGGTTAGAGACTTGGGGATGTTCAAATCCCTCGGCCGCCTCCTCCGTTTGCACGAGATGCGGGAAAAGGGCAAGCCCGATGCTTGTCTCAAACTCGTCCGCATGCTCCCCCGGCTCCTCTATAATAATGCTCCTAACATCTTCAACGGTTTTCCACCAGTCGACTGTCACGATGAAAACCTTGGTTCTGCCATAGAGGTCTCGCATTAGGGTGTGAAATCGTTTCCACCATGGCCGTTCAGAATCACCAGCTTCCTAACTCCGTGGTGTTCAAGCGAGTCTACAATATCTCTGACAACCATGTTCAGCGTCGCCTAGTCGAGGCTTATCGTCATCGGGAAGCCGAGCGAGTTCCTGTTCGAACCGTAGGTATAGCAGGAAGCATGACTACTTTAGCACCCATCTCCGCGGCTTTCCTGCCAGCCATCTCGGCCACAGTCTTAGCTTGGTAGAAATCCGCCCCATAGGGCAGGTGAAGACCATGATGCTCTGTTGAGCCAAGCGGTAGAACTGCATCTTAAAACCTGTTCTCCTTCACATCCTTAAGTGTAGACTCCTGAAGATTCCACGCAACCATAAGGTTAAACCTGTTGTAAGCATATAAATCTTTCAGCCTAGCTTCATGTAAACACTTTTCGGGAGCACTACTTTCAAATTAAACTTGAACTTATTTTTCCTTAGCGACTATGCCTTGGACAGCGCCGCATTCCTTACAAAACACTATCGTCAGGAGTTTGTCGCTTAAAGGATATTCGATGAAGGTGAACGAAGCAATGTCGGCGCCGCACTTGAAGCAAACAGGCTTATTCTTAACAACCTTACCCTCAATACTCATCCCGCATCCTCACCTCCCCTCCGTCTTTACGATGAACAGCTCGCTTCTAGAATGCTGGTGCTGTTCGTCTCCATCGAACTTCGCATAGACCTCAGCAGCGTCGCCGAGCAAATCAGTCTTCCTAGCTTTCCACTCGATGGCGAAGCTTCCATCCTCGCCTGTAGTGCCGGAAGCCAGCAGGTCGTCTCTCCCAATATCCCTCTCCATTATCATTATTTTAGCGTTAGCAATCGGCTTCCCAGTCTCCGCCTCAAGAAGCCTTCCCCTGAATACGAGCGTTGAGCCTATTTTAACCCTAGCCGGGGGTGCTTCCAGTTTCAACACGGTTTTAACTGGTTTAACCTGCATGGGAGGCTTCATCTTATGAATAATCTGTGTTACAATGGTTCCACTAGGTATGAGTATCTCCCTAGTGCCGTCAGTGGATTCTAATACGAGATGCATCAACCTGATCTCCTTGACAACCCCAGTCTGACCGGCGACGGTTATAGTATCCCCGAAAGTATAGGGCCGGGAAAGCAGTAGGAAGACTCCGGCAACCACGTTGGACAGTATGGTCTGCGTCGCGAAGCCTACGACGAGTCCTCCGAACGAGCCGACGGTTAAGGCGGCTGCAGGATTGGCGTTGAACACGGACGCTATTAGCGAGAGCAAGACGGCGAGGCCAGCGATCCTTACCAGTGTTCGAACAGTCGCGGCAGTCGGGTGATCCGTAAACCTTCTCATATACGTGTACATAACTCCGCTGAGAGCATTCACGATAAGATAGCCTAGGCAGAAAATCAGTATGGCTTGAATATACTGGACATACGGGTTTACGAGCAATATTATTCCTCTTAAATGCTGCAAGTAAGGGGGGATGGTCTCGGCAGTGGTCCAGCCGAACATCATGTCGACAATCGTTAGGGAAACTGCCAGTATAACGATGTAAAGAATCGTCTTAAACCATCCGGCACGGAGACTTGGAATCTTTCTTTCAACAGCTCTTTCTCTCACCACCTCATCGGGCAGCGTCAATTCTCAGCACGCCTTAAATTGTTGTATAACCACTATCTTAAAGTTTTTCAAGCCTTAGTAAGGGATTAATCAAACCCTGTACAGATTTTTGATGCGTATGGTCTGGCTAGATGCCTTCTTAGCAAAGCGGAGTCTGATCATCAGTATTAAGTCTTAAGAAGGCTTATCCTGCTAAATTCTTGGCTGCTTTCTCTTCTATTTCTAAAAGCTGTTTGACAACCTGTTTGTCAACAACTGGCTCCGGAGGATAATGCTCTTTAAGGATCCTTTCTAAGGCAGCTTGGGATCTCTTAAGCATGTCTCGGCATCCTTTCTTCTCCCAGCCTATCCAGTCATCTCTGTTGAAAAGGTTTGGATACCAGAGTTCCCCACGCATTTTCCTCAGAGTATGGTGCTCCCTTAGGAAGCTGCCGCCTACCCCAACTCTTTTTATCACTTCAAGCGCTAAAGTCTCATGGTTTACTTCAAACCCTTTAAGTATACGGTTAACATAGCTGAACCACTCGTTGTCAATTATAAGCTGTTCGAGGCTCGCTCCCTGGTCTGCTCCAACTATTCCCTGTTGACCTATGCCTTCAGCCCCCGCAGCCAAAACCAGAGCGGTGCTAACCGCCTTCTCAAAGCCTGCTTGAAAATCCGGAATGTTTGAATCAGTCAGAGCCACGTTTGCGAAGCAGCTTAACCCGAGCTCCCTAGCCACCTGGATTCCAGCTAAGGATGCTAACGTGTTCTCGGGTGCTCCGAAGGAGCATAGGGCAGTCCTCTGGTCTAACACGTGTATCGACGTTGAAAAGCCGATGGGAGAATCAGGGTTGAGAAGATTGACTAGCACTATGCCCGCCAGAACCTCGGCTGTATGCAGGCTCAGCGCGCCAGCCAGTGTTACTGGGGCAGTGCCTCCCAGAAGGCTCATGGAGCCTGACGCGCTTATAGGGAGCCCGTACTCCGCCATCTCCATCAGAATCTCTATAGCGTGATGTGAAAGCTGAAGCGGGCTTGTAGGCTCAGCTCCATAGCCAACCATCTTTTTTCTCCTGAGCTCATCCTCCCCTCCAGCCACAGCCTTAGCCATGTCTAGAATATGCCTGCAGGACTCAACGGAGTATATCCAGGCGTAAAAAGGTTTACGTGAATACGTTAAGAGGAGCCTATGCTCCCTCACATCAGCTATCCTCACTGGCACATCGCTGGGCACGACGAAGGGAGATACGACACCCACGTTTTCAAGCTCGTTGCCGACGGTTATGCATTTCAAGCAGTCTTCGGTCCTACCGGGGCGACGCTCCATCCTACTATAGTCTACGAATTGAATCTCCAGCCCCATGGTGGCCTTTATGCTGCCGTCTCCAAAGTATACAGCATCCCCCTCAGGGGGCTCAACAATATACTGCTTAGGAGCCTTTTTAACACAATCTAGGACAAGTCCTCTGGGAAGCCTTGCAACTTCCCTACTATAGTCGACAACCGCCCCTTGCTTCTCGAGAATCTTAAGGGCACCTTTATGTCTATATGCAAAACCAATCTCTTCCAATATTTTGAGCGCGTTCTCCTTTATGGCTTCAACGCCTTCTCTGGGAAGCAGCTCAAGCCTCCTGTTAAAAACGAGTCTCATTCCTTCCCACAATGCTGCTTGCCGTTCAATACTTATATGTCTTTTTCAACGAGTAAGCCTTGTTTCCCCAACATTAAATGTAAGCCTGCTCAAACATATTTCTCCGCAACCTCAGAGGCTATTCTCGCCCACTCCCAGAGGCGTTGAGGCTGATATCTAACAGTGCTGATGTCCTTCATATGTATCTCCATTACGCAGTTAAACCTCTTAGCTTTACTAAGCTTCTCCTCCATATCTCGGCGAACCGTTTCAGGCTGCCAGGTTGATTCGGCTAGTACAGCGGGATTAGGCTTCCAGGCGAATATGAAGTCGCCCCTAACGTTTTCAACAGCCTTATCGAAATCAATAAACGGGCTCATCGAGATTCTTCGCAACCTGGGAATATTCCTCCTCAATACTTCAACCTTATGGTGGAGCGGCTCGCAGCACCCGTAGTAGTTTAACCCCCATTTCTCATACCAGCGCTTCTCATGTTTCAACGCGAACTCCTCATGCATAGCTGGGGACACGGCTGAGAAGGCTTGGGCTGCTCCAACACCCCAAAGCCTCATAGGGGAGTCACGCAGCAATCCAAGCTTCTCATACTGGTCCAGCCTGTGAAGCCAAGCTTCAACCATCCTTTCAACAAGCCTATGCACATACGCTGGCCTGCGATACATGTCTATAAGGATCTCCTTAACACCGGCCAGCATAACAATCTCGTCCCAAGGGGCGAACCAGAAGGCGCTGACGCCACGCTTCTCGACAGGCAGAACACCGTCGAAAACCTCGCAAAGCATCTCGAAATCCTCCTCAGCCTTCTCAGCGTCGAAAAACACTTGAGGCATCCTGATCTTTTCAATGTCTTCTTCAGACTTGATTTGAACATGATAGCGGTGGGAAACCACAGGATTCTTCTCGTCAATTCTAACAATATCCTCCTTAATATTGATCCCTATGCCGGTGTCAGTAACATAGTCCTGAAGTGGCTGCTCGACAACGGGCTCTAGACTGAGGCTGCTGCTGAAACGGGGATCGTCCACCAACACCCCCAGCCTGTGTCTCCACTTATAGATCAAGCGTCTAAGCCTCTCTTCATACCTCTGGCACAATGGGTGTCTAGTTCTCAGAGTTAGCTCATCGTCAACGTTCATCTCGTGCCAAGGAATCTCGTAAACGTAGACCGGGGGCTTCACCATCTCCAGATTGTTTACACTCCTCTGAAGTTCAAAATACTCCTCGTTAGTAGGTGAGGCCGCGATTTCAACTATCTGCTTTCCAAGCTCACGGAGAACCTCTTTATCCCCACGAGGTATTCTACTGGAAGCCATCTATCATCTCCAGTCCTCTTCTAAGCCAACAACATCGTTGGAACGGCTTTAAAAAACATTTCTGGGGAAAGTCTAGTACACGCTGCAAGTTGGTTTTCAAGTACCGTGTGCTCTGAAACCAGATGGACGTTTTTCAAATATCTCTAAATCGTAGGTGGCGGCGGAGGAGGTGTTGCACGCCTCCTTCTCAACATTAGAATGGCTAGCAAGACAACTATCAGTAGAACTCCTAATATTAATCCAACCATAGCAATGTTTGTCTCAGTCCTCCAGCTTGCAACCAGTCTTACAGGCTTGTCTACGGTAAAGGAGTAGGTCGGTGAGGTTGAAACAATGTTTCCATCAGTCCTCCATCCTTCGAAAACATAGTTGGAGAGGAAATCCTTCCCCGTCTGCGTTTGGGATATTGAAACGGTTGCTGTTTCTCCGGTCACATACCATCCTGAACCTGCCACGCTTCCAGTTTCACTGGCCACCGCAACCTCATACTCAGTATCCCAGCGCGCAACTATTCTTTCCGGCTCGTTGACGGTCAAAGTTAAAACCTGCCCGCTTCCCACTAGAGACCCATCCTTAAACCAGCCTTTGAATACTCTTCTCGTCCCGTTCCCATGGTCAATAAGGGTTTGACCTATTGTTATAGTCACGGCTTCTCCCGCTTCACACCATCCTAAGCCGGTTACAGTAGCCCAGTCACTATGAGCGTCAACCTCGTATTCTTTCCCCCAGTCTAGATAAATAAATCTCGGCTTATCAACTGTTATCGAGAAACTCTGCTCACCGCTTATCAAAGAGCCGTCTTCAAACCAGCCTTTAAACACCCTCCTGGTCCCGTTACCATGGTCGATTACAATCTGGGATATTGAAACAGTTGCAACCGAACCCGCCTTATACCGTCCCGAACCCTTCACTGTTCCATACGGTGTTGATACGTTAACTAGGAATAAAGGTAAATAGGGCTTCATAGCTGGAAAGTTGTCCTTATTATTCTCGTCAATAACGTAAGGAGTATCGCCAACCTCATCCTTATCAGAGTCTACCCCCTTGTAGTCACTCCAATAGTTACCCTTGGAACCATCATCCCAAGCGTTTACACACTTGTAGCTGTCAACCTGAAGATTATTACTGATTAAATCATTGCGGTAAAACTTGTTGTTTGAAGAAGTCCCTCTGAGAAAAATGCCGCGCCCATTATCCGTCACAATGTTCCCGGAAAACTCGTTATCTTTTGAAGACCTGTCAAGATAAATGCCGTAAGCATTGTTTTCAACATTGTTTTCAACAATCTTGTTTCTTGACGAAGATATAAGAAAGATTCCTTGCTCAATACTGTTCCCTATACTGTTTCCAGCCACCTTGTTATCGGTTGAGCTTGAAAGATAGATTCCACGCTTATTCTTTTTAGCATCGTTTCCATTAACATTGTTTCCAGAAGAACTGGTTAACATAATGCCAACAACATTGTTTTCCAAAATGTTTTCAGAAACCTCGTTTTT
The DNA here is from genome assembly GCA_017601225.1 of Candidatus Brockarchaeota archaeon. Lineage (GTDB taxonomy): Archaea > Thermoproteota > EX4484-205 > EX4484-205 > JAAOZP01 > JAAOZP01. The sequence continues at coordinate 10,627 of JAFNIX010000002.1, read as the reverse complement.
AAAGGAATCTCGAAGATATATGCCGTAATTGTTTCTCTCCACTTTGTTTCCAAGAATCTTGTTGCCCATGGCCTTATAGATGTAAACACCCGTCCAAGTCATGCCCCCTATATTATTGTTCCTCACCACACTATTATTTGTTTTAAACAGTTCAACTCCTACGGTCGCGTTGAAGACATTCAGGTTCTCAACCACAATGCTACTACATTTCACGAGAACCACTTGGCCAGCATCACTAACCCTCCTTCCAGACTCTCCCTCTAAATATGCAAGCGGCTTACCGTTTACAGTATTATCCGTAACAATATTACCATAGGAATCCCAAACATACAGACCGCAGCCAGAGAGCCTGTTCCCAATAACTCTATTGTTGTAAGAGTTATCAAGGTAAATACCGATTTCACTGTTCTCCACAGTGTTTCCGTTAAACTCGTTGCCATGGGAATTCCAGATGGAGAAGCCTATTTGAAACCCCTCAATCCTAAGGTTCCTGATCTTCACGCCTTTTCTGCCATCCAAATACACTCCATCATACGCGCCAACACCTCCTTTAAGAAGATGGTTCCCCCCTTCTATAACAACGTTATCCTTCTCCACAACAATCCCGTCTGCAGAAGCCTCGACATCATCCGTCAGAAAATAAGTGTCACCCTCCCTCTTAACCGGCGCATCACCCGGCTCAACCGTGCCGTCAACCCTAATCCATATAGTTCTACCACTCCAACCGGCTTTAACACTAACAAAAGGCATAGGAAGACTTGTTGTGAGAAGAAGAATCAGAACAGCTACATCTATCCTCCTCATTCTGAATTGTAATGGGCGTCTAAATTTAAATCTTACTTAAAAACCTCAGGATGCTGTAGGCAAACTTTGAAGCATAGTCCTAAAAGCCCATGTGGATTCAAGCTCGTTACTCCGAAGCTGAACAGCATTTAAAATAGTGGCAACGGAATCGTATGCAACCAGCATATTTTAAAAAGTATCGTATTTACGCTCCTACGGTTGCCTGGAGAAAACTTCTTTAAGCAAATCAACCGCTGCCTCCACAATCATGTCTAACGCTTCTGGAACCAGCCTAGACCACTTGACCTCATGGCCGCCGCGTTTGAAAGCTTCAGCAGTCGGAATATAGCCGACATACTGGTTTGTGCAATGAACAATATAGGTTGCGCAGGCGGGTGAAGCCATCTTTATCCTCAGCCCTCCCTCTACAAAGGGCTCACCGGGGAGGGAAACAAAAGCAGCGTTCCCTATTCTAAAAACTTGAATCTCGTATTCCAACTCTGGCTCACGCTGCCGGAGTAGGTGCATACTCCACAGCAAAGCAGCGTCATACCATTTTCCATCCACCCGTGTGTGTTCAGAGTCAATCCAGACGGGTTCAGGATGTTTTTTCAAAATCCTTCCCGCTTCCTCAAGCTTCCTATCGTCCACTTTCCTAACGGGGATCTTTAAAACCTTGGATTTCCATTCTAAAACTGCTTCCTCTTTGAAAACCATTTTCTCAACAACCTTCTTAGCCGTTTCAGCCAAGATCCTCCCCCATGAGAAGATGGTCGCTCCTGTAATCCGGGTCGAACGGGCTCCAAGGATTAATGTTTCCGCAGGCACCATTGAAAACAAGCACGCAATCCGCACCGAAGGTTTTCCTAAGCTCCTCCGCCAAGGCTCCAGGCCAGTCTGCAGACACTACGCGTCCACGGTCATCTTTACCGTAAACAACCACCGGGTGGCACGTGTAGTTGACTATCATAGCGGGGAAATGCATGGTGTCTGTGCGGAAACACATGACTCCAAGCTCCGGATCCATAGGTCCTTCAACATAGCGGATCTCCGTATATCCGAGAGGACGTTTCCCCGGGTTCCAGAACCACGGCATCATCACGGTGCCGTCGCGTGTTACCGCGCGCCTGTTGAAAGCCACTCTCCCCTCAACACCGCTGCCAACCCCCACTCGGACAGGTTCCAGTTTTTCATTCGCAAGCCTCACGGACTCGATTATCCGTTCAACGGCAAACTGGTTGTAACGCTCATCGCCGCCACGCAGCCAGTCGAAATCCCGGGGAATGCCTTCAAAATCTTCAGCAAGCATAAAGTGGCCCAATGAAGGTGCGGAATGAACCTGAAGAGCATGAACCATTACACCTTCAAAATCAAACCCGAATTTTTCAGCCGCAGCCCTCCTAATATCGTCGCAATAGCGTTTAGTCGCTACACATACGTCGAGAGTTATGAAACAGGCCTTACGACCATTATACTCCAATACGGATGCCTTGGAGAAAAGCGGGTCGCTCACAACTTCAGCCGGCCGATGGACACCAACGTTCCCTGCTAATTGGATGCCTGCCTTCGGCGTTATATCAACCTGAGCCACCCCGACCCGAGCATCTCTATCGCACGTTAAGATTAAATTTCTCTCTACATGCTAAAAAAGGTTTTGGAACTTTCTTCGAAGCACGCTCGGTGCGTTACTTTCAATCTTTTCAAAACAGACAGCAATTTTAAACCTATTGTGCAGCCTCTTCCAATTTTTTTAAAGCTTCAATAATTATATTGAAAGCTTCCGATCCCACTTTCGACCATAGACCGAGGCTTACTTCATATCCTCCTTTTCCTCCAGGCTGAGGGAGGAGCAACATAGCCCAAATAACTGTTAGCATAGCCGGCAGGTATTCCTGTGAAAGGCCTACTCATTTTTAATCTCCATCCCTAGCTCGCAGAAAGGCCCGCCTAGAATGCCAAATAAAAGAGCATTCCCCATACGAATCAACTGCAGTTCTCCGAGGAAAGGCCCGTCTCCCTCCTTTACTCTAGTTAAAATTTCCTCCATCATGCAGATTCTTCTCAGGATTTCAAATCTTTCTTCTTCAGGCCCTGCGTGTTCCATTCTCCTCTTTCCCATTCTACGTCTTTAATCAATTTTTCAATATCTTCTTGAGAAGGCAGAGGGCGTGAAGGGAGACTCGCCTCTATTAAACCAATCTTTAAAACTGTCGGCTCAATCGGATAATTAGCCTTACTGAGGCTAATCTCCCATATATTCTCATTACTTCTCTGGCGCGCGCTTCAGGACACCATGCGTTAAACGCAAAATTTATATATTAAAAATCCCTTTCTATAGTGGGAAATAAAAATGGAAATTAAGATAGGCAATAAAGGTAGGATAACCCTCCCCCTTAAAATAAGGGCTTCGTTAGGCCTTAAAGAAGGCGATTCACTAGTAGTTGAAGTTACGAGCAAAGGTGTACTTCTTAAGCCGAAAGCTCCCTCTTCTAAAGAATTATGGGGCATAGCAAAACTAGGGAAGGTAAAAATAGAGGAAATAGAAGAAGCCTTAGGTAGAGAATAAAATGCCCTTCGTAGATTCAAATATCTTCATATATCATTTGGCAGCTGACCCTGTCTACGGTAAAACAGCGAGAAAAATAATAGAAAGAATAGAGAACGGTGAAGAATCCTACACGTCTACGCTCGTAATCGCCCAAGTATGCAGCTACTTGAAATGGAAGAAAAGACCTGACGCAATACCACTATTCCTATCATTCCTAAAAGGACTCACATCTCTGCAGAAAATCGAAACAAGCATACTAGACTTCGAAGAAGCGGGAAGACTGCAAAAACAGCAAAACCTACCATGGTCAATCTGGGATGATATAGTAATAGCTGCACAGATGAAAAGAATCAACGTGAAAGAAATATACTCAAATGACAAAGATTTCGATAAAATACCTCTAGTAAAAAGATTATTCTTAGAATAACTCAATGTTTAATAGATAGAAATTAGAAGGATTGTTTAACATGCCGGAATGCTTCACAAACTATTTCGCTTAGGAGGAGAAGAAATAATTAATAGAATCGGCATCTTAAATAATATGATTGTTAGGATTGGTATAACTATTAAGATTCCTATGAAAACAGATAACGCCCATCCTATAATAAGCAGATCTACAAGCAGCTTAAACGATCTGTCTTCACTAAAACGGTGTAACATGGATCTAAGTAAAATAATGCTAATTAGCGATGTAAACCACGATGAGAAAAACAGTATTGTAGAGGCTGAAGAGAAAAAAGTAAGCTCGCTGAGAAACTGCTTGAAAAAAGCCTCGAGAAAAAAACTCTCAACATTAACGGTAAGCGGAAACAGGGGTTTAATCTCACCGTACAAGGGAGCATCCAGTAAGAGTGTGAAGAGCCTAGCCTAAGAACCCGCGGCCACATAACCCCAAGCACCGTAACCACTTCCCTCTACCAGAGCCAAGTATTCGAAAGGTTTTCTGAAAAACCCGTCGGCAAAGTAGAAAGCAAGCCCCAAGGCTGAGCCAAGCAACACGGCGGACAGAAAAGTATGAAGATAGCCGTGCAGCGGATAACCCGGAATCGGGAAAAACAGCGCAACAAGAGGCTCAACATCCATAATAAACTGGCAACAATAAGAGCTGGAAGATGAAGCTTCTTTCGTAGGAAGTATCCGAGCGTTAAAGCCGGACCAATATGAAAAGGCGTAAGAGGCATTCTCCTAACATACCTTATTACAGAAATAATATATTAAATTTTCCCCCATAAGAAACTAAGAATACATTCTACCCTCTAGTCCCCCGTTGAACAAACTTTGATCTAGCGCCCGCTAGATCAGGGGCATGGTTAGCGAATTCTACAAGTATAGGAGCGAGAATCGAATAATGGAACCGGCTGATTACATGGGTGTTTAAAAAGCTACTTCATTCTTCTAACGGCTTCTTTAATTATCGGGTCCTCTACCCAGTAATAGCCTTCTTTCTCCTCCACTATCATGGCGGAGCAGAGGGTATCCAAGACTATTTTCACCACCTTGCTGTTCGCATTCAACGTTTTCTTAACCTCGCTCCATCTGGCTCCATTGCTGACTGTCCTCAACGTTTTCACATAGAGCTCTCTTCTCCTCCCCTTTAAGAAATTTTCAAGTTCCTCAAGGATTATTTTCGAGCCCTCGCTGACAGTCTCCCTCAAAGCGTCCTCATGAGGGAGCCTTCTTACACATCTGAAGTTGCCATAGTAGGTTAGCCAGCCTACATATCCGTTCAACCTGTCTACAGCCTCCTCTATCTCCTCGCTCCTCACCCTAACCTTAGGGTTTTCCCTGAAACCGTTTTCAAGAAACTTTTCAGACTGATCGCGGCTGAACGGCTTTAACACGAGTTTAACGGGCTTCCTTCCGTAGAGGGGTGAAGCCGGGCTCGGCTCTAAGAGCCTGCGCAGGATTCCAACATATGATCCTGAGAAAACTATTTTTACACCCCTATATTTATCCCAGACACTTTTCAAAACCTTTAAAAAATAATGCGAGGATACTTCCTGTACTTCGTCTAAAGCAATAACCCTATCCTTGACGCGTGCGAAAACGTCTTCCAAGACCCTGCTCCACTTAACCTGTACAAACCTTAAATCTAGGCCAACCTCGTCAAGCTTAAACCCGGATTCAGCCGCCAATTTTCTAACCAAGTCCTCAATACTTCTAGCACCCAACAGGTTTACATAAAGCCCGTTGTTCTCGTTGGCGAAAGTCTTAAGCAGGCTTGTCTTACCCGTCATCCTCTTACCAACGACAGCCACCCATAAGCCCGAGTCCACCAGACGTTTAAGCTCCTTATACTCCTCCTCCCTGTCGAACAGTTCCCCCCGGCGCTCCTTAGGCCTAAGGTCAAACAACATGGTTACCCAGGTAACTAGTTACCCAGGTAACTAATAAACTTTAGGTCAAGGAAAACCCCATACCTCCTACAGAACACGCTCAGGAATCAGCAGACTAGACCGCCGTTAAAAACGATAAATAGCATGCAACAGCCTTATTGACAGAAATCTTTAAAAACGATTTAACAATTTTTCGACGGCTGGATTGAAAATGCCCATATGGTTTCAAGATCAGCCAGCTACTCGTTCACCGTAACCCGAGTATCTCTCAAGACAAGCTGGAGGACAGAGACAAACCTAACAGCGGTTGCGACAAAAAAGGTTTAACCCTAGTAACCTACGACCATGATCTTAGAGACAAGGTTTCGAAAAAAGTAAAAGCCTAAGCACTGAAGAACTAGTAAAGCAGCAAAGAGCCAAGAGGCATGCACGCGCCTCAAGAAGGCCACAGTAAAAGCCAGAGCCCTCCTGCAGCCTTCTTCTTAAAAGCTCTATGGCTAACCATGTTTTCCATCAGTTTCCCTTTCGACTCTATAAACCTAAAGCTCAGAAAGGAGATTATGGAGTTGTCTATCACGTAAACTTGGCTTGAAACAAGGTTATCTCGCTAACTCGTAGATCGAGGAGGCAAACCTCACCCTATATTTTCCAATCACGTCTTTAAAACCACCGCGTTAAACAGGCTCTCCACATAAGGCTTAGACTGTCTGCAAGACTAGGGCCTAAGCTTCCTGCACGCTTCTCTGTATATGGGGTCAAGGAATTCGTAATCTTTCACGATACTCATCATTTCAAGCTTGTCAATGATTCTAGTCAACGTCGACTTAGGCAATACAATCCCCCTTTTCTCGGAGACTAAGCTTCTAACTCTAGACCATGAGTCCGCGCCCTCGGCTATAGCTTTAAGGATAATCTTTTCTCTTTCATTAAGTTTTTTCAACTCTTCCAACGCCAAGTTTACCGCCATATCGAAGATTCTACTAATGTTTCTCGTCCCATCTGCGTAAGATCTCCCAAAGAACACCAGCCATCCGACAATTCCGTCGAAAAGCTCTACGGCTTCCTCTATTGTTTTGCCAGGCGGCTTCAACCCCTCCTCCTTAAAACCCTCAACCAGGAACTCTCTCGACAACCCTCCGGAGAATCTTTCAACATGAACCTCGTGAACATACCTTCCGTAAAGCGGTGAAGAAGGATTGTCGACGCCGAGGAAGCTTCTCAACAAGCCTATTTCAGAACCCGATATCACCAGAGATATGTTCTCCAGATTATCGTAGGAGTACGCTATAAGATTCCTAAGCTCAGCAGATAAAGGGGGCTTGAGAGACTGAACCTCGTCAACCACCAGAATAAACCTTTCACCCCTCCTATTAATCTCCTGAAGAAGACCCATGAAACTCACAGAATCACTACCCCTCCACCTTACTTCAACACCCGCAGCCGAGAAGCTCACCCCCCTTATACCCTCCAACAGCCTTCTCACCCTGCTGAGAGAACTGTAAAGCCCGTCACCTATTCTCTCGTAGAGCTCAGACCTTCTCGAAACACCCCTCGCATCCAGGTAAAGCCCCCTGCGCTCCCCGAGAAACGCTTTAACAAGACTCGTCTTCCCAATCCTCCTAATCCCGAGTACAAGCGTAAGCGGACGCCCATGGTCGACAGCCCTATCAAGCTCTCTAAGCTCATTCTCCCTGTCGAACAGGTCGCTTCGAGAAGACTTCGGCCTAATGTCGAAAAGCAAGTTCCGGTTCAGAACCTAGTTCCGGTCCGGAACTTTTAAGCTTTACCCCAACCTCAAGCAACATCCCACAAGCCCCTCCAATACCCTATCTGAAAACCGCTTGAAACCCAATACCCCACAGAAACATGCTTGTAACAGCTCGCCATACTGCACAAAACCCGCTTAAACCACCACCAAGCCTTCAGAAACCAAGGGAATCCCCGCCGTCTTAGCCAGCAGCCCACGCGGATAGAAACCCTCAAAGCAGCAAACCCAACAAGCTAAACCAAGCGTAAACAACAGCAAGCAGACACCCCCGCGAAACCCTTGAAACAAATCCTCCAAAACCTTAAATACACCATCAGCCTCAACGCCCAGCGAAAGATGACAGCGGAAAAATCAAAGAAATACGTGCTCTGGTTCAACGAAATAGGCATAGAAGACGTCCCCCTCGTAGGAGGAAAATCAGCAAGCCTAGGAGAAATGCTCCGGAAAACAGGCGTACCAGTCCCCAACGGCTTCGCAACCACCGCGGAAGCCTACAGATACTTCATAAAATACAACAATCTCGAGAAGAAAATAGCAGACATACTAAGCGAGCTGAAAGACCCCAACGACACCAAAACCCTGCAAAGCGTAGGAGCAAGAATAAGAAAAACAATCGTAGAGGCCAAAATGCCCCCTGAAATAGAAGAGGAAATCAAAAAATACTACGCCCAACTAGAGCAGGAGGTCAAACAGAAAAACCCGTTCGTAGCAGTAAGATCCTCGGCAACCGCCGAAGACCTCCCCGACGCAAGCTTCGCAGGCCAGCAGGAAACATACCTAAACGTAACAACACCCGAGCAAGTCGTCGAAAAGGTTAAAGAATGCTACTCAAGCCTCTTCACAGACCGAGCAATATTCTACCGCGTCCAAAAAGGATTCGACCACATGAAAGTCGCCCTGTCAGCAGCAGTCCAACTCATGGTCTTCTCAAAAGCATCAGGAGTAATGTTCACACTAGACGTAAGCAACGGAGACAGAAGCGTAGTAATGATAGAAGCAGGATACGGATTAGGCGAATACGTCGTCCAGGGAAAAATAACCCCCGACGACTACTACGTGAGAAAAAGCGACCTGCAAATCGTCAGGAAAAACATCTCCAACGCTAAAAAAGTAATGCTCGTAAGAAACCCCAACGGAGGAACAGTCGAGAAGGAAGTGCCGAAAGAGCTGCAAGACAAGCAAATACTCACCGACGAGCAGATAAAAGAACTAGCAGCATACGCGATAGAAATCGAAAACCACTACGGTAAACCAATGGACATAGAATGGGCACTAGACGAAAGAGACAACAGACTATACATCCTGCAAGCAAGACCAGAAACAGTATGGGCACTCAAAAAACCAGAAGAAGAGAAAACAGAAGCCATAGCAGTCACCAAAGAAAAAGAAGTAATATGCCAAGGACTACCCGCATCACCAGGACTAGCAGTAGGAAAGGCTCATATAATTATGAGTGTCGATAAATTAGACACGTTCCAACCAGGAGAAATACTCGTCACTGAAATGACCGCGCCCGAGTGGGTTCCGGCCATGCGAAAAGCCGCGGCAATAGTCACCAACAGCGGAGGAATGACAAGCCATGCGGCAATAGTCTCACGCGAACTCGGAATCCCATGCATCGTCGGGACAGCGAGCAAAGGAAAACCAGCAACCGAAGCGATCAAAGACGGAGAAATAATCACCGTCGACTCCAAGCTCGGAGTAGTCTATAGAGGCGCGTTAGCCGAAGCAGTCGAAAAGAAAGAGGAGAAGGTCGCGGTGGCAGCCGTTGCAGAATCCTATCCAGTGACAGGAACAAAGATTTACGTAAATCTTGGCGAGCCGGAGCTAGCTGAGAAGGTTGCCGCTTTACCACTAGACGGAGTCGGACTGATGAGGCTCGAATTCACCTATGCCGCCGAGGTCAACGAACATCCACTACACCTGATCGAAACAGGACAGGGCCAAAAGCTCGTCGACAAACTAGCAGAGGGAATGAGGAAAGTCTGCGCAGCATTCTACCCCCGTCCCGTCGTAGTCAGGCTGGTCGACTTCAAGTCAAGCGAATATAGGGACCTGAAGGGCGGTGAAAAGTATGAGCCGGTTGAGCCGAGCGCGTTGCTGGGTTGGAGGGGAGCGTCGAGATACTACGACCCCAAGTATCTTCCAGCCTTCAGACTTGAGCTGAGAGCGATAAAGAAGGTTAGGGACGAGTACGGCTTGAAGAACCTGTGGGTCATGATACCGTTCTGCAGAACCGAGGAGGAAATAGCTAAGGTTGTCGAAATCATGAAGGAGGAGGGACTTGAGCGTGGACCAGACTTCAAACTCTGGGTCATGGCTGAGATTCCCTCAAACGTCCTGATAGCTGACAAATTCAATAAATATATCGATGGTTATTCGATTGGAAGCAACGACCTCACCATGCTTATTCTCGGAGCAGACAGGGATAACGAGACTGTGGCGAAGATCTTCGACGAGAGAAACCTCGCTGTGAAAAGAGCAATTAAATATTTAATTAAAATAGCGCATCGCGACGGCAAGACTGTTTCAATCTGTGGGCAGGCGCCTTCGCAGTACAGTGAGTTCTGCGAGTTTCTCGTCAGATCCGGCATCGACTCAATCTCTATTAATCCTGATGTTGCAGTGTTCACAAGGAAGCTTGTTGCAAGCATTGAGCAACGGATAATGCTTGAGAAAGCTCTTGGCCAGGTTAAGCTTGACCCTGACTGGGACCTGCCTGACCCCGACGAGGAGTAGAGTTTTCTAAACGCTCGTTTTACCGTGATTCTCCTTTTCCTTTCTTAATTTCTTTAATTGCTTATTTCAAAAGTGTCATGTTCATAAACTAAGTTAAATCTATTAAGAATGGCAAGGCCTTCCCGTAGTCTTCCAGAGCCTTATCCGGCTCATCCCTATTGAAATAGCGTGCGCTAACCGTATGTTACCTAACAAATTTGGATGTGCAAACTAGGATGATTGTAAACCGGCATTAGCTCAATAACAGCTGGGTTACTTGGTTTATTCTTCTTCATAATATCAAGAAAATGATCTATGTCTGTCAAAATGTTTCTTTATCTAAGCTTCTTAGGAGTGTCGCCAATTCGTGTACCGAATAACATACGGGTAAGCGCGCTTTAAGTGTTAATTTGCCTGCTAGAGGGTCACTATCGTACGTCCATATAATCACTTCTTTGAAGTCGCGCGCTTTTC
>JAFNIX010000029.1 GCA_017601225.1 Candidatus Brockarchaeota archaeon | reverse complement strand
GGATTTCTTAAACAGCTGGTTTAAATCCTTTTCCTGCACCATTAGAAGTACATATAATTCAAACCATTTAATGCAAGATTTTAGAAGAACAAGAAAAACTTAAGAAAAACTCGCGAGCATTCTCTATAGACATGAAGACGAATCCGAAACTGATCGATATGGATGGCTCCGCATTGCTGATCGTCGACGTTCAGGAGAAGCTTTTCCCATTAATGAATAGAAGGGAAGATGTTCTGAGAAACATCTTGAAACTAATAAGGTTTTGCAAAAAATGTGAAATACCTATCATAGTGACCGAGCAGTATCCTAAGGGGCTTGGAAAAACAGTGCAAGAAATAAGAAGCGAGCTTGGGGAGATTAAGCCTATTGAGAAGACGAGTTTTAGCTGTTTCGGCTCTCAAGAATTCAGGAGAACTGTGAGAAGGATGAAAGTAAAAACATTAATAATTGTAGGCATAGAGGCACATGTATGCATAATGCAGACGGCGCTTGAAACCCCTAGAATGATAAGAGCCTGCGTCGTGGCTGACGCAATCTCCTCGCGTACAATCGAAAACATAGATCTTGCCTTGCAAAGGATGAGGGATACCGGTATAATAATTTCTTCCACAGAAATGGTAATGTATGAATTGTTAAGAGATTCAAAGACAAGAATGTTTAAGGAAGTGAGGGAGCTTTTAAAAACATAGCCTTAATCTTTAGCACGACTAGTTTTCGATAAAAACAACTTCATAAATCTTTAATTAGGAGGATACTACTTCAAAAAGTGATGCAGGCAGAGAAACGACTGATAGTGGATGTGAACACCGTCTTCGGAGCATATCCGAAAAGGAAAACAGATGTTTCGCTTAAAAATCTCCTGAGAACGATGGATCTAAACGGGGTTGAAAAGGCCCTCACGGCCTCCCTGAAAGGAGCTTTCTACAGCTATGAAGAAGGAAACGAGGAAACCCTTAAGGCATGCAACACGGACAAGAGGCTCATCCCCCTGGCTACGGTTGATCCCCGAAGGTTTGTAAGCGGGCGGGTGGAGATTGAAAACCTTACGAGAAGCGGTTTTAAAGGCATTAGACTTTTCAAGGATATTCAAGGCTATCCGCTCGACTATTCCCCAGTGATCGAAATCATTGAAAGCATGGAGGGATTAGGAGTGCCGCTCCTTGTTCCCTGCAACGAATATGGGTGTATAACCCTCCTGTCAAGGCTTACTGCAGAGAAGGACTACCCCGTGATAGTTCTAGGATGCACATATTCTCTTCTAAGCGAGTTCATAGTTTCAGCGAGGAGAAACAGGAACCTGTATGTCGAAACCCGTCTTCTAACCTCTTCTGACGCTATTGAGATTCTTGTTGAAAAAGTTGGGGCTAGCAGGCTCATATTCGGCTCCGGAATACCTCTCGAATACTTTCAAGCCTCCTACAGGATGGTCGAGTCAGCTAAAATCCGGGAGGAAGATAAGGACATGATTCTTGGCGGAAACATTCTCAGGATTCTTAAGGAGGCCGGTTAACATGCCGATTATAGACGTGCATGCCCACTACGGTGAATGGTCTTTCCCGATCTACAGGTCGGCGAAGAAGGATATAGAGGAGATGATGAACCACCACGGTATTGAGAAAGTAATCCTATCCTCAAGTAAGGCAATAACCTATGATATGGTGGAGGGAAACATGGATTTAAACGGCATCCTTGATTCAAAAAGTGGTTTATACGGCTACGTGTATCTTAATCCGAATTACCCTGAGCTTTCTAAGGCTGAAATCCGAAAGTATCTCGCCAACCCGCTTTTCAAGGGCGTTGGCGAAATACATCCGGATTACTCCGGTGTTTCAATAGACTCGGAGGAAAGCATCTCGGTAATAAGCGAGGCGGCCGAATACCGGAAGCCGTTCCTAATACATACTTACAGTTTGGAGAACGTGAGAGCACTTGTAGAACTCGTTAAAAAGTTTCCTGACAGCATATTCATAGCTGGACACATGGGTGGGACGGTCGGGTCTGGAACAGGGTTAAGCTGGAAGAAGGCGATTGACGCCGCTAAAGAGTATTCAAACATTTATTTAGAGATATGCATGACTCTTTTTGAAAAAGGTAAGCTTGAGGAAGCTGTTGACAAAGCGGGTGCCGACAGGATCATGTTCGGCAGTGACCTAACATTGTTAAACCCTGCTCACACAATCGGCATGGTTTTAAGCGCGGAGATCTCGAGGAACGATAGAGAAAAAATATTCTATTTAAACGCTAAAAGGGTTTTCAGGCTTTAGGATTCTCCCTATAATAGCGGGCCACCTTGCTTATAGCCCTGAATATGTCGTTAACATCCTCGTCAGTGTAAAACTCGTTGACGGGTATTGTTATCAGTTCCCTAAGAACCTTCTCCGCATTCGGGCAGTCTCCCTCCTTATACTGGATCCTTCTGTTATAGCGTGGACAATCGAATGGACAGTGTGAGGAGCCATACGTAGCCTGATCCTTAAGAATGCTGAACATGTAGAGCGGCCTCTTAATGTAGCCTGTAGAAGCAGGTATTCCTTCTGCTGAAACAGCTCTGGCAAACTCCTCAGGAGTAGCCTTTATGATTCCAGTGTCGATCGTTAAAGGGTAAAGCCAGTACGAATGCTTCACACCAGGCAGGATTTTTGGAGGGTTCACTCCTTCAACCTCACTTAAAAGCTTCGTTAAGGTATCTCCCACCCTTCTCCTCCTAGCAACAATATCCTGTACCTTGCGTAACTGAGCTAGCGCCACAGCCCCCTGGAGTTCAGTCATCCTGTAATTCATAGCTAAGAAAAGATACCCCCTGTCCCCTGCCTGACCCCTGGGCCAAGCCTTATCCGCGAACAAACGCGCCCTTTCAGCAAGCTCATCATTACTCGTAATAGTTATTCCACCATCTCCACACGTCATCTGCTTCGACTGCTGAAGGCTGAAGCAGCCCAGATCACCCATTGTCCCAGCCAGCCTACCCTTATACTCGGCTAAATGAGCTTGAGAAGCATCTTCGATCAAGTAAAGCCCATGCTCCCTGCAGATTTTAAGGAGCGGATCCATGTCGCAACATTGACCGAAGAGATGTATAGCGATGACTGCAACAGTCCTGTCGGTTATTTTTCTCTCCACGTCTTCAGGATCCAGCCCATAGGTCTCAGGGTCAACATCGGCGAAAACAGGTATACAGTTCTGCCAGAGAATTGGAACTATGCTTCCAATATCGCTTATAGGACCGGTTATTATCTCTGAGCAGGGTTCAGGGTTAATCGCCCCTAAAGCAACGTGAATAGAGGCTGTTCCAGAAGTTGAGGCAACACCATGCTTAACCCCGTAGAGCATTGCAAACTCCTTTTCGAAGGCTGAAACCTTCGTCCCACCCACCCTGTTTAAATTACCAGACCAGATTACGTCAACAAGCTCCTTCATCTCTTCGCTTCCAATATCCCTCCTGCTTGGAAGCTCTTTTAACCTGATTCTCGGGCCACCGTTAATAGCTAACTCTTCCAAATCTAAAGTAATTCCACCTCTCTGATTCTATTAAAGGTTTTCCACACTCGTAAGAAATATTTATTAATCGAGGTGCTTCGGAGCCCGAGGCATGGCGACTAAGAAAGAATATCTTGACTTCATCAAGAAGTATTATGAAGAACTATTAAAAAACTATGAGCAGTCTTTGAAAGAATGGGGGGAAAGAATGGAAACCGCTGATTCCTTCGACCCCCCAATGGTTCCGGTTGCACGCGCCCTCGTCGAAGGCTTTCTCCACCAGGTTACCGGAAAAAAGGAATATGCTGAAAAAGCAAGGGAAGCAATGCTCACTTATCAGAAGCTACCCGACATGGTTCCAGAGCGCATGAGAAGAATGCCGAAATATGCCGGAGGCATTCGCCCAATGTTGAATTGGTTTGGAGGAGTCACCCTGTTTCTACGAGCCTACGAGTTCATACGGGATAGCGGGGTTATAAGGTGGGAGGATAGGGAGGTGTTTAAACAGATAGTTGGAAACAGCCTTGAGCCGTTCTTCTCCTTCCCGGAGTGGGGGCCGCACAACCGTGCAATTAAAAGAGGATTGGCACTCATGTATGCTGCAAAAATATTTCCAGACCATCCTGATGCTTCAAAATGGAATAAGCTTGGGAAACTCATGGTTGAACCCAGTCTGAAACACTGGTCGCTTGAAGATAGTGAGCTCTACGTTCCAATCTGGCTTTCAGACCTGCTTCTGTATCTGGATGTTACTGGAGATTGGGAAATACTTGACTCACCCATCATGAAATACTACTTCCACTATTTCACAAATCTGCTCTGTCCGCTTGGAATGATCCCGGATTTCGGGGATGCGACGTGGGGTGCAAACGCCGAGCTGTACTTAGCAATATTGGAGAAGGGAGCCAGCACATACAGGGATCCTCATATGAAGTATGCTGCTGATAGAATCTTTAGGTTTGCTCTCAAAGAGAAAAAACTCGGCATCTACGCCATATTCGCATATCTTTGGGCAGACGATAGTGTTGAAGCCAAAGTTCCGGTGTCCTGCAGCCAGGAGGTTCTAGACGAGGTTATTGGCAAGAAGATTGTTTTCAGAGAAGGTTGGGATGAGAATGCTACCTACATGCTTCTAAACTATATGGATGAGGGAGACATCGGCTGGTACTACAAGGAGCATCTGCGCAATACTCTAGTAGTAACCGCTGAGAAGATGCATCACGGTCATGCTGATGAAAACTCAATAATTACACTTTTGAAAAACGGGGCTTTCCTGCTTCACGATGGAGGTTATCGGGAGGCCCTGCCAAACGGGGCCTACAGGGCGGATGTTTATCATAACCGTGTGGTAGTTCGGCATGGAAGACCGTCGGGTCAAAGGCTTTTCGAATTCCTTCACGATAAGGGGGTTTACCAGCCTGTTAGAACCAGAAGGGTTCACTTCAAAAAATTCCAAGACGTTGACGTAAGCAGAACTGAAGTTATAGATGAGAGGAACGGATACCATTGGGACAGAGTCATAACATTCTTAAAGGATTTGAAAGCATTCGTAATCCATGACGGAGTGAAGCTTCTGAGAGACGGTGAGTTCACGATCAGTAACCTATTATGGACACAGAACATTCATGCGACTGGTAAAGAGTATTTCGACACTTCAATTGACTTAATAGGAACGGTTGGAGCAATGAACAACGTGAAGACTCTTGAGGAGAGGAAACGTTTCGCATGGCCCAATAAGAAGGGGGAAAGACTTCTCATCTATTTCCAGCCCGATGGAAGCAAGGAACAAGGTGTTGATGAGACGATGCGGTGCTACCTTCCCGAAAAATGCGTCTATCAGACTTATTCGAATAGTTTCAGAAGGGGAGAGTTCGCCTCTTTCACAACTTTCCTATTGCCCCATGGGGAAGACGAAGCCATTGACACTATGATTAGTAAGCTTAAGCGAGTCAAAGTAGACAAGTACCCGAATGCTACGGCTATTAGAATAGAGCAGTCAAATGGGGCAATATACATATGTGTTAAGCACGATCTCTCAATCGGGCTAGTCAGACCCGAGGCCAGGCCCGTTTACACTTATGAGGCCGGTGAAATTCAGTACGATGAGTTTGCAACAGATGCAGCCTACCTGTATGCCAAGCTTAACAGGAGCCTTTTGAAATACGCTTTCATAGACGGGATGAAGCTTCTGTTTAAAAACAAGAGGATCTTTTCTTCCGAGGAGCCGAGTGTCATCAACCTTACTCATAGGCCAGATATTGATCGTGAAGGAGCATTCAAGACTGAAAAAGAATATTGGAAATTCGAGCTTAAAACAAAGTGGGATTCTTGGGAAGACGAGGCCGAGGTTTGAAACACGTAAACCATTAACATCATATTCTTGAGTTAAAAAGCATATTAATTCCTGATAATCTGTTAAAAGCCTCAACCTTTGAAACATCGCCCGCCATGCCTCAAAAAACATATATGCAGGCGTCATATGCCGTTTCTAAAATGACTCTGACACCGCGCGAGAGAGTGTTAATGGCTCTTAAGCATAAAGAAGCCGATAGAATACCGATACACGACAGCCCTTGGGCCGCTACAATTGACAGGTGGAGGAGCGAAGGCCTACCCTCAGGTGTTTCACCCGCAGACTACTTCGGCTATGAGCTGGCTGGGTTCTCAGCCGACACTTCGCCACAGTTCCCCATGGAGGTAATAAGGGAGGATGAAGAGTATATTGTTGAGAGGGACTCCTATGGGGGTGTTAGGAGGAACCACAGGGATAGGTCGACCACGCCGGAGATAATAGACTACCCGTGTAAGAGCAGGGCTGACTGGGAGAGGCTTAAGCCTAGGCTTCAGCCTAGCGACTGGAGGGTTGACTGGGTTTCGACTTTCAACGGTTACCATTATCATAGGAGCCTAGGCAGGTTCATAACGTATAACGCAGCTGTAGGATACGATAAGATGCAGAACTATGTTGCTACAACTAGACTTTTGAAAGCAATTATAATGGAGCCGGATTGGGTAATCGACATGTATTGGACAGATGCTAAGCTTGCAATGGAGATGTGTGAAAGAATGATGAGGGCAGGATTGAAGTTCGACGGAGCCTTCCTATTCTGTGACCTAGGCTATAAGAATGGACTATTATTCTCACCGAAGCACTATGAGCAGCAGCTTCATCCAGTTTTCAAAGAGCTTTGCAGGTTTTTCCACAGCAAGGATATGCCGGTCCTGCTGCACAGCTGTGGAAGGGTTAAAGATTTAATACCCTTCTTCATCGAGGAGGGTATTGACTGTCTTCAGCCTCTTGAAGTAAAGGCGGGTATGGATCTAGTCGAGCTTAAGGAGCAGTATGGTGACAAGCTTTGCTTCATGGGTGGGATAGACGTTAGGCTGATGGCTTTAGACGACCCTGCTCCACTGGAGGATGAGATAAAACGGAAAATATCTTTCGCGAAGCAGGATGGAGGATACATTTACCACTCTGATCACTCGGTACCAAAAAACGTAAGTTTCGCCAACTATAAGAGAGTTATAGAGCTGGTCAAGAAATACGGAACATACGTTTAGAAAAGCCCGAATCAATCTCGGAATTGTTTTCTAAAATGCTTATGATGTAGCCGGCAGGTTCCCCCTCATCCAAGGGTTTCCTCTGGCCTCCTGAACGGTTCTCAGGTAAAGCTCCCTTGTTCTTTCAGCAATAGACCGCCAATCATATATCTCAATAACTTTTTTAAAAGCATTCTGCTTAAAACGCTCCGCCGCTTCAGGATTATCCAGCAAGTAACAGATCGCGCGGGACAACGAAACGGAATTATTAGCTTCCACCTTAAGACCGTTAAAGTTATCTTCAACGATCTCCGAAAGACCACCAACGTCAGAAACAATTATTGGAACCCCGGAAGCCATCGCCTCTAAAGCAACTATACCGAAAGGCTCGTATAGACTTGGGAATACGGCTACTGAAGCACACTTGTAAAGCATCTTAAGAGTATCGTCATCCACATAGCCAGTGAAATATACTTTAGGGGAAATGCTTAATTTCCCAGCAATCCGCATCAACTCCTCCTTATAATACCCCTCTCCGACAACAACTAACTTGGCTTCGGGGTGAGAATTCAGTACACTTGGCATCGCGCCTAAGAGCACGTTTACGCCTTTCTCCGGTACGAGCCTTCCAACGAAGAGTATTATCTTTTCTTGGTCTGCAGCATATCTTGATCTGAAGTCCCTCTGACAAGAATAGTGGTCAAACTGAGTTTTATCAACACCGTTCGGTATCACTAATATCTTGTCGGGAGGCGTGTTGAAGAATCTCACCACTTCCTCTTTCATGTAGTTACTGCAACACACTACCTTCCAAGACTCGTATGTTAGCCACCATTCTATCTGATGTATCATTCTTTGGTAGTCAGAGTATAACCCGTGCCGCCTGCCGTGCTCAGTTGAGTGTATGGTAGATATAAGAGGGACTCTGCATAGGTGTTTAATCGATATTGCCGGTTTAGCGACAAGCCAGTCGTGGGCATGAACAATATCTATTCCACCCCACTCTTTAACTGTTTTCACAGCCTCGCGTTCCATATTGATGTTCATAAGGAGAACCCAAGATGCGAAGTCCGGTGTCGGCGCAGTATAGGATTCAACCCGTTTCACAGTCATGTTTTCAATCCTCTCGGTCTCAGGAGCTCCAGGATAATTGCATGTTAACAAGGTTATTTCCACCCCGATTTTTCGCAGCTCATCAGTAAGATGCTTAACGTGAGTAGCTAATCCCCCGATTACCCGCGGTGGATACTCCCAAGAAAGCATGAGAACCCTTAACCTATCCAAGCTTAGAAACCTCCTTGTAAATTCTAATTATTTTTTCAACAGCATTAGCATCATTAAAATCCACCAGATGAAGCTTTTTAACACACCAAGGATAAAGTGCTCTAATCATACTGTAGGTTGCCTCTGAGTGCGCCACTATGGAGTCTGCAAGGCTTGAAGAGAAGGATTCAACCCATTTAATAGTCTGACCTAAGAGAGAAAGATTTGAATGAGACCTGAGCTCCTCTAGAGACAGGAAACTTTGCACGTAGGGAATTGGAATAACATCCTTCAAAGGAATCAACGGTAAAGCTGCACTCCATTCGAAAGCATGAATTATATCGAAACCCTGTTTCTCCCAGAGCAGGTCGGAAAGAATTCTAGTATACTCGCAGCTTAAGCTTGACGCCCAAGTAAAAGGGTTAACATGAAACGAAACCTTGTTAGAAACATAGTATACTTTCATGCCACTCTTTACCTCAAACCCGCTTCTCCAGTCATCGAAAGTTATAATGCTAACATCAAACCCATTATTTGAAAGAAACCTCGCGATAAAACTAACCATGTTAGACAGTTCGCCCACTACGCGAGGAGGAAACTCGGTAGTAAGTAGAACAATCCTCAATGCCGCGAATCACGAGAACAGGGATTCTATTTTTATCACTCCTAGACCCGTCAAATGAAACTTCTTTTTACCAACCCTATCCTGAAGTGACGCCACATACCCTCTACTAACAAGTTCGAACAGCCTATGAATCAATTCCTCTGGTTTTACCATAAGGATCCTAGCAACATCCTCAGCATCTACAGCTTTCCCAGGGTCGACTGCCGCCAGATTATGAAGCTGTAAAAGTATCTTTACATCCGTATCCTCGCAAGCGTCTGTTTCAGCCATCCCCTATAAGTCTATTTCACGCGTTCTATTTAAGCATTTAAGCTTAAATAAAATCTTCCCAACCCTTATTAAGGATGAAAGGAGTAGTACTATGCTTTGAAGCCCATCAGCCTTACAGAATAAGGCAAAGGATAATGGAGCTGATAGCTTTAAAACAGGCGGTAAGGTTCAGAGACCTGGAGAAGATATATTTCGACGAGGAGCTTAACAAGCAGATATTCAAAAGAGTTTCAGAAAGATGCTACCTGCCGGCTAGTGAAATATTGCTAGACATTATTGACAGGCAGAAGTCTGACTCCAGAGGATTTAGGGTTGCTTTCAGTCTGAGCGGGATCTTTATAGAGCAGGCTAGACAATACGATGAAAGGGTTCTTCAAGCTTTCAAGGACCTTTCGGGCACGGGTAGAGTTGAATTTTTAGCGCAGACCTATTACCACTCGCTCGTAAGTCTCTACTCGGAGGATCGGCCTGAGTTTATAGAGCAAGTGAGAAAACATGTTACTACTGTATGCGAAGAATTTAACCAAACACCCTCCGTTTTCGAAAACACTGAACTGATCTATAATAATTCTATAGCCAGAACAGTTGAAAAAATGGGTTTCAAGGCTATTTTCACCGAAGGTGTTGAGAGAATTCTCGGCTGGAGGTCTCCCAACTACGTTTATTCCCCTAAAGGAGCACCCGGCTTAAGGCTGCTACTTAGAAACTACCGGCTCACCGACGACATAGGCTTCAGGTTCTCGTCAACTAGGTGGGAACAGTATCCCTTGACTGCTGAAAAATACGCGTCTTGGCTTGCCGCTACACCTGGAGACTGTATAAACATATTCATGGACTATGAAACCTTCGGGGAACACCATTGGAAGGAGACCGGCATATTCGATTTTCTAAGAGCCCTCCCCGACAAAGTACTTGAATACCAGAACCTTTGTTTCATGCTTCCAAGCGAGGTAGTTGAGCGTTTTGATGCAAGGGACGAGATAGATGTTTTTGAGCTCGGCGGGACTGTGTCTTGGGCTGATGAGGAAAAAGATTTGACAGCATGGCTACAGAACCCTATGCAAATTTTTCTTTTCGAAAGAGTTAAAGCCTTAGAGCCAATAGTAAAGGCTGTCGGGGACAGTGATGCTTTGGAGCTATGGAGACGGTTTACAACCAGCGACTACTACTATTATTTAAGTACTAAAACAGGGGGTGCCGGCGAGGTTCACAGTTATTTTAACCCATACCCAAATCCATTGAACGCATACAATAATACGATGGAGGCACTGCTAGACTTTGAGCTTAGAGTCCGAAGAATGTACAACAGGAAATTTCTAAAGAAGAAAGCCGCTTAAACATTATTAGAGTAATGAAGAACCTGACGAAGTTGGAAAGCAGCCTCCTCTGGAGCTATGACGTTTATATACGCACCCGTGCCAAGCTCAAAACCGGCGTGCACAGCAACACGTGGATATACCTCGATATGCCAGTGAAAATCCCCGCAACCCGCTGGTCTAGAATGAAAAACCATGTTGAATGGGAAATTGCCCAGTACTCTTTTGTAGGCGGAAAAAAGCTCCTTAAGCATTGACGCAAGATCCCTGATCTCTTCCTCGCTGGATTCTAGAAAAGAGCTAACATGACGCTCCGGCACAATCCAGCACTCATACGGGAAAATGCTTGCAAAAGGAGTTATCACAGTGAAGTATTCACCAGTAGAGACAAGCCGCCCATCTTCACGTGCCCCGGTTTTCAATGAACAAAAATAGCATTTGCCATGAACCTTGATGAACATTGAGAATGAGTCTAACTCTTTCGAAACTAATGGAGGAATAAATGAGCCCCCTATAATCTGATAATGAGGATGCGCAATTGAGGCGCCGGCCTCCTTACCATGATTCTTGAAGATTGCAACATACTTCACATGTTCATCAGACTCCATGAATCTTCCCCTGTCCAGTAGAGCTAAAAGGGGCAGCTCAATACTTCTAGGCTCAGCCGTCTCATAGCTCCAAGTATGATCCGGATTCTCAACGACAACCTCGTGATAACCATATGGATTAAAGGAGCCTGGCCTGAAGAATCCTACTCTTGTGCTAAGCGCTGGAAACATGTTGGGGAAAACTCTAACAGACCAGTCGCTTCTCCTGAAACCATCTGTGTCAAAAGTCTTAAGTATGCTTTGCCCATTTTCAAACACGTATAGAAGACTCGCCTTAGGAGTCTGACTCTCACGGCCAGGGCAGAAAGGACACTCCTTATTCTCCTCTTTTAATTCTTCTCTATAAAAGTGAGGCCTTTTCCGTCTCCCTCTTGCGATTATGACAAGCCTGCCTGTGAAATCGTCGAATCTTACCTCGCTGCCCATCTCGTCAATAGAAGAGTCCGCCATAAAGGATGCTGCTTTGAAAGACTACATAAATTTTGAGAAGCTAAAAAAATATATAAGGGATGCTTGCATAGCAGTGGAGAATACCTCTATGAAAATAGCTTTCATGGTATATGAATACCCACCCTATCTCGTGGGCGGTCTTGGAACATATGCACAGTATATTACAAAGGAGTTTGTTAAACTAGGTCATGACGTCACTGTTTTCACGATGCACAGGGGGGCAACCCAATTGAGGGAGATAACAGGAGGAGTTGAAATCAGAAGATACCCGACGGTAGATGCAAGCGACGTCTTCGCTCCCATAGTGACGGAGGACCTGAAGCGTTGGGGGACCTACATAAGGTTCTTCAGCGATATTTTCATCTATAACGTGATGAGTGCGTCAGACCTAGTTGCAGAACTTAGAGAGACTAAAATCGACATAATCTCGTTTCACGACTGGCTTAGCTGCATTGGAGCACTCATATCTAGAAAACACACAACCATACCACTGGTTTTCCACGTGCATTCAACAGAATGGGGTAGAACAGGAAACGGTTCCCAGGTAATAAAATACTTGGAGGAGAAGGCCGCTTCAACAGCGGAGAGGATAATCACAGTAAGCTATGCGATGAAAGAGGACCTGGTTAAGCATGGTTGGCCTGAGGATAAGATAAGCGTAGTCTGGAATGGTGTTGACGCTAATATTTACAACCCTGATAAGTGCAGGCCTGAAGAGGTAGAAGCGGTCAGAAACAGGTATAACATTAGTAGAGAGGAGAACATGCTGCTTTTCATCGGCAGGTTAACCTGGGTTAAGGGGGTTAGGAACCTTATTCAAGCAATGCCCCTTATTCTTAAGGAACATCCTAACACAAAGCTAGTGATACTTGGAAGAGGAGAGGAGCAGAAAGACATTGAAGAGTTGACAAATCGTCTTGGGCTTTCAAACAACGTTTACTACAGGTATGAGTTTATCCCCGAGAATGAACGCATCCTGCATTACGCGGCAGCAGACTTGTGCGTGTTTCCAAGCATTTACGAGCCATTTGGAATAGTTTCGCTTGAGGCGATGGCGATGAAGAAGCCAATCGTAGTTGGCGCTAGCGGAGTATGCGGGTTTAGGGAACAAGTTATCAGTAGTGGGCCCGACCAAAACGGTGTGCATATAAACGGCAATGATCCTGCAGACATAGCTTGGGGTGTCAACCTGATCTTATCGGATAAAGAAAAAGCGCTCAAGATGGGTGAAAACGGACGGAAGAGAGTTTTAAACTACTTCACTTGGGATAAAGTGGCTCAGCAAACCCTCCAGATATATGAGTCACTCATAAAATAAGAGCATGGGATATGCTGGTTTTAGCGAAGACGCTAACCCGCTAAAATATTTCGAGGCGCAGCCAAGTTGTTCTTACTCCGCCATTTTAACAACATCCTCATAGCTTTGAAGAAACTTGTTTACATACGTCATTCCGGGAGGCAGGATTAAGCCTGGGTTCACCCTCGTGTTTATGAGCCTGCAACCTTCGCGTATCCTGACGGAGTTCCCAATGGTTGAGAAAGATTCTATACTGGTTGGTTTTTCTTGCGAGGATTCGACTATAGTCTTTCTCCCTATAATGCTATCAGAAATTCTTGTATAGTCGCCGATTTTTGCCGCATCCATAATTGCAGACCTTTCAACAGTTACATGCTCACCTATGATGCAGAAATTATCTATAGAAGAGTCAACTATCCTAGAGTAGTCGCCTATTCTGGTATGCCTCCCGATTAAAACAGCACCCTCTAAGCCCAGTCTGTTCTCCCTGTGTTTCCTAACTATCTCCTCCCTTCTTTTTACAGATTCTTCACTATAACCCTGGACCCAGATATTCCTACCTGGGACAATTCTTTCCTCAGTTACCCTAATGTCTAAGGCGCCTCTGAGAACGTTAACCATAGCATCCAAATACTTTTCGGGAGAACCCACGTCAAACCAGATAGGGATTTCGTAACCGTAAACCGGAAAACCATTGTCAACCAGATACGGGATTAAATCATACCCGAAATCAAGCCTCTTCCTTTCGCTCTTAATCTTGGCCAACTCCTCACTATTCACTATGTTTCTCAGCTCCGGAGACAAAAGGTATATTCCAGCGTTTGCCAGGTTACTTGGCGCTTGCTCCGGACTGGGTTTTTCAACAAAACGCTTAATCCTGAAATCTTCTCCGAGCTCCGCAATACCGTACTCCCCTACATCCTTAACCCTTGTTAATGCGATACTCATTACAGCATTTCTTTCCTCGTGTCTTCTGACGAAGTCGTTCAAATCAATGTTAAACAGGTTGTCACCCTGCACTACAATAACAGGCTTACGAATATCGTAATAATCCATGTTTATTCTGTAGGAGTCGGCGCTTCCAAGATCATCCAGATTAGGCTGATGCTTAATGTGGACTCTGGGCTCAATCCTGTATTTTGCTGAGAAACCTATGCCTTCCCCATACTGGTCGAAAAGATTAGCATAATTCGTATACCCCATTTCGCCGAATATGAAGTTCCTAACCCCCTGCTCCGCCAGGGTAATCATTGAAAATTCTATTAGAGGCCTGTTCAGAAACCTTACGCATGGCTTAGAAACATCATGGGATAGTGGTCTCAACCTTTTAGCTTGGCCACCCACCGGTATGAAACAAACCAAGTCCTGAACCCTCATGCACCTGTATGAGAAGCCGTGGGAAACATTTATTCTTAACGGCTAAAAGTTCAAACAGGCTTTCTTAGTCTTTCAATGGTTTTAGCGCGCGCTAATACTATTATTCAGCCTTAGTAAACCTATTTTTAACTGCGGACAAGTTTCATGACTGCGTCGACAAGCGAATCCTCGTCTAACCCCGCCATTCTATAAAGGTCTTCGAAAGCCCCGGAGGAACCGTATTCACTGACACCAAGCCTTTTTATTTTAACCCTGTAGCCACGCTCAGCAACAGCCTGCAATACAGATGCTCCAAGCCCAGTGTTAACGTTATGGTCCTCATAGGTTACAATCCTGCCTGTTTTAGCAGCCTCCTCTAAAACCTTCTCGTCAATCTCTAGAGGACTGGAAACGTTAACCACCATAACGTTTACACCCATGTCTCTCAGCCTTTCCCAAGCGGAGACAGCCTTGTGAGCTATTGAGCCCATGGTGAATATTGCAGCATCCCCGCCGCTCCTCAAAACCTCCGCCTTACCATACTTGAACACGTAGTTTCCCGCAAAAACCTCCTTACCAGCCTCGTCAGTTATTACCGGCAGCTTAGACCTTCCTACAGCCAGCAGGAAGTTGCCGGGTGTCGACGCGATGAACCTCGTGGCCCTGTCAGTCTGATTAGCGTCAGCCGGCACTATGACCCTGAAACCGTAAAGATTTCTGAAGACACCTACGTAATCAATGCAGTGGTGAGTCTTCCCGTCCTCACCCACGTTTAAACCGCAGTGTGTAACAACAACCTTAAGGTTCGTATGGTTAATATCGTTGAGCCTATGCTGATTATATGTCTCGTCCACGCCGAAAACCCCGAAGTCTACGAAAAACGATACAACCCCTTGGATTGAAGCTGCTCCTGCAATAGTCGCAGTAGTGTGCTCCTGAACACCGACTTGGAAGAAGTTGCCGGGGAATTTCTTAGCGAACTCCACCGTCCTAACCGACTCTGCCAGGTCGCAGTCGAAAACAGCGATTAACAGTTTCCCCCCGCCGCCTTGGGCTTCAGCCAAGTCGACTAAAGCATTACCGAAAGCCTGCCTTGTTTCCACCTGGCTCCCAGCCACGTATGTTCTCGGCACCCCGGGCTTAAGGATTACGGTTTCCGAACATAATTCATAAGCCTTATGGCTTGGAGAAGCTTTAAGCTCGGAGGCAAACCTACTTCTCAACGCCTTATACTTATCCAGGTCATCCTCAACGCCTAGTTCCAGAATCGCCCTCTTATACTCATCCATTTTCAACGGCCTACCATGATACTCCTCATTACCCTCCATGAAGGAAACCCCCTTCCCCATTACTGTTCTAGCAATAATGGCTGTCGGATAACCGTCGTTCACAGCCTCGTCCAACGCGTCTCGCAGAGCCTTTAAATCATGACCGTCTGTCTCAATAACTCTCCAGCCGTCTGACGCATACCCCTCCTTAATGTTAACCGGCATCACCTCATACGTCTTCCCGCTTATCTGCCTCTCATTATAGTCAACCACGACAGTAATGTTTGTGAAACCATACTTGTGGGCGAACCTCCTGGCCTCAGCCACCTGCCCCTTAGCCTGCTCCGCGTCGCTCATAGCGACGAAAACATGATAGTCCTCTCCCCTGATCCTACCTGCGACGGCGAAGCCGCATCCAGCGGAGAGCCCTTGGCCAAGGTTCCCGGTGGACCATTCCACCCCTGGTACGCATCTCTCCACATGACCCTCGAAACGGCTGCCGGCAAGCCTGAAAGTAGCTATTGCCTCATCAATATCGAAGAAGCCGAGCCTCCCTAGAGCGGCGTAAACACCTGGAGAGGTATGGCCGTGGCTGATGACTATCCTGTCCCTAGCTGGCCAGCATGGCTCATTAGGCTTAACCCTTGCAAACGAGAATAGGGCAAGGTAAATGTCGATGCTGGACATGGATCCTCCGGGATGTCCCGAGGCAGCGAGAGTCGTCATCTTGATTATGTCGCCACGGGCAATTCTGCCTAATTCCCTCAGATTTTCGAGATCCCCATCCCTTATCCATCTCATGGGAGGATTCATGGGGGAAGTGCTCCAATGAGGGGAATAAAAGGTTTTGACACTCTCCAGGCCCTGGCCGTGGAGATTCCTGGTTCGTCACCTTATTGGCTTCATCCGCAGCTCCCAAGCAGCTTAAAGGAGGGTGTTTCCTGCTCATTCTAGAAATATGAATCGTTTGAAAGCAAATTTAACGCTTCTAAAAATTTAGAAGATGGGAAGGAACTCCACCACAGGGCACTTCTCCATACATGTTAAACATTTTTTGCACTTGGTTTCATCCACGTGTATCCTTCCATCCCTGTCAAGGAGCAGAGCTTGTTGTGGACACCAAACCTCGCAAGAACCGCACCCTACGCAGTATGTAGCCCTAAGAAAGACGCTAATCATTTTTCTACTGTTATTCCTGTTTTCCGGCCTGAAAATCACTTTGTTTCCGTTTAACACGTATGATGCCGCAGGATACTCCAAGGTTTTCATGAGTTCCCTCAGCCTATCCTCGTCTATCTCCCTGTCTAAAACTAGACACGTGACTGCTCCATTGTCTTCCACCACGTATTTTTTAAGGCGGGGGCTATGGATGTATCCAACTACTTTTTCCATCTTCGCCGGAACCCGTTTCCATCTCCACAAGTGATATTTTAGTGATGGCGAACCCTCATCTGAAAGATTCTTAAGTTCTCGTCTGAATCGACTCCAGAGATTGGGATGAATTTTCTCCAGGAGCAGGTAATCCCCTATGCTGCAGGAGGGGCAAGGGTAACACCCTATCCTGTCAAACCCATAGAAATAAGCCTTGTTCACCAGGTTGAAAACTCCCCGGTAAAGCAAGTATAGCCATACGGTCAGCATGTCCCAATCGTTTATGGGTGATGCGGAGATCGACTCTGGAATCCATTGGTTCCGCCACACGCTTCCCGATCTAGCTCTTTTTATAGACTCTAGTGCCCTCTGGCCTACAAAAGTCAAGCTGCCTCCCGGGAATTCTCTCGCGTAGAGCCGTGCGGTTGGAATAAGCTTAGTAACTTTGCAGCACCACCTGTAGTCTCTTGAAGGTAAGCCGAAAACGTCTAAACCCTTCCAGAAACCATCGTAAGCTTCCCCGGTTAAAAGCTCTAGACCAAGGCTGTCAGCCACTTTTTTCACGTTCTCCAGGGTTTCAGGGAGCTCTATCCCCGTGTTGGTAAAAGAGACCTTGGGTTTTATCCCAGCCTTCAGAACTAGGAGCAGTGTTGCCAAACTGTCTTTCCCGCCGGAGTAGGATACGCAAACCGGCTTTCTAATTCTGTTTGAAATTCTGTGGATGAATGCAACAGCTCTAGACTCCCTTCTTCTCAAATACTCCAAGTTGGATTTCAACGCATCCTCTAGACTAGAAGGTTTAGTCTCCTCCTCAACCAAGACCGGTTGAAAAGTCTTTACGACCCTTGCTTCCCCACTGCTCACGAGTTGAGCAACACCGTAAACACCTTTTTCACAAAGTATCGGCAGATATTTTGCTTCAGGTGGAAGATTTAATCCAACGGTTTCAAAAACCTCCCCCTTTTTAACACCCTCCTTGAAAACCCCTATGCCAAGATTTTTAAAAACCCTTAAACAACCGTATTCAACAGGCTTGAAAACCCAGTCGTACACGTAGACGTCGAAAAAGAAGTGTCCAATCAGCCTTCCGTCGGAAATCATCTCAAAAGCCTGATCAATATAGAAAAGCTTGTTTGCAAGCACAAGATGACCATTATATAGGACTTTCTCCCCCGCCCCATATCCATACTGCTTGTCAAGAGTCTTCACAACCAGTTTCCTCTCATCTTCGAAAACAGGCCTTAAGTCAGCCTTACCCCTAGTTTTTAAAGGAAAACCTCTGTCTCCGCATACGTCACACTCCTCTCCTAAAAGCGGCACGTTGCAGACTCTGCACCACCTTACCGATGTCTTCAACAAGTTAGCCACCAGTGGACACACTGTTCACCAAGTTGCAACGTTGAAACCTACTCTATCACCTCAAGTACACACGCCTTCTTTTTTGGAAGAAGCGTCAAATCTATGGTTTTCAACTCACCATTATACTCGTAGGAGACGAGATCTCCCCCTGTGAAGTTGATTCTCAACGGCTTATTCTCATTGTAGAAAACTATCCTCCAAGTTTTTCCAGAGGGACCCATCTTCAGTCTCAAGATACCGTTCTCTCTCGAAACCTCTATCGGAAACCTCTCGTCGAAAAAGTAGTTTAAGAACGCCTTGTCTTTCACAAAGACTTCGAGAACCATTTCTTCAAATTTCTCACCCACGTGCTGCACAGGATTCATCCTAGGTATAACTGAGTTCTCCCTGACGAACAAAGGTATTACCTGTAGGGGTACGCTCTCCTTAACCCAGCACCCTCCTTTAACCGGCTTCTTACTCCACCAGTTTAACCATTCGCCTCTTGGCAGATAGTACTCCACATACCCCTCTTCGTTTAGAACAGGTACAACGAGCAGGGCTGAGCCGAAGAGATACTCCAGCTCAACCCTTCTAACATTCGGATCGTCCTGATACTCTAACACCAGCGGCCTAGCCACGGGAATACCTGTTTCACACGCTTCATATGCATGAGAGTAAATATAGGGCAGTAGACTATACCTGAGGCGGGCGAATTCCCTGAAGATTCGAAGAGCCTCCTCCCCGTACTCCCATGGTTCCCTAGGCGTAGTCCCATGACACCTGGAAAAAGGGCTTAAAAGACCCCATTGGGCCCACCTGACGTAAAGCGTTGGACTAGGCTTAGGCCCTTGAAAACCCCCTATGTCATGACTCCAGAAAGGAACTCCGGACAGCGAGTAGCCCAGCCCGGCGCGCAGCACGCACGCCATGTCTTCAAAGGTGGCATGGCTGTCACCACTCCATTGAACCGGGTACCTCTGTATTCCAGCACACCCTGAACGGCCCCATACGATGCCATTACCCTTCCCGTAAACCTCTTCCACAGCTTCGAAAACAGCCCCCTGGTAGTAGAGAGGGTAGAGGTTATGCATCTCTACCCCAGTCTTCCCATTGTGGAAGACTGCGTGCTCAGGCACGGCTTCACCCATGTCGCATTTGAAGACTGAAACCCCCTTTCCGAGTAGACTCGAATGCTTACTCTTATACCATTCCTTGGCCTCCGGGTTGGTGAAATCAACTATAGCCACCTCGCAACGCTCAAAATCAGGGATATGGATTACTTTACCATCACTATCTTTCAGAAAGAAGCCTTTTTCAACACCCTCCTCATACATGGCTGTACCTTTAGGAACATAGGGTTGCTCCCATAAGCATATTTTGAAACCCATTTCCCCTAGTTTTTTAAACATGTCACATGGATCCGGAAAAGCATCCTCATTCCATTCGAAATCACAGTAGTGCTTAGGCTTCATCCAAGACGGATCTATGTGCAACACGTCGCAAGGTACTTGCTGGCTTCTCATTTTCTGGGCAACGTCCTCAAGCTCCCTCCTATTCCGGTATGTTGCTCGAGACATCCATAGTCCAAAGGACCATAATGGCGGTAGGCGGGGACGCCCAGTGAGCTCAGTATACATTTTCAAAACATGTTTTAAGTCTGGACCATAGAAAACAATATACTCTAAACAGTCGTCCCAAATCTCGAAGGAAATAGAATTGTAACAGTACTCGGAACCCACTTCAAACAGTGTTTTACACCCAGTCTTCACAAATAAACCGTAGCCCTCGCTCGAAACATAGAAAGGTATACTTTTATAACTTCTATCAGAAGAGGTTAAAGTTGTATCTGAATTCCAGAGTAGAAGAGTCTGCCCCTTTTTATCAAGAGGCCCAAACCTCTCGCCAAACCCATAAACGGATTCATTCGGCCTCAAGTAAACACTCTCAAAGAAATGCTTCTCACCATCTACGGTTTTATAGCCGAGAGGATATACTGGAAACCATCTTCGAAGAATACCTGAAAGATATTCCTCGAAAAAGACCCTTCCCTTTCCATCCTTCAGCTGGAGACGCCAAGGCTTCCTCATGATCTCGCAAGACATCCTGCTGGATGAAAAAGATAGAGCATCATTAGACTCTATGATACTGGCTTCCACCGGTTCCAAGACTGTTTTCACCATAAGGGGCTCAGGCTCGAACGCTGGAACCCCGGCTATGCCTGCTCTCAGCATCACTGCCTGCTCCCCGAGGAAAGAAACCTCCACGTGAAGAGGGTTAGCCTTAGGCTCTGTTTCAACTATCAGTTTAACCTTGCCGTCCTGAAAACTCCATGAATCCACTTGGGAAGCATAGTGATATTTCCATCGAGTCTTGTCGAAAATAGGTTCTCTTTCAGTCTTATGAAGGTATTCTTGGTAATATCTTCTGCTGAAGTAGTCTTCCTCCATGCCGGTTTATTTGAACAAAGTTAGGAATTAAAGTTTTGCAGCTATCTATTCAGCTGTAAAACTGGGGCCTCTGAAACGTATTTTGGCAATGGTAGCGGCTTGAATGGCTTGCCGGCGGTGATCGCCTTAATCTCACTCATTAACGCCCGAGCTTCATTTTACACATTTTGTTCGCTTTTCAGACCCTATCTGGAAGCACTCTGACCCATTCCTTCTGCCCAACAACAATTATGTAAGGGTTCTATCCCATTTCGGCTCCGCGCTATTAGTTTCCATAATCCCTATTGATCTGTAAGTAACGTGTTGTAATTCGCTTGGAAAGGCTTAAAATCCAGCATGATGTTTTTGAAGGCGAATGCCCAAAGAGTTAGTAGCCGTTGGACCCAGAAAACCCACACTCCTTGAGTATGATGAGAGACCGCTTAAAAAAGGCGAGCTGAGGATAAGGAGCGTCTTCTCAGCGGAGAAACACGGCACAACTCTGCTTCTCTACAGAGGAGAGGCACCCTTCTTAAACAAGTATTACGACCATGAGCGCATGCTTTTCATGAATAGGACAGGGGAGGAATCCTATTTTCCATTCCCCCTTGGAAACATGACTGTGGGGATTGTCGAGGAGGTTTCACCCGAGGTCACGAGGTTTAAAGTTGGGGACAGGGTTTACGGCTATCTTCCAATAAGAGAAACACATATTGTTTCCGAGCAACACGTAATGCCTGCTCCAGAGGGTGTTAGTGATGAAGAGCTTGTATGCATTGACCCGGCGGTGGTCGCGCTTATGGCGGTTAGAGAAGGGCATGTAAGACTTGGCGACCGGGTTGCGATCTTCGGAATGGGGGCAATAGGGCTTTTAACTCTTCAAATGTGTAAAATGTCAGGTAGCATATGCGTCATCGCCGTGGAACCGGTTGGGAAGAGGCGGAGCCTTGCTGAGAAATTTGGAGCAGACCACGTGATTGACCCGACTTCTGTTGACGCAGGAATGAAGATTAGGGAGTTAACGAACTGGAAGGGAGTGGATGTTTCGCTGGAGATCAGCGGCAGTTATAGAGCACTACACCAAGCCATCAGGGCAACTAGATACGGTGGAAGCGTGATTCCTGTTTCATGGTACCATGGGGAAGCTAAAGGTCTTTACCTTGGTGAAGAATTTCACTTTAACCGTTTAACACTAGTATCGGGGGCTCGTGTCGAAAGTGAGCCTTACAGAGAGCATCCTCTTTGGAACAGGGAAAGGGTCTACGCTACAGTGATAGAGCTTTTTAAG
>JAFNIX010000028.1 GCA_017601225.1 Candidatus Brockarchaeota archaeon | reverse complement strand
CAGGATACGGCACTGGAGAAACAGGATGTTTTAATAGATGAGGTTAGGAGCTTGAGGAACGATCTTAAAGCCTATATGGATGAAAAATTTGAAAGATAGAGCTGGAAACAACTAAGATAAAGGAAAAGATAGGAATAGAATAGGGGAGTCTGTTCCGGCTTCACGCTAATGCAGGCTGATTCGGGATTTAGCCAGTTTAAGCATTCAAGTTGGGATCAACATGGCAATTGGAAACCTGATTTTCCTTCGCATAGAAGCGTTAGCTGTAAGGCGAAGAAAAAACTTATTTAGTTTAAAACCTCTTCAAAGCCAAATGAAGACGAGTAGGGAAGTTTTCAGAAAGCTTGAGGAAGAGTACTCCGGGTATCTCGAGGGTGAAACGGTGGACAGGTTTTTCGAAGACTTTGGAATAAGGTTTGCAGCCGGACACTGGGCTGCTGGCGACTTCCTAGACAGGTTCGCCACCAAAGGATATAACAGCGACAATCCTGATTTCAAGAGCGACATCATCTCTCAGCTCAGGAGGGTTAAGAAGGCCGGGATCAAAGGGGTTGAGTTCCACGACGTGCTGTTCATAGATTCGAACTACAAGAAAGTCGAAAGCACCATAAACGATGTTAAGGCCGAGCTGGAGAAACTCAAGTTGATACCTACAAACATGAATATTAATTTGTGGACCGATCCGAAATGGAAAATGGGCGGGATAACTAACCCCTCTAAGAAGGTCAGGGAGGACGCGCTCCAAGTAGCGATACAAGCGATCGAGATAGCAAAAGAAGTTGGATGCGGCAGTGTCTCGCTCTGGCCTGGCTCCGACGGCTGGGACTACAACTTCGAGGTCAACTACGGGAAGCAGCTTGAGCTCTTCATAGATGGCTGTGAGATGATAAACAGGGAGGCTAAGAAGGCTGGCCTAGTGTTCGGCGTGGAGGCTAAGCTCCATGAGCCCAGAGAGGGGAACATGGTGATACCGACGACCCATCATGCGGCACTGGTGGCCAAGACTGTTAACGAGAGGACCGGTGGGACTAACATGGGTGTTTGCATCGACTACGGGCATGAGCAGATGTATGCTGTTGAACCCGCTGCAACTGTTTACGCTTTGAAGACCTTCGGAGTCCCACTCGTCAATTTTCATATCAATGCCGCGAAAACGCACAGCAACGACGAGGACAGGGTCTTCGGGACTGGCGATGTTTGGAGGATGGTTGACTTCATATATGCTGCGATCGATACGGGTTACAATGGGTGGTTCGGCGAGGACCAGTTCACCTACAGGATGGACCCTGTGAAAGCCATGTATTTATCAAAGGAGCTTTTTGCGAACCTTGCGAAAAAGGCTCTCCTGATTTACAGTAAGAAAGAGGAGCTGGAAAAAGTCAGAGAGACCGGCGACCAAGCTAAGATAATCGACTTCGTCAAGAAAATCATCCTGATGGGATAAGATTAGAAAAGCTAAACCTGAAATCGTTACAACCCTCTATTTTCTTGACTTTTTCACCGACCCTCGCCTCTTCCTCCTCCCGGATCTTTTCACACAGAGTTTCTCCTGTATCCACCATCGATGTTTAACCTGCATCGCCTTTAATTTAGGCATTCCCTCTCTATCTTCAGGCGGAATCAACCCGTGCGCTCCCAAGCTACCCGATATAATATAATCCCCCATCGGCCTCGTAAATTGCTCGTTTCGCATCTTAATAAGCCGCGCGCTCGAGATTGCCATGGCTGATGAAAGCATATGGGCTTTATGCTGAACCGTTAGGAGAAGCCTATGGGAAGGCTACGGGTTTTTACGGTTCTAAACATAAAAGTTTAAAACTGTTAGCCCATAGAGTTTTTAAGAATGGTTCTGATCGGTGAGCCGGCTCCTGATTTCGAGGTTCAAACCACAAGGGGCAGGATCAGGCTTTCCGAGCTAAGGGGTAGATGGGTTCTCCTCCTGACGCATCCTTCAAGCTTCAACCCTGTCTGCACAACTGAGATGATCGCTCTTTCCCAGAGGATTGACGACTTCAGGAAGAGCGGGGTCGAGGTTTTCTCAATATGCCCGGAGAGCCTTATGAGCGTAATATCCTGGGTTAGGGATGTTGAGGAGAAATACGGGTTGAAAATAATGTTTCCTGTTGCAGCCGATCCTGATAGGAAAACCATAAGCCTCTACGGGGCTACGGATGCTAAGGGAAGCGTAGCCAGAGGGGTTTTCCTAATCGATCCGGAGGGGGTTTTAAGGTTCACAGCCCAGTATCCCGTTGAAATCGGGAGGAACGTGAAGGAGCTCGCCAGGGTTACTCAGGCTGTTCAAACCTCCGTTAAGTCCGGCTTGCTGGCTCCAGCCAACTGGGAGCCGGGTGAGCCGATGATTATTCCCCCTCCCTCAACCGTCGAGGAGGCTGACAAGAGGGTTAAGAGCGGGGCTGAACGCTGGTATATTCAGAGGAAACAGGTTTAGACGAGCTTTTTCCTCCTAGCGGTGTGCGAAATAGCCTCGAACAATATTCTTACCGCTGCCGCCGCTGAGGCGCTGCCTGGGTCGAGCAACGGGTTGAGCTCAACAAGGTCGAGACCCACAAGCTTCTCGCTTACAGTGTTCTCCAGGAGGTCGAGCAGGATGCTAGTCGGTATTCCGCAGGCCTCCGGGTTAGCAACCCCAGGCGCGTAGGCTGGGTCTAGAACGTCAAGATCTATGCTGACATAGATGCTTCCAGCGTTCTCAACAATGCTTCTCAGCCTCCTGCATGCCTCCTCAGGATTCCTGAGAACCTGTCTAGATGAAAAGAAGGTTTCGCCGCCCGCGTACTCAACCTCCTCCCTGCACGCCGCCCTGACGCCCACGTGCACAACCCTGCAAGCCTCCTCCCTTATCCTCCTCATCACTGTCGCGTGGCTAACCCTGACGCCCTCAGGATACTCGTCCCTATAGTCGAAGTGGGCGTCGAAGGAGACTATTGTCTCCGGCCTAAGGCTTCTCGCCGCCCCAAGGGTTATCGTGTGCTCCCCTCCGAGTATTACGGGGATCTTGGAATCCGCACGGATCTCTCCACATACTTTCCCAACCCTTTTCAAAACCTCGTCAACGTTGAAAGTCACGGAAACATCTCCCAGGTCTGAAACCCTAACGTCCTGGAGGTCAACTCCACCGTCTAGGCTGATGGTTTCAGCCTCGGCTGAGAAAAGCCTTATGCTGGCGGGTCCGAATCTTGAACCCGGTCTGAAGCTCGTCGTTCCGTCGAAAGGCACTCCCACGACTGCGAACCACGAATCCTCATAGCTGCATCTGATCCCTGAGAAGAAATACGGGTTTTCAACCAGGTATAGCCTAGCCTCGTCCAAGCCTGCTTGCAGAATCCCTTGAAATAGATAAAGATTCCCCTGCCGCATAGCCGCTTAAAAAACATTCTCCAAATTGTTTAAACGGGTGAAACATGGTTTTAAACCAGTGTCCAGAAGCGTTCTCATGCTTAACGGTTTTCGAAATAATCCTGCTCTGCCAAGCTGCTTTCCAAGACTTGAAGAAGAGGGAGCTCGACGCCTCCGCATGGCTCCCAATCCTCCTGCTCGGCCTCTCGGCTTTCATCCTTCAGCTGGCTTCAAACATGCTTCTAGAAACCTTTTTCAAGCTTGTTCAAACCATGAGTCTCCTCGGATTGCTTCTCTTCATAGGCCTCTACGGGCCTGGGGACGCTTTGATACTGTTAAGCATATGCTTAACCCATGTTTCAACCACCAGGCCCCTGCTGCAAGGCGGCCTACTAAGGTTTTTCCACCCAGATTTCAGCCTGACGGTTCTTTTAAACGCGGAAATACTGTCTTCAACATCTGTCGCTTCAAACCTTTTTCACAACCTGCGATCAGGAGCCTGGAGCTCTTCCCCCAGCGAGCCCTTTAAAAAGAGGTTTACCAGCATGCTGCTGTTCAGGGCTGTGAGAAAAGGGGATGAGTCTTCTCCAAACGGGCTTGACACCGGCGGCGCTGCGGGCAGAATAGTGTTTGTTAAAAAGACTGTTCCACTAGCGTTTTTCATTCTCATAGGCTATGTGGTGACACTTCTCTTCGGCAGCCTCCTCCCCCTGCCTGTTTAGGCGGACAGTTTTTTTAAAGCCGAGGCGTTTAAACCTAAGGTATGAATACTGCTGCCGCCACGACGGTTGTCCACATGCCGTCCTTATTGCCAACTGCGGATTGGGTTATGCTCATCGTTTTAACCCTGCGGCCGCTTATCTTCCATATCTCCTTCTGCTCATCCCAGCTCTTATCTATGTCGAACGGAACCCCGAGCGTGGAGGCAAGCATGAATGCTGCAAGGTCCTCAGCGTAGTCCCCAGCCTTCTTCTCAGTCTGGCCGAAAGAATGGTGCTCGCTCAAATAGCCGTAGCTCTCATCGTCAAGAGGCTTAGCCATGCCTATTGACGCCGCTATAAGCCTGTTAGGCTCATTAGTCTCGTTCTTAGCCAGCACTACGAAGATTATCTGCCCCGGCTTAAGCTTGCTTAACCCCTCCTCCCTGCTTATAACCCTGCATCCCGGCGGTATGATGCTTGAGATCGGGACAAGGTTGAACTGAGCTATGCCGGCGTCCCTGAGAGCTATTTCGAAGGATGCGAGCCTCTCCCTGTGTACGCCCACTCCTTTAGTGAAGAACACTTCCCTCGGCACGAAGCTGAATCCTTCCATCCTTTAACTGTTGAAAGAAAAATCGCGGGAAAGGTTTAAGATAAAGTTTTCCCCTGCGTGTAGCCGGGTCTCGCCGGCTCGGAATGTTGACGACGCGCTGCAGGGCAAGGCGGGCTCTGTTAAGACAGGCCTGTTGAGCCTAGGGATCGGACTGCTGAATGCTTAGGGCGGCGGGCTGTGGGGAGTGTTGCTTAAATGGCTGGCAGCAGGATGGAAATGGGGAGGTTCGATCTCCACATTCATACTTTCTTCTCTAGGGATTCGCTCCTAGACCCGAGGCTGCTGCCCAAGGCGGCTGCTTCAAGAGGGCTAGCCGGCCTGGCTGTGACCGACCATAATTTCTTCGGAGCCCACAGGATGCTGGAGTCAAGCAGCCTTATAGTCGTGCCCGGAATGGAGATAAGGACTTCGGCGGGAGACATAATCGTCCTTTTCATACAGGAACCAATCCTTTCAAGAGACCCTTTCGAGGTTTACGACCTGGTTAGGGATCAGGATGGTGTACTGATAGCGGCACACCCCTTCGGCTTCCCGAGGCTTGGCGGCAGCATGGGCGAGGAGGTTATGCGGCTTCTAGACGGTGTTGAAGTGGTTAACTCCAGGAACATTTTCAGGGGGCAGAATGAGGAGGCTCTTAAGCTCGCCAGAAGGCTTGGGAAGGCTGAGACAGGGGGTAGTGACGCCCATACTTTGAGCGAGGTCGGTAAAGCCTATACTCTTGCAGCCGCCTCCAGCCTCGAGGAGTTGCGTAAAGCGATCAGAAGCAGGATGACTAGGGGTGCAGGAGGCTTGAGCAGCCCCCTTGTACACTTGGCAAGCTTTTCAGCGAGCATTGTTCGCAAGCTAGCCCACCAGCCCTAGTTTTCTAAGCGTTGCTCCTGAATATGCTCGCCAAGCGGGAAGAGGCTTCGCAAGGCTGCGCTGGGTCTAGAGGTGAAGCTTGTTAAGCGTTTCTATCGTTTACTTGGAAAAATAAAAAAAGGAGAAGGGGATGTTAAAAGTTCCGTCAACACTTCTTAGTTGTCTTCTTAGTCTTCTTCTTAGCCTTTTTCTTAGCGGCCATCTTCAATAGAATATTATGCAAGCATACACTTAAACTTTTTGTTTTTTAACTTTTTACCGGTGCTAACTCAGCCAGCTAAGCTGTCAAGGGTTTCCAGAAACTTCTCCTCCACCCCTACGGGCAACACTCCTGAGGCTGCAACACTATGTCCGTCTCCAAACCCACCGTGTTCAGCACAGGCTTCCGGAAGGATTTTCGACAATGGTGGTTTAACACCCTCCTCTATCATCCTCCTAAGTCTTGAAGGCGCTCTCGCCGACACTTTCACAGAGTCCCTCTCGAGCAGGCCGTAGCCCGGTATCTCCCTCGGGATACGCATAAACCCAATCAAGTATTTACCGTCGTCAACAATCCTTTGATAGCTTAAGAAGGATGTGAAGCTTCCGAGAACCTTGCTGCCCATTCCTTTGAAAAAGCTGCCGGAGTCAAACCATTGCAGGTTCCTCCTCTCACCCAAACCCCTTCTGATTATCGTGGCTAGAAGAGCCTTGTTAGCCCTCTTCCTCTCCTCCTCGAGTTTTTCCGAGAGGCTCAGGGCCTCCGGGGTGAAGCCCTTTAAACAGGCTTCAAGAGCCTTCTCCACGCCCCCCCTGTAGTATCCTACTGAGGCGAGTATCGTGAGGATCTGGGAGGAATTAACCCTTGAGAGGCCGAAGCCCTCTGCAACAATCTTGAAGTCTTTCCCCGACTGTTTCACAACCCCCTCTTTCAAAGCATCTTCCAATGCGATCTTGTTTAAGCCTGCCGGTTCACCAGGTGTTTCAACCGAGCCTATCACCGCCAGGTGGGAAAGCCTGCTTAAACCCTTGTCAACCTTTCTGGCGAAAAGATAGGCGACTGTCGAGGCTGAAGCATCCCTCTCCCCACGGTAACCATAGAGCTCAGGGTTCAGGTTTAGAACATTGCTTCTCCGCGAAGGCTGAGTATCATGGTGGTCAAGGATGACAGCTAAGCAGTCGTTGCCGATGTTCTCCTCTATCTTCCTTATATGCGCCGAGCCGATGTCGCTGAACACTGTCACAGGATTCTCAGAGAGGGTTTTCACGAGAACCTCTGGGAAAAGCTTGTCTAGGCAGAGGGTTTTAACTTTGAAGCCGATTTTTTCAAGCGCTGTTTCAACTATCGCCGCTGAGCAAACCCCATCGGCCTCGTCGTGATGTATTAAAACAGCCTCGCCCACCCTGTGCCTAAGCTCCTCAACAGCCTTCGCAAGGCTTGCTTCAAACTGCTCCAATCCTGCTTATTGTGAAAAAGGAGGGGGAAATAAACGTTAGAAACGGATATAAGCATAAGCGTAGCGTTGTTAACGAGGATTCTTGCTGAGCGAGGAGATCGTTAAGGCTGTTGAAAAGGTTAAGCCTAGCATTGTTAACGTGAGCACTGTTAAAATGGTTTACGAGTTTTTCTTCTACGCTTTCCCTGTTCACGGCGTGGGCTCAGGCATCGTTGTCGACGAGGATGGTCTTTTCCTGACGAACCATCATGTTATAAGGGGTTCGGACCGTATTCAAGCATCCTTCTACGACGGGCTTATGGCGGAGGGCCGGGTTGTGGGCGCCGACCCAAGCCTTGACGTCGCCCTCGTTAAGGTTGACGGTGTGAGCCTTAAGCCTGCTGAGCTGGGCGACTCGGACACGCTTAGGGTTGGCGAGATAGTTATAGCGGTGGGGAACCCGCTCGGCCTCGCAGGGGAGCCGACTGTAACCATGGGTGTTGTAAGCGCTCTAGACAGGCAGATAGTTTCAAGGGATCTTTTCTTCCCAGAGCTTATTCAGACGGATGCTGCGATAAACCCTGGGAACAGCGGCGGCCCCCTTGTCAACCTTAAGGGTGAGGTTGTAGCGGTCAACACTGCAGTAATACCTTTCGCGCAGGGCATAAGCTTCGCAATACCGATAAGCTCCATCAAGCCCCTCGTGGAGTCTTTCAAGAAGTACGGCAGGATGGTTAAGCCTTGGCTCGGGGTTAAGACTATTGATGTTAACAGGCAGATCGCAAACTATTACTCGCTTGGCGTCGACTACGGGGCGCTCGTCGTCGAGGTTTCCCCAAGGAGCCCTGCTGAGAGAGCCGGCCTGAGGCCTGGGGACGTTGTCACCATGATAGACGGTAAGCCTGTTAAAAGCTCAGCCTCCCTGGTGAGGGAGCTTAGAAGGAAATCCGTAGGCCAGAGGATAGAGCTCCTGATATACAGGGGTTACAGCAGGTATGTTTCTTCGCCGGTTCTCGAGGAAGCCAGTTTTCAAAATCTTGGCTAAGCCTCTTCCCGGCTTGTTTCTACTTGGCGGCGAGCTCCTGCAGAAGGGTCTGAACAGCCTTCTTGCTTAGCTCCCTGGCGGCCTGGTCTAGAGTAACGTATTTCAAAGCCTCCTTAGGACAGTATTCGACACACCTCGGGTAGCCGTGTTTCTCGCAATAGTCACAGATAATAACCTTCCTCTTGTCGAGATGCAGCCTTATGACTCCGAAGGGGCATGTTTCAACACACCAGCCGCAACCGTTACACTTATTCTCATCTACAACTATGATCCCGCTGGGCTTCTGTGTTAAAGCGTCCCTCGGGCATGCTTTGACGCAGGGAGGGTCCTCGCACTTCCTGCACGCTACAGCCAGGTTTAGGAAGGGCTCTATCCTTACAACCCTTATCCTGGACTTCTTAATGTTGAGAACACCCTCGCTTGCGAAAGAGCATATGTACTCGCATATCCTGCACCCGTTGCACTTGTCGGGGTCGCAGACAATTATCTTCCTAAGCCTCGACTCCAACCTCCTCCGCCTCCTTGGATAGGCCTAGCTCTAAAAGCTTGCGTTTCAAAGGTATTCCGTCCCTGCTCCAGCCCCTGCACTCGTAGTAGCCGTCTAAAGCCTCCTCGTACTCCTCCCTCCTTATAACCGCCCCCTTAACAACGTCGTCGGGCAACGGGTCTTCGAAAGCCCTTGGAGGCGGGTAGTCGTCCTTCCGTGTTACGCCGCACTTAACGTTGAAGCACCTCGCAACATTATGTATTCTCTCACCCGCCTTCAGGATCTGCTCGCCAGTCATGCTTAAGCCTGTTACAAGCGTGTAGAGCTTCGCAAGCTCATCCATGGATTTGAATACTCCTCTGGTGAACTTGCATATTATGAGGGAGTCTATCACTGCATATTGGTTTTCACCGTCGTAAACAATCTTGCCCCTACTCTTATCCAACCTAAGCCTGTCAACCTGGCCTTTAACGTCAACCTGATATGAGCCCGACCTAAGGTAGTCCGCACCCCTGTTTGAAACGGCGAATCCCAGGGTTGAGGTTTGGAGCGACCTTAACTCGTATGCAGCCCACTCGAGCCCTTTACAATGCATAGCGAATCTTTCAGAGCCCTTCCCGACTATTTGAGAAGCCCTCCTGACTCCCTCGCTGAGCAGCATTCCAAGCCTACCCTCTTTAAGACACAGTCTCCTAAGGGCCTCGAGCAGGGCCTCGTTGCTTCCAAACCTGAGTTCAACACCGTCAGTATCCTCCTTCGTCAAAATACCCTTTTCGAAGCACTCCATAGCCCACCCCACCACGTTGCCCGCGGAAATCGTGTCGACTCCAAGCGTGTCGCAAATCTCAACAGCCTTTGTTATAGTGTCTAGGCTACGGATGCCGCAGTTGGGACCAAGCAGCTCCAGGCTCTCGTAGTCGACGCTTGAAACCGTGCCAGCATGATCCTCCCTAGCCTGATTAACATGGTCGCAAGCTATGGGGCATCCTGCGCATGCAATTATCTTCTTAACGTGTGTTTTAAGCATCATCTCCCCCGACACCTCCTCAGCATACTCGAACGTGCCCCTCTGGAAATTGTATGATGGCAAGCATCCCAGCTTGTTGTGCACGAGAATGTTAGCAGGCGTCCCGTA
The DNA here is from genome assembly GCA_017601225.1 of Candidatus Brockarchaeota archaeon. GTDB lineage: Archaea > Thermoproteota > EX4484-205 > EX4484-205 > JAAOZP01 > JAAOZP01. The sequence continues at coordinate 13,214 of JAFNIX010000028.1, read as the reverse complement.
GACCCTGTACTTCTCCGTCGCAGGCCCCTGGCAGCGCTCGTTCAACTCAGCTATGAATCTTACAAGGCCCTCTACGTCGAATACTTCAACATCCTTTGTCCCACGGGCTGCAACCGCCTTAAGGTTTTTAGAGCCCATTACCGCGCCGAGGCCGCACCTGCCGACCTGCCTGTTCCTCTCATTAGTGATGTTCGCCAGCCTAACCATCCTTTCGCCAGCCGGGCCTATTGAGGCTACTGTGAAAGACTCGTCTCCAAGCTCCTCTTTAATCATCTCCTCAGTCTCCCAAGTGGTCCTGCCCCAGATTCTTGAAGCGCTTCTAAGCTCAATATTCTCATCGTCAATAGTAAGGTAGACGGGTTTCTCCGACCTGCCTGTGAAAACAGCCCCATCCCAGCCTGCGCTCTTAAACTCTGACGCGAAAAGACCCGTAGAGATTCCGAAGCCGAAGATTCCCGTCAAGGGGGATTTAGCGAAAACAGCATACTTGTTCCCGGCTGTCGAGATCGTCCCAGCCAATGGGCCGGTCCACCAGATTAAAACGTTCTCGGGTGAAAACGGGTCTACCTCAGCTGGCTTAGGCATCATGTCGTAAAGCATCCTCGCCCCAAATCCGTAGCCGCCTATGTAGTTCAGGGCGAAAGACTCGTCAACCCTGCCTACGGAGGTTTTGCCTCTAGTCAGGTCGACGATCAAGTATTTCCCAGCGTAGCCCTTCAACCCTATCCTCCTCCGGCAACTGAGGGTGCCAGAACAATCCTGTCCCCCGGCTTAACAATCTGCTCGCTGATCCTAGTTAGGTCTACAACCCTACCGTTAACTATTATCAGGGAGGATTCGTCCATAGGCTTGCCATCGGGCCCTATGAACTCTGAACGTAGATCAACTCCAATAGCATCACCTAACTCCATGATGATTTTAAGAAGGCTGGTCCCTGGCTCAACACTTATTTTCATGCTTTTCCTTTTAAAGAGTTCGCGGAACCTTCCAACAAGCTCCAGCTCAACCTCGTTCAAAGCCCAGCCAGAATTCATATAGGCGCAATATAAGACTTTCTAAGGCTTTAACTAATCGTTTAACAGTATTCTAAAAGTTTTTCTACCACGCAAGGAAGTCTTCCCCTGCTAATTGGTGGTAAGGCTGTCTGAGGATGCTTCACTTCTAACTGTTGAGAGGCATTTCTACACTGATTACGTCCGACTAACCCTCAACAGGAGCAAGTGTATTTTCTGCGACGTGTGCATCAAGGTTTGTCCCAAGAGTGCGATCAGGCTTGCGAGAAAGCAGGATGGCTCGCTAACCCTTAAGATAGGGGAGGAGTGCAGCCTATGCGGTGCATGCGAACCCTTCTGCCCAACTGGCGCGATAACAATGACGGTTAACGGTAAGCGTGTTAACCCTATTGTCTCTTCAGGAGGCTTCCCCCTCCCGTTGCCCAAGATGAGGGTTGACCAGGCTAAATGCAGAAAAGACTGTTTCGAATGCTCCAAAGCCTGCCCAACCGGGGCGCTGAAGATGGACTCTGAGCATAATGTTAGGGTTGACGAGGAGAAGTGTTTAAGATGCCCATGGTGCGAGGACGCTTGTCCCGAGAAGGCGATAAAAGTAAACCCCTTGTTCGAGGGAACAGTTTTCATAGAGGAGTCTAAATGCGAGGAGAAGTGCGACGCCTGCGTGGAAACATGTCCCACGAAAGCCATCTCTAAAACCGGTGGGAGAATAATCATCAACCCAAGGTACTGCATACTGTGCAACGCCTGTGTTCATCTGGATGTCTGCAGGAATCACGCTATAACAGTGGTCAGGCGGAGAGTTCTTCACGGCGAGGGCTTCTCAGCGGTCTGGGCTAACGCTCTTGAGAATCTCTTAGGCGGTAAACCCTTGGCGAGGGAGCTGGATGCTGAAGGCTACCGGAGGATAAGGAGGCTTATCGAGGAGGCTAGGCTCTGATGAGCGGAGAGCCGAGAATAGGCGTCTTCGTATGCCACTGCGGCAAGAACATCGCAGGCACAGTCGACGTCGTAAAGGTTGCTGAATACGCTAAGACTCTTCCCAACGTTGTCTATTCTTCCCACAACCTCTACACTTGCTCGGACGCCGGCCAGGCTGAGATAAAGAGGATCATTAAAGAATACGGGCTTAACAGGGTTGTCGTCGCAGCCTGCAGCCCGAAGATGCATGAGCCGACTTTCAGAGCATGCGTCTCGGAAGCAGGTTTAAACCCATACCTGTTTGAAATGGCTAACATAAGGGAGCACTGCTCCTGGGTTCACCCTAGTGACCCTGAGGGCGCCACCAGGAAGGCCATCGACCTGGTTAAGATGGCTGTCGCCAAGGCTCGGCTCTTGGAGCCGCTTGAGCCGATAATCGTCCCGGTGGAGAAAACGCTACTAGTGATAGGCGGCGGGCTGGCGGGCATGAGGGCTGCGCTCGACGTTGCGGACGCAGGGTACAGCGTAATACTTGTTGAGAAAAACACTGTGCTGGGCGGTAAAGCAAGGCTTCTAGGTAAAACTTTCCCCATGGTGGACTGCACAGCCTGCCTCCTCAACGAGATGATCAACAGGGTTCTCACACACCCCCGCATAAGGGTGTTAACATTATCCGAGGTCGTCGCGGTGGAGGGCTACGTTGGCAACTTCATCGTAACGTTAAGGAGGAAACCGTTAAAGGTTTCAGAGGAGTGTGTGGGCTGCGGGAAATGCGTCGAGAAATGCCCGGTTGAGGTTGAAGAGGAGTTTTCATGCGGGCTTTCAAAAAGGAGAGCGATATACCTTGTTGAGAAAACTCAGGGCACTGTTGCCTGCGAGCAGGGCTTTGAGAAAACCCTCCATGTTCACGGGCTTGTCGGAAAACCCTTGGCGGCAGTAATAGACGAGAAGAATTGCACGGGCTGCGGCGAATGCGTGGAAGCATGCCCGGTTAAAGCAATAGACCTTAAGGCCCCAGGAATAGAGGAAGTCTTAAAGGTTGGGGCGATAATTCTCGCAACAGGCTTCGACCTTTTCAACCCTTTGAGGAAGCCGGAATACGGGTACGGCAGGCTTAGAAACGTCTTGGCAAGCATGGAGCTTGAGAGAATGCTCACTCCAGACGGCCCAACACAGGGTAGACCGGTGAGACCCTCAGATGGGAAGCAGGCTGGGAAAATAGCCTTCATACAGTGCGTAGGATGTAGAGACGAGCAGACAAACATCTACTGCTCAAGAATATGCTGCATGATAACCCTGAAGCAGGCGCTCCTTCTTAAGAAGAACAACCCTAACGCTGAGGTAACAGTCTACTACATAGATGTCAGAGCAGGGGGAAAAGATTATGAAACAATATTCAGAATGGCGAGGGAAAAAGGAGTGAGATTCATCAGGGGGAGACCCAGCGGAGTAGAGGAAGCAAACGGGATGCTGAAGATCCGGGCGGAGGACACTCTCAGCGGGGAGATAATAGAGGAGCATTACGATCTCGTAGTCCTTGCAACAGGCATGCAGCCCTCAGAAGGCACGGACAGGCTCGGCGAAATACTCAGAGTGCCTAGAGACCAGTACGGGTTCTTCATGGAGGCGCACATCAAGCTTAAACCCGTCGAAACAGTCGTGAACGGCATTTACTTGGCGGGCTCATGTGCAGGTCCAACAGACATACCGATGACAGTAGCCAGGGGGCATGCAGCAGCCTCTAAAACATTAATGCTCTTCTCCAAAGACTTCATGGAGCTGGAGCCGATAACAAGCTACGTCGACCCGCTGAAATGCAAAGGCTGCCTAGCATGCACAAAAATGTGCCCATTTCAAGCCCTGAAACCAATAGAGGCAGAAGGCAGGAAAACCATTCAGGTCACGCAATCAATGTGCGCAGGATGCGGAACATGCGCTGCAGGCTGCCCCTTTAACGCATTAAACCAACACCACTTCACAGACGAACAAATATTCGCACAAATCGATGCAGCACTAGAAGAACAACCCAAAGAAAAAATTATAAGTTTCTGCTGTAATTGGTGTAGTTACGCGGGATCCGATTTTGCTGGCGTGTCCCGTTTAGAGTACCCTTCAAGCGTAAGGATAATCAGAGTCATGTGCTCAGGCAGGGTGAGCGAGAAAATGATCATCAGGGCTTTCGAGAAGGGAGCAGGCATGGTTCTCGTCGCGCCTTGTCACCCCGCAGACTGTCACTACATCAGTGGGAACGAGTGGGCTCGCAGGAGGGTTGAGGCTTTGAAGAGGAAGCTTGGCAAGATGGGCATTAACCCTGAGAGACTTTGGTTCGTATACATTTCTGCTGCTGAGGGTAATGTTTATCAGAATACGATTATTAAAATGCATGAATATTTGCAGAAGCTGAAGAGTGGGGAGGTAAGCTGGGGTGCTGAGGAGGCTAAGGCAATAGCCTAGTTAACTATCCTTCTACAGCTTCATAGGGCTCGGCTAGGCGTTCGTAATCTTTTTAAAGAGAATTGAATCGCCAATGGTTTTGAGTGTTAAAATGCTGTTTCTTTAAAAGCGTTACATGAGCAGGGCTTCCACTGGAACAAGCTTCTTTTTAACTACGTCCGGCGCTAGGCTTAGCCCTTCCATCACGACTGAGCCGGGCAGATATACGTCTTCATCTCCGAAAATTACTGGAGTGGATGATAGACGGTAGCCCTCGATTTCAATGCCGACTTCACCCAACTCTTTCTCCACCACCCTGTTTCAAGGTCAGGCCGAGTTCTTTTATCCGAGAGGCGTGAAAGCATAGACGATGTTTTCCGAAGACAAGTGGTTAACTAAAAAGTCTGCATGAGGATCTGAAAAAAAACCACTAGATGGTTAAGTATTCATGACCTGAAAGAGCTAGTGTCCAATGTGGATATTTAACGGGTTGAAAAATAACTATCTGGGAGCATTCACTTGCTGGCTATTACTACGTTTCGAAACTTTAGGGATGGTGCTGAAACACCATAGTCGTGCCTCGTATCGTTGCCAACCATGTCCAAACCGTCTTTAAGCATCTCGTAGAAATTGCCCGAGATAACCCCATTCTTCACCGGCCCAACTATCTCACCGTTCTCAATCGTGTACGCGTGGGTTATGGTGGCGTTTAAATGCCCGCTTACAGGGTTAGACATCCATTCCCCTATCGTGCTCATCACTAGCACACCGTTCTTAGTCTCCCTTATGATCTCGTCGAGTGTTGCTTCCCCAGGTTTAAGATGGAGATGGTGCAGAGAGGGCCTTGGCGCCGTTGAGTAGCCTCTCGACGCGTTGCCCGTGGACTCTCTCCCCTCCCTATTCGCAGTATAAGTATCGTAGACAAAGGTGTTTAGAACACCCTTGCCCACTATCTCCAAGTTCCGCGTGGGGAACCCCTCGTCGTCGAAGGGCTTGGAGCCTAGCGTGTTCACGCTGGCCCCCAGATCCTCAATAGTAACCTTGTCCGACATTATCTCCATGCCTATCTTCCCGGCTAGGGGCGACCTGCCCTCCTGAACGTTCAACGCTGAAACCGCTGGGCTAAGCATAACAGGCAGAAGAGAGTCTGAAACCCTGTTAAGCGTCACCACCTCATACTTCCCGTTGGGTATTGAGCCTGCTTTAACAAACTCTCTGGCTCTTGAACCAGCTTCAAGACCCGTCTTTCTAGCCTCCAGCCCCCTAAGGCTTCTAGCTATGCTGTATTCAGAGTAGGTGCCGACTTCACCAGCCTCGTCAACCCTCGCTTCTATGTAGAGGAACGTCATGGTCTCCCTCCTTGCAACCGGGCCACCGTAAGTGTTAGCATAAGTCGCCTCCATGGCTCTAGACGTCAGGAATCCTCTGATGGGCTTAGCCTCAACACAGCCCTCCTTAACAGAGTCCAGAAGCTCCCTCGCGATAGGAAGCAGGTCCTCCGGCGTCGCCTCCGCAGTAGTCTTGTCAAATGTTTCCCCAACATCCCTCATCCCGATCTTCTCGTTCATCCTCACCCATCTGGGGTCGGGTGGAGAAACCCTTGCTATTGAAACAGCAGAGCTTACAGCAATGTCAACACCTGTTTCGCTCACATCTTGGGTTCCGACTATGGCTGTGGATTTTCCGACGGCAACCCTGATTCCGAAGGATTTCAGCCTAACAGTCTTCGAAGCCTCCACTTCTCCAGCAAGGGTTAAAGATGTTTCAGCCGTGCTCAGCAGGAAGGCCTCTGCCTCTGAGGCGCCCAGTTCAACAGCCCTCTTAACCGCCTTCTCAACATCCATCTTTCAGCCACCTCCTACGATGAGCTCCCTAATCATCACGTGGGGCCCACCATCCCCAACCCTTGCTAACTGGTTATCCTTGCCGCAGCCGCCGAAGGCTGAGGTCGTTATCCTCAGGTCTCTCCCGACTGCTTCAACACCCTTGAGCGTTTCCAGTATTGAGCCGGAGATGACTACGCCCCTCACCAGCTCAGCGAGCTCCCCGTTGCGTATCATCCACGAGGGTCCAGCGGAGAAAGTGAAGGTGCCTGACGCAGTGTCAACCTGGCCCCCTGTTGCTCCTCTTCCCAAAATATATATTCCCTCCCTTGTTTCCCTAATAATCTCATCGAAACCATGCTCCCCGGGCATCATGAAGAAGTTGGTCTGCCTCACGATTGGGAAATGGGTGAAGTCCTGTGCTCTACTGTTCCCTGAAACCGGCAGGTTAAGCATGCTGGCTGTCTCCCTACCCGTCATGAAGGATTTCAACAAGCCGTTTTCAACAACCATTACCCTCCTCTTAATGTTGCCCTCGTCGTCAAACGGGACGAAGTATCCTCCCTCGGCAAGACCGTCGTCAACTATCGTCACTATGGGTGAAGCTATCTCGCTTCCAAGCCTCCCTGACAGTATTGAGTCCCCTGAGGAAACCAGGTCTCCCTCGCACGCGTGGCCAAAAGCCTCGTGAAGTATTAAGCCAACCATCTCCGGGTCAGCCACCGCCTTAAGCCTTCCCGAAGGGGGGAGTGGCGCTTTAACAGCCTCCTTAGCCAGCTTACTGACGCTAAACGAGAACCCTGACCAGTCTTTACCCTCTATGAACTCCCAGCCGGCTACAGCAGACTCTTGGTCACCCACCCTCTCCATCGCACCGGCTTCAAAAGCCACGCTCATGTGTCCAAAACCCAGCAGGGATGATTCATATTCCAGGTCTACTCCGTCGCTCGTAACAACATACCTCCAGTCACGCTGGATTCCCAGCCTGGTGACGGCCGACTTCACTCCCTCAAGGCTCAGCCCAGCCTTATTAACCTCCAAGGTAAGGCTGACCTTCTCCCCGTCTGAAACATCCTCGGGCTTTTTCCTACATGAGGATTTGAAAACCCCCTTGCAGGCTTCTCTTTCACCCAGCTTCTCCACCTTCCTGGAGACTCTGGCCGCGGATATGGCTTTCTCAACAGCCTCCTTAACGCTTTCCCGGTTAAGATCGTTAGTCGATGAGAAGCCGAACCTGCTGTCGTAAAACACCCTTATTCCCAGCCCGGCGGAGAAAGTTTTGGAAAACTCCTTGAGAACCCCGTTGTCGATAGTGACCAACTCGTAGTTTGTCCGTTGAGCCCTTGCTTCAACATAAGTCGCACCCAGTTTTTCAGCCGTGCCCAACCCATAGGCAGCAAGCTCCTTCAACATTTCAAACATAGTGTAAAAAGCTGTTTAACAGGCTATTAAATTTTCCTGATCGTCAGGCTTGAATAACTGGGCATCCGCCTTCAAGCAGAAGCTTATCTATTCTAGAAAACAGTTTTATCCTGCCTTTATCTTAAATAGGATGGAGCTGAGCATTCATGAGTGTTAGGAACCATGACGAACCGTTTTCGGGTGAGAAGTTGGCATGCAGGGGTTTCTCAATTCTTAAGTCAAGCAGAAGGATGACGGCGTTAAGCCTAATAGTACTTCTGGTTTTATCTGCCGCAGCATACTTTATAATAAGCTTTTTCACAAGGCCCGGCGTAATAGGGATTTTAAAAATTGAGGGAGCACTGCTCACCACTGACCAAGCCGCCGTTTATTCTCAGGCGATAATGGAGGCGATGTTAAACGAAAGCATAAGGGGTGTCGTGCTTAAGGTTGATTCTCCAGGCGGCTATGCTGACCTGGTTGAGCAAGTGTACCTAGATCTTTTAGAGCTTAAAACCAAGAAGCCGTTAGTCGCCTCCATCACGATGGCTCTCTCAGGCGGCTACTATATTTCCGTCGCCTCAGACTACATATATGCGCATCCAAGCGCGATGGTGGGGAACATCGGGGTCATCGGCGTCGGCCCTCCGATTCTAGTTCCTTCAGAAACCGTTCTCGAGAGCGGTGCGCATAAGGCTACGGGATATTCTAGATTATTGTTCTCCTTCAACATGAGCAGGGTTCTTGAAAACTTCGTCAAGGCTGTTGAGCTCTCGAGGGGGAATAGGCTTAAGCTTCCTCCCAGCGTTCTTCGCAGGGGCTCCATATACATGGGGAGCGAGGCTTTGGAAGCCGGACTTGTCGACGAGCTGGGCTCGGTTGAGAGCGCCCTGAAGAAGGTTTCCCAAGCCGCCGGGGTTGCTAAGTACTCCGTCGTGGATCTAGTGGAATACGTGAAGAGCAGGTTTAAAGCGGAGACCAGTTTGAAAGAGCAGGCTTCGTGGGTTAACCTGACGGTTGGTAAGCTCAAAGAGCTTCACCCCCCACCATCCATCTACTATCTTTACCTTCCTCCTAACGCTTCACTCTACTCTTCCTCAATAGCTGCTCAAAACATAGGTGAATGGGCAGGCGGAGAGAGTAAAAGCCTGATTCTGGTTGACATGTCTCACGGCAACAGGGTTACCTACTGGGATCTTGAAGTTTTGGCTAGGGAACTTATGTTGAGGAATGCCTCCATATCTCTAATGACGAGCTGGAGCTCCCTCGATTCTAAACTTGATTCTGCTAAAGGAGTAATAATAGCTGCTCCAACACTACCCTACTCGGAGGAGCAGGTTGAAAGGCTGAAGAACTTCGTGGAGTCTGGGAAGACGCTGGTGATAATGTATGATCCCGCGGAGGAATATGTGAAGATCCCGGACCTGACTTGGCCAGTGAACTCCTTATCGATGTGCTTCGGCATATTCTTCAACAGCGGCTACCTTTACGATGAGAACAAGTTCTTCGGTATGTACAGAAACATATATGTAGAGGGCTTCAGGAACCACACGCTCACCCTGAACCTCTCCAGAATAGTTCTTTTCACGTCAACAGGTGTTTGCTCAACCGGTAAAGATGTTGCTTGGACTTCTAACACTACTTTCTCATCAGTAGCGGAGACGGCAAAAATGTATAATGTGATTAGTATTGTTGAGCTGAAGGGGACTGTTGTTGCCTTAGGCGACCTTACTTTCATGCAGGAGCCCTACTGCTATGTTGAGGATAACTATAGGCTTGTGCAAAACCTAGCCTCAATACTTATTGGCGGAGGAAAATGAGGAGTATAAAGGGGAGAATAATGGTTTGAGGAGTCACTTGAATAGTGTGGCTGGCTTTCTAAATTCCGGGCTTGGACACGTAAGGCTTTTCCGGCATGCTTTGAGGGTTCTTCTAGATTCTTTAGAAAAGGGTTCCGCTTCCCAGGTTATTGCGCATGATGTGTTGTTAAATTGCACTTTTTTAACCGGATTTTTAAACGTGTTTCGGTGGCTTGATGCTCGGGAGGAGGCGGGTTTAAAAAAATAAGGCATCAGCATAGTCAAGATTTTTGTATTATATGATAATATATGTTTTAAAAAATAAATATAATTATAACAGTGTCATGCTGTCGCCACGTCGTGTGCCTTGCAAAAATTTTTCAGTCAAGCCATGCGACTAGACTAAAGATTTATAAATAATTACCTACATTATTCTTTATGCCAAAGGTAGAGGAAATCGAGGGGATTGGACCTGAGTACGCTAAGAAGCTTCTTGAGGCTGGGATTAAAACGACGGATGATCTGCTTAAGGCCGCTGGGTCAAAGGATGGGAGGAAGATGCTTGCTGAGAAAACCGGGATTTCGGAAAAGCTGATTCTTGAATGGGTGAACCTTGCAGACCTCTTCAGGATTAAAGGTATCGGTGAAGAATATTCTGACCTGCTTGAGGAGGCTGGTGTCGACACGGTCGCCGAACTCGCCAGAAGAGACCCTGCAAACCTTCATGCTAAGATACTTGAGATCAATAAGGAGAAGAAGCTCGTAAGGAGGCCTCCGACGCTAAAGCAGGTCACAGACTGGGTTAAGCAGGCGAAGAAGCTCCCGAGGAAAGTAGAATACTAAAAACCGGGCCGCTCAGCCCCTAGCCCCTCTCCCTTTTTCTATTTTCTACACGTTTTTGACATAGATCCCCTCTGCCTCGGCATTGTTGATTCAAAGGCAACCTAATGCTTAAAATTAGTTGGTGAGTGGGAGCGCGCGCTAGTCCATCGCATTCTTTCACATCCTCCTTAATCTTTTTAATCTGATCAGGATTATACTTTGTAACCGTTTCTTCCTTAACAAACTCTAGGTCCCTGAACCTTGTGCGAAGCCTCTCTAAAACAGTTCTTTTATACTCCTCGTTATCAAACCCGATATACGGATGGTCTGCTTCAAAATCCGGTTTGCTTATAAATGCGATGCAGATCCTCGTATCCTAATGACAACCAATTTTAAAGTAATATTTATTTTTTGTTTTTTAAACACACCCGGGCTTAGTTTACTGTTGATTGCTGGTGACGGTTATCTGAAATAGCTCGGCTACGCCAAGATCTCGCACGCGGGGCGACGAACCTGGAATCCCGCTGCTTTAGCCGCGGGGGAGGTCAAGTCACGATTTCTTCAAGCCTATTATTCACGGCAGCGTGTTTAATCTCGAGCATAGGCAGGTCCATCGGGGTTTCTATTCTTTCCAACCCGTACCTTCTTAGGAGGCTGAGATATTTTAATGTAAGCCGGCGCATCTCGGGGGACGTTGGCCCCACGCATGGGCATCCGGGTATCCTTGGGCTCACGTCGAAAACATAGAACTCCAGTCTTTTCTGCTCAGGGTCTTCACAATCATAGGCTATTGCTCCTTGAAGCGCGAAAAGCCCAATCATGCCCGGCGGATACTCTTTTTCACATATCCTCCTGAATTTTTCAGCAGCCCTGTATACGAGGGGTTTCAAGGATTCTCTCATCGTCAACCCGTAGTGGCCAACCTCCTCGTTCTTAACGGGTATGTCTAGGGACAACTGGTTTTTAGCAGGCAGCCCTAGTATGCCGTGTAGGTTGGTCTGCTTCCTATCGTCGAATCCAAGAAGGTCGAAATCGTCGAAAACTTCTTTCAAAGCCCATCCTTGAAAGTTAGCGTTAAATCTTTGGCCCAACACGTACTCCTCTATCCTGGCTTTTCTCAATCCCTCCTCGCTTATAACATCCCTTCTGATAAGCTCCTCAGCCTTCTCGTAGTACTCCTGTGGCGAGGAGGCGTAGAAGAACGCTCTTTCAAGCGGCTTCTTCTTCTGCTGAACCTTAACTATCACCAGCCTGTCTATTTCCTCAGGCTTGCTGAACCTCCGTGGCATTCTTATTCCCGCCCTCTCCAGGAGCCAGTACTGGTTCCTCTCCTCGCCACGTTCCTCAGCCCTAAGAATCATCCTGTTACCGTATAACGGGACTCTGAAGACCTTCTCAATATTGTCGTAGCCAACGTAGACTGAGAAAGACCTGTTCGGAATAAATATTGTGTTAAGGCTTCTCATTTTCTCCTGAACATCCTCGCTAACCATGTCTGAGAACCTGTCGACCATTAACACGTGGTCGAAAAGATGCTTGTTGTACTTACCATACAGCTCCTCCCTGCCTTTCTGACATACGACGAGCGTCTTGAAACCCATTGTTTTCGCTGAGACGCCGACCTCTTCAGCTGAATGCGAACCCAGCACGCCGATTGTTATGTTATTAGCATCGTATTCTGAAACAATTCTGCGAGCCTCCTCCACTCTGATAGTCATACTTATCACTAAGAATGCTTAACTAGGGTTCACCCTAATATTTCTTTAAGCCTATCCTGCTCAACAGCCTCCCTTATCTCGACAGCTATCCTCCTACCCGTGGTCATGGGCACGCCGTGCTTCAAGTAAGCATATGGAGAACCATCCATAAACACGTTCGTCCCAGCAACTATCCTGGCTGAGATCTCGAAAACATAGAATTTCAAGTCTGGTGTGACGACAGTCTCCAGGCAGAAGGGACCGAAAATGCCTGGCTTGCAGACTTCCCTGGACGCTTCAACCACATTCTGCCCCATTTTAAAGACCTCCGGCAGTAGGGATTCGCGCAGGAAAAGCGGGAAATTCCCCACAATGGTGTAGGTTGCCTCAATTTCCTGCTGTAGGCCAGCGGGTATCCTGGATATCGCGTCAACGTTCGACTCGTATCTTTTGTCGAAGCCCATCAGCTCAAGCTCCCCACGGATTACGGAGTAGAAATAGTGAATGTAGACGGGGATTCCCACCACGTACTCTTGTATAGAATAATCCTTTGAGCCGCCTATCTTCCTGTAAAACTCCTCGCTGCTCCTCGCAAGAAAATACCCTTGGCCTCCCTTAGCCCCTTGGAACTTAACTATGCAAAGCCTATCTATCTCCTCCGGATCCTCGTAGACTATGGGAAGGTTTAATCCTGCTTTCTCAAGCCATTTCCTCTGCAGGTTCCTGTCGCTCTCCCACCTTAGAATCCTCCTATTACCATAGTATGGTATTCTTATATTCTCCACAGCCTCTAAGCCTATGTAGGCTATTAACGACGCGTGGGGAACAAGGATCGCGTTCTCCATTAAAAGATCGTTCTCCACGGTGTGGAACTCGCTGTAGGAGGGGATTTCAATTATCCTGTCCGCCACTCTGAAATGACGGTATATGAAGCTGTGCTCCTTTTTGCAGACCGCTATCGTTCTAAAGCCCTCGTCCTTCCCTCCCTTAAGAATCTGGAGAGCAGAATGGCTTCCAATTGTTGCAATAGCGTGTTTGCTCATCGTCTTCAATAGGGAGTGCCGTTAAGGGCATCCTGATGAGGTTTTTAAATCTTGCTTAGGCTTAATAAAGTGTTGGTTTTTAGCTGTCTTCGAAAAATACCTAGGGATTTAACATTGTCTCCTTCTTTGAACGAGAGCGTTTTCAGAGAATCAATCTTTTCAGCTTCACGTCTCTACATTACATTTATAAATAAGGAATTTTTGTCTCACACGGCCTGGTTAAAGGAGTGGTTATAAGGATAAACTATGGAGGCGTTTCAAGGAA
>JAFNIX010000027.1 GCA_017601225.1 Candidatus Brockarchaeota archaeon | reverse complement strand
ACATCGGGGAGGCTGTTGAAGACTGGTCTTACATGAAGTTTCCATACTATAGGCCTGCAGGCTACCCTGAAGGAGCCTACAGGGTTGGGCCACTGGCTAGGCTTAACGTTTCCACGCGCTGCGGCACGAGGCTTGCAGATGATCTTCTAAAGGATTTTAAGAAGCTTGGAGGCAACGGCGTTGTTCAAAACACCTTTATGTATCACTATGCTCGCCTGATCGAAATAGTCTACTGTGTTGAGAAGGCTGAGGAGATCCTCCGTGACCCTGAGGTTTTAGACACGAATGTTCAGGCTAAAGCCTCTCTCAATAGGAGGGAGGGCACAGGGGTGATTGAAGCCCCTAGGGGGACTTTGATCCACCACTACAGGGTTGACGAGCAGGGTAGAATAAGCTGGGTTAACCTGATAGTTGCCACTGTTAACAATAATCTTGCTTTCAACAGGGCTGTGACCCAGGTTGCTAAAAAATACGTTAATGGGCGGAGCCTCAGCGAAGGGATGCTGAACAGGGTTGAGGCTGTTGTGCGCGCCCTAGATCCTTGCCTAAGCTGCGCGACCCACGCCATAGGTGAAATGCCGTTAAAGATCTTGCTTTACGACTCTGAAAACAATCTTATTGCTGAGGTTGGACGAGGCTGATAATGGCTTTTAAATATTTAATTTAAGCCTTTTTTAAGCTCTTTTTAGGCAATTTAAAGTATTTTCTGTTTGTTAAGTACTGTCCTAAAGATTTATATATTAATCTTTGGGATTTATTAACGATATAGAATTGTCAATCAAAAAGGAGGATGAGGAAGCATTCAAGCATGCGGCCAAAGTGTTCAAGGCACTGGCCGACCCAACCCGGCTCAGAATACTCTCGATAATAGAGGGCGAGAGCATGATGATAACGGGCATCGTGGAGAAGTTTAACCTCTCCCAGCCTACAGTGTCATACCACATCAGGATTCTCGAGAATGCTGGCTTGGTTAAAACCGTTAAGAAGGGTAGGGAAGTATACTGCTCCCTAGTTAAGAAGGGCGTTTTAAAGAGGGCGCTGGACTTCTCAAAGTGGGTTAAAGGCGCAGAGTAAAAATAGGACCAGCCGTTAGAAGCCGGCCGCGTTATTCAGGTTCATATCTCTCAAAAATTTATTTCCAAGCCGTAAGCAATTAGAGCGTAGGATTGAAGATAGAACCGGTCTGCTCCGATTCAATGGGCGTTAGAAGCATGGCTACGCTCGTTGAAACTAGGGATCTTAGGCTGATGATAGACCCTGCCGCCGCCGTCGCGCCTCGAAGATACGGGCTCCCGCCGCACCCGAAGGAGCTCAGCCTCCTAGAGGAATTCTGGCGGAGAATAGCCTCTGCGGCAGAGGAGTGCGAAGTCATTGCGGTAACACACTATCATTATGATCATCATAGTTCAACAAGGTTTCTCGAGGAGATCTACAGGGGGAGAATAGTCATAGTCAAGGATCCGGAGAACATGATAAACTTCAGCCAAAGGGGGAGAGCGAGGTTTTTTCTCGAGAAGATCAAGCCGATCGCTGCTCAGGTTATGGTTGCCGACGGCAAGGAGCATGTTTTTGGCGGAACCAGGCTTGAGTTCTCCAATCCTGTTCCACACGGCCCGGATAGCCAGCTGGGCTACGTTGTCCAGCTTAGCGTTAAGGATTCCACAGACAGTTTCCTCTTCACGAGCGATGTGCAGGGCTTCCCGCTGGACTACCAGGTTAAGTTTGTAATCGGGAAGAAGCCGCGCACAATTTTCATAGACGGCCCATCTACGTATATGCTTGGTCTAAACCTCACGATGGAGGAGCTTGAAGCAAGCCTTAGAAACATCAGGAGGATAATGAGCCAGGTACGCCCCTCCGTGATGATTCTCGACCACCATCTGCTGAGAGACTTGGAGTGGAGGAAGTATTCCGAAAGCTTGTATGAGGAGGCTGAAAAAATGGGCGTAGAATTAGGGTCTGCAGCAGAACACGTGCACATGGAGGTCAACCAGCTTGAGGCTTTAAGGGGGTCGCTACACGGGTTAAAGGTTTGATGCGCATATGGAATTCTATCGATGGAATGGGCTTACATGTGGTGCTCTGTTAAAGGATTGGTTTAGCTCTATATCGAAGAAGGCTTTTTCCCACCCGTCCACTACATAATTCTTATATAGATGCTATGAGGCAGATAGGGGCTTCGGTGAAGGCGAAATAAAAATGAAAATAACCAAGGTTGTTTTTGGCATAGTAATCGTAGTAATTGTCATAGCGGCGATTGCAGGATATTATTTGCTACAGCCGCCTAAGGAAAAAGAGGAAGAAAAACCGCCTGTTGAAGAAGAATCATTACTGATCATGGGTACGACTGACTCGGTTGAGTCTTGCCTAGACCCTGCAAGGGCCTACGACTTCTTCGGATGGGAGATAATCCAGTCCTTAGGTTCTGGGCTGGTTGAGTACCGTCCTGGCGCCACTGGCGCACCTGGGGACATTGTTCCCGCCTTGGCAACTTCTTGGAGTGTTTCTGAAGACGGGAAAGTTTGGACCTTCAACCTTAGGCAGGGCGTTAAGTTTGATGATGGCACTGAGTTTAACGCTACCCATGTAAAGTATACTTTTGACAGGGGTATTAGTATAGCTGACGAAGATGGGCCTTTCGTAGGCATCGGCTATGGCGACATAATTGAAAACGTCACCGTAGTCAGCAAGTACGTCGTGAAATTCCACCTTAAAATCCCATTCTCGGCTTTCCTATCGCTACTTGCTTGCCAAGCCTCATACATTGTTGATCCGAAGTATGCTCCGTTCGACGCTGTCGTCGAGTATAAGGAGGGTGATCCTCGCGGAAGCCACCCGATGGGCTTAGGCCCCTACGTGTTGACTAAGTGGGAAAGGGTTGCTGGAAAAGACACGGAGATGCGTCTTGAAGCCAACCCCAATTACTGGAACGCAACCGGAGGCTATCCGAAAACGAAAACAATCATAATCAAATTCTATGCTGATTCCGCCGGCCTAGCTCTGGCTATTGACGCCGGGGAAATCGACATCGCTTTCAGACAGCTTTCAGCTACAGACATAAACAACCTTAAGACGAAGACTCATCTTAAAGTCTGGGAGGGAACCGGCGCGTTCATCCAGTACCTTGTTTTACAGACGAAGCGTCCTCCGTTCGACAACCCGAAAATCAGGCAGGCGGTTGCTGCTGCAATAAATAGAACAGCGATTGTTGAAACAGTGTTTCTTGGGCAGGTTCAGAAATTGTACAGCATGATACCGGTCGGCATGTTTGGCTACAAGAATGCCTTTCTTAAGCTAGGCGATCCGAACTATGCTCTAACAAGGGAATTGCTCAGCCAGCTTGGTTATAATGAAAACAATAAGCTGTCATTCAAGCTATGGTACGAGACTTCCGGACATTATCCGCAAAGCCCACAGCTTGCACAAATGCTCAAATCTTCCCTTGAAGCCAGTGGAGTAATATCAGTGGAGCTGGAGGGAAGGGATTGGGCAGCATATAGGGTGTCGAGAAGAAATGAGGAGATGGATGCCTACATTTTGGGATGGTACCCGGACTACATAGACCCTGATGACTACATTTATCCGTTCCTCCACTCTTCAGGCGGCTCATGGCTGCACCACAATTATGGAAACCCATGGATGGATCAGCTTATTGAATGGGCGAGGGGTAACACAACGCAATCTGCAAGAGAAAACCTTTACGGGCAGATTCAAGACCTAATGGTGGACGACTGCCCAATAATACCTATCTACCAGGGCTCAGCCTGGGCGGTTACAAAACAAGACGTTAAGGGAATCTATCTCGACATAACTCAGTCTTGGAGGCACTGGCTGGTTTATCGGGAAAAATGATTTTTAACACCTCCCTTTTTTCTTTTTTTAACATAATGGGTGTGAAAGGTAGATGACACTGCGCTCCTACGTGGTTTCAAGAATCTTGCTGACGATTCCAATGATATTCATACTGTTAACAATAGTGTTTATCATTGTGCGGGTTTTGCCCGGAGATCCTGTTCTACTCCACTTCGAAAAAATGGAGAATCCAAGGGCGATGGAGGAGATGCGTCAAAAGCTGGGCCTAGACAAACCCATATGGATACAGTATTTCGACTACTTATTCAACCTGTTAAGAGGAGATCTTGGTAAGTCGATGCAAGACTACTCTCCTGTTGCGAGCCAAATCTTATCCGCATTTCCCGCGACACTTGAACTTGCGATCTTCTCCATGATCATTGCTGTTTCCATCGGCATAATCCTGGGGGTTGAATCATCGAAATCCTATAATAAGCCTAAGGATCACATTGTAAGGATATTTGGGATAGTTACTTATGCTATTCCAGTCTTCTTCTTGGGAATGATTTTCCAGATAGTTTTCGGGGTTGGTTTACGCTGGCTGCCAGTTGGAGGAAGAATCTACCCAACAATGGAGCCGTCGGGCCTTAGAATACCGCTTTCCCAGCCGCCAGGCGGTTTTGCTACTCACCTTCTTCTCTCATGCGTAGCTGGTCTAGTGGCTGTAATGATGTGCGTCGTAGCGTTGAAGATTAGAGGCCAAAAAACCACTCGGAAAACCTTAGGGCTCCTCGTCTCCCTGTTTCTGACGGTATGGATACTCTGGGCCCTAGCCGGATGGCGTTTCATCACACTAGGCGAGCTTCGAATCTCCACCGGCTTATACACGGTGGACAGTCTTCTTGAAGGAAACCCTTACAAATTCGTCGAAGCCCTCAGATATCTCTGTTTGCCTTCTTTAACGTTGGGCCTTGTTATATCAGGTGTCTTTATCAGGTTAACGAGAAGCAATATGCTTGAAACCCTTAGGCTAGACTTCGTCACCGCAGCCAAGGCAAGGGGATTAAAGGAGATAACAGTAACCTACGGCTACGCTTTTAGAAACGCCTTCCTACCCATACTTACCATGATGGGGCTTCAATTTGCAACGCTTCTCGCTGGAGCCGTGTTGACTGAAACAACATTCTCGTGGCCGGGCCTAGGGCGATACATCGTTGACCGCATTAACTTTAGGGATTACACGGCTATTCAGGGAGCAGTTGTTTTCTACGGCATCTTAGTGTCCTTAGTAAGCTTGGTTGTAGATTTACTCTACGCGTATTTCGACCCGCGAATCCGGCTGTGAGGGAGCTGCGATGACCAGGCTTGAAGTAAAAAGAAGCATGCTTGCAAGCATTGTTCCAGGCCTAGCTTCGCTAGGGAAAAAGGGCTTGGCCGGTTGGCTGGTTGTAATTGGCACCCTTATAGTAGTATCCATAGTCTTCATGACTCTAATAGCACCCTGGATTACCCCTTATGATCCATCTACGAGAGGCATAAATGTTGGCCGGCCGTTAACCCCGCCGAACCCTCAGTTTCCTTTCGGGACAAACGATCTTGGACAAGACATGTTGAGCAGAACAATCGCCGGAGGGAGTGTGATGCTTCAGGTAGCAGTCTTATCGGTAATAATATGTATAATAATAGGCGTTCCCTTGGGGCTGTTCTCATCCTACGTTGGGGGGATGCTGGATAGAACGACATGCCTCGTGATGGATAGTGTCTACGCTTTTCCAGGCTTGATCCTTGCGATAGCGATCGCGGCGACGCTTGGCAGAGGCGTAGTGAACATGGCCCTCTCAATAGCGGTAGTATACGTACCCTCGTACTTCAGGGTGATTCGAAGCCAAGTGCTGAGCATAAAGGAAACGCCGTATGTTGAGGCTGCTAAATCCATAGGCGCGAAAAACCGCACGATACTCTTCAAATACATTCTGCCGAATGTCGTTCCCTCTATAGTGGTCGTCGCGACAGTGAATTTCGCAGACGCAATCCTGACGGCTGCAGGCTTAACCTTCATCGGGCTGGGTGTTGAAGTGGATATCCCAGACTGGGGCTGGGATCTGGCTAATGGGCGTAGGCTTCTTCCAAGCGGAGTCTGGTGGGTAATAACGTTCCCAGGCATATTTATCATCCTCCTGGCTTTAGGATTTACTCTGGTGGGTGAAGGGCTGAGCGAGCTCTTAAACCCGAAGCTCGCGGAAAGGTGAAGACTTATGGAGAAACAGCTTCTGGCAGTGGAAGGTTTAACTGTTGAATATTGGGCTAGAAGGGGGAGAGTGAGGGCAGTAGACAGTGTTTCCTTTACTCTTGACAGGGCTGAAACACTGGGTGTAGTCGGCGAGTCTGGTTCGGGAAAGTCTACTCTGGGCTTGTCCTTAATCCGGCTTATCCCTCCCCCGGGAAGAATCATAGGGGGGCATTTATGGCTTGAAGGAACAGACCTCCTCAAACTACGGGAGGAGGAGATGCGGAACGTGAGGGGTAGGAAAATAGCCTTCGTTTTCCAAGACCCTATGACTTCTCTAAATCCTGTTAAGAAGATAGGTGAACACTTTGTGGAGCTGATTCGAACCCATGAGCCTAAAACAGGCAGAGAGGAGGCTCTTAGACGCGCTGAGAAGCTTCTCAACGATGTCGGTATACAGTCTGAACGCATTAACGACTATCCGCATCAGTTGAGCGGCGGGATGCGGCAACGCGTTATGATTGCCCTATCCATTGCCCTCAACCCAAGCATAGTTATTGCTGATGAGCCGACAACAGCCTTGGATGTCATAGTTCAGGCGAAAATACTCGACTTGCTGAAAAATGTTCAAAACGTATATGCGATGGCCCTGATTCTTATCACACATGATTTGAGCATAGCGCTTGAAAGATGTAACAAAATCCTTGTGATGTATGCAGGCCAGATGGTTGAGTACGCTAGCGTAGAGAATATCTACAATAAACCTCAGCACCCGTATACTAGAGGACTCTTAAAATCCATTCCGAACATTGAACTGGCTGAGCAAAAACTTGAGGCAATACCCGGGTCTCCTCCGGACCTGCTTAATCCTCCTAGGGGCTGCAGATTCTGGCCGCGTTGTCCCAGCTCGATTGGAAAATGCAGGGAAAGAGAGCCTCAGCCAGTAGAGACAGAACCAGGCCACTTTGTCAGATGCTTTCTACATGAGGTGGCGGGAAATGAATCGAACTGAAATCGTAAGGGTTGAAAATCTGAAAAAATATTTCCCGGTTGAAAAAAGTTTTCTTGAAAAACTGTTAACTCGAACCAGAGGCTTCATACGGGCTGTCGACGATATAACGTTCTCTGTCCTGAGGGGTGAGGTTTTCACGCTCGCCGGGGAAAGCGGATGTGGGAAAACGACGACGGGGAAAATTATTTTAGGGCTTGTTCCACCCACATCGGGAAGAGTGTTTTTCAGAGACCGAGAAATAACTAATCTTAAGCCGGAAGAGCTGAGGCTTTTAAGGAGGCGGATGCAGATAATATTCCAGGATCCCTATGCTTCGTTCAACCCGCGGATGAAAATTGGAGACGCCATAGGTCATCCGCTCGAGATCCATGGCTTAGCTTCAGGCTTGGAAAAGAGGAAAAAAGTCTTATCGATGCTGGAGCGCGTAGGTTTAACTCCTCCAGAACAGTTTATAGAACTGTATCCGCACCAGCTTAGTGGGGGGCAGAGGCAGCGGGCGGCAATAGCAAGGTCTCTCATCCTAAACCCGGAGTTCATCGTTGCGGATGAACCTGTTTCAATGATAGATGTTTCACTAAGGACAACGATAATCGATCTAATGCTGGATCTTAAAAGGGAACTCCAGCTTACCTATCTTTTCATAACGCACGACTTGGCTGTTGCAAAATACATTTCAGATAGGGTTGCGATAATGTACCTCGGGAAAATCGTGGAGATGGGTGAAAAGGAAGAGATCTTCTCGAACCCTCTGCATCCCTATACGCAGGCACTGCTCTCAGCAATACCTGTTCCGAACCCGGATCGCAAAAGAAGGATAATAGAGCTTAAGGGTGAAGTGCCCTCTGCCATAAGAATTCCTATGGGTTGCCGTTTCCATCCTCGATGCCCATTTGCTGAGGAGGCCTGTCAGAAAGAAGAGCCGGAATTAACAGTTGTGTCGGCCAGTCATCTCGTAGCTTGCCACCTGGCAAAGGGTAGTGAGCATGCGTAACCTTTCTTCAAGTTTAGACTATGCGTAGCGTGCATGTCTTCCAACATTAATCGGTAGCCACATCTTTAAGACATGGATTGGAGGAAACGTTTGGAAGCCTGTTCGAAGAGGTTGGGGAGCTCGTATAACACTGGAATCCGCCGTGGAATACGTGGGTAGAGCGATAACCCGGCTTAAGGCCATTAAGCGACTCTACGCGTTAAGGTCCGGTGAAACAGCTTATGTAATCTCTATCTATACTTGTTTCTAATTTTTTCCCTAATCGCCCTAGAAACCTTTATAAAATACCTTCTGGGCCTTCTTTATGATGAGAAAAATGATGCGGCTAGGTTTAAAGATACCGCTATATGTCGCATCCATGGTACTCGTTTTCATACTGCTAACCCCAATCCTAATACCCTTGACCACAGCAGTATCCGCACCAGAGGAGATTCCCATTTATAAGTACGGATGGTTCGATGAAGTAGACTTCTTCGTAGTCTCCGATCCTGCTAAGGCGATAGACATGTTGAAGAAAGGGGACATGGACATATATTTCATGGACATAGGTGATCCAGTGCTTTTCAAAACGGTGAAGGAGTCTCCAGAGTTATCTTATGATTTCTCCTACGGCTTGTACTATGAGCTTACCTTCAACCCTGTCGGGCCAGAGACTAGAAACGGTAAGTTTAATCCATTCTACAACCCTAAGATAAGGGAAGCCATGAACATGCTTGTCGACAGGCAGTACATAATAGACGAGTTCATGGGCGGCCTTGGGCTGCCAAAATATGTTCCGGTCTGCAAAGGTTTTCCAGACTACGAGAGGCATAAGGATGTTATAGCGCGGATTGAAGCTAAATATGCGTTCGACGAGAAGAAGGCGAAGGACATAATAACTCAAGAGATGCTGAAGGAGCCGAATGTCGAGCTGAAAGACGGGAAATGGTACTATAAGGGTCAACCCATTGTCCTCAAAATCGTAATAAGAGGAGGTGTTAGAAGACAAATAGGCGACTATGTCGCTTCGCAGCTGGAGAAGATCGGCTTCACAATAGAGCCGCTGTATAAGCCTACTGCTGCGGAAGCCTCCCCCATATGGATGCAGGGTGACCCTGCAGATGGGCAATGGCACGTTTACACGGGCGGCTGGGTAACTACAGTGGTGTCGAGGGACGATTCAGATAACTTCCAGTTCTTCTACACTCCTAAGTCGAGCCAAGCCTCCATAAGCCCACTGTGGGCAGCATACAAGCCTGCTCCCGATTTTCAGGAGATTGCCGATAAGCTTGCTGAGAAGAAGTTTACGTCGCTGGAGCAGAGGACTGAGTGGATGAGTAAAGCATTTGAATTGGCGCTTCAAGATTCGGTGAGGGTCTGGCTTGTCGACCAGACTGCCGCATGGGCAAGGAGGAAAGAACTGTTCGTCATAGTGGACTATTCTGCGGGCTACTGGACCCCAATATGGCCATACACGTTGAACCGTGCAAACAAGACGGGAGGAACTTTGAAAGTCGGCAGTGAAAATGTTTTATCGGGGGACGCGTGGAATCCTGTTGCCGGTTCCAACTGGATATACGACAACATAATAAGCACAGCCACGGGAATGGGGGCATTCGTGCTTCATCCTCAAACGGGTCTTCCAATACCTGTTCCAGGCATAGTTAAGAGCGTTAATCTAGAGGTTGAGAAAGGCACGTTAACCTTCCAGAATCCGGAAAGCAGCGGCTGGCTAACCATGTCTCTCGTAGATAAGGTTGAAATCCCGTCTGACGCGTGGTATGCTTGGGATGTTGAAAAGAAGAAGGTTGTAACTGCTGGAGAAGCAGGCGTGACCACTGCTAAAGTAAAGATAGTTGCAGAATACGAGGATCTTATAGGCAAGTTCGAATATCATGACGGTACTGTTATGAGCCTTGCAGACTGGGTTTGGAGCTGGCCTCTCAACTTTGAGAGGGCCAGTAGCAAAAGCCCGCTTTACGATGAGGCTTACGAGGGGCAATTCTCGTCATGGAGGCAGTTGTTCAGAGCGTGGAGAATCGTTAGTGAGCATCCGTTAAAGATAGAGTGGTATGTAAACTACACGAATATGGATGCTGAGCTCATAGCCTACAGTTACGTAGGCTTAGCTGGCCCATGGCACACAACAGGAATAGGCGTTAAGGCTGAGGAGAAGAATCTTCTAGCCTTCGGCATGGATAAGGCTTCGAAGAATAACGTTGAATGGATGAACTATATAGCTGGCCCAAGCCTCGAAATATTTTCCACATTACTGAATGAGGCGATAAGCGAAGGCTACATACCTTTCAAAGAATGGAATAGCCAGTATATTACGGTTGAACAGGCGAGGGAGAGATACAATGCTTTGAAAAACTGGTATTCTAAGTATCACCACTTCTGGGTTGGCGCCGGTCCCTACTACTTAGATAAGGCTGACGTGATGGCTCATACTGTTGTATTAAAACCCTTCAGAAGCCTGTTGCAGCGTGAACTCGTTATCTCAGTGGAGGGGAGTGGAACAACCGATCCTGAGCCGGGTTCACACGGATACCTTGGGCGTGAAACCGTGACGATAACGGCTAAACCGGGCTTCCTAAGCGTCCTCGAAAAATGGGTTGTCGACGGGGTGGATAAGGGAGCATCAGCAACGATTACAATTACTACGGATAAGCCTCACACCATTAGAGCCGTGTTCAGAGTATGGTATGAGGCGGTAATCGGGATAGTCGCGGTAATAGTTGTCATCGTCATACTCGCAGTCCTATTCCTTAGAAAGAAAAGGAAGTAACTGTGCGTCCGAAAAGTTTTTATTTCCTGCTTTTTTTCTTCCGGGAAATGTTAGACCGGGTGATGCATGATAAATGCTGCCTAAAGGCTTCTTAAAGTTCATAGTTAGGAGGTCGCTCGTATTACTTACAAGCCTCATTATCGCCGTTTACATATCTATCATGCTTGCGAACTTCGGAGGCCTTATAGACGAGATGGTTAAGGCAGATCTTTTAACTACAATAACTATGAACATTAGGAACAACCCTGCTTACGCGGGGCTCACTGCCTCTGAGAAGCAGAAGATCATAGACACCTTGTATCAATCCGCCTTGGAGGCGAAGGGGCTTAACACTCCCTTCCCAATAAGGAGCCTATACTACTTAAAAGACTCGTTAACCCTGGATCTTGGGAAAGCGCTTTACCTGACGAGCGATAGTGGGTCTAAACAGGTACGGCTGATAATCATGGAGAAGCTGCCCCAGACAATAATGCTTTTCACAACCGTGACAATCATAAACTTCTTCCTAAACCTTCTCGGCGGGCTTATCTTAGCTAGGAGATATGGTTCGAAAATAGATAGGATTGTATCTTGGCTTGCTCCCACATCAGTGATACCCGGGTGGGTTTACGGGATTTTCTTGATACTTGTCTTCTACACGTGGCTGCACATCCTCCCGCCCGGAGGAATGGTAGACTATCCTCCACCCAAAGACCCATTCTTATACTTTCTCTCCGTCCTGAGACACATGATTCTACCGATGCTTTCATGGATAATATCCGGATTATTCCTCGGGCTCTATTCCAATAGAACCTTCTTCCTAATATTCTCGACAGAGGATTACGTGGAGGTGGCTAGAGCTAAAGGTCTTCCACCCAGCCAGGTGGATTCACGCTACGTGTTAAGGCCAACGTTACCCTCAATAATAACTGGATTCTCTTTAGCCATCATAGGCTCATGGAGCGGTGCAATAATAACTGAGACTGTTTTCGACTGGCCTGGGTTGGGAAAGCTTCTCGCACAAGCTCTTTCTCTCCCCGACCCTCCTGTGATCGTTGGGGAAGTAGTGATATATGCGTGGCTTTTGACCCTGACGGTTTTAATTCTTGACGTTGTTTACGCGTTTCTCGATCCAAGGATTAAAGTATGGGGAGGCTGAGAAATGAGCCGCTCGAAACATGCTGGTGGTTTCAGAAATGCTTTGAAAGAGGTTTTCAGCTATAAGTCGGCGCTGATTGGAATTGCGATACTCCTGCTACTAGTATGCCTGTCAATCTACACTATTATAACAATCCCGTTGCCTGAAGCCATTCATGCTTGGAGGTCGAGTGAAATTTGGAGTAAAAACCCTAGGAATGCTCAGCCGGAATGGATTGAGATTTTTTACGGGAAAAAACTGCCACGTACAATTATAGTTTCATCTAAAGGAATTAATGCGTCTGAAACACCATTGGAGGATGGGAAGCGAGCGTTTTCACTGATCCTGTTCTTCAATTATGATTACGAAGACTTTCCACCTGAGATAATTGTTTTCTTCAACTCCAGTTATTCTGAGAAGCTGACGATAGACGTTTATTGGATAAGACCTGATGGCGAGGAGATTCGGCTTAAGAGACACACTTTGAGAAGGCCCGACGACAAGCTTTATTTAAGCAATGATCTTGGGCTTGAACTACAATTAGAAAGACTTGTCGAAAGTAAGATCGGCAAGGCTAATTTCACCGTAACTGTGGAAAGGGGGCTTTTCATGGAGTACTCGAAGACCCTTCGGGTCTTAAAAGGTAGGTATGGAATACGTTTCGAATCAGTTCTTAATGCAGGAGATACTTTAGAAGCGGAAGTCGTAGTATACGGTCTAGTATACGGGTTGGCTGGTACAGATCATTTAAGAAGACCACTAATAATAGGGCTGCTCTGGGGAACCCCAATAGCCATGTCTTTCGGATTAGCAGCTTCAATACTTACGACGGTGCTGAGCCTAATTATAGGAACGATAAGCGGCTGGTATGGAGGTGTTATCGACTCCGTGATTCAGAGAGCAACCGAAATAAACGCTGTTCTTCCATTTCTCCCGATTTTAATACTTCTTACAACATTTTACAGGATTGATATTTTCGTGATTCTTCTTAGCATAATTCTTCTCAATATATTTTCGCTCGGAATAAAGAGTACTCGTATTCTGGTTATGCAGATTAAGAGCTACCCATATATTGAAGCAGCGCAAGCATATGGAGCAAGCAACCTGAGGCTAATACTTCTCTACGTTATACCGAAAATCATGCCCCCAGTGGTGCCTGCAATGATATCATCAGTTCCGGGCTTCGTTTTTCTAGAGGCCGCGCTCTCGTTCTTAGGGCTTGGCGATCCTTTTCTCCCAACTTGGGGTAAGATCATTAACGATGCTTATACTCATGGGGCTCTCTACAAGGGCTTCTACTACTGGATTCTCGAACCGGCTTTCCTTCTCATACTCTGCTCCGTGTCTTTCGCACTAATAGGAATTGCTCTGGAGAGAACAGTTAACCCGAAGCTGAAGGAGCTGTAGGAAGAATGAGTGAAGATAAGACAGTTTTATCAGTACGCGACCTAAAGCTTTACTACCGGACTAAGAAGGGAGTAGTTAAGGCGCTTGAGGAAATAGCTTTCGACTTAAAAAAGGAGGATGTGCTGGCTGTTGTCGGAGAGTCCGGGTGCGGGAAAAGTACGCTGGCACGTGCCTTGGTCCGGGTTCTTCCTAGGAATATTCATACTTACGAGGGAAAGGTTATTCTTAACGGCAGAAACGTGATGGAGCTGGATGAAGAGACTTTTAGGAGAGAAGTAAGGTGGAAGAAAATATCTATTGTTTTCCAAGGAGCGATGAACTCCTTTAATCCTGTTTTCAGAATAGGCTATCAGGTGGCTGAGCCGTTGATCATTCACGATAATGTGGAGAAGAAAGAGGCGTTGAACAGGGCGAGGCAACTGATGGAGCTTATGGGCATGCCGGGAGCTTTCGCTGAAAGATATCCGTTTGAACTAAGCGGTGGAATGAAGCAGAGGGCGGCGATAGCTATGGCGCTCATAACAAATCCTGAAATAGTAATTCTCGACGAGCCTACTTCAGCGCTGGATGTGCTGACTCAAGCTAACATAATCAACCTTTTGAAGAGGATTAAAAACGAGTTGAGATTAACCTATGTCTTCATAACTCATGACTTGGGTTTGGCCAGCGAGCTTGCAAATAAGGTTGCGGTAATATATGCTGGTAAGATGGTTGAGATCTCTGCTGCAGACGTCTTCTACACGGAGCCGAAGCATCCGTATTCTAGGGGCTTGATAGCAAGTGTTCCAACGCTTAGCACGGATAGGACGCCTGAATTCATAAGCGGGTCGCCCCCGAGCCTAATCGATCTTCCTTCGGGCTGTAGGTTTCACCCGCGATGCAGGTTCGCATGGGACAAGTGTAGAACTGAAGAACCAAGTATGTTCAGACTAGAGGAGAACCATCTAGTAAGGTGTTGGTTATACGGTGGTGGAAAATGAGTTCTGATGTAAGGCTGCTTGAATTGGAAGATTTGCGGAAATGGTTTGAAATAAGAAGAGGATTTTTAAGTTCTAAAACGAACTACGTGAAAGCGGTTGACGGTGTTTCATTCAGCTTAGATGAAGGTAAGGCGGTGTCGCTCGTGGGTGAGAGCGGAAGCGGTAAGACTACTTTAGGCAAGACTATTATAAGGCTTTACGAGCCTAACAGTGGCAGAATCATATTCCAAGGTAAGGACGTGACGCATATTAGGGCTAACGAGTTGAAATGGTACAGGAGGATGACTGGTCTGGTTCAACAGGATCCATTCGGCGCTTTCGCTTCCCACTTCACAATATTCAGGTCTCTTGAGGAACCTCTTCTAATTCACAACACGGTTAAGTCGAAAGAAGAGAGGGCTGAGAGAATATTCAAGGCTCTTGAAGAAGTTAGGCTTACGCCAGTGGAGGATTTTGCGTATAAGTATCCCCATATGCTCAGCGGTGGCCAATTGCAGAGGGTTGCCATAGCTAGGGCAATAATCCTTGAACCTAAGCTGATTGTTGCTGATGAGCCTGTGTCGATGCTGGATGCCTCCGTCCGTATAGAGATACTGACCCTGTTAAGAAGGCTTCAGGAAAGGCTTAGGCTCGGCGTAATATATATTACACACGACCTTGCGACAACACGGTTCTTCTCAGAATGGGCGCTTATAATGTATGCGGGTCACGTTATGGAGAAGGCCTCTACGCAGGAAGTCTTGAGGAATCCCTTGCATCCTTATACGAGGGCTCTGCTAACGGCTACACCTGAGCCGAATCCGGAGAACAGAAATAGGTTTAAAGAAGTTCCCCCGGGTGAGCCTCCTGCACTGATAGATCCTCCTAAGAGCTGCAGGTTTTCTCCTCGCTGTCCACATGCTTTTGACAAGTGTTTTAAGGAGGAGCCGCCTGAGTTCGAAGCAGCGTCAGGACACTGGGTTAAATGCTGGCTCTATGGGAGGTCTTAGTGTTATTGAGTCCTAAGAGGGCAATGCTCATAGGGGTTCTGATCTATCTACTATCGTTCTTAACCGGTTTATATAACATGTGGTATATTAAGCAAGGCTATAATCCAACTACACTGACCATCCTTATAATAATCCAGATGGGTCTTTCCTTCTCCAGCGTCGCGCTGGTGGGATATGGTACTCTAGCCTACCTTATAGTGGTCATAAGGGAAGCGGTGAGGAAAAAAGAAGAGGTGGGGGAATAGCTCAAGCTGCTGGCTCTTCTGCCTTTAAGAGTTCTTAGAATCATGTAGGAGCCGATGATGAGAATTATTGTAACAAATATTCCAATAACCGGGGGGAATTGTTCTACGGTTTTCTCACCGACCCCTAAGACGTAGATTCCAGTTTCAGTCAATAGAAAAGATGCTGAGCCCTTTAAAGAAGACTCCTCCTTCATCAAGCCTCTTACCTTTTTCCACTCCACCCCTGTCCAACGGTAGAGGACAGGCTCCTCCTTCCGAATATCCTGAATACCTTTCAAGTTGTATGTTACGTTAAGCCTTATCCAGCCTCCGGAGGATAGAGTGATGTTTAAGAAACCGCTCAGAAGCCTAGCTGTCTCCAGCTCAATCGGCCGAGATCCCTTTATGGAAATATCCCCCTGGTAGGTGAAGGAAACTTCCTTATTGCCGTAAGCATTTATCTCGAGTTTTTCAACTATAATGTCTTCCGCGCCTTCAGAATAGAAATCCGCAACCGTGTTGTTGCCACACTTGTTAGCCAGGAGCATGGCTTCAGATGAGCGGAAGAGGAACAGCCCGTAGGAATTCTGCTCTAAAGAGTTGTTTCTGATGATTGTTGAACGGCTGTTTTCAACAGAAATTCCTACGCGGCAGAAGGAAATAATGTTCATTGATAGCATGCTGTTGTGTGTTTCATAGATGGTGACACCATGTCCCCTTGCTTGTTCCAGAGTGTTTCTTGAAATAGTTATGTTGACGCTGGATTCAATGGCAATGTTGTTCGTTGAGAAACGTGCGGTATTGTTCGTTAAGGTAATGTTTTGCGAATTCTGGATCCTTATACCAATAAGTCCTCCGATAACAGTATTTCCATACAAGAGGCTAACCCGCGAATAATCTATATGCATTCCGTAAAAATTATAGAACGCTTCGTTCAACGATATTGTGTTCATCCCAGATCTTGCAACTACTACTCCTACCGTATTATTTTGAAAAATGTTTCTCAATATGTTGCTTCTATCCGATATGTGATTGTACAGGCCATATGTGCAGTTAACCATCCTGTTTTCAACAATCGTGCTGTTGAAACACATTGAGAGGCTAATTCCATATTTGCTTGACTCGACGTTGTTTCGGGAAACAATGTCCTCAGAGGATTCTCGAAAGTATATTCCGAAAAGACACTCCTTAACACTGTTTCCTTCGATTAGGCCCTTACTTGAACCATTAGCTAGCAATCCGTAATCTCCTCCTAAAATTCTGTTCCCGATAATTCTGTAACCAACCGATCCTTTAACGCATATTCCGCATATTCCTCCACGGTTTATAACAGTGAAACCAGTCAGGATAACATTATCTTTCAAGATTTCCACAACATTGTCTCCAAGATTAACCGGAGTCAATTCAACTGTTCCGTTAGCTATCAGTTTCACGGATTTATTTATTTTAAGATTCTCCATATATTTACCGGGTGGAACATATATAGTGTCTCCATCATCGGCCGAGTTGATCGCCATCTGGATTGAAAAGCTTTTTTCAGCCGCATTTTTAAAACTGTGCGGATTAGCTCCGCCCACTGACGCAAGGAGGCGGTTGCCCGCGTTCTGTGAAGTAAACAACGCAAGCATTAGGAATACTGTGTAAACGAGTTTTTCCAAGACTGTTTGCAGATATTGTAGCAAGCCTTATAAACGTAGTGTTTTAACTGGTGAACCGGATTTTCATAATATGAATCTTTAGTTTCAATGAGAGGAGAAGAGGATTATTGAATCAGACATGAAAGGAACTTATCTCTTTTTTTCTTATTGAAACCTTGCTGGTGACCACGAATGTAGAAAACGGTTAAGCCTGAAGTTTGGCCGGGACCATAAGTTATTCTTAATGGGATTTGATTTCTATTTTCACTAAAGCCTTATAAGAAAGCAGTGTGCCGCTTTTCCGATTAAAAATGTCGGAAGAAGCTGTTGCGGAAAAACGTTCAAGAAAACTGTTATACGTCTTGCTTGCAGTGATTATCATAGCGGTCGTTGCAATAGCTGCATACATGTTGATGCCGAAACCACAAGCATCAGTCACAGATATAACTCTCGGCACGCAGGTGGCTAGGGTAAACGAGGTTTTCAACGTCGTAGTCACTGTTTCAAACACTGGTTCTTCTGAAGCCGATTACAAACTTGAGTTAAAGGTTGACGGCCAAGTGAGGGAAACCAGGACGCTGAAAATAGCGGCGGGCAGTGTGGCTGACGTCGCTTTCAACCTGACTGAAACAACTCCCGGCACGCACACGATATCCGCAGGGGATAAAAGCGTATCCATAAAAGTGATAAACCCGATTTTTGCAGACATAAGGTTTAGACAGGCAATCGTTTCCGTGTTCGACTACCAGTCTTATATTGCAGACATATTGAAGTACGGTGGCATTGTGCCTAACGGTCCTGTGCCTAAGGGGATGTTCGGCTACAGCGAGACAACTCCACCCAGATACGAGTATAATCTGACTAAGGCGAAGGAGCTGCTCTCAAGTGTTCTCGCCGACTACGGGTTCAGTACGAGCAATCCTCTTAAAATAGTCTTCTACTACAATGAGGGTAACACCGTCAGGGAGAAAGCCTGCCTCCTGCTGGCTTCAGCGCTTCAAAACCTGAACGTAGGTATTGACGCGACCGCACAGGCCTTAGCTTGGCCGCAATACTTGCAAGCGATGAGGGAGTCGAAGCTTCCAGTTTTCTTCCTCGGCTGGGCGCCGGACTTCATAGATCCAGACGACTATCTTGTGCCCTTCCTTCACAGCGAGAGGGGGACCTTCCCGTTGAGAACCTCCTACGCGAATCCTGAGGTCGACAGGCTTATTGACCTCCAGTCTGCGATACTTGATCCCAGTGAAAGAGCAAGAGTGATACAGCAGATCTCCATGATGTCTTACAACAATGTGCCCTACCTGTGGGAGGCTCAGGTTGAGGGAATACATTTCGAAAGAACATGGATCCAAGGCTGGTTCTACAACCCTGCTTTCGCCGGCTACTATTACGCGACGATATCTAAGGCTCCGGGTGCGAACAATCCTGATCAAATAATAGTTGAGAGCATAGGCGAGCCTGACTACCTAGATCCTGCTGTAGACTATGAGACTGCCGGGGGAGAGGTTATTCAAAACGTGTTTGAAAACCTGTTCTACTACGATGGAAGCGACAGCTCGAAAGTCATCCCGTGGCTTGCTGAGAGCTACGAGGTTTCGCCTGACGGCACCTCCTACACGATACACTTGAGAAGGGGAATAAAGTTCCATGATGGGACGCCGTTTAACGCTACAGCTGTCAAATACTCTCTTGAGAGAGCTATAATCATAGCTGATCCAGACGGGCCCGCATGGATGCTCGACGTTATAAAGGGTGCTGGAGACCTAATGTATAATAAGATATGGGAAGGCACAGCCACCTGGGATGATGTTGAAGCATGGAGGGCTCAGAAGCCGATAGAGATAATCGACGACTATACTGTAAGGATCAACTTGGAGAGGCCGTACGCCCCATTCCCATCGGTTTTAGCCTACGCTGTCTGCGCCATAGTTTCGCCATCATACGTTGAGGCCCACGGGGGCATAGAGATAGGCAAGCACAATGAGTGGATTGACAGGAATGCTGCAGCCGGAACCGGCCCATACATGTTTGAATCATGGGAGGCTGGCACGATCATACTTAGGCGTAACCCGAACTATTGGGGCGGTCCGAAAACAGGAGAGGCGAGCGGCGGTCCGATGAACTACGTGCATGGCAGAATACAGCCGAAGATTGAACGCGTCATTATAAAAACGATTCCCGACGCTAACACCCGGTTGACCGATCTTCTTTCAGGCGCATGCGACTTCGCCGTCATAAGTAGGGACCACTGGCCGCAACTACTCGACTTTGACCACTGGGTCTCAACACATGAAGTAAAGGGTATTAATCCTGACATTAGGGCAATAGGCCCACTGCCAACCTTCGACCTGGACTTCCTCGGGATAAACTTCAAGTACTGAATCGTGCATAACATTTTTCTCATTTAAAGCGGTAATCGATGAGAAAAGCATATATTTGAGTGCCTCAGCCCCCGTGAGGTAATGGTGACCGCTTATTGAAGCTGTACGAATACGCAGCTAGGAGGATGGCGTTGCTAGTGTTTGTCTTGCTCGGCGTTACGTTGCTAACGTTCATCCTTTCAAGGGTTTTACTAGACCCTTTAGCTGCCTATGTCACTGAGAAGACTAATCCTAACGCGATACCTGCGATAAAAAGGATGCATGGCTTTGACAGGCCTCCTTGGGAGCAGTATTTCTTCTACCTGAGGGATCTTTTCACGCTAGACTTAGGATGGTCTAAAGTCGGGCACATGAGTATAGTGGATGCTATTGCTACTTATTTCCCGGCTACCGCTGAGCTAACCATAGTGGCGATAATCATAACGCTGCTCGTCGGAATACCCTTAGGGGTAGTGAGCGCGCTTAAAAACAACCAGCTGGCTGACCATGCTTCAAGAGTGTTCTCGCTGATAGGCATCTCCATCCCCGTCTTCTGGCTTGGGCTAAGCCTGCAATACTTTTTCACATACTGGATTAAAATGGCCTATGGTCTTCCAGCCCTGCCGAGCACAGGCAGGTATGACCCGGTTCTGGCCATTAACACTGGGTTCAAAAAGATCACGGGCTTCATAATGCTGGACTCGCTCATCCAAGGCAATCTGATCATGGCTGGCGACGCTTTAGCGCATCTCATACTCCCAGCAATAACCCTGGCTTTCCTAAACATAGGGGTGATAACTAGGCTAACCAGATCCTCGATGCTGGAGGTCCTTAGGCAGGACTATGTAACAATGGCTAAGGCCTACGGATTGCCCCAGAGGCTGGTAATATACAAGTATGCGCTTAAGAACGCGCTTATACCTGTTGTCTCAGCAACCGGGCTAATGTTCGGCGGGCTGCTCGGAGGAGCGATAATGACGGAATCAATATTCGCTTTCCCAGGCATGGGCTGGCTCAGCTATAGGGCAATAGTCTACAACGATTCAAACACTGTGCTGGCCTACGTCGTGGTCGCCTCAATAATATACGTGGTTGTAAACCTGGTGGTGGACATAGTTTACGCATGGCTTGACCCACGTATAAAGTATTGAGGAGGTGTTGAAAAACGGAGAAGAGTGTAAACAGGGTGCGCGAGCTTAGGATTAGAGAGTTGAAATACACGTTTCACTTGTTTTTCAGCAACAAGCTTGTCGTCATCGGCACGGCGATAGTGTTGTTCTACATTTTCCTCGCGGTCTTTGGCCGCCTAATAGTGGATGCTGGGGAGCCCTATAAACTTGACTTGAAAAACGCGCTTAAGCCTCCTAGTTTTGAACACTTTTTCGGTACCGATGATCTTGGTCGAGACATACTGCGGCTTATCGTTCTCGGCGCCGGCTATGACATGGCTGTCTCGATTTTCGTCGTCGCAGTGTCGATTGCAATAGGTACAGTTTTAGGCGCGGTTTCAGCCTACTTGGGCGGGAAGTTCGACGAGGCTTTCATGAGGCTTGTCGACATTCTTTTCGCATTCCCAGGCTTACTGTTTGCCATGGCGATCCAAATGATCCTGGGGAAATCGCTTTTCAACCTCGCCATAGCTCTCATCGCGGTCTGGTGGGCTGGTTACGCTAGGCTTATGAGGGGTCAGGTTCTAGCGGAGAAGGGGAAGCTTTATGTTAGAGCAGCCAAGTCACTCGGGCTGCCTGGCTACAGGATACTTTTCAGACACATACTGCCCAACGCGATCTACCCTCTGCTTGTCTCTGCAACCATGGATATTGGCGGCGTAATGCTTTCAGCAGCCGGCTTAAGCTTCATAGGGCTCGGCCCTACGCCGTTTGAGCCTGAATGGGGTTCTCTTGTTAACAGGGGTGCTCCATTCCTGTTCGTAGCACCCTGGATAATGTTTTTCCCAGGGCTTATGATACTGCTTGCCAGTCTAGGTTTCAACCTTGTTGGCGACGGGTTAAGGGATATCTTGGATCCAAGGCTGAGGAGGTAGATGGTGTTGAGCAGGATTCTGGAGGTCGCGGATTTGAAGGTTGAGTTCCGAACATACAGGGGGGTTGTTAAAGCACTTAACGGAGTAAGCTTTAACGTTGATAAAGGGGAGGTTTTCGGACTGGCTGGTGAAACGGGAAGCGGAAAGTCTGTCACCGGCTTAGCCATACAGAGGCTTCTACCAGGCAACGCCGTTATCGTTGAGGGAAGAATAGTCTTCGACGGTAGGGACCTGCTAAGCCTTAAGGAGGATGAGATGAATAAGATACGTGGGAAAGAGATAACCGCGGTCTTTCAGGATCCGCATACTTATTTGAACCCCGTGTTCACGATGCGGGAGCAGTTCAGGGACATACTTTTAACGAACGATAGGGAAATCGCCTCCATTAAAGATAAACGTGAAATTGAAAAAGCGGTACATGATAGGATTATTCAGATGCTTACGGAGGTTCAGATGCCTGCTCCTGAACGGGTTATTAAAATGTATCCTCACGAGCTGAGCGGAGGGATGAAGCAGAGAATGATGCTTGCAATGGCTTTCTCTCTCAGGCCTAAGCTAATAATAGCCGATGAGCCCACGACGGCGCTCGACGTAACGATACAGGCTCAGGTGCTTGAGCTCATGAAGAGTCTTCAAAAGAAGTATGGTACTTCCGTGATACTGATAACGCATGACCTTGGGGTTATTGCTGAAACATGTAGTAGGATAGGTGTAATGTATGCAGGCAGGATTGTTGAAACGGGTACTGTGGATTCCGTCTACAGTGAGCCTCTTCACCCGTATACTCAGGGGCTTATGCGCGCGCTTCCAAGGGCTGACAAGGATTTGAAGGTTGAGAGTATTGGGGGTTCTGTCCCGGATCTTGTGGATTTGCCTACTGGCTGTCCTTTTCACCCCAGGTGCTCCCGTGCGATGGAGATCTGTAGGAAAATTAATCCTAGGACGCTTAACATCGATGGTAGGATTGTGGAGTGTCATCTCTACGATGGGGAAACCTCTAGGGGGAGGGTTGCGTAATGGGAGCTGTCTCAACAATGAGGGCTGAGAAGACTGAAACAGGAGATGACGTTCTCGTCAGGGTTGAGGGGCTTAGAAAATGGTTTCCAATACTGGGCGGGGTTTTCCAGAGGACTGTAGGGTATATCTATGCTGTTGAAGACGCTACTTTCAACATTAAAAATGCTGAAACTCTTGCACTCGTGGGTGAGAGTGGAAGCGGTAAGACTACTGTGGGACTGATGCTGGCTAAACTGGAGCATCCTACGGCAGGTAAAATCTTTTACAGGAATAGAGATGTTGGTAAGCTGTCTTCAAGCGAGACAAGATGGTACCGTAAGAGGGTTCAAATGGTTTTCCAAGACCCCTATGCTTCACTGAACCCCAGGATGCTGATTAAGGACACGATTATAGAAGTGATGAAGGTGCACAGGGTAGGAGGACCCAATTATTACGATAGGGCTGTTGAGCTGATGACTCGAGTGGGCTTGAGTGAGGAACACCTTTACAGGTATCCTCATGAGCTCAGCGGCGGGCAGAGGCAGAGGGCTGTACTGGCTAGGGCACTGTGTGTTAACCCTGAGTTCATCATACTGGATGAGCCGACCGCGTCGCTGGATGTTTCTGTTCAAGCGCAAGTGCTAGACCTTTTAAAGTCTCTGCAGGATGAGTTTCGCTACACGTATCTCCTGATTACGCATAATCTGGCTGTTGTCCGATATATTAGTGACAGGACTGTCGTAATGTACCGGGGCATCTGGGTTGAGTCCTCGCCGACCAGAGAGCTTTTCGGAAGGGCTGAGCACCCGTATACTCAGGCCTTATTGTCAAGTGTCCCAATACCCGAGCCGCGTTCAAACGTTGAGAAGCAGCTTCTGAAAGGTGAGCCGCCAAACCCGACTGAGCGTGTGAAAGCATGTCCCTTTGCTGACAGGTGTCCATACGTGATGCCAGTTTGCAACGAGAAGACGCCTCCTGTAACTCAGATTAATGATTCTCATCAGGTGAGATGTTGGCTGACCGTGAAAAAATAGATTTTAAAGACTACGTGGCGCTTATCCTCGCCTTAATCCAAACAGTATTCCTCCCACTAATAGTTTTAATGGTTATACTTGTTGTGGTGGTGCTGCTCTTATCCTTCATAGGGCCGGCTGGAGCGATCATTCTTCTCCACCTCCATTAGTTTTACGAAGCCGAAGGATACGGCTGAATTACGGTGAAGAATAACTTTATATTCAACCTTGTTCCAATTACTTAAATCCAGTTTGATAGAGGTTAAGGGTGTTAAGATATATTGGCTGGGGCACGCTGGCTTCAGGATAGCCGGGGAGG
>JAFNIX010000026.1 GCA_017601225.1 Candidatus Brockarchaeota archaeon | reverse complement strand
GGTCTAACCCTCGGGGAACTAAACCTTATCAAAGACGTTAGAAGGGAGGACGGCAGCATAATCGTGGAGTTCGTCGCAACAACACCCTTCTGTCCTCTCGCAGAAATCCTGGCCCTGATGGTTAAAGACGCGGCGAACACGGTGGTTAAAGACGAGAAGATACTGGTTTACATTAGGAAACACATCAACGAGGAAAGCATCAACGAGCGAATAAACAGAGATTAATTGGTTTAACAGATATCCCGTTGAACCCTTTCTGTTTCTATGTTTGAACAGATTCCAACGTTTGCTTATTCTTCATGTGCTCCTTAATCAGCTTGTAAACCATTCCCGCGTAAAACGGCAGTATCAGCACCATTAAAACCATTGTGTAGATCACTTGGGAGACCAATCCGAATCGAGTGCTCCTAAGGTAAACCCCGCCAAAGAGTAGTATGAACGACAATGAGAGTGTGAATAGAGCCAGGAATAATATGCTTCTCCTCTTCACCTTGAACTGTGTAATCACTACTCCGAGAAGATAATGGATTGAGAGGAACAGCCAACCGCTGAGAAACATTACGTCGCATGCAGTAGGATTCCAGAGGTAGGACAGCAGATAGAACGGAAGAAAATATGAACCACCCTACAAGCAAGTGTGACAGTTCATACCATTTCAATGACGGCTCCTGAGGTTCCTCATGCATGCTACTGGGCTTCCCCCTATACAGGTTCTTAGATCCTCTTATTATCCGTTTCTCAAACTCCGTGTAGCGAATAGTAAAACCCTCCTCCACTTCCCTACCCTCCGAACTCGTATCCCGATAAAAAATGTTGCGTGGTTTAAAAAAAAGTTTTTGTCCATCCGGTTTAACTAGTTAAAGACCCGCGAATTTTATTGTTAACTTAATAGAACCTGTATCTTAAAATTCCCCCTATGCCGCCGATCCTCCTGAGTTTCTCCGCCGACTCGTGTCTGCCGCTAACTATGGTTACTTCACCGCCGTACTGTTCAACAAGCCTTATCATATCCATCACCCTTTCCCTCAGGGAGCTTGACTGGGAGGCCAGCTTAACATGTATTATCAGCTGGCTTACCGCCCCTTTTTCAACAGCCTTCCAAGTTTCCTCCAGACCGTAGACAGCCTTATCTTCAACCAGGCTCTCAAAGAAGCCTTCTATAGCCGTTATCTCGTCGACAACCTTCAACTCTCTCGCCACAACCTTCATCTCGTTGCTCCTCAGAAACTCGTTTACAGCCGATATTGTTCCCCCGGAGGAGTGGAAGCACCCAGCTATAGAAGAATGGAGATCCTTATACTTGCTTTCCATGAATTTCAAAAAGGCTTCACGCGTGACGCTGGGGCCTATCAGGATTATCTTCGGCTTACCCTCCTTAATCCAGATGTTTCTAAGAGTCTTCGACACCTCGTGGAAAAACCTTACGGCCATGGCCTCACGCTCCTCGGGAAAGTTTTTCCCAGGAATACCCTGCTCAACCTCGAGGCTCTCAACAACCCCATAGTCCTTCACTACAGCCAGCGTAGCGGCTCCAAGCTCAACCGCCACGACAACATACTTCTTCGTGCTCACATCCCGGCTTAGAATCTTTCGATGAATGGGGGAAAGTTCCTGCTTCTCAACCACAACCCTGTCCCCCACGCCTATTGTCAGAGTATGATAGTGGCCGAGAACACCCTCCATGTCATCCGGGCATTCTAAAACCCTCCCCCTAAGCTTAATTGTTTCCGACGAGACTTCAAACTCAACATTTTCAACCATTATTTTCAGAAGAGCCTTACGCCTGCTCTTCTCACCCTCATCAATCTTCAGTATTCGCACGGTTTCCGCCGAAGCCAAGTCACCCTCGTCAATAAGATGGTAAGCCTTCCACAACTCCTCCCCTGAAAACGGCCTAATCTCTAAAACCTTCTTATCGTAATTAACGTTAATCATTAAACGTTTCTACCTCGTTTAACAATGAAGCCATCCATTAACCCGTTTCTAATAAGCAGCAATATAAGTATTATCATAACTTAAGATAGACTGTTGTTGACTCCGTAGCCAAGCGCTTAAAGATTACCGGGAAAATCAGAATCCATATTGGTTTATTCATGTTAAATAATTCTTTTATACTTCTAAAGCGTTTTCATGGAAAGATGAAGAGAATCATATTAGTAGTGCTCTTCACCATAATGCTGAGTATGCAGGCATTTTATCCGCGAAATAAAATCGCTTCCCATGCTTCTCCGGAGGCTTTAGAGGAAACCGGTCCAGTTTTACAATCCAGAATAGTCATGCAGAGTTCCCTAGCTGCTTTCTCTAAGAAGAAGGTTATCCTGTCAGGTTATCAGTATGCTTCAGACAAAATCGAGTATCCTACTCCTGAGGATTCCGTCGTATTCGGATCATTCGGCCCCGTAGCATGGTCAGGCCTCTACTGGACGACGAGAGACTATCTAAGCCCTATTAGAGACGGTTACGCCATTTTTTGGAACGAGGTTTTTCAGATTCGTTACACTCCTTTCGTCGATGAAAACTATTTCAGAATCAACAGTACTTATCCTATGGTCATTCAGAACTTTACAGTTCCATCATCCTATGATAATTTCGAAGTAAAACATGTTTGGCTGGTTGTAAGGGTTTACTCTGGGAGCGTGAAGCTTCACGCGGAAATATGGAACTATGGAATGATTAGTTTCGGGACCTCTACAGAAACGGTGACTGTAACAGGCCCGTATGACTGGTGGATTGCTATGAAAATGATGACTCCAAGAGTCTTGAAAGCAGGCGAGACCTACAGGCTTATAGTGTCTTGGGAAGGTGGCTCAGGCGTCGACGTAAAAATAATGTCTGACTCTAAGGATGCGGATGATAATGCTCAGGGAAACGCTAGATTCTTCAACACAATCACCGGCAACATGGAAAACATAATTGGGAAGATGCTTGCCGGAGTACTTACTCACCCGGCGAGCAGCACCTATTCAACCAGTTTCACTGCATGGTCTAAAGCTCTTCTCCTAGGAAATTATCAGCTCTATCTTCACGGTCGGAACATACCTAGAGGCAGCATTTTAATGAAGGTTAATTCACTTGTTTTCGGAGCCGGGGAGACTCCTGAGGTGCGCTTAGCACTACCCTTCGACGAGCTGGTTTTTCAATATCTATTCAGGGGTCGACGAGTTTCTCAGGAGGCATTGTGGAAATATCTTCTGATTTAGTGTCGATGGAGCAGAGTAGAGTCTCCTATGATGATGATAATCCGCCACCCTTCTTCAGACCTTTCGCCTCCCTATCGGTCTTCACAGACAACGCGGGTAAGCCTTGGGGAGAATGGGAGATAGGTGGAGGAACTTGGGAGGCGTATGTTGAAGACTACTACGGTAACCTTCATGCTTTACCTGCAGACAGAGTTGAACAGAGGGAGCACGGTTTAAAGATAACCTACCCGCTCTTCTTTCATCCTCCTGCTTCACCTTCCTACGGGTTCCTGAATTTCACGGTCAAGTTTAACTACACTCTAGAGGTTTCCTCCAGAGGACCAGAATTCTACTCGAAATACTCCGTTTCACCTCTCAGCAACGCGTCTTGGAATATTTTTAACACTAACTTCTATTTCGCAGCCCCGCCCTACTCCTCCGTAACAATTAAAATAGGCCCGGTTCCAAGGGACTGGATTATTCAAAGAGCATTCATTACACCGGGTTTAGGTGGGGGAACACCATCCGTATTAGTTATGAATGATGAGATAACAATAAGCGGAATTCTGATGGGAGCGTCAAACACTTACTCGGGTAGAGCCGAAATCCGTGTGAAGGCAGACAATTATCTTGAAACTCAAGCTGCCTACATAAGGGTTAAGTGGATGAGTGTTTTTTCATCGATCCTCCTAGAGAATGATACAGTAAGGATAGAGGCTAGAGCAGCATCCGCTATTCCAAGCTTCCCACCTGGAGTAATCTCAATCAGAGTTGTCGGACCCGCGGGAGTTTTGTTCAACCAGTCGTTAAACCAGCTTGACCAAAACGGAGTGGTCACGGGAGAACTCTATTTAAGCAAGGCGGGACAGTACTTAGTCGGTGCCACTTACAAGTCTTCAGATGGTCTTAGAGTAGGGATGACAGAGGCTTACCTTAATGTTCTAAGAGTCTCCGTGTCCACCGATAGGAGGATTGTACCATTAAGCTCGCCCACCGTCACTATTGAATTAGCCTCTTCAAATATTTCTCTAATAAGCTCAGCCAAGTTTGTTTTAACATCCCCCAACGGCTCAACCAAGATGGTTATGTTCGAAAAGGAGGGTGGCATATTCGTTAGAAACCTCTCGTTTCCACAGACAGATCCCTACGCCGTAGGCAATTGGAGCATAACTGCCTCAATCCTCCTTTTAAATGGAATTGAAAGACAATTACTCTCAATAGGCTTCCTGGTCCTAGACGATATTCCACCAGTCATTTCCAACATAACGCAACAGCCTAAGGAAGCGACCTTCATGGAGGATGTGAGCATCACCTGCACGGTTACCGACAAGGGCACAGGAGTCAGATCAGTATGGATCTCCTACAAATCTGGAGCCGCAGGGGGAAACGTGACCGCTAAGCCCGTTGGACTAAACACTTATTCCGTCATAATCCCGAGGCAGCATCCATTCGCCACGGTTTCCTACAGAGTCTACGCGGCCGACAACAGTGGAAACATAAGCTTCTCCGAGGAACTCGCCTATAGTGTTGCAATCCCACTATGGATTTCAACCATGCTAATACTGTTTTTAATCGTAATAATCGTATTAATAATATGGTTATACAGTAAACGCCGCAAAATGCCTCCTCCACCACCCCCAGAGGCACCCCCCGGCCCTATAGCACCACCGCCAACAACCCAACAGCCCGGCGATAACCCGGCCGCTAAAAACGACATCCTCTAAAAAGGTATTACAGGTCTTCTTTTAAAGCCTGTGGAACAGAAAACTATTTAATCCCCTTCGCAACGGATAAGACCGGCCGCCGGCGTAGCTCAGCAGGTAGTTCAACAGCCTAAAGCAGCGGGCTGTTAACCGTCGCGCGCTACGCGCAACGGGCATAAACCCGTTGGTCGGAAGTTCGAGAAAAATAAATATATAAAATGTCGGAATTCTTCCCGCCGGCGGCTTTTATACTCATCCCATCGACTTACACATAATTCATTATGAGAAGAGTGGTAATCAAGACTTCTATTGAGATTAGGAAATAGTTATGCTTAAAAGCCGGCTTTAATTATCATATGGGATGGCCAACCTTGAACTTAGGAGGATGGATTTCTACCGGGATTATTCTAACTTGTCTCCTATAAGGAAGAAACTGAGGAGGAATTTTAGCGAGGAGACGAGTGTTGTAGTTTTCAACAGGCTTGCAAAGACATCGGGAGCATCTTTGACGGATGATCAATATACTTTAAAGATAGTTGGGAGTGATCGGGTATGAAAATTCTTATTGTGTATTACAGTTGGTCCGGTAACACACGTAGAATAGCAAGGATGATTCATAGGCTTGTGGATGGTGATATTGTTGAACTGGAACCTGTAAACCCTTATCCTGGATCTTACGACGCAACAGTGGAACAAGCTAAAAGAGAGATTCGATCAGGTCATAAACCTCCTTTGAAGACGAAAATCGATAACATTGAATCTTACGATATAATCTTCGTTGGATCCCCCAACTGGTGGGGGTCGCTCGCACCACCGGTTGCGTCTTTCCTATCTCAATATGACTTGTCAGGAAAAACGGTAATTCCCTTCTGCACTCATGGAGGCGGTGGTAAACAAAAAGTGATAGACAGTATCAAGGCTTTATGCCCCAATTCTAAATTCTTCCCAGAATTTGTGGTTTATGGAAGTGGAGGAAGCGATCTAAAAGATAGGGTTTCCGAGTGGTTGAAACCTTTCTGGGAAAAGTTTCCTGAAAATGAAGATGGATCGTCATGAAGATCAAAAAGAGGTCATAGACTTCCACTAGCTGATAAAACTGGTGCCAGAACTTCTGAACAGGTAAATCCTTCCGTGGCAAAATGGGTTGAACTTGCATAAACTGGTTGGAAACGCATCTAGAAATAAATCCTTGAGTTTCTCCGGTAGCGCGTAGAGTGTTCTATCTAAAGCCGTCAGCCACTTATCGGGTCCATCTTTAAAAATCCGGAAAACTGCACACTCTGATTTCATCAACTTAACCCTCTACGTGAGAATTGTCTGTGCACTACGCGACTAGGCTAAACGTTAAATGTCTGAGCCTAAAATATTTTCTATTCTCTAAGCCTAAAAATAAGTCCGATTACTCCCAGAAGCGTTATCACTATGCCTGTAAACATGAAAAAAGGATATGTTATGCCTAGAGCATCCCCCGTGTTCACAGTGTAGTATAGCAGTACGGCTCCGCAACAGGTTAAGAGGGCCGCGAACAGTTTCGCCGCAACGATGTTTGCTTTCAAATCGCCTTTACGCTTTAAATCCTTAAGATAAATCTTTCCCCGAAGCATTCCCCCGACATTTGAACATTAGCCCATTATTTTACGCCAGTCTTTTCTTAAGGTATACGTCGACCATGAACGATAAGCCGTACTTGCTGAACGCCTCTTGCTCAGCCTTCCTCTTTATCTCAAAGAACATGTCTATCTCCCTCTTCCACGGGTCTTTAGCATACCTCTTATCCTTCTTAAGCTCGTTCAGCCTCTTTATGTCCACGTCTAGAAGCTTGGTGCTTGGAAGCTTATACTCCTCTATGTCTGAAGCGTAGACGCCCATCCACCTAGCCTTCGGCGTAGCCAGCTCAGGCACATGCGCAGCATTGGCTGAGCCCGAGATTATGACTTGCGCGATATGCAGCCCCCATGGGTCCGCGTCGGTGAAAATATACACAGGCAGGTCTAGCTCCACGTTAAGCCTCCTTATGAGGCGCCGCGTGGCACGGGGAGCCTGGCCAGCAGTATGGATAAGAATAGCGTTATACTTTTTCCAAGCCTTCTCCTCGACGAACCTTGTGAACATGGCACCCTTCTCGATGCAGAGAACCTTGTCAGCAGAGGTTTTCACGAACCTGGCGGTGGCGAGCGCCGGTCCTATCATCAACCCGTCGGGGTGTGAAGTCAGATTAATCTTCTTCCCCTCATAACCCTTAACAGTGTATTCGATCGTTAAGTCTGCGAATATGGCGCTCCTCTCC
Source organism: Candidatus Brockarchaeota archaeon (assembly GCA_017601225.1). Classification (GTDB taxonomy): domain Archaea; phylum Thermoproteota; class EX4484-205; order EX4484-205; family JAAOZP01; genus JAAOZP01. Next base: position 16,991 of record JAFNIX010000026.1, on the reverse strand, counting down.
TCAGGATAAATGTTGAAATCCTCCCTTGGCGAGCCCACTACGGATTCAAGCTCAGTGATTATCCTGTCTGACTCGCTCTGATCCTCGAAGCCAAGGTCCACGCCTTCAGCCATGTAGAAAACATCTCTCAGCGTACTTGTCTTATCCTCGTCGATAAGCTTCCTAGCTAGGCTTGCAACCCATATGAGTTGCGTCAAGGGCTTCAAGTGCTTCACGTTGCGCGAAGTGCGAACCGCCTTCTTAGGCCCCAGCACATAGTGACCCTTCTTCTCGTCGAAGATAATATTGTCAACAGTCCTCAGAGGCAGCTCAAGAGAAGGGGGCTGCCTATTCTCCACCTGCTTAAGTATTTCAAGAGCTAGCCCAACTATGCTCCTCCGAGCCTTAGACTCCTTTTTCATTGTTTCAAGCCAACGTGAAAGGGGTTATTAAAGTATTCATCTAAACCCTAATCTTAACCCTTAACCAGAGGCTGGTGACGATGGAAACGTATTTATGACGCCTCCTGCAATCTTTCCTTGGGCGGCAGGTAGGCTCGGGGAGCTCGCCATTCCCTGAACCCGAAACTGGCGACACGCGGGGAGCCGATAACCGTGGGGACAGGGCTGCCTCAACGCAGCCGGCTGCAGCAGGTCTATGAAAGCCATGCTTACTGGGCAGGAGTAGCAGGCCCGCCCGCCGCAGGGTGGGCGTGTCTGCCTAATTGCCGAACCCGCTAGGCCCGGGAGGGAGCAGCGGTAAGGCAAGCTACCTGCGTTGGTAAGAGATGGCTGGAGGGCAAACCTGTTGCACGTTGGCTGCGGCGGAGGGGTTCGACCCCCATGGGGCTGCCGCCCTAAAAATCATGCCTTAAGAGGTAAACAGATTATTCTTCGCTGTTTTGGGAGAGAGTATTACTCGGATGCTTATATGGACATGTTCAGCTATGATAATGGCAGAACATGGGCGCAATCAGCTTCACCTCAAAAGCAAGGATGTAAAAAATCCGTTACGGCGAGCAGGCACCTCTTTTCGACCCTGATACAGAGAAGCTTATAGTGGTTATTAACAAGTCTTTCTACCCTAACGATACGCTTGACACGAACCTTTCTCACTCCCTAATCCAATCTTTGTTGCAGTTACGCTTAAAAGCTTCAGCTTTATAATTACTTTGGGATGGTTAACCCCGAGCTCAGGAGACGCCTAATAAACTCATTGAATTACCTTAGAGGGATGGACTTCTTTAAAGACTACTCTGACTTGTCTTCTGAAGAGATCCTTGATAAGATCTTTAGCGGTGAGATAGATTACGAAACTAAATGGTTTGTTGAAGAGCTGCCTAAGGAGGAGCGGAAGAAAGACAGAGAGGGAATTCCTGGCTCATCTTTCGAGGAACATGAGGAATACTGGATGAAGGCGAGCGATTCTGAGATAGACTTAAAGCTGGCCTTCTTCGATATCAAAAGGGTTTTCGTTGAGGATCCTGAGACGGTCATAGAAAGAGGTATATGCAAAATCCTATTCAAGAAGCTCGCGAGAATCTCAAGAGGGTTTTTCAAACCGACTTATGTTAGAGAGAGGATGGTAAAGTGGAAATGGGAGCCGCCGCCAGCCTTGGGAAAAGCGTATTACGACACAGGTTTCATTTTCAAGGTGCACTTCAGGTTCGGGGGAGAGGAACATTTAACTGAGTTTTATAGTGATGGAGATTATATTAATTTGAATCCTGTCGTGAAAAAGATAAACGAGCTTATCAAGGATACTGGATACCAGTATTATTGCCCAGGTAATTCGGATCATATTGTATACGTGGTCCTCTCGAGCATCGAGGTGGAGAAGCTAAAAAAGAGGGGTTGGAGGTTCTTCCCGCTTTAAGGTCTGTATTTAGAATTTTGGATTACGTCTATGGTGCACTCGATACCCTCCTTAAACTCCGTTTCAAGAATCTTATCCAGATCTCTTAGGTATACAGCTACACGGACACCATATTTAACATTGCCGAAGTCTTCTTTAAAATATTTCATTAAATCTCTCTTAGCCTTATATAAACATCCATCCGAATACCCTGGATATCTTTCAGATTTTGTTGTGGTTTTAACCTCGACTATCGCTACTAATCCCCCTTTGTAGTAAACGTAGAAGTCCGGCCCCCAATCCGGATCGCCCTGAACGACCTTGAGTTTTTCCTTCGGTATGCCTGTTTCTCTTGATACCTTCTCCTTAATAGCCTCCTCACGGTAGAATCTCGTGTAACCCTCGCCGATGTCTCCAATAGGCTCTTTAAGTCTTGGATCATCGGGGTCCGTGCCGCTTTTAAGCATGTCCCCTAATTCCTTAACCATCACTCTCAAAACTGTCCTAGGCTTTTCAAAGCGGACTTCGTGACCAGATATTCTGCCGCTTTTCCTATATAATATTATCAGTCTCCTCCTTCCGTCCTCGTATTTCACATTCTCAATTATTTCATAGTCATTAGCACTGATTTCCGCCTTGCAGAGATACTCTTTTGACTCTTTGTAGACTAGTTTGATTAAATGCTCTTTCCCCTCATAATCCCTTATCGTAAATTTGACCGCAGGTCCATGATCGCCATCATCGTAGTACATATCATCTTTCAAGGTTAAATCGCAAACTTCCTTCCCATTCACGATCAGTTTGTATTCCTCCAAGTCAAATGCAATGTCAAAAGGCGCGCTCGCTTCCTTAAGGACTGTCTTGATGAATTCGTAAGTAGTGATTTTTACAATCGTTACTTCAATCTCCTCACCATCCTCCCCAATATCCATCGGAAAGTTAAAGCGATATGTCGATGGGTCATACTTCTTATAGATTATCCTACTCTTAACCTCAATTTTCACCCAGCATGTTTCATTTCCTAAATAAGATTCCAATAGCTCTTTCTTTTCCGACATGTATATCCTAAACCTATTGCCCTCCTTCTTGAGGACGCATTTCATCCTCAAGCCTTCGTGCGGCTTCTCTCCTTCTTCAACCTCCTCGACCTCTTCGGTCTCCTCCTCTTTCCCCTCAGTCTCTTCGGCAACTTCCTCAGCAACTTCCTCCTCTTCTAACGCCCTTTCCTCTTCGACCACCTCGACTTCTTCAGCTAGCTCTTCAACAGGTTCCTCAACCTTATCTTCAACCTCTTCAATAAACCCTTCAGCTAATTCCTCGCTTCTCTCTTCAGCTTCCTCAACCTCCTCGACAACCTCTTCGATCGGCTCTTCAACCTCCTCCTCTAGTGCCTCCTCTTCTCCGACTTCCTCAACCTCCTCTAAGTCCTCGACGGCCTCCTCGAGGGTTTCTTCCCCTCCCATCAATTCCTCAAATTTCTCCTCCAGAACATCATATTCCTCTATGGGCTCCTCGTATCCCACGAATTCCTCCTCTAGCTCTCTCGTGGATTCTTCATATTCCTCTTCAGGCTTCTCGTGCTCCACGGACCTCTGAAAGGACCTCTCGATTCGCTCCTCGATCTCCTTAGATTCCGCGGATTTCTCGAGCAACTTCTCGAGGAACCCCTCGGATTCAGCCTCAGCCTCTACTTTCCTCGCGATGGCCTCAAAGAGCTCATCCCTGTATAGTTCCTCCTGCCTCTTTTCCTCCTCTCTCAGCTCCTCCTCTATATTCTCCAGCTTTTCCCCTTTCCCATAATCCCCCTCGGCCAGCGCCTCGATCTCCCCTATCAGCTCTCGGAGAGGGTCCTCCGTTTCCAGAGCCTCAACCCTTTCTTCCTCCTCCTTAGACCCCTGCAGGAGCACGAGCCCCTCCGATGTTACTATCTTATTCTCCTCTTCCATACGTTTTGCTATCTCCCGCCTCTCATCCTCCGACAAGTTCCCCTCCATCATCAGAGGGAAACCCTCATCAGTCCCATCGCTCTCATCCTCGGGCCCTTCATCCCACTCCTCCATGGCCCCCTCCAGGTAGCGTTCCAATTCCTCCTTCCAGTTCTCGCTCCTGAGGATACGTTCCTCCACCTCCTCCTCGTACCTCTCCAGCCTTCTCACGGAGTTCAGCTCGGCGCTAAACTGGCCCAACTTCCTACATTCCCTTTAACAGCTCCATCGATCCATCTCCCTTAATTATCAATATATCGGCTATGTCGGGTGGGAGGCCCATTTCCCTTTCCTCGGGGGTTATGGTCCGCCAGGCGCTGAGCATCACTCCCCTCTCCTCGGGCTCATAGAGGGACTTATGATAATGCCCTATTACGCGGATCTCCTTTGAATCCTTATTCTCCAAAAGCCTCTTCATCACCTCCTCGGGGCTCGCATCCATTCGAAAGCCGAGCTCGTGGCCGTGGCTCAACGTTACTACCTTTCTATCCGCCAGCTTAACCCTTATCCTGCTCTTTGAGAACCTATAGAGCATCGTCAGACTCCTCATGGCCTCTACTAACATCGGATTTGGGTTGTACAGCTGAGGTTCCCGCGGTCCCTTTGTGAACGCGAACCTCATCAGGGCCTTTAAAAATCTGGGGGCACTTGAATCCGAGCATCCCGATACATACCTCATGCAGACGCCGAGGTTCTTCAGAAGATCGAGGAAGCTAATGACGTGCGATGCCTTCGGCTTTCCCTTTACGAAGTCGAACACATCTCCCAAGAGGACCAAATGGGTCGGATGGATCTTCTTAAGCCTCCTCAGACAAGGCAGCCAGAGGGACTGGGGAACACCTATATGCAGGTCCCCCACGACCGCCAAGCAGTCATCTTCCCCCAGTATCATGTCGTAAACCGACACCTCATGAAGCTCCCCCTTCTCCGCGTACTCTTTGAGTAGAACCCAATTATGCCACGCTATGTCATTCGGATTTTCAGCGATTTGGTTCGGGGGCTTGCCTGAACACGCTTCGCAATTGCACTCCATGAGTTCCCTCCCCAGGTCTATGAGGTCCACGCCGGAGGGCGTGCCCGCATAAGCGTGCCAACTCCTAGCCTCCAATAGCCAAGACATGCCCGTCAGGGAGGCTTCTACATCGGATTTGTAAAGATCGTGAAGGCCCTTGAGGCCTAATGCCCCTATCATCAAGGGCTTCGCCCCGATCTCGTATATCTTCAACAGCCCCAGCGAGTAGAGGTCGTCGGCGATTTTAGTTAGATCTTCGTGGACCTTGGCGCCGCGGCTCCTAGCTAAAACGTATTCGGTGGCGTGGAGCCCAATCCTCCTGAAGCCCAGTTTCCTCAACCACTCTGAATGAAGCGCTATCTCCGAAGAATCTCCTCCCTTAAGCAGAGGTATCATCGGCATCCCTTCCTCCACGTACCCCATCGTTAGAAGCATAGCCTTAACCAGATTTGATAGGTTAAGGGCCTTGGGGTAGTCAGCATAAACAGGCATATCCCATCCAATCACTCCGTCGAAGCCCCCTCTCTTCGCGAAGCCCACGGTGAAGTTGAACGTCTCCTCCGTCAGGAGCCTATCGGGCATTATGGTCGAAAGCAGGATTTGGCCGTCGAAATCGAGAAAGTTATGTATGCCCTCCTCTTCAACCTTCTTCATGTTCTCGCTGTCAAGCTTGGAGATCGACACTATGACTCCGCCCATTCCAAGGTCCTTCCTCGGCTTCACTGGATCCTCGAGTGGCATCTCGGGGATTAAACGTGGGAGCTTAATGTCAGGGGGGCTTCGTCTCCAAGACTCCAGCGTTAAGTTCAGCTTGAGATATGCATCGACCTTGGGAGGAGTGAACCCGCCGGACTTGACGCAAGCCGAGGCAAGTGGGCAAGTCCTACATTTAAGAGTTATTCCCATGATCCTCGCCCTCCCCGCGATGCATTGATAAACTAGGCACAGGTTCCTCTTTGAAGGGTGGCATCCGGTGCATAACCCGAGTCTAAGGTAATCGCATTTGCGACATGACTTTCCGCACCTCAGAGGGCCATGCACGATTTGCATCTCATCGAACTCGCATCTTTTCTTTAAAAGTTTTTAAAAAAGCATGAGAAAATGCGCATGCCAATGGAATCCCGCCTCATGTGCACTTATATATTGCCAGAAAGGTGTTAGCCTCATTGAGGACCCTCATCATGCCTTCCCCTTAAGGTCTTTTCTGCCTTCGACCGGCCTGCAAACAAACTCTGTTGAGGTGTTCAACGCTTCGGGTACTGAGATCACTTTTGAGGAAGTCCATAGAGAGGGTGAAATGGGCTTCATCGAACCTCGTGTTAAGTTGCCTAGACAAGCGGAAAGCACAGCAACACCTTGTCACCTGAGGGAAAGTTGAGTATATCCGACTTTCTCAGGGGTACTAACGGCTCTTGGTGGGGAACAATCATGAGCCTTGAGGGCGATAAATCTTTTGTTACGGTTACGCTTAAAAGCTTGGGCTTATATTACTATGGAACGATAAATCCTGAGCTCAAGAAAAGGTTCATCGACTCGTTGAATTACCTTAGAAAGATAGGTTTCTTTCCCAATGTCCATCGGAGGGTTAAAGTAACGTGTTGACGAGTCATACTTCTTGTACAACGTCCTGCCCTTAACCTCGATTTTCACCCAGAAAGGTTCATTCTCCAGATAGGACATAGCTAACGAGTAGACTTGGATTATCCTGCGTTGGTAAGAGATGGCTGGAGGGCAAACCTGTTGCACGTTGGCTGCGGCGGAGGGGTTCGACCCTCATGGGGCTGCCGCCCGCTTTCACGAGCCGAAGCCACTGGCACTTTCTGACTAGTAAGATACCAGTGCTTTCCGCTTTTTTACATAGAAAACTGAAAACTTTTTCTGACATCTAGGAATAGACGTTAAGCGTTTCCCTAATATATGACTTTAAACCCACTAGCCAAGATCTAAAGGCATCTTAACCAAAGAATATTGTGGGGGATTTATGACACGCATCTAACCCCTTAAGAATCTTTGTGGCTCTATGTAAAGTTTAATGCAATCATTTGATGCCCTTCAAGCTTTGGCAGCATGAATTCAACGCGGTTATTCTTTACTTCGAAATCTAACGGGTCTTCCTCCGGGACGCGTATAACTGCTTTAACTTTTCTAGGAACTCTTATTGAAATCTTAAGATTAAACAGAGGAATGAGGTCTTCAATTATATCGAAGTCTTGACCTCTACGCTCAGGTATATAATGCAGTAGATGCAGCACCCAGCGGTTCTCAACTGTCTGCTCATTTAAAGTTACTAGAACCGTTGAGGGTGCTTCAGCACGCACCAAAGGTTCTGGAAGCAACATGTCTAGGGCGTTTAGAAACAGTTTTTTACACCATAATGGTGCGTTTTTGTAATACTGTGTGAAAATGGGATGAATGAAATAGATTGCCCGCCCGTTTCGAATTATGCCTGGGTAACCTGCTTTTCCAGACGACGGTGTGTGACGATGCGAGCAGAAATGCTTATGTGTTCTATTAAAGTAGGGTACAACAACATTAGCTAAGACTTGACTACCTTGCTCAGGCTCCACTTCCAATCCCCCCATGTACATTACATGTTCGGTTTCCGGGAGGCCTTTCCCAATTTCTCCCATGGGAAATATAAAGTCTGGAGTGTAGGGGGCTGGTCCCTTCAATCTGACTCCCAGCTTTTTCAAAGCGAAACCGGTTTTACCATTGTTTAAGCCAGACTCATAGGAGGCGATTATTCCGCCACCATCAGCTATAAACTCTTCCAGCTTATGGGCAAGCCCCGGGGAGACTGGAACATTATCGGGCAGTATTAAGACTTTAAATCTTGAGAAGTCGGAAACGGAATCAATTATTTCAAATTGATGGAAACCTTCTTGGAGCATACGTGAGACACCTATTATGGCTGCAGGCAACTGGCTGGAACCAGAGCCTCCCATAAATTCTTCAGGGGTTAATACACCGATTTCACTCACAGGTCTCGCATTTTTACACCAGGGTTCCTTCTTTTCGACTTGGGAATAAACTTCTCCAATAAGGTTGTAAGTAACCGGGCAAATCCTACCGGATGGATGTAACTGGTCTCCTACGGAACATTTCGCAGCTAAAGCCAGCATTCTGAAACATTCGAATTCCAGAGCCCGCTTGTTCTTGAATGAATGAAAGTCTCCCCACGAAGTATGGAATTTGCCGGTCATTCCCAGACAGTCAACACCGAGATTACGAGCATACCTTACAGTTACTGGGAAATGCATATATCCCCATCCCCCGCTGGGGAGAGACTCAATCTCGAAATGAGTGTAAGCGCTCACCGTGCTTCTTTGCATCGGGCCGACGTGCCCAGCATTATAGAAGATAGTACAATCTTCATTGAATTGGCGAATAAAACCAGTCATATCTATTTTAAAGTCATTTATGGTTTTCACAGCGTATTCCCATCTTGCCCGCGGATCCGAAGGTTCTAAGCCTTCCGCCTCCATTCCAGATCTGCAGTACTTGCATGAACATTCTAAGGGCCTAACAATGTCGAGGAATAAACCATCAACGGGAAAAGTCTGCAGTATTTCCTTAATATGCGCCTTAAGGAGATCCCTGTAAGGTGAATTTACGCATATATTTCGATAAAAGCCCGGCTCGTAGAGCCTTGTACCAGTTGGACACCCATGTTCATCCAACACTAGCCATTCCGGATGCTCATTCGCAGTATAATGATCCCATTGCACCGTAGTATATATGGGCACCTTAATATTTCTCTCATGGCACGCCTCAATCTGTTCCTTCAAAAGGTTCCTGGCTAGATGCGGATGGCGTCTTTCGGGGAAAACCTTAGTGTCAAAATAAATCCAGCCGTGATGACATCGGGCAAAGCAAGTTACCGAATCAACACGCGCTTTTTCAAGAGTTGAAGCAAACTCTTCAGGATTAAAATCCGCCCCCACATTGATGATGTGCTCGCTAGTGTGGAAATCAAGGTGGACTTGGCGAAACCTTAACTCAATCCCACCCAATAATAACCTACCTCTTTCAATATACTAAGGGCATATTTATATAAATTTTGCCGAACTCGGATCTTAGCCTCTGAATTCCTCTGACTCACAGTTTAAAAGATCCCGCGGGTTATTCAATCTAGATATGCTAACAACATTTTTATATATGCTCCCTCTATGGCTGCCTAAGGTTCTCGAAGAAAATCCTCTTAATTTGAAGAGGCATCTCTAGACTTTAAACGTTAGCGCACACGCTGAGTTGAAATAATCCTTGAAGAAGTCCATTTTACTAACTTAAATTTGATGTTGAATAACTCTAAGAAACGTAGCCGGAAAACCCTGGCTATGACTCAGCAGTGAAAAGCACCGCCAGAGAAATATTAGTGAAAAGTGGGCCAGGCCGGATTTTCGGCAGTCGACGCGTTCGAACCGGCGATCTCCCGGTTATCAGCCGGGCGCCTTAACCAGGCTGGGCCACTGGCCCCCTGCTTCTTCATTAAGCTCCAACTATTAAATTTTTTCTTAAGCATTACGAGTACGGACCCGGCGGGAATTGAACCCGCAACATCTGGGTTTCTTCAAGCGCGCGACGCTTGGTTTAAAAGCCCAGCGCTCTAACCAGGTTGAGCTACGGGTCCTGGTTGCTGAGTGTTCTGGGGTGGATAAAAATGTTTCCTTTAAACTGTTGTTTAAGTTTTATTCTTTTTTAAGGTTGGTGATTCTCTGGTTTTCTGCCTCCGTTGTTTTTCGGAGGATTTCTTGGAAAAACTCGTCCAGCTCTTCGAGCCTTCTTATCGCAGGATGGTCTGCGCCCAGTTTCTCCTTGAAATATTTCAGGGTTTCCGTGAACTCTACCTTCTTATCGCCGTCTACAAGCTTGTCGGCGTAGCAGACTATTTTCTCCTCAATTGTCTCCGGGATTAGGCTTATGGAGCCTAGTTTCAGCCTCTCAGCCTCATCCTCGGATATTCCTGCTCCCACGTGTCTCTCAACTATTCTCGCAAGCCGCTCGTCCAGTTTCCTCCTTCTCACTATTTGGCCGCCTACTACTCCGTGTGAAACATCGTGGGTGACTGCTCTCCCAATGTCGTGGAGCAGTGCTCCTGCTGCAACCAGCTTCTTATTCACGCGGTATCCTTTCGACTCCACTCTGCCAGCTAAGTCTTTAGCAACCTCGTTAACTTTCAAAATGTGTCTGAGAACACTGCTGTTAACCCCCTCTTCTAAAAGAATCTTCACGCATTTCTCTTCATTCGGTATTCTACTCTTTCTCCTCATTTTCAATTGTTTTTATCAGCGTGTTCAGCTTTCTCAAGTACTCTTCTTTATCCATTCTGAACAAGGGTTCTCCGCATATGGGGCATTTGAAAAGGTTTTCAACAGCCTCATCGAAAACAAGTATTTTATGACCCTCCTTCCCACAGTGGTAGAGCTCATTGCTCTCTACAAATGCGAGCTTCTCCCTGAGCTTCTGCAGAATCATCCGCCTATAGTTTGTAGCTATCCCTTCAACCTGGTCTATGAGCGGCATCCATAAGAATATGCTTTTTATCTTATCCCCCTCCTCCTTCTTCAGCTCCTCGTAGGTTATTAGAGCCTTCTCGTAAAGCTTGAAAAGTATTTTCCTCACGTCCCCTACTCTCAGCCCGGTTTTAGAGGATATCTGCTCCTCGCTTGCCTTCTTAAGCTGTATCAATGCCTCTGCAACCTCTATCGCTTCATCCCCCCCTATGAGACCTACGATCTGAGTGTAAAGATGGCTTATAGCGTCAAGCCTATCCTCGCCCAACTTTCTTCTCCTCCTTATAAAACAGGTTCCTACATATTACTTTTCCCTTAGGCGAGGGAACTACGAAGACCCTTGCCTTCTCATGCTGCATGTAGAGCTCCTGGCCCTTGAAAAACCTGTCGAGAAACATTGCGAGCGCAGCTATCTCTGAGTGAGGCTGATTTGTTACTGCGACATTGTAATCTGAAACATCGTAGGCTTCTCGAGGAACCTTCCGGCCGCCGATTATCACTAGGAGCCTGCTCGTCACCCTGATGCTCTCGATAACGTTTTCAACAGGCATGCCGTACATCGTTAGATGAACGATCAGGCTTCCCCTGCTCCTCCAATCCTCAACTGTTTTCAACCAGTCTTCACTGTAGCCGATGCTTATTCTCCCACCCCAGTCTTTAATAACCCTCTTGGCTTTCTCCTCAAGCTTAGAATCCCTGTCTCCGTGAACGATGAACGAGGTTGCCCCGAAGGCTCTTGAAACAAGGAAAGCATGCATAGTCACCCTCTTATCCCTGAATATCCTATGGCCGAGGCGGAGAACCCCTATTTCGCAACCGGTTTGAACCATAGCGCGCCACCTCTCCGGCTATTCAGCAGCCTCGTCGCGCAAAATATCCCCCAAGGTTAAGGCGGAGGAAGAGCTCTTAACAAGATGCTTAACGGGAGCCGCTTCTTCCTGCTTACTGCTCGTAAGCAGCTTTATTTTCAAAGCGTCTTCAATTTTCCTAACGTCAACCACGGAGGGGGTTATCTTGCCGGACTCGATCTTCTTTATCAGAGACGTTTTCAAACCTGTTTTCTCTCCCAGGTCCTCTTCACTCCAGCCAAGCTCCCTCCTCCTACTCTTAATAAGCTCCCTGTAATTGTTCACGAGCTCCACGGATTCTGCTAGAGAAACGTTTTTAACAGGAGTCTTCCTCTCAACTCTTTTAACCGTAACCGGTTTAGCAGTAACCGGCTTCTTCACTAGGGTTCCACCGGGCTTGGTAAACACGTTTTCAACAGGAGTCTTCTTAGTAAGAGTGTTGAAACAGTCCGGGCAAACATTCATAACGCTGCCTTCTATGACTGCTCTCCTCAGTTTCGGCGCCCTGGCCCCGCATATCTCGCACACCATTTTTAAAGACCCTTAAGGAAAACACGGGGAAGCAAATATGCCTTTCCCTACCGGCCTGATTGAAGCAGAACAATCGCTTGAGCAATATCTCCCTCGGTCGTTATCAAAGCTTTCCTAGCGTCCTCAACACTCCTACCGGTCTGCTTCGCCACAAGCAGAACATCCTCCTCCTGAGGAACATACTCCTCCTTCTCCTTTTTCTCAACCACGGGCTCACCGATAACCTGATATATCTCCTGACCGCCGCTAACCATCTTAGTCACCGTGGGAGAGTCGAAAACAATCCTCTCGCTGTCAGTCTCAATAACTACGCTTCTAACACCCTGCACCTCCTCAAGCCTTATACCAAGCCTCTTAAGCAGACGCTCCTGCTCCCTCTTAGACCCGAATCTCAGCCCCATCGCTAACAGTTCACGATACTCTTTATTGAGCTAGGCTTAAACTTTACTTGGAGAAACCCTCGATAGGCATCAGCGTAAGAGTATTCCGCACACCCTCAATCTTCCTAATATACCTGCCTATGAATTCCTTAAGCTTCTCACTGTTCTCAGCCTCAACCTTAGTAATAATATCGTAAACACCGAAAACAATCCAGGACTCCACAACCCCAGGAGTCTCCTTAAGCTTATTCAGAACATCGTTCTCAGTCCCTATCTCAACATTCATCAAAACATACGCGTGGGCCATTCCTCATCTGAAGATTAAACAGTACTACTCCTTAATAAAACCTTCCCCACCCCCAGCCCCGCTTAAGCCTAACCAGATTTAAACAATCATAAAAAGCCTGAACGAACCATAACCCCTCAACACACCCTTAGAACGACCATTAAAAACAGCGGAATGAAAAACCTTAAAAATCCACCATAAGGAAAACACACTGGGAAACCGGGGCCATAGTCTAACCAGGCAGGACGGCGGGCTCCAGCCACGTGTAAGCCAAGGATCCCGGCGAGGGAGATGAGGAAAGGTTGGAGCTGGGAGGAAACCCGTGAATTGGCGTTCAAATCGCCATGGCCCCATCCCCTATATTTTTCTTCCAAGTTTTAAACCTCAAGATTCGCTTCTACTAAATTATACGCCCTCTTTCAGCTAGATGAACGCAGGTTTACAAACAGCTTACTTTTAGCCCTGCCCATTCTCCCCCGTGATCCTTACCTAGAAAATATGTGAGCAACCCTGTATGGATTGCAAACCCAGTACTCGTGGACTGTTTTTATCTTGATATGGGTTAAACGGGTTTAGAGAAATCGTGCCTCCCTCTTTCCGACCAGTCATTCTTCCCCCATCTCCTTAGCCTTTGGCAAGCATCATCTATTTTCGGATAATACGGACCTACCCGTTAGAAGCGTGTCATTCAGAATAGTTTATTCTCGTGCCTACTTTCTCCCCGGAGGCTGCTCTAATTATGTTTTCAGGATCGGAACCGTTTACGATTACAACTGGTATTCTTGATCTTTCAAGTATTGAGAGACAAACCTGGTCTAGAAGCTTGTATTCGCCCGGTGTCGACTCCTGTCCAAGTATTTTCCTGAGCCTTCTCACACTCACCTCTTTAAGCAGCTTCGCATCCGGGTTTTTCTTAGGATCAGCATTGTAAATGCCGTCGACATCAGTAGTCTTTATCAGAAGATCGGTTTTCAGCCTCTCAGCTATTAGTGCTGCGACAGCGTCTGTCGACTGGGCCGGTGTGAAGCCTCCCGCGACGAGTATTTTATCCCTAGCCGTGTCCAGCTGTTTCTCAAGCTCTTCAAAACTGCTTATGATATTTCTGCTCGAAGCCTCTCCGAACGCTATGGAAAGTAGGAGGGCGTTAATCCGGGTGACCATTATGCCAACCTGGTCGCAGGTAGCGTGGTCCGCCCCGAGGCTTCTAGCCGCCTTTATGTAGCTTCTACTGGGCTCGCCACCGCCGACTACGACGATCAGCCTATGACCAGCGTTGTGCAGCCTGAGTATCGCGTCCGCTGTCCCACGTATCTTCTCCAAGTCTATCGAATGGCCCTTGAAAAGAGCATGCCCTATTTTCAGCACGATCCTCATTTCTCCCTTATCCCCCCTAGGAGTGAAATATTAATATATGGGGGTTGGCGAGGTCTCCCCGGAGAACCGTGTTTTGAGTGAAAAAACGCTTGCAACCTCGGTGAAGGAGTATATTTCGAGAAGGACTCTTAGAGAGCTCTCTGAAAAAAGGGGCCGTGGAACAGAGTTGATCAGCCTATACATACCCCCGGGGAGAAGGATAAGCGAGGTTATGACGAACCTGAGGGAGGAGTACGGAAAGGCGTCTAACATTAAGTCTAGGACAACGAGGAAGAATGTTCAGGACGCTATAGTTAAGGTTCAGCAGAGGCTTAAGCTTTACGACGAGGCTCCTGAAAACGGGCTCGTCATATTCTGCGGGGCAATCCCCGGGGAGACCCCTGGGTCGGAGAATATTGAGATTCATGTGATAGAGCCTCCTGAGAAAATAACCCTCTCGTACTATGGTTGCGACGACAAGTTTTACGTTGAGCCTCTTAAAGAGATGCTTGAGAAGAAGGATAAGTATCTAATATTGTCTATTGATAATTCTGAGGCTACGATCGCTCTCGCGACAGGTAGGAATATTGATGTGAAAGACGAGTTGACCTCCGGCGTCCCAGGTAAGACGAGCAAGGGAGGCCAGTCGGCTAGGAGGTTTGAAAGGTTGAGGGAGATGGAGCTGAACGATTTCTACAGGCGTGTTGCTGAGCGTCTGAATGAGGTTTACCTTCAGAACACTGATGTTAAAGGGCTGATAGTTGGTGGGCCTGGGCCAACTAAGGAAATGTTTCTCGAGAAAGATTTCATACACTACGAGCTTAGGAAAAAAATACTGGCGGTGGTTGACACCTCCTACACGGGTCACCAGGGCATAAAGGAGATACTGGGGAAAGCTTCTGAAAAGCTTCAGGAGCTCGACTTGATAAAGGAGAGGGAATTGGTTGGCAGCTTCCTTAAGCTTGTGAGCACCGAGCCAGACAGGGTTGTCTACGGTCTTAAAGAGGTTGAGAACGCGGTTCAAAACGGAAAGGTGAGGCTCATACTTTTCTCAGAGGCCCTCGACATATTCATGGTTAAGATTAAATGCGGCAGATGCGACTATGAGACTGTTGAGCAACACCCGTTTCAAGAGCTGGTCACGCTTCCAGCGAAAATATCCTCGACACCGTGCCCAAAATGCGGTGCCACAAGTCTTTATGTTGCTGAGAAGGAGAGCCTCCTCGACCGTTTCATTGAAACAGCCTCCCAGAGAAACATCCAGCTGGAACTAATATCAACAGCCACAGAGGAGGGAACAATGCTATACAAGGGCTTCGGAGGAGTAATAGGCATACTGAAATAGTAACTCACAGAGATTAGTTCTCTAATCAGGCGTGTCCCATTTATTTCTATGGCACCACGGGCCTCATGCTTTCACAGATTTCCATGACCTCCTCTTCTTTCAAGACGGGTGCGAACCTGAAGAGATAGTTCAATGGGCCGATCTTCATATCCACAAGATATGCGTACCCTATGCCATACTTTAAACGGTATTCTTCGTAACCGACCGGTGCTGTACTGGAGATGAATGCCGTCCACTCGCCTATTTTAGTGAATCTGTCAGTTGAGCTGTTTGTAACTTGGAAGGGGATTTCGGGCATGGGTGCTATTTCTACCACAATTTCCGCCGTTTCAATGTCTTTATCCCCAGTGTTGCTGTAGAGCACTATTACGGGGAAGCTAACCTGCCCATCGAGGATCTTAGCCCATACGGCTGTGAGCCCCATCCCATTCACCGTCTTCGTTGGTAGATAGAGTGGAAACTCCTTCTTGGCCAACTGGCTGACCACAGTGTCCAAAGGAACAATCTCCGCGAGTTTGCTAAACGGTACAATGCCTCTAGGAGAAGCATCTTTAGTAGAATCTGGAACTATGTTCGCGGATTGCTTAGGTATAATATAATTTCCTACGATTACACTCATAGCCATGACTGCTAAAAGCACTATGAGAAACATACTTCCAACCCGATTCATCAGCCGCCACCCCCAGCGTAAAACTCGCAATCGGAGACTTGGTAAACCCAGTAAGGATCTGGGGGAGGGCAATAATGCCTGTACCAAGGGATCCAGTCGACCCCATTGTAGCTAAGGATGCATAGGTTACTGAAGTGTGTTCCATCTATGTTTATTCCAGTGGTTGTGGTTTCGCTGAATGCTTGGTAATCCACCCCTGTGTTGGGGTTAAGCGTTCCAAAGTCCCAGGTCCAATAGCCAGAGACCCCGCCGACCCAGACGCCGCTATTCTCATATCTCTCTATCCAATAATTGTACGTGGCCCCAGTGCTCGGAGTGCCGGTCCAGTGAATTTCCCAACCATTTGCGTCATTCTTCTCCGCGTACCATGTCAGCTGATAGTTGGTGTCCCAACCTTTAGTATAGCCCACCTGAACCCAATACACGTAGGCATAACTGAGTACAACGGTAGGCCACTGCGCGTAGAAATGGCCCGTGGGCACGTTCTTATTTATGATATATATTCTGGCGGATACTCCATAAGGTGGTGAAGCGCCCTCGTAACTGTAAAAAGCGTATCCTGCATGGTACCTAACGCCTTGGGCGGTGGTTAGCGTGACGCAGATTAACGATAGAACCGCTATCAACAATGTCACTACAATCGCCTGCTCAATTATCCGTCCGTGTTGCTTGATATCAATCCTCCCTAAACACACACTTCCCTTTTTCATATTCTTTAGTTAAATTAACATATCTCCTATTATATATTGTTTCACTATAATAAAATATGTGTATCCAGCTAAATATAAGACGGCAATATTAACAGCAAGAAATTAAAAAACCAATACTAAGCACGCGCCATATTTTTTCCTTCAGGGGGCGATATGGGAAGGTGAACAATAGTATCCTAATTGTGATTCGGAGGTTGGTTGACCGGATACTGTTGAAGGTTCCTTTTACCCTATCTGCCTCTATTTTTTCCTCATACCGGCTGCATTACTCTTCTCGGTTTACGTTTCCCATCCTCAGTATCAAACTGCTGAACATCTAATAAGCCTTGTCAGCTGGTTACTTCTTTCGTTTGCCTACATTCTTGGAAGCTTGGTTGAGCGGCTTAAACCGAGGGGTAGGATCCCTTGGCTGCTAGCCATAGCTTCCAGCCTCATATCCATGCTCCTATTCACGTTATGGTTTGCCTTAACGCTTGAACAACCCTACGTAGTCCAGCTCCTAACCCTCGGATGGCAGTTTTACTT
>JAFNIX010000025.1 GCA_017601225.1 Candidatus Brockarchaeota archaeon | reverse complement strand
TGAGTGCCTCAGGCCTAACAATCTTGAAGTCACTGTCCCCAGGGAAATATTCTACAAGCCCTGCTTCAGTAGCCTTCCTGAGGACAAGCTCAGCCTCAGCGCTGATCGGAATAGGATCGTAACCCGCCTCCCTTATCCGTCTAACGCCCTCCTCAGCCCCCTTCCTGTCAATCTTGTTAGCCGCTATAACCATGGGCTTAGCAATAGTCCTGACGGTCCTAGCCAGCTCGATCATCGTCTCCCAGCTCCACCGGGAGAAATCGTCAGGCGGGTTAACCTTTTCAACAGCCTTCTCAACATCCCCCCTTCCTATCGCCAGGCCGCTTAAAACCTGGTTTAAAACGTCTTCAACACTCTTCCTGCTAGGCCTCCCCCTGGGAGCCTTCTGAACACCCCTCTCAATAATCCCGGCGAGCCAACGATCATACTCTTCTTCGAGAAACCTTATGTCCCTCAAAGCGTTCTCGGGATCAGGATCAACCGGCCTGCCTTCAGCATCCAGGCTGCCCGAAGCGTCAACAACATGTATCAAAGCATCCGCCATGCTTATCTCGGAGAGAAACTGGTTGCCAAGACCCCTGCCCTCGTGCGCGCCGGGAACAATACCTGGGAGGTCGACCAGCTCAACCGGAATAAACCTGAAGCCGTTGACACACTTGGAGTTCACAGGATTGTCGGCAACGCCGAGACTCTTGCAGACGCACTTCTTCCTCAAATAGCCAACACCCTTGTTCGGAGTCAAAGTGGTGAAAGGATAATCAGCAATCTTAACAATATTCAGCGTCAAGGCTGAGAACAAAGTCGACTTCCCAACATTAGGCTTACCGACGACACCTGCCAGTCTTGTGACCATTGTGGATACCTTCACGCCACTAAGATTTAAACAATATCATTCGCATCCGTAGCGCGTGCTCACAGAATATCTCCTTACTTCTTGAGACACCGCACACTTCCCTCTTAACCATAGAATAGGCTTTTATGGTATTTCGGTCTAGACCGGTAATAGATAGCCACCGCCCTGCAAACCGCATCTATCCTTTTTCTAATCTCCTCAAACTTCTGCTCCCTGCTCATCCCCCTGGGATTGAATATGGAGTAAAAATGATTATGTTCCTCCGGCGTATGTGGCATCCAGCGGATTACTTCGACTCCGAACTCCTCGCTAGCTTTCTTAGCGGCCTCCTCTCCGCATCGAGCTAAACGCATCACTCTTTCAAACTTTTTTTGGGAAAGGTACTTATCCCAATTCTTTCTGTCCGTTAATTCATTCTGAATCTTAAAACTCTTACAAACTATTTCTTCAATAAGCTTACTTCGCCTCTCCTTATCGCCATTAAGCTTCTCAAGCACCTTTTTATGGAGAGACCATACGACCTCTATTATTCTATTCGATATATTATCTAGCCGGAAGTCTCCACGTTTATATTTCCGTTGGTGTCCTCACAAACCATGTAGTATATGCTGTGGATGCTTCCGTGGATATGGGTGTAAAACAGGGTGCTCTTAACGATCCACTTCGTTGGTACATCTTCTAGGCACGCGCTCATCGTCCCATGCTAACCTGCGGGTTTCACTTAGCCATAGGGATTATTGCTTAAGATGGTAGTCAGACTGATATCTGTTTGACTACTGGCATGCATGTGTTCCAGCATAGTCCAAGTTTTAAAAAATAAATTTATATAGTAGATATGCGGTAGTATTATAATGAGAAAGCTATTCATATTATGCTTGCTTCTGTTTATTATCGGTTTCTCCGGCTATGTTCTCCTCTATTCTTCTCCAGGTCCGGGTCTCTGTACGGCCAGCCTTCAGCCAACGGCGGACGCGTATGTTGCTGAGAATAATCCGACGGTGAACTATGGGTCTGAAACATCGCTCACAGTGTCTCCGGGCTTAAAGACTGTTTGCAGGTCGCTGGTTAAGTTCGACTTGACGCAAATGCCGCCTGGCTCGAAGCTTGTTAGTGCTTCGCTGAAACTCTATGTGACTAGCACTATGGCATCTGGAAGAACATACGAGTGCTACCTGCTGAATGGGGACTGGGCTGAAAGGTCTGTGACATGGAATAGTCAGCCTGGAGCAGTTTCCGGGTTTACTGTTGATTCAACTGTTCCAGCCGCTGGCAGCTGGATTTTATGGAATGTCGTATCGTCAGTAAGTCAAATCCTTGCTGGAATCAGATCCAACTTCGGCTGGGGTTTAAAGGACAAGATCGAAGGCGTTAGGGAAACGTTAGCAGCACCGGCTCCTCGCACTGTTTTCCCATCCAGAGAAAGCCAAACCAATAAGCCTACTCTTGAAATATCTTTCTACCCGCCTAAGCTTACAATATCCGGACCTGCCTCAGCCTATGTTGAAACATGGGTTAAGCTAACTGTTGAAAGGAGGGATGCTGACAACCAGCCGATAAACCGGGGTGACCTCAGAGTTCAACTTTCATCCAGCTCGCCTTCAGGAAAGTTCGCCCTGTCTGAAGGAGGCTCGCAAATAATAGAGCTGACGATTCCCAACGGGGCTTCGAAGAAGGATTTCTACTATTACGATACCCGGGTTGGTTCAGCCACGATCACCGCTGACACTAACCAGTATAGGGCTGATTACTATGAGGAGGGGCGTTTCAGCATAACTCTTGAGACCAAGGATGTTGAGGGACCTAAAGTAACCATAAAGGCTATTCCTGAGAAAGTTAGGGAAGACGGGAAAGTAACTGTAGTCGTCGACGCCTCGGATCCCAGTGGAATGGAAAGGGTTAAGGTTTTACAGCGGGCGGTCACTTTAGATGGAAGACTACTGGAGCAGTCTCTGTTCATGGAGACCTACGTAGGCTACTTTCCGACGAGCTTCCATAAGGAGGCGGAGTCCGGTCCATTTCTAGGGATGAGGATGGTGGAGTTCGAGGCTGAGGCAACGGATAAATATGGAAACATAGGGAAGAGCTCAACAAGCGTCATCATAATACATCCTCCTCCTAAGAGGAACTGTGGATGCAGAGTAAGCTATTCGTTGAAAAGCGATGGCGTTAAGGTTTGGGGCACCTGGGACTCAATCGCAACCGGAGATGTGGTTGTCGATGGAAGAGATGAGGTTATCGTGGCTCAGGATGACGATGATGGTAGACTGTTCGTCTACACGTGGAACTCTGAGAAAAGCGTTCTCGAGCCGCTGAAATTCTCCGGCCAGCTTTTTACCAAGGTAAAATTCACCGCTTACGACAGGATGGCGGTGGGCAACGTAATGGGCGACGAGAAGGATGAGATCCTTATCGCGATAGACGAGGCTGGCGAAGCGGGAATGATATATATTTACCAGCTTAAACCAGCTGCTGACGGCTATGAGCCTACCCTCATTTCATACATGGACTTGGAGACGTTTGGATGCAAATTAACCCATTTCGACGCCCTCCTTGTGGGCAATGTTTTCAACGATGATGAGCAGGATGAAATAATTCTCGTAAGGGATGATGATGGCAGGCTCTTCGTCTTCGACCCTACTCCAACAGGCTCTTTCATCATGCACACCTTCACAGTGCCCGTAGACCTAGACGAGTTCAGATATACTCATCACACCGATAATGAGGAGGATGATGATAATGGTCACGATGAGATCGCTGTCGCAAATATCTTTGGAGACAGTGCTGAGGAGATAGTTTACGCGGCCAACCATGAGAATATGCTTTACGTTTTCTCCTTCATGCAATCGGGGGGAACATGGATGGTAGAAGTACTGTATAAGCTTCCGGTTGAATTCACGAAATACGATGCTATGAGCGTTGGCGACGTGCTCGGAGATTCTAGGCCCGAAATACTGTTCTTCAGGGATGAGGACAGGCTCGTACTGATCTACGATGTCTTACTCGGGCCGATAAAGCTTCAATACATCTTCTATTCAAAATATGACGGCGTCGCAACCGGGGATATCGTAGGGCTGGGTAAAAAACAGATACTGGTTGCTACGGACGATGAGAACGATATTCGCCTAGCATACTCTGATGAACTCCGGGAGGGTTGAAAAATGAAAAGTAAAAAGATGTTCTCAATGCTTATCCTGCTGCTGATACTTACTGCAGGCGCTCCAGACACTTTATTGGGACGAACGACAGTGTTGGCCAGTCCGGCTGATGGTCCGGATCTGACTGTTGATGGAGCAGTCTTTTTCCCGGCGCCTATTGCAGGATATTTGGCAAGACTGATCGTTACCGTTAGGAACAAAGGCAGCGACTTGAAGCAGCTGTTCTTCGTGTCAGTAAAATGGGGGCATTGCCAGATCTTCAATGGCACGTACGGGCTTAAGAGTGGGGAGACAACCAGCATTCTGTTCTACCCTCTTTTCCTCCATGCTGGAAACTATATGTTTGAATTGACAGTAGACCCTGACGGGAGGGTGGATGAAACGGATGAGACAAACAATGTTTACAAATTTCAGCAGGAAGTCAAACTTCCTAAAGCAGGAGTCATGAAAGCCCCCACAGAATTGGATTTCGAAACTGAAGAGGGGGTATGGGGTTATGTTGATAATATGCCAAGCGGAGAACCATCTATGCACGCGCTCCAGGACTATGGTTTAATGGGAAGGCTCAACCCTAATGACCCGGTCTCGAGCTTTGAGGCGCAAGGAGATACGTCCGCCTGCGGGACAACATCACTGGCTGCTATACTTAGGTATTTGTCCAGAAAGGATTCGACGATTTACAATCACGATATTGTTGATAAAGAGATCAGGGGAGGAGGATACTTTGATATATACAGTGAAGGATTCTCTATTGCACGTTATGCTTCAGAAAGAGGATTCGAGGCAAGGGTATACGTGGACGGTACTTTCGAAGACATAAAGCGGTTCATCAACATGGGGATACCGGTGGAGATGTGTATAACAACTTCCGGCAGCCATGGTCCGATGAATGTGATGGATGGTCATTGGATCGTTGCCGTATGCTACTGGGAGGATCCGAATTATGGCACCATGATTGGCTACTATAATCCTTGGGGTCACTTGAGTGCGATTCCTCAAAGCAGATTCGAACTATACTGGACGGAACAAAACCTTCTGGGGATAACGCTATGGAACAGGTTTTACGTTGCGATATGCAATAGGCCAGCCCCTCCCGAAATGCCGCCAAGCAACGCGGGTACGCTTGTGAACTATTACGGTGCACTTTTACAGGGTGTCACCGTTTTTCTCAACGCACTTGGCTCATCACTTGAGATGATAGAATCTGGCGATGCATGGGAGGTAATAAAAGGTCTAGGGCTCATCATAGGGAGTGCAATATACGGTTCAATACTTCTTGTTCCAGTGTCGCTAACAATGGTGGGCGAATGGATTTGGAAGGGGTTGAAGTGGATTGGGGAACAGATTTGGGAAGGGATAAAGGCCTTAGGATGCGAGCTGTTCGGCTGGGGTTGCAAGAGTAAGAAGGAGTATTTCTACTATTTCTACTCGACAAGCCCATCTTGCGAGTGTTACAGGCTTTTAAACGACATGATTAGGAACGAGGCTGTTGGGTACATATTCACCTCACAGGCCCAGGATGGTAGTAGAGCTCCAGTATACGAGTATGCTGAGGTAGATGAGGCAACCTACGAGGTAGTGAGATATTTCGTATCGACGAGCCCAAACCTGCCTGAAACGGGTGTTCCCGGCGTCAGAAGGTTTCTCTACGGAGAACTCGGATATCTTCCTCAAGCACAGATTCCGAACGTTCCAAATGAGAAGCTTGTTGATTATCTCGTTAAATATGGAATTGGCTATGACACGCCTGTTTTAAACCTGTGGGTTCCACAATATTATCTGGAGGGCTCAAAAATCCTGTGGGAGTTCAGCATGAGTAGTGAAACTTCTCAGTATGCTTTCCTCAGCCCTGATGAAGCCGGAGGCACCCGCACTTTTCCATACGTGGCTGTTGACTATGAGGGAGAGAAAAGAGGGTATCATTTCACCAGGGACTATGTTGTTGGCTACATACATTGTAATCATCTTCGCGGAACGGTGCCCCTCTACAGGTTCTACGATCCTGATGAGGAGGAATTCTATCTAACCACAGATCTGGAAGACGTTCCTAAGGAACCAGGCGGTAAGAGGGCTCTCAGCCCGGTTAGTGAAATGGTTTTCTCCGGAGTAGTTGGGTACATTTTCCTGGAGCAGAAGCCAGGCACCGTGCCGCTCTACAAGTATTACGCTCATGAAAAGGGGGCGGACTTCCTCTTCACCACGAAGGAGATTCAGTCAGACAAGTTCACCCTGCTTGGAGTAGTCGGCTACGTTTACGAGTATGAGGAGGAATGCACCACCCCGCTCTGGCTATTCTGCTTCAGGCAGGTGAAGGAAGAATGATCCTGAAGGTGGGGAAACATGGTTCGTGAAAAGTTTGCAAGAGGGACTCTGGGCTTTGGAATACTGGTCACGCTGCTATTCATAGTGGTTTTCAACTTGGTGGTAATACTCCTACGCCTATACCTGCTGGTTTTAATCATGCCGATCTTAGCGGGGTTTGTGACGGGCTTCTACGCTAAGGGTGACAGTATTGCTAGAGGTAAAGCTGGCTTCAAAGGGGTTTTCGCCACCATGCTGATATTGCTCCTCATAACCTCACCGTTCCTCGTATCGTCTTTTTCAGAAATAGTGGTGCTATGGGGCATTATCACCGTAATCCTGCTTCTGGCTTCTCCAGTCGTAATGGGGCTTCTAGGATTCATCGGAGGCTTGATAAGCGGGATAGTGGTAAAGCGGGTTGAACGGCCTGAACGTGCAGAGGGGCTTCCGCCTCCCCCTCCCTCCTCAGAATAGCCGGCTGAGAGTAAGCGCACCTGGGAATCCTATTGGGGGATAGAAGCGTTTAGCTAGCGAATTTCAGGCTTTTTCATTAGGATTAAGACTATGTAGTATTGGAGTAGTATGGTTGACTGAATAGCTTAAATACAGGTGGGCTGGGTCAGATACCTACGCTATGCTTTCGAAGCACCGGGTAGCGGTGGCTAAGGCTGGTCGAGCCCTAGGGTCGGGCTACGCCCCTCCCCATCTGATAGGAGTTTTCATAAGGCTGGTGTTGCAGCATGAAGAGGATTAGGCTTTCAAAGGATTCTGAAAACCTTCTTCTGGCTTCCGTTGAAGAAGTCCGTAGGAGGAGGCTTATAGAGTGGAGGCGCGAGCCGGCTGTAACCAGGGTTGAGAAGCCTACTGACGTTAACGCTGCTAGGAGGCTAGGATACAGGGCTAAGCCGGGTTTCATAATAGTTAGGTCCAGGGTTAGGAAGGGCGGCAGGAGGAAGCCTAGACCTAGAGCAGGGAGGAGGCCTAAGCACCTGGGCGTGGTCCTGTTTAAACCTGGTAAGAGCAGGCAGAAGATGGCTGAGGAGAGGGCTGCCCGCAAATATCCCAACATGCGTGTTCTAGGCTCATACTGGGTTGGGGAAGACGGGGTCTACAAGTGGTTTGAAATCGTGATGGTTGACCCTAATCATCCAGCTGTCTCCAGCGACCCTAGGTTGAAACGGCTTAGGGAAGATTAGCCTTGGAGGAGAGTAAGATCCTTATTTTCGACACAACCCTCAGGGATGGCAACCAGGCTGTCGGCGTAAACTTCTCGCTTGAAGACAAGATTAAGATTGCCCTAAAGCTTGACGACCTTGGGGTTAACTATATTGAGGGCGGTTGGCCTAACGAGACTAACCAGGTTGACGTCTCCTTTTTCCAGAGAATATTGAAATACAGGCTGAGGGCGAGGGTTTCAACATTCGGAAGGACCCGTAAGCCATGGGTTAGGGTTGAGGAGGATCCTGATTTAAAATACCTTGTTCAGCCAAATATTCCGACTGCAACAATATTCGGGAAATCCTGGGTTCTGCACGTTAAGGATGTTTTGAACACGACGCTCGAGGAGAACCTGAGCATGATTTACGATAGTGTTAAGTATTTGAAGGAATCCGGCATGGAAGTGGTTTTCGACGCTGAGCATTTTTTCGACGGCTACAGGGATGACCCTGATTACGCTTTAGAGGTTTTGAAGACTGCTGAGAAGGCCGGTGCTTCCTTCCTGGTTTTAGCGGATACAAGGGGTGCTTCAGACCCTCTAGAGATTTACGAGGCCGTTAAGAAAATTAAAGGGCTTCTTGAAACTCCTTTGGGGATTCACGCTCATAACGATACGGGTATGGCTGTCGCCAACAGTGTTGCTGCTGTTAAAGCAGGGGCGGTGATGGTGCAGGGCACGGTAAACGGAATAGGGGAGAGGTGTGGCAACGCAGACCTTGTTCAGGTCATAGGCGTGCTTGCTGCGAAGTTCAACTATAAAATGGATGTTAACCTGAGAATGCTCTCAACGGTCTCCCGGTATTTGCGTGACATCGCTTCGCTTGAAGAGAATCCCAGGCAGCCTTTCGTAGGCAAGTATGCTTTCTCCCATAAGGGCGGTGTTCACGGCGACGCTGTTTTAAAAAACAGGGAGGCCTACGAGTTCACTGACCCAGCTATCTTCGGCAGCACAAGCGCCATAATTGTTTCCTCGCAGTCTGGGACTGCGAACCTTGCAGCCAAAGCTAAAGAAATGGGCCTTGAAGTCGACAGGAGGGATCCAAGGATACTTGAGGCTCTGAAAAGTATTAAGGATCTGGAGTCGAAAGGCTATGTTTTCGAGGATGCTGACGGAAGCCTTTTCCTGATCCTCCACGAGGCTCTTCACGGTCCCTCCCAGCTTTTCGAGCTTGAACACTGGACCTCGATCGTAACGTGGCTTGGAGACAGGCAGATTGTTGAGTGCGTCGTTAAAGTGAGGGTCGGCGGTGTCAGCATGTCTGCCTCAGCAGAGGGAAACGGGCCTGTAAACGCTTTCGACAGTGCTTTGAAAAAAGCCCTAAGCCCTGTTTACCCTGGGATCGCCTACGTTTCCCTGACGGGTTTCAGGGTTAGGGAGATAGACGCTCCCTCCGGTACTGCAGCGTCAGTAAGGATACTTGCCGAGTTTGAATCAAACGGCAACAGGTGGACGACGATAGGTGTTTCAACAAACATTTTGAAGGCTGCTGAGGAGGCGCTTGTAGCAGGCTACAAGTATTTTCTCTTGAAGCATAATAAGCAGTGACGCGTTACCGAGTGTTCAAATCCACCCTTTATGACTCCTAATCTTGGTTAAAGCCAATTATAAACGGCAGTAATAGGCAGCGGGCGCCTCAAGTAAAATTTTTAAACGCAGCGAGGTGTGCGGCCCTATGCTTGAGTCTCCGAAACTAGTTGAAGAGCCTCCTGAGGCCTCAAAGGCTCCAGGAGAAGGTTTTTACAGCATGTTCCACTATTATTGAAAGCTTAGGAGGTTTTTGAGAAATGGGTTCCAACGAGGTTCTCGTCGTCAAATTCGGGGGCGCGGCTCTCTCAACCAAGGAGAGGGTTGAGCATGCTGCTGAGCTGGTTGCCCAAGAGGTTAAGAAGGGCAGCAAGGTTGTGGTCGTAGTCTCAGCCATGGGATCAACCACGGATACTCTTCTCCAGCTTTTCAAGGATGCCGGCGACCCCCGGTTCATGGATGAGGTTCTATCAATGGGTGAAAGGACGAGTGCCAGGGTTTTCTCAACCACGCTTTCATCTAAGGGTGTTAAAGCCACTTTCCTAGACCCGTCTCAAGACGAATGGCCCATCTTGACGGACAGCAACTACGGTAACGCTAGGATAATTGTTCAAGAATCCTGCAGGAGGATCAGGCAGGTTGTAGGAGGCCTTCTGAAAGAGTTCGACGTGGTTGTAGTGCCTGGCTTCATAGGTAAGGATCCTGGGGGAAACGTTACGACGCTCGGCAGGGGTGGAAGCGACTCCACCGCCTTCATACTTGCCTCAGCCCTAAACCCTAGGGACACTGTTCTGGTTACAAGCGTCTCCGGAATAATGTCGGCTGACCCTCGTCTAGTGAAGTCAGCCAGAAGGCTTGAGGAGCTTACAACCGAGGAGCTCGCAGCCCTGGCTGATGTCGGCGTCAAGTTCATACATAAATCGTCCCTGAAGTATATTCCCCCCTCGCTGAAGGTCAGGGTGATAAGCTATGATTCTAAAAGTCTAAGCGGCGGCGGAACGCTGATACTTGCCTCCGCCCCGCCGTTAAGCATGGAGATCATTAACAGCAGTGTCTCAGCAGTCATGTTCGTCGGGAGGAGCCTCAGGGCTGTCAGCAGGGCCATGGATGTTCTGAGGAGCGTCGACACGGATGAGCCTAGGCTCTTGGGAATCGTTTCCAACAACAGGGAGGTCTTAGCATACTTCTCCGGGAAGCTTCGGGAGGAGACTGTTCAAAGGATGCATGACGAGTTTCTCCTCGGCGAGGATGCTGTCGGCCTAGCGGTGAGACAGGGCCTGCGGGGAATAATCATAAGGGGTACAGACCTGCATGAGACACCCGGCGTCCTATACAGGATTTCAGCACCCATGGCTAAGGAGGGGATTAACATACACGGCATCTTGACGCTCGGCTCCTACTTCATAGTGCTTATTCCCGAGGAGCATGTTGAAAAGGCTTTCAGGCTTCTGGAGGAGGCTTTCAGGGTTGAGGAGGATTAGCGTAGCCGTACTCGGGGCCACGGGCCTGGTGGGCCAGAGGTTCGTCAAGCTTCTCTCAAGCCACCCTTTTTTCGAAATAAAGGTTTTAACAGCCTCAGAGAGGTCCGCTGGGAAAAAGTATAGGGAGGCTGCACACTGGCTTCTCGGAGGAGACCCGCCTGAGCCTGCTTCAGAAATGATTGTCCAGGAAACCAGGATTGAGGCGTTGAACGATGTTGAGCTCGTCTTCTCAAGCCTGCCTAGCGAAGCCGCTTTGAAAATTGAACCAATGCTTGCGGAGCAGGGTTTTAAAATCGTCTCCACTGCAAGCGCCTTCCGGATGGATCCGCTCGTGCCAATGATAATCCCGGAGGTTAACCCTAGCCACGTAAGCATAATAGAGAGGCAGCGCGAGGAGAAGCATTGGAAAGGTTTCCTCGTCACGAAGTCGAATTGCACAACGATGCCCCTAGTGATATCGTTGAAACCACTTCTAGACGCGTTCGGCTTGAGAAGAGTTGTAACCGTTTCGCTGCAAGCCTTAAGCGGAGCAGGCTACCCGGGTGTCCAGTCGCTCGACATCGTTGACAACGTAATACCCTTCATAAAGGGTGAGGAGGAGAAGCTTCAGGCCGAGACTGTTAAGATACTCGGTGAACCGTTTAAGCCGCTTAACATACCTGTTTTAGCGAGCGTGAACAGGGTTCCAACCATAGACGGGCATCTGCTACATGTCTTTGCTGAGCTCGAGAAGGATTTTGAGACTGAGGAGGTTAAGAGGGTTTTAAGAGGTTTTAAACCACTGCCGCAGATGATGGGCCTATACTCTGCGCCAGACCCAGTTATACAGGTTAGAGAGGAGGAGGACAGGCCCCAGCCCAGGCTGGACAGGGATTACAAGGGTGGGATGGGGGTTGTCGTGGGTAGGGTTGCTAAATGCGGCTCTTTAACGGTTAAGTATGCTGTTCTCACGCATAATACTGTGAGGGGTGCTGCAGGAGGCTCAATACTCGTTGCGGAGCTGCTCAAGGAGATGAGGCTTGTTTGAGCATGCTGGACGTTCCGGAACCAGGTAAAAGGAGGAGGCTTAGAAGGATTTTCAGGGAGGATGGGAGAAGCGTAATAGTGCCGATGGATCACGGTGTCTCAATAGGGCCGGTGAAGGGTCTAGGGGACATGGGGCGGCTTGTGGGCGAGCTTGCTAAGGGCGGTGTCGACGCGATAGTTGTGCACAAGGGTTGGGCGAGAATGATTGACGCCGCCGGGCTTGGGCTCATTGTACACGGATCAGCCGGGACAGACCTAGGCTTAGACAGGCTTAGGAAGACCCGTTGCGCAACCCCCCTTGAAGCACTTTCACTGGGTGCAGACGGCTTCTCCCTCCACGTTAACGTTGGCTCTGAAACAGACTTTGAACAACTGGCCTTCCTAGCAGAGTCCGCAAGGGTCTGCAGCGTCCTAGGAATGCCTCTGCTCGCAATGATGTACCCTAGGGGTTCCAAGATTGCTGACGAGCATTCTCCAAAGGAGGTTGCTCACGTCGCAAGGATAGGCGTGGAGCTCGGTGCCGACGTTGTAAAGACGAATTACACAGGGTCGCCGGAGTCTTTCAGGATAGTCGTAGAGTCTACGCGCATACCCGTGGTTATAGCGGGCGGCCCTAAAACCTCTTCAACAAGAGAGTTTCTAAAGATGGTTAGCGACGCTGTTTCAGCCGGCGCAGCCGGTGTCTCAATAGGCAGAAATGTTTTTCAACACGATGATCCGAGGAGGATGGCTGAGGCCCTGAAGGCGATTGTCCATGATAATGCTTCCTTAGAATATGCGCTTGAGGTGGCTGAGTCCTGAAGGAGATATGGGTTATCGCTGAGGACGTTAGCCAGGCTCCCGGGGTAGACAGGGTTGTTTCAAGAAGCCGGGGAGTAGTTGAGGGCGGGGGTGAAAGCCTTAGACTGGTGAAATGGAGTCCTCCAGAGCCCCATGGGGTTGTCGACCCTGGTTCAACAGTGCTAGAGCTGGAGGTTAAAGGCTCTGGGGATGAGGAGAATGCTTTGAAGGCTGTGGAGAAAGGCTTTAGAAAAATACTTGTGAAAACATCCGACTGGAAGGTTATACCTTGGGAGAACCTTGTCGCGAAGCTCAGGGGCAGGGCTATGATTATCGCCGAGGCCGCGAGCGTCGAGGAGGCTAAGCTAGCCCTGAGGGCTCTTGAGCTCGGCGTTGACGCTGTGGCTTTAAACATGCCTGTCGCCGAGGCTTCAAGAGCCGCGGACGAGCTTAAGAGTATTGAAGCAGTTCTGAGCCTCCGGGAGGCTGTTGTCGAAAAGGTTTCTGAGGCTGGTGTTGGGCTCAGGGCATGCATAGATGCTTGCGACACGATGAGCCCTGGGGAAGGCATGCTGATAGGAGCATTCTCGTCAATACTTGTTCTGGTTGAGGCTGAAGTCTCTGAATCCGGCTTCACGAAGCCTAGGCCCTTCCGGGTTAACGCGGGAGCAATATCCCAGTATGTTCTCTCAACCAAGGGTTTCTCACCGTATATTAGCGACCTTAGGTCTGGAGACGTTGTCCTGGCTGTTTCGAGAACAGGAGAGGCCAGGCCTCTCACAATATGCAGGATGAAGGTTGAGAAGAGGCCTCTCAGGATGGTTGAGATCGGTTTAAACGGTTCAACCGGGAAGGTTTTTCTGCAGGATGCTGAAACCATAAGGTTAGTTACCCCGGAGGCCTCGAGGAGCGTTAGAGACCTTAAGCCGGGCGACAGGATTATGGCCTATGCTCCGGCAAGGGTTGGGAGGCATTTCGGAACCCCTGTGGAAGGGGAGCTGATGCTCGAGTTTTGAGGCCGAGAATATGTGTTTCAGTGAAGGCGGATAGTTCTTCAAGGGTTTTGAGGGCTATCAGGCTCTCCGAGAGGCTTGGCGCCAGTCTTGTGGAGCTTAGGCTTGACCATGCTGGCGAGAAGCAGTATGAAGCCGTGTTGAAGACTGTTGAGTCGTCACGTGTCGGCTGCGTGGCTACGATAAGGCCGAGCTGGGATGGTGGTGCTTACCGTGGGGGTGAAGAAACGAGGCTGAGGCTTTTCGAAAAAGCGTTGGAAGCCCCCTTCAGATACGTGGATGTTGAGCAGAAATCCAGTATTGTCGACAAGGTTTCGAGGCTGGCCTCTGAGAAGGGTGTCGGCCTGATTCTTTCACGACACGAGTGGGCTGGAACCCCGAGCGTGGAGACCCTTGGTAGAATGCTTTCAGGAATGAGACGTAGGAAAGCTGATATTTATAAGATTGTCACGATGGTTAGGAGCCCGGTTGACGAGGCGAGCCTGCTTTTCTTCCTGAGCCGCATCCGGGGAAGCAGGGTTGTCTGCTTCGGAATGGGGGAGGAGGGTTTAGCCACAAGGATACTTGCACCGCTTCTCGGAGGCTTCATGACTTATGCTTCATCCGGCGAGGCTCTTGCACCGGGACAGGTGAACCTTAGGAGAATGGTCTCAATATATAGGAGAATGGGCGTATGGTAGGGTGGTTTCCAACGTCTGAGTCGAGGCTGCTCTTCGTAATAGGCGACCCGGTTTCACACTCGTTGAGCCCGGCGATCCACAACAGGGCTATTAGGAGGCTTGGCATAGACGCTGTCTACCTTGCCTTGAGAGTAACCGGGGAAATGCTCAGGTTCTTCGTCGCAATGTGCAGGCTCAACAGGGTGCTGGGCTTCAACGTAACCATACCGCATAAGATTGCTGTAGCAAGCCTTGTTGACAGGCTGGATTACTCTGCTGAACTCACCGGGTGCGTCAACACCGTTAGGGCTGAGAATGGTCTCCTGGAGGGTTTCAACACAGACGTAGCTGGGGTTGAGAAATCCTTGAGGAACGCTGGCTTCGAAGGCGGGGGTTTCGCAGCAGTCGTAGGCGCCGGCGGGGGTGCGAGGGCAGCTGTCTTAGCGTTGCTTTCAATGGGGTGCCGGGTGGTTGTGTTGAACAGGAGCCGGGCGAGGGCGCTTGAGCTGGAGAAACACTTTTCTGAAAGAGGGTTGAGGGTTGAGACCCGTGGCCTAGAGGATGCTCAACAGGTGCTTAAGGATGCTGACCTGGTTGTTAACGCGACGCCCGTAGGCATGGGGAGCAGTGTTGAAACACCTTTCCCAACAGGGTTCCTCAGAAGGGGTCAGACTCTTCTAGACATGGTTTACACGCCTCATCCTACAAGGCTCGTCAAGGAGGCTTCTGAAAAAGGGTTGAACACTGTGCCTGGTGTCGAGATGCTTATCCACCAGGCTGCTGAAAGCTTCGAAATCTGGTTCGGCGTGAATCCTCCGCTGGAGGATATGAGGGATGAAGCCGTAAGGAGGCTCAGTGTTTGAGCAGGGCTAGGGTTCACGGCGCTGTAAGCATTGTTAACGCGATGGCGAACGGCTTGGGCGCAGCCCTAGGGGTTGGGCTGAGGGTTGAGGCGAGCTGCAGGCTGGTTGATGAGCCAGTGTTCAGAATACGCTCAGGAGGAAGGTTTCTCAAGCCGGGCAGCCTTCCCGAGAAGGTTTGCAGGCTGATACTGGAGGATTACGGTCTGAAGAAGGGCTGTGAAGTAAGCATTTACTCTGAAATACCTGCGAGGAAAGGCTTGAAGTCGAGCAGCGCCGTCTCCTCAGCGGTTGCCCTCGCATGCCTTAAAGAGGCTACTGGGGAAGCCGGGCTGATGGAGGCGGCTAAATACTCTGTTGAAGCAAGCATCCAGACAGGAGTGTCGGTGACAGGGGCTTTCGACGATGCTTCAGCATGCCTCCTAGGCGGCATCGTGGTGACGGATAATTTCGAAAGGAGGCTTATCGAGAGAAGGCTGGTTGACGATAATCTTAGGATCGTCATACTCATACCTTCAGGCGGGATGCTCAGCGGGAGGGTTGACACAAGTCTCTTCAAGCCTGTTGAACCCTTGATGAGGCTGGCCCACAGGCTGGCTTTAAACGGTGACGTGTGGCTGGCGATGACTCTAAACGGGCTTGCGGTTTCAACAGCCCTCGGCCTAGACTCTGAGCCAGCCCTAGAGGCTCTCAGAAACGGCGCTATCGCCGCGGGGGTTTCTGGAAAAGGGCCTGCCGTGGCAGCTGTGGTGAGGCCTCAGGATGTTGAAAGGGTTTGCAGAGCCCTATTCAGGTTCGGCAGGGTTGTTGAAACAGGTGTGTGCAACGAGAATGCGAGCGTCGAGTAGCGTGTTAAAGGTTAAAGGAGGCTGGGCTGGAAGCGTCAGTTACGTGGCTCCTCCCTCGAAATCGTATTCTCACAGGAGCCTCCTAATATCGGCTGTTTCAAAAGGGGTTTCAAGGATAACCGGGCTCTCCAAGTGTGACGATGTGGAGGCAACCTTGAGAGCGCTGAGCCTAATGGGCGTGCCTGTTTCAACGCGGGGCGGTGAAGTGCTTGTTGAAGGCGGTTGGCTCCGGAGCCCGAGCGGAGAGGTTTACTGCGGAGGCTCAGCCTCAACGCTTAGAATGCTCGCCCCTGTTTTAGCTGCTAAGCCTTCCTATGCTGTTTACACTGGTGACGATAGCCTTAGAAGGAGGTCTGTTAGAATGCTTGAGGAAGCGTTCGCCACGCTGGGTGTTGAAGCAAGCTCGGCTAACGGGAAGCCTCCCTTAAAAGTTAGGAGCAACGGTTTCAAGACTAATACCGTTATCCTGGATGCTTCGGAGTCCAGCCAGCATGTTTCAGGCTTCCTGATCGCCGGGGCCACGCTGGGAAACGGTTTCCAGGTTGTTTTAAAAAACAGGGTGCTTGTCTCAAAACCCTACGTGGATCTCACTATGAGAATGCTCAGCATGCACAGCGTGAAAACCAGTTTAGACGGCGAAACCATAATGGTTGAACCCGGGGAGCCTAAGCCTTTCAACCATACTGTTCCCGGAGACTATTCTCTTTCAGCAATACCCTTAGCGATGGCGGCGGTCTCAGGCGGCAGTGTTAAGGTGCATGGGCTTGTCGACGAGCCTCAGCCGGATAGGGAGATTGTTGAAATACTAAGCCGGATGGGGCTTAAAATAGGGTGGTCGGGCAATACGCTTATAGCTGAGAACACCGGTCTCCTGAAAGCATGTGTAATAGACTGCTCCGGCATCCCGGACCTGGTTCCTGCTCTGGCGCTAGCCGCGACAGCCGCGGAGGGTGAGACGATTCTGAGGAACGTTGGAAGGCTTGAGTCGAAGGAGTCGACGAGGGCTACGCTCATCACCAGGGCTCTTTCGAAAATGGGTGTGAAAACTTTTTTCAACGGCGACGAGATCCTAATCGAGGGGCCTTGCAGGCTGAGGGGTGCGGCTGTTGACGCTGGCGGCGACCACAGGATAGAGATGATGCTTATAATGGCGGGTGCCGTTGCTGAGGGCGAGACGACAATACTTAACGCGGGCTCTGTTTCAAAGTCTAACCCTGGGTTCTACAGCTGGGTTTTAGAGACAGGGGTTGAGCTACAATGGGTTTGAACACTCTGGGCAGGCTTATTGTCTTCAGCTTCTTCGGGGAGAGCCACGGCAGGCTCGTCGGCTCGCTGATACAGGGTTTCCCAGCCGGATTAAGCGTTGACGCGGATAGGATTAGGCTAAGCCTCTCCCGCAGAAGGTTTGGATACGGCTCAACGGCGAGGGTTGAGGAGGACTCTTTCGAAATCCTAACAGGGGTTTTCAAGGGTTTCACCACAGGAGCCCCCCTGCTGATAGTTGTCTGGAACAAGGAGGCTGACCCGGGTTTCTACGAGAGGATCAGGAATACTCCTAGGCCTAGCCACGTTGACTATCCTTACAGGGTGAGGTACGGCGGCTTCAACGACTACAGGGGGGGAGGGTTCTCCTCCGGAAGGTTCACCGCGGCTTGGGTTGCAGCAGGCACGCTCGCAGCCCAGCTTCTCGAAACAAAAAGGGTTAGAATATACGCTCACGTAACCAGGATAGGCGGAGCCGTCTACAAGGGTGAGCCGAGCGAGGAGGATTTGAAAAGGGTTTACGAGTCCCCGGTCAGATGCGTAGACAAGGATGCTTCAAGAATGATGATGAGAGAGATAGAGGAAGCATCCGGGGAAGGGGACAGTGTGGGCGGGGTTGTGGAGTGCAGGATATACGGTGTGCCACCTGGCTTGGGAGACCCGCTTCTAGAGGGGCTGGACGTTGAGCTCGCTAGGGCAGTGATGTCTATCCCAGGCGTTAAAGGAGTGGAGTTCGGCAGGGGCTTCGAAGCATCCGGCATGAGGGGGAGCGTGTTCAACGATGAGCTGACCGTCAGGGATGGGAGGGTTGAGGTCATGGGGATTAGCGACGGGGGCGTTGTAGGGGGTGTTTCAACAGGGGGAATAATAGTTTTCAGAGCAGCCTTTAAGCCTACTCCCTCCATAGCTAGGGTTCAACGCACAGTCAACCTTGAGGAGATGAGAAGCGTCAACCTGGATCTTTCCGGGGGAAGGTTTGATGCCTGCATAGCTCCCAGGGCTGTTCCAGTGGTTGAAGCCGTTTCAGCAATGGTTCTCGTCGACCATTACGCTAGGGCCGGCCTCGTAGGGAGAGTGGCTAAGGATTGAGAATCGAGGAGCTGAGAAGAATGATCGACAGGGTTGATGAGAAGCTTGTAGACACTATTGCTGAGAGGATCAGGCTTGCGAGAATGATAGGCGGGGAGAAGAAGAGGCTTGGGCTACCCGTGGTAGATGAGAAGAGGGAGAGAGAGGTTTACAAGCATGCTATTGAAAAGGCTTCTGCAAGAGGCTTGGATCCTGCTATGGTTGAAAAGGTTTTCAGCATCCTGATAGATCACAGCAGGAGGGTCCAGGGTTGTTTCAAAGTCGCCTACCTGGGGCCGAAAGGCTCATTCACGATGGAGGCTGCTGAGAAATACTTCTCCGGTAAGCCTTACGCTCTCCAGCCCTACCCGACTATTAGAAGCGTTTTTAAAAGCGTTGAAGAGGCTGAGGCTGACTACGGGGTTGCGCCTGTTGAAAACAGCCTTGAAGGCCCTGTTTCAGAGACCCTTGACTGCCTAGCCTCCTCCAGCCTCAGCATAGTTGGCGAGGAGGTTTTGAAAATAGCTTTCCACCTTTCATCCAGGGAGAGGAGGCTTGAAGACATTAGGATTGTTTTCTCCAACCCTCACGCGCTTGCGCAGGTCAGGATGTTTCTAGACAGGGTTATTCCAGACACAAGGATAAGGGAGGTTTCAAGCACATCTAAGGCTGCATTCATGGCGGCTAAAACCAGGGGTGGGGCGGCGGTGTGCTCAGAGGCCGCTGCGAGAGAATACGGGTTGAGAATCCTGGCTAGGAATATTCAGGATGAGCGGGAGAACTACACCCGTTTCCTAGTCCTCTCTAGAGAAGCCTCCAAGAGGTTTAAGGGGGCTGCGAGAACAATGCTTATAATGATTCTTGAGCATAAGCCCGGCTCGCTCTACAGGGCTCTCGGAGTTTTCGCGAAGCACGGTTTAAACCTGACCAGGATAGAGTCTAGACCAGTCAGGGGGAAACCATGGGAATACATGTTTCTAGTCGAGTTTGAAGGCGCCTCTTGGGAACCAGGTGTGCGCCGGGCGTTGGAGAAGCTCAAGCGTAGGACTGTGGAGATCAGGCTGCTCGGCTCCTACAGGCCTGCTGAACACTGAGAGTCACCAGCTTAGAAAGGCTTTAGGAAGCAAACCGGCTCAAAGCATGTTAGCATTAAACCGTATAAAGCTTGGGGGACACGATGTTTTTATATTCCTCTAACCGGTTTAAAGCCGTGGAGGAGAACGGCCTGGAGAAGGTTATACTCGCCCTCTCATATGGAAAGAGGAGAGCCCTGCTTATGAAGCTAGGGGAATCCGGGCCGATGGGCATTAAGGATCTTAAGAGGGAGCTGGGCCTGAGCACTGGCAGCCTCTACCATAATCTCCTAGCCCTCGGGGAGCTGGTTGAGCAGACAGGCGACAAGAAGTATGCTTTAAGCGAGCAGGGCAGGAGGGTCTATCTTGCTTTAAAATCAGGACTACTGCCGCCCCCGACATCGGGGGAGCTCCCCAGGGTTTTCGAGACACTCGTCCCAGTATGGTTCTTCACGGGAATGCCTAGCAGAATGGTGCCGCCTATGGCTGCGCTGATAGTGCTCAGCCTCTCAGCCTCAAGCCTCTACGCTAAGATGGGCCTAGCCCTCCTGATCCCGGTTGCCAACGTAAGCTTCTCGTCAACGCTGGGCAGCGTAGCCCTAAGCCTATTATTGTCCTACCTTGTTCCTAGAACGGTTTTCCAGAAGAGGAGTGTTGAAACAGGATTCCTGACGGCTCTGCCATTCTGCTTCCTCCCCCAGCTGTTCTACAGCCTGATCCTCGTTGTTTTAAACCCGCCCAGCCTCGCCGCGGGGCTTATTCAAGTAGTTTCAGGAGGGTTGAGCGCGCTCCTGCTTTCAGCAGCAATAGTATGCTGGTTTAAGGCTAGTCCTCAGTCAGCGATGCTCACCTCGTTCCTAATGCTGTATCTGGGGGCAGCTATCCAACAATTCATGGTTTAGCCTATGTGTCGTATAGCCTTAAGGAAACAGGTTTAAAAAAGGTCCCTAAAAACCCATGGAAAGCATGCTAAGGGAAATGTTATAACTCTCGGCTACTCCTTAAGCTTTTTCACATACTCGTGGAGAGGATCCAGTATAACTATGCCCTCTAAAGGCTTAATCTCGTAAACGTAAGGCGTCAGGTCGACCCTGGTCCACCTTAGCTTCCTAACCATAAGTGTCCTAAGATTCCTGTTCTCAATCGGGGTTATTGAGAGCTTTATTATTCCTGAGGAGAGGAACTCTTCAACGCCGAACCTGCTTAGGAGGCCGCTGCCAGTAGGGACCTCACTGGTTATGATAGTGGTGCAGCCGAGGAACTTTTCAACAGCGGTCACAAACCCCCTTATGAAGTCCCTCGTCCAAGAAACGTCGACAACCTCGCCGACGAGTGGTGCTACAGGATCTATGACGAGCCTCTTAGCACCTATCTCCGTAACATGCCTCTTAAGCTCCTTAACAATCTCCCTAACAACCTCAGCCATAAACTTCTCCCTCGTCACCTCGGCGAAGAAAGGCCTAGCATCAAGCATTCTAAGCATGTTCCTCCTCATCGGTGTTTCAAGATCCCAGCCGAGTGTCAGTGCTCCCTCAACAGTGCTCTCAATAGTCTCGTCGAAAGGAACATAGACGCAGGGCTCACCTATCTCAATACCCTTCAGGATAAACCTGAGGCTGAAAATAGTCTTACCCGTGCCTGTTTCCCCTGCCACAAGATATGTTTTACCTCTCAGCAGCCCACCGTCTATAATCTTGTCTAAGCCAACTATGCCCGTCGGGGTTCTCAAAGAGTATTCTGAAGTATGCTCCTCCTCAGACTCCTCAACCGGGGGAGGAGGCGGATTCTCCTCCTCTCTCCTTCTTGTAAGCATGCCTCAGCCTACGGGGGACCGTTTAAATGTCTTTTCAATATGTTTTATACGGGTCTGACGCCTTATGTTAAGGCTTGCATAAATCATCAGCGGGTCAAGGCTGGAATCAAGTTTCGCGCTCGCTATTGGTCTAAACACATAATAGCGCGCACCGTAAAAGCTTTGATCATCAGGCAGGTGAGTATTTTAAAGGAAGAGTTTACTGAGCCCCTGATAATGGATTTCGATAAACGGTTTCAGATGCTTAGGGCCCACGAGCCCTAGCACGCTTTGGCAAGCCTTTCGAGCGTGGTGCCTGCACGTTCTGATTAAGATTTATATTCATAATGGGTACAAAAACTTTATAAATTGTTCTCATAGAGAATCCAAATATGGAAACAGGTTTCATCAGGGACTTCCTAATCTCATTCCGAAAAAGGGTTTTCCCCAAGATGGTTGAGAGAGAATTAGAAGTGAAGCCGGTGAGGGAGAAAGCTGTTGTCATAACGGGTCCAAGAAGGTCTGGTAAAACATATTATTTCTTCAACATGATCTCTAAGCTCAACAGGGATGAAACCATTTACCTGGATTTTGAAGAGCCCTTTTTAAAGGGATTAAAGCCGTTGGAAGTCTTAAAAATAATACTTGAGATTTTTCCGGAAACACTCGGCTGTCCGCCTGAAAACGTTTTCCTAGACGAGGCTCAAAACGCTGAGTCATGGGAGACTCTGGTTAGAAGCCTGTTAAACAGGGGGCTAAAAGTATTCATAACCGGGTCCTCTTCCAGGCTTTTGGGCAGAGAGATAGCTACTCAGCTCCGGGGGAGAAGCGTTTCATACCTGCTGCTTCCATTCAGTTTCAGAGAGTACCTGACCGCTAAAAACATTAGCGTCGAAACAGGCCTTCTTGAAAGCGTTGGGAGGGTTAAAAAAGAATTAGGGAACTATCTGGAGGAAGGAGGATTCCCTGAAATAGTCCTGGGAGGGGAAAAAGAAAGGATATTTAAGGAGTACTTAGACCTAGTGTTCTTCAAGGATTTCGTAGAGAGACACGGAGTGAGAAGCATTACTCTCGCAAGGTTCGTGTTCAATCATCTTATGCAAAACTTTTCAAGGGAAATGAGCATCCGTGCTATTGAAAGAAAACTTGTGTCGGGGGGAACCCGGTTTAACACGGCAACCCTTTACAGGTACGTCGAGAACCTGGAGGACACTTCTTTCATCTTCTTTTTAAGAAAATTCTCGCCTAAGGCGCATGAAAGAGAAACATGGCCTAGGAAAGTCTACTTGGCAGACACCGGGTTAACAAAGGTCTTTAGGCTCTCGCTTGACTATGGCAGGCTGATGGAGAACGCTGTCTTCCTACAGTTGTTGAGGGAGACGAATAAAAAACCATTGTTAAGCTTCTACTACTGGAAGGATTACCAGCAGAACGAGGTTGACTTCCTTGTTAAAGAGGGCTTGAAAATAAGACGGTTAATCCAAGTAACCTATGCTTCAGGTAGAGACGAGGTGGATAAAAGGGAGGTTAAGGCTCTTTTGAAGGCGGGCAAGGAACTGGGGTGTAAAGACCTGCTGGTGGTAACGTGGGACTATGAGGATGAGGCTGAACTGGAAAACAGGAAATTAAAGTTTGTGCCTTTATGGAAGCAGCTAATAGCAGGATCGCTTGAGATATAATGAAGAGGGATAAAATCGCTTTTTTCAAACAGATTGTTCGATTCTTTAAACCGCATATAGCGCGCGCTAAGCCGCATGGAAGACCGCGTGCACGGAGATGGTATCGTAAAGTTTCCCCCATTAGGCGAAAATTTCTAATCCTAACTTTTCAGAGCACGCTCTCCCGTCATCTCGAAAAATGATGAATGGGGCAAAACCTTTTAACTAGGTATACGGCTATTGTCGAAGAAGGGCGCTCCAGTGGAAGCCGAGGTTGAGTTATCGGGTTAAAACTCCCTGAAAACAGTGTTCTACTCCACTAGAACTTTCTAAGAAACGTTACATCATGCTAGAACAAGTAACCCTTTTAAATAAGCCTAATGGGGCTAAACCGAAGGTGAAACGGATTTGAATCACCATAGTTTGAAGAAAATATGCTCGATCGCAGCAATACTGTCCATAATCCTCCTGGTGGCTGCGCCGCTGGCTGTAACAGCCCAATGGGCGTATCCACCTGGAGAATGGAAGTTCAAAATCGTTGACGACTGGGGAAAACCGGTTTCCGGTGCAGTAGCATACCTTTACAATAGCACTAAGCCATTAAGCTGGACTGGGACATGGAGCTTTGAAAACTGGCCTCTCGTAAAATGGGGTGAGGCAGATAAAGACGGCTGGGTAACAATACCCGAGCTGCCGGGAAACGCTTGGGACAGGGCTGCAACTGACTGGGAGATAAACTACACTCTAATAATAAAGCTGAAGATAGGCACCGAAACAACGCCGATAACGATTTTCAACTATACTGTTCTGAAAATAGGGCCTCAGACGGGCACACCCCAAGCCATAGGGCTATACACGCTTTTAAACGCTACAACCATTGAGGGAACATACCCGGGCAAGAGCTGGATAACCAGCCCCAAGACCGTGGACTCCACCGCGACGGTCGGAGGCAAGAAATACGGGGTTTACGAGGTCTGGCTCTACTAC
The DNA here is from genome assembly GCA_017601225.1 of Candidatus Brockarchaeota archaeon. Lineage (GTDB taxonomy): Archaea > Thermoproteota > EX4484-205 > EX4484-205 > JAAOZP01 > JAAOZP01. The sequence goes on along the minus strand of JAFNIX010000025.1, from coordinate 2,143 downwards.
GTTACGATGCAGTTCCAAGACGAGCTAGGGTTCCCGATAGCCGGTGCTGAGCTAAGAGTATTCTACAACTCGTCCTACAATGGTAAAACATACATTCAGAACACTCCCGTCACCGGCTGGGTTAGAAAGCTATATGGCAAATATTTCACCAACGGGACGGTTGGATCAGAATTCGTAAAGAGCAATACGCTAACCGGCGGCATTGCCCCCTACACGCCCAACCTCAAGGTCGGGTGGGTAGTGCTAAGGCTTCCAAGGATAAACGATACAACAGGGGCGGGCTCTTCCCTTGTTAACAACATGACTTTCGTACTGCTCTACAAGACTAACACGACAGTGCTTAGGATCACATATGAGGAGGGTGATTTAGCGCCTAACGGAACATACGTAATCACGGTTGACAACGTGGAATGGACCCAGGTGACGCTGCTAGACTGCTACGGTAACAACTGGTGGACTATGAAGGCTGAGGTCTATGCTTTCGACACGGCTTTCAAAAACCTGTTCCCGCTGGCGGCTACAAGGATTGCTCCAGGAATATTCGCTTTAAGATACCCTGTTCCCGCAGTTGGAACCACTACGATAAGGCTGGCTGTAGAATGGTACTTCAGTACTGTCGCCATCGCGAACTACACTGTAGGCGGAGGTGTAGACTATCTGGAGGGAGGAGTTGATGTAACGTGTAACATGACTTGGGTTGACGTGAACTTCTGGAGCGCAGCCGAGCTGCCGCAGCAAGTATCAGAATTCGCGGCTAAAATATGGCTTCCCGCGACGATGGGCTTCAGGAAGGAAGCTCCCTTAACCTTCTGGTGGAACGGTAGGAACGGGTTCGTAGTACTTCCAGACATGGAGTTCTACGCTGGACCCAACCCGTCGACGATGGATCAGCTAGATCCGTATGGCGTCGCAAGCGCTATGGGCTTCGATGACTTCTATGAGGATATGAGCCAGTACTTTGGTGCTGCTGGAGGCTTCGGAGGACAGGGCTGGCTTCCAACCAGGGAAGTAGGATGGGTTGACTTCGAAGTCTGGTATGAGGGCGTTAAAGTCCTAGACACCTATGTTGAGGGCTCAACCCTCAAGCTTATTTGCTGTGAAGCATCCCCGCCATACTCTACAACGTGCCACTATAACTTCACGCTGAAAATCTACGAGATAGGGTTCCGCATAATCCTCGAGGCCTGCGGGTTGAAGATGGATGCGCCAACAGGTGTTCCATTCTTCTTCACGCATGCCAACCCTGAACTAGGGCTGGTTGGTCCTAAGGCTGTTACCGATGGGAAGGTTGACATAGTTAAAGCACCGATTGGGAACTACAGTAACTTCGCGATAGTGTGGCAGATGAGCCTCCTGAGGCCGTACAAGATACTTTACTATAATGGTACTGCTGACGTTGAGCTTAAGGAGCCTATTAAGCTGACCGCGAACATGAGGAACATTCAGCTCTACTTCAAGCTTTGGAACCTAACCATAGATACTTGGAGCCAGGACCCGTTCAGAATAGTCAATGTCGACGTGACCCTGTTCTCAGTGAGCGACTTCGGAATAGCTCCTGGAATGGGAATAACCAAGAGGATGATTGAACAGATTATTGACGAGCACAGCATATACTCCAAGTATGTTCTCCCACCGGGGTGGAAGCTCTTCAAGATCGACGTGGATCAATACGGGTACCCAGTAATATACTACCATACCAACACTAAGACAAACTATTGGAACGACCATCCTTCATGGACATTCCTGCCTGAGAAGGACTACTGGATATGGGTAAATGTTCCAAGCGATGCTCAGAAAGCGATGAACGCGGGCTTCAGAGCCATAGATGCTAACGCTACCCTGTACTGGAGCGGAGACCCGTGGAACAAGCCTCTCCGTCTTAGCGCGTGCTACGGGAACAGCAACCCGTACATAGTTTACACCTACGTATACAACCCGAAGATCGCTCTAAAGACTGCTTGCGGAGCACCCTTGGTCTTCGACGAGACCATGAACTCAGCTTTAATACTCGCGGAGCCATGGAACACGGGCAACCAGCTGTTCTCCATGCAGCAGATAGACCCAACCTCGCTGGTAACAATAGGGACGCCCAGCGGAGTGGCTTCCGCGCCGTACAACGCTTACCTGATTAGGAAGAACGCTA
>JAFNIX010000024.1 GCA_017601225.1 Candidatus Brockarchaeota archaeon | reverse complement strand
CCGGCATTGAGATCTATCGGCAGAGCATCCTTGTTCACGACGATCTCGTGGACAGGGAGGAAACCAGGAGGGGAGGGAAAACTATTCACAGGTTTTTCTCAGACTTGTTTGACGAAAGGCTTGGAGACGGGGTTGCTGTTTTCCTGGGAAACATAGCTTACTCTCTTGCTGTTCAAACAATAATCGGCTCAGGGTTCCCTATGGAGAGGATTTCTGAAACCCTGCTCCTGCTTTCAGAAGGATACAGGGAGGTTAACGAGAGCCAGATGCTAGACCTGCTCTTCGAATACAGGGATGTGGACGCTGAAGAGTGGCGCGTCATGGCTTCTAAGAGGGCAGCGTCCCTCTTCAAGGTCACCATGCTTACCGGAGGGCTTCTCGGAGGTGCTTCAGAAAAGGATCTTCATCTTCTCAGAGAGGCTGCTGTAAACATAGGCTATGCCTTCGACATTCAGGACGACATAATCGACACTTACGCTTCTGATGAGGACTACGGTAGGCCCCCTTGTGGAGACATTAGGCTCGGCAAGAAGCCTCTTCACATAATCCATGCTCTGGAATCACCTGATCCTGGAGTATCCGGCTTTCTGAAAAGCCTCCGCGGAAGAGTAAGCATAAGCAGGGATGAGGTTGAAAAAGTAAGGAGCATCGTCAGGCTTAGCGGAGGCTTGGAAAAAGCTAGGAAAGCCTCCAAGATGCATGCTGAGGAGGCTAAGAGGCTTATAGCTGAAACAGGAATGAACAGCGAGGCGAAGGGTTTCTTCAACAGCATGATCACCTATGTTGAGAACAGTCTAGACTGGTACCGGTAACGGTCGAGACGGGTTTCTCCAGTTAAGTTTATTACCCTTATGAAAATCGGGTTGAACCATGGTGCTCAGGATCGGTCTAATAGGTTGCGGAGGGATAGCTAACGCGCACATGCAGGTTCTCTCAAACATGAAAGATGTTCAACTGGCTGCCTTCTGCGACATCGTTGAGGACAAGGCTAGGGAGTTCAACTCTAAGTATGCGAAGGGTAATGGAACAGTATACACTGATTTCACAAGGATGCTTGAGAGGGAGGAGCTTGACGCCGTATACGTCTGCCTACCCCCGTTCGCGCATTCAAACGAGGTTGAGATCGCTGCTGAAAACGGTGTCCACGTTTTCATCGAGAAGCCGATAGCGCTGGACATGGTTAAGGCGAGAAGCATGGTTGACGCAGCCAGGAGGCACGGCGTAAAGACGCAGGTAGGGTTTCAGCTGAGGTTTGGAGCTGCCGTTGAGCATTTCAGGAAGATGGTTGACCAGGGTGAAGCAGGGCCGGTCGGCCTGTTCCTCGCAAAGTATTACTGCAATTCTCTGCACTCCCCCTGGTGGAGGGACAAGTCTAAGAGCGGCGGCCAGGTTGTTGAGCAAATCATACACCTGTATGATCTCTCAAGGTTCATGGCTGGGGAGCCTAGGAGCGTCTACTGCAAGATGGATAATCTTTTCCACAGGGATGTTGAAGGCTATACTGTTGAGGATGTCAGCGTATGCGTTTTAAGGTTTAAACACGGGGGGCTTGGAGCAATATCCGCCACGAACTTCGCAATACCGAACAAGTGGCTTCACGAGTTGAACATCGTCTCCAGGAACATGACTGTTCTCTTCACCGACGCTAATAACGCGGTTTTCACACCTACGAACAAGCCGTGGGAGGAGCAGATCACCATAGCGTCTAGAAAGAATCTTACGGAAGCAGTAAACCTGGACTTCCTCACAAGTATAGAGAGAGATGGTCAAACGAGGAACCCTATAGAGGAGGGTGCTAGAAGCCTAAACCTGGTTCTCTCAGCCAGAAGGTCTGCCGAGGAGAATAGGGAAATAACCGTTGAAGACCTGTAGAGCCGCCAGTCAGCCTATTGGACGCGTATCCCCCTGCTGCTCCTCTTTTTCAGGAGGATGCTCCTCGCGCGGAGCCTGCTGTAACCTCTTCCTCCTCCTCATAAGCAGTAGGAGAAGTGCTGAAACAGCCAGCATCACTGCTACGAGGGCCAGCAATACGTACCAGTATTCCACATACCAGGGAGCTGCGTAACTACCGACTTTTATCGAGCATACGACCCATTCATAGTCGTAGTAGCCGACGTATGCTAGACCCGCTACGTAAATGTTTTCACCGTCTGAAGCCATTTTACCCATGAGGAACATCGCATCCGCATCCATACTCATGCTTATGACCGTCCTGTTAAGCAGGTTAAGCTCACGGTCGAAAACATACAGGACCTGTCTAAGGTAGTCGCCTACGCTTTCACCGCCAGCCACGTAAAGACGATTGTTTAACCAAAGTGTTTTAGCGAAAAGCACCGGCTGAGAATACCTCTTAACTTCTCCAGCGTCTCCGCTCAGCTTAAGCACTCCACCGTCCCCAACAATATAGGAATACCCGTCGTCGTCAAAGCCTATTGAGGTTGCTGAGGAACCGATGTCAGCCTCCAAATGTTTAACCAGGTTAAGATCCTTATCCAGGATTTCAACCCTCCATTTTTCAGAGTTGACGTTGCCCACAACCCATATCTGGCTGCCTGAAGGGTTTAGAGCAATATCGTAAGCGTAGTTCACATCTGAAAGATTGGAGGAATACTCTTTAACGAGGCTCAGATCACTCAGCCTCATCTTTCTGACGCGCACTCCCTCGCTGGATCCTGTTGGGCTGATGCCAGCGACGTAGAGGAACTCCTGGTCGCAAACGGTTGAAATCGCCGCCCCACGTATCGTCGTCAGGTTGACGAGGCTGAGCAGGTTCAAGTCAAGATCTAGAGCGAGAATCACCCAGCTGCTTTCGTTAACAGAGTATACTGCTCCAGCAGCATAAATCCTATCGCCGGCTATTACACAGTCATACAACAACCCACCGTATTCCGAGGGCATGTATGTCCAGTTTTTAACCAGCGAGCCATCGCTCTTAAGTCTCTTTTCAACACGCATCTGGGGGAAGCCGCTCTCAGCAGAGGAGTCGAAGCCAGCCACGTAGATGTGCAGGCCACTCTCACAGGTTGAGAAGGCAACGTCGAAAAAGAATCCAGGGTTTCCCTCGACAAGCCAGTTGACCCTGACCTCTTCACCGCCAGCCCTGACTGGGAGCATGGCGACCACAATAAGAATCATAAGGATGGTTGAGAACACTCCCGCTTTCCCTCTTCCGATCATTTACATTTCACCACTGCTCAGGGTTATAAACATAACTGGTTGATCAGCCTACTGGAAAAGATGGACCTCAACCAGGTCTCCTTTTTCAACAGTGTCAGCGTTCTCAGGTATCACAATATAACCGTCGGCTTCAGCCATGCTGGTTATCGCAGACGACTCTTTGAAAACAGGCTCAGCCTCCCCGTTCCTAATCCTGACTGTCAGGAAGAACCTTCGCCCAAGGGTTGAAACAACCCTTCTGGCGAGCCTAACCCTAACCGTCCTCAACCCGGCTTCAGGCAGCCTTGCAATCCTTCTTAAAACAGGCCTTAGGAAGAGGTAGGCGTTGCTCAAGCAGGAAGTAGGGTGGCCCGGCATAGCCAGCACAACCCTGTTCTCGAAGACCGCTCCCACAGTTGGTTTCCCAGGCTTAACCTGTACACCGTGGAAAAGCACCTCCCCCCTCTTGCTGAGAACATCGTAAATAATGTCCTTCGCGCCGACTGAGCTCCCCCCGGTTATCACGATGAGGCTGCTCTCAACACCCTTTTCCAACGCCTTCTCAACCTCTTTTTCATCGTCAGGAACAATCTCGTGTAAAACAGGTATCCCCCCGTTCTCCTTAACCACGGCGGCGAGCGTGTGAGAGTTTATATCGTATATCTGCATGGCTGACTTGCTACCCCCCACCTTAGCCAGCTCGCTTCCAGTCGGGATTATGAGGACCCTCGGCTTCTCGTAAACCCTAACCCTAGCTACCCCTAGGGCTGCTAAAACACCTATCTTGGAAGCGTTAAGGTAATCGCCCTCCCTGATAATCTCCCTCCCGCAAGGAATGTCTGAACCCTTCTTGGAAACATTCTCACCGGGGTAGACGGGCCTATACACGAGGACTTCTTCACCAACCCGCTCGGTATGCTCATACATAACAACGGCGTCACCCCCCTCCGGGATAATGCTGCCCGTAGCAACCTGGATGCATTCTCCAGCCCCCACTGGCCTGCGGGGCTCCTCGTCGACACCAATCGCGTCCACAACCCTGAGCCTAACGGGGTTAAACTGGCTCGCGCCGTAAACATCCTCAGCCCTAACGCAGTAACCGTCCATTGCAGACCTGTCGAAAGAAGGAACGTCGAAAGGAGCCTTCACGTTCTCCGCTGAAACCCTTCCCACAGCATCATCCAGCTCAACCTCCTCAACCTTTTCAACCCGGCTTATCCTCCCGTAGATTAGTTGAAGAGCCTCGTCTAGAGAGACCAGTAGGCGAAACGTTTTCATCGAATGCTCATTAAACATCCTTGTAATAAGCTTTAAAACAGGCTGGGTCTGAGCGTTGAAGAGGCTACTGGTTTCCGCTGGGAAAAAAATAAGTACCCAGAAGGGTCAAAGGGATTATTATGAGGCCTTTCACATTCCACTTGCATACTAAGATCGTCTTCGGAAGGGGGAGTTTAAACAGGCTGGGCGGTGAAGCAGCCAGGCTTGGAGACAGGTGTCTACTCGTAACGGGCAGAGGCTTCGCTAGGAGAAGCGGCTACTTGAACACGCTTGTCAAAATCCTTGAAGAATCGGGTTTAAACGTGACTGTGTTCGACCAAGTTGAGCCAAACCCATCCCTGGAAACAGTTTACAAGGGTGCTGAGGAAGGCGGGAGAAACAGATGCAACCTTGTCATAGCACTGGGGGGCGGGAGCGCGATGGATGCCGCTAAGGGCATCGCCTTCCTCTTGAAGAGTGGAGCGAGGCTTGAGGAAAGCTTTGCTCCGAACGAGGTTAGTGAAGCCCTCCCCATTGTGGCTGTTCCAACAACATGCGGCACCGGGAGCGAGGTCACAAGGTACGCGGTTTTAACGAACGTTGGGAGAAGAAGGAAGGAGGTTCTTCTGGGAACCCCTCTTACGCCCAGCGTCGCCATAGGTGACGCTGACCTTCTCAACAGTCTTTCGAAACAGCTCACTGCCTACACTGGTTTCGACGCTCTGTCCCACGCGGTGGAAGCCTTCCTCTCCAAGGAGTCCACACCCCTCTCCGACCTATTCGCCCTGGAGGCGGCTCGGATAATTCTTGGAAGCATCGTTGAAGCGGCTGAAGGAGCGGCTGAGGCTAGGGAAAACATGCTTTACGCCAGCATGCTCGCAGGCATGGCGATAAACTGCGCTGGAACCGTGGCTGTCCACGGCATGGGGTACTACTTGACCAATTATCACGGTGTTCACCATGGTCTTGCAAACGGTGTTCTGCTCCCCCACGTCTTGAGGTTTGAGCTTGAAAGGGGTCTCAGCAGGCTTGAGGATGCTGCTGTGAAACTCGGCTTCGAAAACGGGCTGAGCCTCGTTGAAAGCATCGAGGGGGCTGCGCACAGGACGGGTGTCGCGAGAAGCCTCGTGGAGCTGGGGGTTAAGCCTTCAGAGCTGGACGCTATGGTTGCGGACGCGCTTTCCTACGCGAGGAACCTTGACAAGCATCCCAACCCGTTGACTCCGAACGACGTTAAGAAAATATTTGAGAGAGCACTCGGAGGATAATTCTTCCCCCAAGGCTACCTGGATCCCGCTAAGTATCCTGCTGAAAGAATCATCAGTCCACCGGTTAAAGTTTGCAGGGTGAGCTGCTGACCCAGCAGGAGGAACCCGGCGACTGCGGCGCTAACCGGCTCCAGATAGGTGAAGATAACAGCCTTCTGAGCCTTAATCAGCTTTAGGCCTTTCAAATAGAGTGTGACGGCGAAAGCAGTGTTGAAGACGCCTAGGATGAGCAGCAGTATCCATGAAGACAGGTTTAAAGAAGGATTCATGTTTAACAGCGTGGGTGAGAGAATCAGCGTGCTGGCAAGATAAGAGTAGGAGGCCACGGTGAGGCTTGAACAGTTTGCCAGGGTTTTCTTCGACAGGATGATGAACCCGGCGTAAGCCAGGCCGGCGAGCAGCCCGTATACTACCCCGAGCATGTTTAAGCCCACGCTTTGAAGACCATAACCGTATGAAATCATCAGCATTCCAACCATGCACATGGCTAGGGCGAGGATCACTGGTTTCTCAACCCTTTCCCTCAGAAACAAGGGTGATAAAAACGCTACGAAAACCGGCGCCATGTAGTTAAGCAGGACAGCGTCGGCGACGGCGATGAGCCTCATAGACTGGAAGAGGAAAGCCCAGCCCATGCTCAGCAATAATCCCAGGGCAAGCATGCTCCTCCAGGCTCCGGCTGCTTGAAAAGCCTCCCGCCTCCTGGTTAGAAGCAGCAGAGGGGTTAAAACCAGGCTGGCGAACAAAACCCTGAAGAAAGCCGTGGCGTAAGCGTTTAAAGGAACCCTGTTGACAATCACACCGTTGAAGCCCCAGATGACTGCTGCGACGGAAACATAAAGGCAGCCGGCTAGCTCCGTTTCCCTAGGGGACAATAATCCTCAACCCAAAGCCCTCATACCGGGTCTTTAAAAAGCTTGAAAACAGAGGGAATCGGTTTACTTGAAGAGTTCCTCAAGCAGCGTTTTCAACTCATCCCTGTCCCGGAGGGATTTAAACATCAGCCTCCCGTTTGTGAACGCTGTGAACTCCCTGCCCATGAAGCTCGCCTTAACAGCCACACCGTGAACCTCAGCCAACACACTGCTTTTCTCAAGAGCCTTCTTAAGAGCCTCCTCCCTCCTATCCTGTTTCAATATAACGATAAAGTCCTTAGTCTTAGCGGCTCCGCAGGCCTCCTCTATCCTGCTCACATACTCATGGATCATTTACCCCCAGCCTCCACCAGCGTAGGCCTTGAAAAAATTTCTGACAGCGCCTCCATTTTTAAAGACGGCTTATCATTGAAAGCATCCTTCTCCACCGTGCCGCGACGCCCAACAAGTCCTCTAACTTCCTCAAGATGTTTCAACCCGAATAAGCCTATAGGCGGCTTATATAAACATCTCTAGAGTTTTAACGCGGCATAGCAGGCAGTAGCAGATAAGCCTCCGAACAGTAGAATCACGCACCACGACTGGAGCAGCCCCGGGAAAATTTACCATCTCGACTTCAGGCTCAGCCTCGCCACAGGGTTCCAGACGGCAACAAGGCATCTCTGAGCAACGCAAAAGTCCTGATCACGATGCCCAGTGCTATGGTTTGGCAACCGGGCTGCGAGCTCTAGGGATACTTGTCTGCAGCGAGGCTGGCGGCAGGTTGCTGAGCCTTGTGAAGAATCTGAAGTGCGCGCTATGTGGAGGTGGTGTGCTTAACTAGGAGGGTCATGGTCGTTTAAAGTAATTAATTTCGATTTAATTGTCTCCTGTTTCGGTTTTGTGAGCAAAGTTTATATTTTTCCCACCGTGGGAATAAACCTAGTGGGAAATGAGTGTTGAAGAAGTGGATGTTGACGATAAGGGCAGGGTTTTAATACCGAAGGAGGCACGTGACAAAGTTGGGCTGAAAGCAGGGGGAAAAGCCCGGATGAAGGTGGAGAACGAGAGGATTATAATAATGCCGCCGATTTCACCCGAAGAATTCATAAGAGAGATGGAGGGCTGCATAAAGGAAGGAACCCCTAAAATAAGCCCTTTAAAGCTTAAGGAAATCTGGGAAACCGCGGAGAAACAAGAGTGATTGAGAAATGATTTTTATCGACTCCAACATGTGGTGCTACTATTTCGACCAACGCCTACCGGAACACGGCTATGTGCGTGAACCCATGCGTGAAACCATAAAAACGGGTGAAATCGTTTGCAACACCATTATCGTCATGGAAGTAGCTCACTACCTCGTAAGACATTTTCCCGCGGAAGCAGCACGCAGAAAAATCGAATGCTTCGTCAACCTTGAAAACATGAAGATCATAGACTTCGATAGGCAGATAATGATGGAGGCCCTCGACAGTCTTGTTGAACACGCCTACTCTCACGGCCTAGGGGGGAGGGATGCGACAGTAATAGCAACGCTGAAAAAACTACGCGTAAACAAAGTCCTCTCCCACGACGACGTCTTCAAACGACTAGCGGCAAAACTCGAGATGGAAGTCATAGACCCCATACCCACAAAACCATGAAAGAAAACACCCCCTGCTTAAACCTTGGATTCGAAAAGTTTCGAAGAAACAAACATCCAAGCCGATTAGCACGCACCGCTAAACTGTCTCAGTTAAGGAATCGAAGAAGACTAGGGAAAAACACCAGGGTAACCTTTTTAGAAAAAAGGATAAAAAATATTTAGGTAGAAAAGAGCGGCGCTAACCCTGCTTCTTCTCCCCCTCGCCCTCCTCAGGCTTCTCGCCCAGCATCCTCTCAAGCTCCCTCTTAGTCTCCTCCTGCAGCTTCTTAATCTCCTCAATCTTCTCCCTAACCTTCAAAAGCCAATCCTTACTCGCCTCAATACCCTGGTGAGCAAAAAACGCAATACCCTCATTCCTACTCCTAAAAATACCCGCCTCAACAAGAGCATCAATCAAATCCAAGTCAACACGGGGAAGCCTAACCGAGGAAACAATCATCGACGCGCCGCTGAAAGCCTTAGACAAAGACTCCTCAATAAGCCTACCGATATCTGGAATCTTAACCTCAGGAACCCTAACCTCAGGAACCCTAACGGCAACCTTAGCCTCAGGAACCCCGAAACCCACAGCGTAAACCTCCCTCCTAACACCCCTCTTCAACTCCCTAATCCTATCCCTAATCTCATCCTCAACATCCTCAACCCGATCCATAAACTCATCCAACCGGTCCTCAGCCTCCTCCAACCGGTCCTCGAAAAACTCCTTAAGATCGTCGAAAGCCTCCCTCAACTCATCCCTACGCCCAGGCTCAGCCAAAGCAGCCTCCCTCAACCTATCCCTGAAATCCCTCAAAACCCTGAACAACTCACCCCGAGCCTTCAAAAACTCCTCCCTAGCCTCAGCCCTCAGACTCTTAACCTCCTTCAACAAATCCCAAAGCCCAGAAGTAGCCTCCTCAGAACCAACCCTACGCTCAATCTCAGAAACCCTCGAAGAATGCGTCCCAATAAGATCCAAAACCCTCCTAACAGCCTCATCAACCTCACGCCGCAACCGCTCAAACTCACCCTCAAACCCAGACATATTCCCATCATCCTCCCATGTAATTTAATATCACCACGTTATATGTAATAACACACTACAATTTAAACTTTTCGTTCTGCATTTTTTCTATGGAAAGAAAAGGAGAAGGCAGGCACATCACTTGAATCGAGGAAGACATGTGTTCGATCAACCCCTTCCCGGTAGAATCTTTGACGCATTAACCTATTGTTGCCAGGTACTCTGGTTAAGATACTTGTCGTATTTTCCCCTGTATGCTTGAACCAGAACGTAGGCCCATCGCGTGAATACAGGTATCGACCACATCATGAAGACCGCTATGAAAATCGCTTGAGCGAGTATGTCTGGAGGTTGCCTACCTAAGAAAAACATGGATGAGAACCATAATGTCCATGCGATTGAGAGTGCCAGGAGGGCTGTGAAAAGCACGATTCTCCGCCTAGCCTTGAACTGCGTGATCAATACTCCGAGAAGGTAATGGATTGAGAAGAATAGGATGCTGCTGAGAAGCATTATGCTGCTTACAGAAGGGTTCCATACGCAGAGTCCTATGAAAAGGAGGTTACCAATTATTATCGCCACTATGGGCCAGGCTGACAGCTTGTAGAGTTCCCAGGGCGAGTAATACCCCTTGTAAAGGTTGCTGGATTTTTCTATTATTCTTTTCTCAAACTCGGTGTATCGGATGACGGAATCTTTCTCTCGGTCCCCCTGCATTCTAATGTTTAAACATAGTGTATACTTATAGGTTTTTACTTTCAAGCGTTGCTAACGCTATATGTAGCCCTTCTGCCTTCTGAACTCTTCAAACTTCTCATGGAATTTTCTCCGGGCTTCTGAATTAGGCGGGTGACCCGCTTCCCTGCAAGCCATGTCGATTGCGTCGAGCGCCTTCTCAACCATCTTCATCTTCTCCTCGCTGCTCATCCCGCTCCAGTTGAACTGCGCGTAGAAGTATCCTAGGATATTGACGCTTTCAGGATTGAAGCGGTGGACGATTTTTACGCCAGTCTTCTCCGTTACCTGGCGGGCCACCTCGTCGTGATAGTCCAGCCATGCAACCACATACCCATACTTCTGCTTTAATTCCCCCCAGGTGTTTCTGTCGGTCAGCTTCCTCGCAACCTCTTCCTTCTCTCTACGCAACATCTCGTGTCTCGCTTTGTGATTCATTTCCCTGAAGCTGAGGATCGTCTTATCAAACCAATCCCATATAGCATCAGACAGGATGTCTTCAAGCTCGTAGAGAATGGTGGAGATGATGAACACCTCGCCGTCGGAGTACCCGAGTAGGTAGGGCAGGTTTCCCTCGACTTCCCACTCAGGCGTCCTCTCCTTTCCGTCCAGCGACTGCACTGGGGGCTTTGCGGCAGCACATTTTTTGAAGAAGTATTTCATACCATACCGTTTGCTCATATATTCAGCTAACTTTTCTAAAAAGCCCTCGATCACCCTTCCGCCCCCTTTGCAAGGTTCGTCTTGAAGACCCATACAATGAGCGCCTTTCTTTCCAATTCAAAAGTACCCACAACAGCTATATAAGCTTCAATGTCGCTTACCAGAAGCTTTCTGCTTCCTATTGTAATTCCGTACTTTGAAATCGACCAGAAGTATTTCTCTGCGCGCGCTATGCTCCAATAAGCATCCATCCTGCATACCTGTCTATCCTTGGGGGAAAGTGCTTTAAGGCTAGAGCAGGTAAACGCTTGAGAGAGGATTGTGTGAAAGTGCTTAGTAGTGTGCACTGAGGCAAGTAATCCTTCTGAAAAATAGCACGCGCTAGGATTTCTTACAATACTCTGACTTTTTAAGGCTTGATTCTTTTCATAACCTTTATTTTGTCGAAGTCTTCATCGTAACTTACTATGGTTGTTATCTTGTTTTCCAAGGCTATTGCAGCGTGGAGAGCGTCTCTGGGCTTGAGCCCATACTCCTCCATCAGGTCCTGTGCCTTCATAGCTGTCGTCCTTTTCACTGGTAGGATTTTCAGGTTCGGAAAATCCAGGAATTTTCTCCCCTGAGCTTTGGAGACGTCGGCTCCAAGAATTTTTCTAACAACCCATGCGACCTCGTCCCAGGTGACGGTTGAAGCGTAGGCCTCTATTTTCCCACGCGCTATTTCCAGCAGGAAGCTTCTGGCTTTCGCCGCCTCTGGAACGGATGCCGGATCATAGATCACGGGGTATATGAAGACGTTGGAGTCAACGTAGGACAAGCCTATCCTCCGCCTCTTCCTGCATAATACTCTTCAAGTCTATTTTCCGCGTCAGCTTCTTTCCCCCTGTGGAGCAGAACTCTTCGACAAACTTCTCCGGATCCAGCTCAGGCCTCATCAACAATTCGTTTTCCCTAACCTCCATGATTATTTCGTCCCCCGGCTTAATCCCAAAGGCTTCCCTGATTATCTTAGGTATGACAACCTGGCCTTTAGGCCCAACCCTCATCTTTATTCGCATTCTTACCGTCAAGTATGAAAAAGTATGACTTACTATTTAAACTTTTTCTTAGCGTGTCTTCAGATCCACATCCATTGCTTCGGAGAGGGCTCCGCTCAGCAGAATTGCGTAGAGCTTGCTGTCCCTGACGACTAGCCTAACCCCTTTAGAAAGAGCCTTGAGTCTCAGCCTCGGCGGAGCCTTGTTGAGCGGCACGACATCCACAGGTATCCCGGTTGAGTCTTCAAGAACACCCGCTATCTCAACCACTCTTTTCAAATCAGGCTCCCCCTCCATGTAAACACCCACATCCAGGTCTCGAACCAGGTTTCTCGTTAACGCTGAGCCGAAGAGCACAGCTATTTTAACGTCCGGCATGCTGTTAAGAGCTTCCCTCAGCCTCTTGCATATTTCCTCGAGGGAAACATGGTGATAGTTAACGCTCAACGAGGAAAGCCTCCCTCACTTTTCCCAGAAGCTCCTCGACGCATTTAAAGTTGTTCTTAACCGCTTCATAGACCTTCTCATCCTCAACAGGCCAGTAACGGTGAACCAGGAGATTACGCAGCCCCACTAGGGACTCAAGCTCGCCTGCAAGAGACAGGTTCAGTCTTTCGGCAACGATTTTTACGGCCTCCCTGTAGGTTGCCGGAGTCTTAACATAAGCTTCAACAGCAATATGCAATACATATGGAGACAACGGATTCGACGAGAACCACTATGTTGTACCGTATGGAATATTTTTCATCAATACTGAGTTGCATAAAGGGTTTAGAAGCTAATCTTTGCAGCTCGCTTATTGTAGGATTAACATCGGAAATTCTGCTTCTCAAGACATCGCCGTCAACAGGCATGGCTTACTACTAGCTTTATACCTTTTTAACGTTATCCATCTAGCGTGCTATAAAGGTTTAAAGCAGTTCCTCAGGAGTCCGTCTTTTAACCCAATCTACGGAGTCAAAATCGTCATCATAGGAAACCATCGTGTCTATCGATAGTTCCTTAAGGGCCTGAACTGCAAGCGCATCGTCGAAATCCAAACCGTAATCCTTCATGAAGGAAGTTGCCTTTATCCGGCTGGCTAGGCTCATCTGGTGTACTCTCAAACCTTTATAGCGGAGGAGCGAGGCTAGGAATAGAGCCAGCTCCTTCCAGGTTTTGTCATAACTCTCCATAACCAGGACGACGGAATCCACGTGGAAATCTGTGATGACCGACCTGACTGCGCCGTCCCTCACCTTGCCTAGAAAGCGTTTACACGCTTCCGCATGCTGCTCAGCCAGCTCGACTTCGAGAAACAGGTTGGAGTCAAGTAGCATCTCTGTACTCAAGGGTTCTTCTCGCCCTAATATCCCGCGCCTCATGCTGGAGCTCCACCCCTGTTTTCTTAACATGGGAAAGCAGGCCGTAAATTGCCTCCACAGGGTCTTCAATAGTCTCAGCGAGATCCAGGACTTGCGAAACCTGTGAAAGCCAGGCTGTGAACGCCTTCTCAGAAGCTATGCTTAACGAGCCCTTTCCGTAACCGTAGAGTTTCATCGCTGCCTCCCTGAACTTCCGCTCCAAATCGTCTGGAATGTAGACTTTGATGCCACCCATCTTTGTTCCTAAATTACTTAAGAAACAAGGTCCTTTATATCTTTTTCCCCTTATTCCCATGCGTAGAGCGTGCGTCCCAGCAAATTCGCGTAGCACGCTACAAGAAGAATTGTAAAGCAGGTCTTTCGACGAGAAAACACAAGTGTAAAAAATTTTCATAAAAATGTTCTTAAAATCTGAAAAGGATGTAGCCTGAGCCATTAACCGGCTTTTATCTTCTCGTAATACTCGTAGACTAGTGATAACTGTGCGTCAACCTCTAGGGCCAGGGGGATCTTACTCTTCACTTCTCTCACTGCCTGCTCAAGGGTGCTGCCATTCCTGATAAGATAGGCGGCTATCACCATCCCTGTCCTACCTATGCCAGCGTGGCAGTGTACTAGAACCGGCTTGCCAGCCTTAACCTTGGCCTCTATCCATTCAACCAGTTCCTCAAGCTGGCTTAACGTTGGAGCATGGAAATCCTTGATCGGGCTATGTAGGGTTTCAAAACCCTTATCCTTAAGATACTTGAAATAACTCTCAGAATCCCCCCAGTATTTTGCTATCTCATGAGGCTCAGCTAGTATTGCGACAGCCTTCACACCGGATTCCAACCAATAGTCGACGTCCTCCGGGCTTGTCGCAATTGGTGAGGCTGCAACCGCCCGGTCCACTATCCACATGAGGAACATTTTGAAAAAAGCGTCTTAAATGTTTGCCTCAGAGATCTAGGAACTGTTTTTCATATTCCCTCAAATATTCAACGGATTTCTTCACGTCGACGAACAGTTTCTCCACATAGCTTACATGATCCTTTTCTATTCTGCTGGCTTTTCTCTCCCGAGCAAGTTCGAATGCTGGAGCCATCAGCTGAACCGCATACCTTAGGCTCGTGTTAACCCCTATATCCGTCAAGTATTCAATCGCCTCGTTGCTTATTGGGATTTTCTCAGCCTCAGACCTTATTTCAAGTATCTTCCTTATCTCTTCTCTGCTGTACGGTTTCGTGTTTATTATTAGAAGCCTGTCGAGAAGATCTAGGGGCATTCCGTGGGGAGCCCTAATGTCTGTGCCCCTCACGGTGGAGAACCCTCTGTTTGTCGCGAATATTATTATGGGAGCTAGGTCCTGCTCCAGCGCCCTGTTTAAAAACGCGAAGGTCTCTATGTCGAGCATACTGCACTCGTCTATGAAAACCACTCCAGGTAATAGTTCACACCTGCCCTCTTGAACAAGCGTCTTTATGTAGTCGTCAACCTCCCTCCGGGTTTCAGGCTCAATCTCCTTAGATTCTCTTCCTCCAAAAAATATGCTGAAAATGTCTCCACCTCGTCGCGTCGCAGCCATGTCGAGAGCGTGCAGCGTAACAGGGTAGACGAACTCCTTTTCCTTTAGCACGTTCCCATTAGGAACATCCATGACTTGAACGGTGGAAAGGTCGACCTTCTTCTCCTCCACGCTTCTCCTGCTCCTGCCGAGCTTAACGATTCTTCCCCCTTCAGGATCTATTTGGACAATGTCACCTGTCTCTATGCCCTGCTGTATCAGCTGGATTGCGAAGCTCTGGTCCATCGTAAGCCTTTTCGACTCCTCCGTGGTGGCGATTTTTATCGTGGCTCCTGCAGGCACCTGCTGATAGGGATTATACGGGTGCGGGGCCTTTTCTATCGAAATCTCCTTAACCTCTCCCTCGTAAATCTTCCTGACCTCATGTATCCTTGCGCCAATAGCCTTCCTAAGGGTCTGCATCAGAAACTCTGTTTTCTTAATATCTGTGGAGAATATTTCGCTTGCGGCGAGCGGAACGAAGGGGACGTCTCTTCCGAGTTCTCTAGCTATTGCCGTAGCTATCGCTGTCTTTCCTGTTCCAGGCGGGCCTGCGAGCAGTACTGCCCTGCCAGCAAACTTGCCGCTTTTTATCAGCCTTACTACTAGGCCTGCAGCCTCCCTTGCTTCAATCTGGCCGACCATGCCGCCTCCAACAGGCTTAGCCTTCAGGCCTTCTAAGCCTAATCCGGTTATGTGCGAATGCGCTGCAATCCTCTCCCATTCGCGTAAGGATTCGGAAACCTCCCTAACTCCGGCCAAGCCGCCTCCCCGGTAGAACGACTTTAAAAACGCCTTTTAAAATTTTTTAATCCGGACGCCGGGTTTGCTTAACCGCCTTTCTCCTCTATGAACTGAAGCCTGTAGAAAGAGCTGTATAAACCGCCTTTCCGCATAAGCTCCTCATGCGTTCCTTTTTCAACAATAACACCATTATTAATCACCATTATTTCATCGCAGAGCCGTATTGTTGACAGCCTGTGTGCTATTATGATCGCCATCCTGTCCTTTAGAAGCTTCCTCAGAGCCCTCTGTATTATGAGCTCAGTGTAGGGGTCTACTGAGGATGTGGCTTCGTCTAGTACGAGCAGTTCAGGGTTCGCCAGCAGGGTTCTCGCGAAGCTTATCAGCTGTCTTTGACCAATAGAGATGTTCGACGAGCCCTCCTGAATCATGTAGTCGTATCCGTCAGGAAGCTTAACTATGAACTCATGTGCACCAATAGCCTTAGCTGCGGCTATAACCTCCTCGTCTGAAGCATCCGGTTTCCCGAACCTTATGTTCTCTTTCACGCTCATCGGGAAAAGGAATGAATCTTGAAGAACTATGCTTAGCTTGGCCCTCCATGATGAGATGGAGATTCTACGTAAATCATGGCCGTTTACAAGGATTCTCCCATCGTTTGGATCATAAAACCTGGCAAGCAGGTTTATTATCGTCGACTTCCCGGCTCCAGTAGGACCAACTATTGCCAGCTTCTTTCCCTTCGTAAGCGTGAAACTGATGTTTCTCACAACCGGTATGCTCGGATCGTAGCCGAACGTCACGTTTTCAAAACTTACTTCCTCTATCATTTCAGCTCAACAGCTATTTCAGGAGGAGGCTCGGTGACTTCGATCTTAGCATCGATAAGGTCGAAAAGCCTTTCGACGGCAGCCATTGCGGAATTATACTGGTCTGCAACGTTTATCAAGTCCACGAGGGGCATGAAATAGGAGAACTGGTATTCTATGAAGGCAACAAGAGTCCCTATGGTTAGCGTCCCGTTCTTAATGAAAAGGGTTCCGAACCATAGAATAGCAAGGGTTCCAATTATTCTCAGCATTATAACAACGGGCTGGTATGCTGAGGAGATTTTCAAAGCGTTCTTCGTCGCCTTAACGTTCTCCGCCTGGGTTTCCTCAAACCTTCTTAACGCTCTTTCCTCCTGCACGAAGGCCTGGATTACTTTTATTCCTGAAAGGTCCTCCTGCATCCTTCCCGTTAATCCTGCCAGTGTTGAAAGGGTTTTCCTGTAGACTCTTCTGGAATATTTTCCAAGCCACCAAATAATGACTATCGCTATAGGTATGAAAGAGAGAGCTATGACGGTCAGTTCGAAATCCAGCATGAACATGATTATGAACGTGCCCAGTATTGAGGAGGTGTCTAGAAGTATGCTGGTGAAACCCATGCGAAGGAATATCCTGAGGTTGTTAGCATCGTTAACGGGCCTGGAGATTATCCTGCCTATCTCACCCTCTGAGAAATATCTTAAAGATATGACTTGAAGTTTCTCCATGATTTCGTCTCTTATTAATGAAACAGCGTTTTCACCGATTATTCTCATTTGAAATATCTGCACGTATTGGAAGAAGAAGTTGCATAGAACAACTAGGATGAACAACGGTATCCACCAGAGGAAGTTTGAAAGATTCCCCGTCTGTATTATCTGGTCTATCGCAACCTTATGCATGTATGGAGCAGCCAACCCGGTTATCGAAGTTAAAACTATCGCTAGTATCGCGATTGCAAGGTTCTTTCTAAAAGGCCTAATGTAATGATAAAGCCTTTTAATCAGTATCCTATCCGGAACAGTTCTCTTCCTCTCCTCCTCCTGAGTGGAGGAGAATGTGTGCCAAGGTCCTGACATTACTCTTCACCCACCTCCGCTGAAACGATTTCTAAACTCCTGCCTAGGAACTGTGTCTCGTAAATCCTCCTGTAGGCACCACTCCTAGCCATAAGCTCCTCATGTGTTCCAAACTCAACGATTTCCCCATCGTCTAGAATCATTATCCTGTCGGCGTTCCTTATTGTTGAAAGCCTCTGCGCAATTATAAAGGTTGTTCTACCCTTCATCACTTCGTTGATTGCAGACTGTATTTCCTGCTCAGTTTTAGAGTCCACAAAGGAGAGCGAATCATCCATTATCAGTATCCTAGGATCTGTAAGAATCGCCCTCGCAATAGTTATCCTCTGCCGCTGGCCTCCTGAAAGAGTAACCCCCCTCTCACCGACGAAAGTATCATAGCCATCAGGTAGGGACTCTATGAAGTCGCGTATCTTAGCCAGCTCCGCAGCCCTCGCGATCTCCTCCATAGAGGCATCGGGCTTTCCGAAAGCTATGTTTTCCCTAATGGTTCCGGAGAATAGGAAAACATCTTGTGGAACAATACCTATCTGCCTTCTTAAAGAGGACAGTTTAAACTTTTTAATATCTACCCCGTCTATAAGTATGCTTCCTGAAGTAGGGTCGTAGAACCTCGGTATAAGGTATACGAGTGTGGATTTCCCCGACCCTGTGGCGCCCAGGATTGCAATTTTCTCCCCTGGATTAACCTTGAAACTCACATTCTTTAAAACAGGCTTGCCGTTAGCATACTGGAAAGTAACGTTCCGGAATTCAACCATACCCTGCCTTATAGTTATTTCCTCAGCGTCAGGCAGATCCTCAACACCCTTCGGAGCATCCATGACTTCAAAGACTCTTTCAAGCCCAGCTGACGCGTTAATCCAGGTTCCGAGCAGCATGCTGAGGTCTCTCAAGGGGAAGCTTAGCCGCAACATGTATCTCGCGAAAAGAATTATGCTCCCAACAGTCATCACCGCCCCTGCGTTGAAAATCGAATAAGTAGCGTAAACGTAAACCATTGCTATCGAAAGGGTTAGTATCGCGGTTGGAAGAGGCATGTAGATCGACTGGATTCTTCCAGCGTTTATGGCTGTTTTAACGAACACTTGCTCCGCCTTCTTGAAGCCTTCGACAACATCCTTCTCTCTCCGGAATATCCTGACGGTCTTCATGCCAATAATGTTCTGCTGAATGTAGGCGCTTAGTCTTCCAAGTATAAGCTGCATCACTCGGAAAAGCGGCATCGTCTCCACCCAGAGGCGAGTTGTAAAATAGAATATTATGGGTATTGGTATTAAAGAGATGAGGGTCATGGAGGGGCTTATGGAGTACATTACTGAGAAGAACACTATTATTGAGAAAACCGCGTTGAAAACGGTGCTGACCCATGTTCTTAAAAAGGCTTCAACGGGCTGAAGATCCATCGTGGCTCTTGAAACAAGGTCGCCTACCGCGACAGAATCGTAGAAGCTGAAGGATTTAGCTTGGAGGGAAGCATAGTACTCGGACCGTATGTCCCGTACTATGTAAAGCGCCATCAAACCGTTCAAATAGCTTATGAGAAAGTTGGTGACGGCGAAACCTATTCCGACAAGCAGGATTGCAGTAATATAGTCAGTAAGCAACTCGTGCTTCCCGCTTATGACAACATCGTCTATTATCAGGGAAGTGTAGAGCGGTTCAAGAGTGAACAGGTAGGTTCTTACAAAGGATAGTGCTATAATTAGGGCTATGAGTGAAAGGTATTTTTTATGATATTTAACCAGCCTTTTGAACGCCGCGACTGACTCCGTAAAGCTTTTCCTCGGCTTGAGCGAATTAACATAGTCCAGCAGCGGCTTCTCGACACTCATGTTTTTTGGTTGAAACCCTGCGGATGCAAAGGATTTATATAAGGGTTTTCTTGAAACCCTCAGCCTACTCCTTTAATACGCGTCCAATGGTTAAACGATTCAATAGGGTGACTCTGCCAACTCCTTTGCCCTCTTGAAAGCAGCCTCCACAGCATTCATTATAGCCGCCCTGACTCCTCCTTTTTCAAGCTCGTAAATACCCATTATGGTTGTGCCCCCGGGTGTGGCAACCATGTCTCTAAGCTCCATCGGCTTCCCCTTTCCCTCCAAAACTATTTTAGCGGAGCCAAGCATCATCCTCGCAGCCATCCTGAGCGCAAGCTCCTTCGGCAGGCCGATTTTCACGCCAGCGTCTGCAAAAGCATCCATAATGGTGAAGACGTAAGCCGGCCCACTTCCTGAAAACCCTGTTACCGCATCCATCAGACTCTCCTCAACCCTAGCAATCTCGCCCATCCTGCTGAAGACTCTTGAAGCCAGTTCAACATCCTCCTCCGTTGCCCTGGAGCCTGGGCTCATTGCGATGAACGCCTCGCCAACATCGATAAGGATGTTCGGCATCACTCTGATGAACCTGGCGTCTGGAGCAATCTTCTCCATATGCTTTAAAGATACTGCTGCAGCAATCGATATTACGAGTTTACCACCAACCAGGTCTTTAACATCGTTCAACACCGCCTGTACTTCCCTAGGCTTAACCGCTAGGATGATCACGTCGGAGCTCTTAGCAGCATCCCTGTTGTTTTCGAAAACCTCCGCCCCATATGACTTGGCTAGCAACCGCTTCTCAGGGTCAACATCTGTCGCAACAACCCTGTATTCCCCTGTTTTAACGATGTGCCTAACTATAAGGCTGCCCATTCTTCCTGTTCCAATAACGCATACCGTCTTCAAGACACGGGTAAAAACACCTCTGCAAGTATTTAACAATTGTTTTTGTATAAGGCCTTTGAAAGCAGATGGGTTTCTCAACGCCTTCCCCGTGTCTCTGCTTTGTAGAAAGTCCTAAATACTCGTTTCATCCTCAGGGCTCAATGTTTAGGCCCGCCAGAATGAAGAAAATAAAACTGCTGCTTCCAATAGAGCAGGAGGACAGGTTCCTTAGAGAAATAGGTAGGCTTGGAATACTACAGTTAAAAACTGTTGAGAAGAGGTCTCAGGAGTTCAACCCGGATGCTAATATAAGTGTAGAGAAAAGTAACTTGTTGAACCTTGTCAAGAGGTGCGACACGATACTGAGCAGGCTTCCAAAGGAGGGTATTATAGTTCAGTTGATTGGAAAAAGCGATAGGATTAAACTCCCTGAGGAAGAAGAGGATGAAATCTACAATAATGCTCGAAAGATTTTGGATGATGCTGAGGACAAGCTTAACAAGTGGGAGAAACTTAAAGCGTTAAAGCTTTCCTCGAGGAAACAGCTTTCTCTCAGGATATCGTCTTTGTTAAAGGAGAATCTTCTCGTGTTGAGAAGTATTAGGAGGACAGATTACTTAGTTATATTAGAAGGCTGGGTTAAAACGGGGAATGCGGATAAGCTTATTGAAACGATTCCCGAGCCTGTTAAAAGCGAATGCCTAATCTCGCTGGAGGAATCAAGGATTTCAGAAAGAGAGTTTTTAAAAATAAGGCTTGCAACCCTTGGTCAAAACTATCCGATTCTTGAGGAGGCTTTAAGCAAGCATGGTGTTGCAAGCTTCCTCGGAGGGGAGGGGGAGAGTCTTAAGACCGAGGAGATTGAGGATATTGACATTAACCTGGTGAGGCGGCAGGCAACCCTGCTTAAAAAGGTTCTTCTAAAAAGGCTTGAAGTGCTGAAGGCTAAAGAGGACATCGTTAGAACAGGTTCCTCCGCATACTTGGAAGGATGGGTTAAGGAGAAGGATTTGGAGAAGCTTGTTTCCACGCTTAAGAAAAACTTCACGTACGAGCTTTCAGTCGAGGAGCCTGAGGAGCGGGAGGAGCCTCCAGTCGCTCTTGAAAACCCTCCGATTATTCGAAGCTTCGAAACAATAACGCTGATGTTTGGAACACCCGGTTACAGGCAGATTGATCCAACTCCGTTTTTATCATTGACCTATGCAATATTCTTCGGATTAATGTTTGCCGATGTTTTCGACGGCATACTGCTTCTAGCATTCTCAATCCTGCTCTACCGGGGACTGGGTAGCAGGAGTCTGGAGGGCAAGAGGCTGAGCGAGATCCTGATTACGATAAGCGTTTCCTCAATAATCTTCGGTTTCCTCACAGGGGAGTTTATGGGTGACGCTGTGAAAATACCAGTCCTATGGTTCAATGGGTTTGAAGACCCCATGTATTTTCTTCAGATAGCGATACTGCTTGGAGTCATTCAGCTCACGGCGGGCCTTGCAATAGGTTTCGTAAACGAGCTTCTCCTCAAGAAGTTTAGAAACGCATTCGGGGAAAAACTGGCTTGGCTCATGCTGCTCCACGGTTCAATCATAATTCTACTGTACTACTCCTACTTTTTGAACGGGGACTTCTACCTTTACTTTGGCTCGGCAATCGCTGTCTCAGGTTTAATCCTCCTGACAATAGTTAACCCTAGAAACCTGATGGAGGTGACGAGGCTAGTGAGCAACGTGGTCTCATATGCTAGGATAGTCGCTATAAACATATCTCACGCCGGCATATCGAGAGCATTCGCGCTTCTCGCCTCCCCACTGATATACTGCGGGAACCCGATTGCCGGTCTACTGGCGGGCGGCACCATACTGTTAGTAACGCACTTTTTCATAGTTTTTATAGAGAGCTTCATCGCGTTCGCTCACTCTTTAAGGCTTCACTTCGTTGAGTTTTTCAGCAAGTTTTTCGAACCGACGGGAAACGTTTTTAAGCCACTATCTTTAGCATGGTGAAAAATACAGAAGGCTAGTGAAATGGACGTGTTCACGCTAATCTCCGTGTTGTCTGCCATAGGCTTTTCAGGAGTGGGATCCATACTCGGCATAGCTATGACTGCTTCAGTAAGCTCCAGAATGGTTGCGGAGAAGCCTGAGAGATTCGGCTTAGCCTTGGTTTTCACCGTACTTGCTGAAACACCTGTTATCTACGGCCTGCTGGTCTCCCTCTTCATCATAATGAACGGAAGCAGTGTAAACGATTTCAACACCTCAGTCTCACTATTGGGCGCAGGTTTATCGGTTGGTTTAACCGGTTTGTTCTCGGGTTTAGGAATAGGGTTCGCCGGCTCAGCCGCAATAGGAGCTGTGAGTGAGAGAGATGAGCTCTTCGGAAAATCCTTGATATTCACAGTCCTGCCTGAAAGCATAGTGATATACGGTCTTCTCGTTTCGATAGTGATAATAAGGTGGGCTGGTTTACTCGGCGGAGGAGGGCTTCACCAGCTTGACAGCACCTCCGCGTATACTTCTCTAGTGTCTTCAGCAGTAGTATGCATAACAGGCGGCTCAGGGTATTACTTGGGTAAAACGGGTGCGAAAGCGATTTCCTCTCTTCTGAAAGATGAGGACTCGTTCGGTAAAAGCATCGTCTTCGTAGTCCTGATTGAAAGCATAGCAATATACGGTTTGTTGGTTGCAATACTGCTCCTAAGAGGGGTGGGGATGCTTTAGTTTGACAGACCTATTGCAGAAGGAAGAGTTCGACAGAGAGCTGGAGAAGCTGATGAAGACTGAGGAAAGGGCTAGGAGCATCGTTGAATCAGCTAGGAGAGAGGCTGAGAAACTAATGTTGAAGGCTGAGGAGGAGGCTGTTGAGAAAGAGGTTGAGGCCGACAGGGAGGCTGACGAGGAAATTAAGAAGCATGAGAGGAAGATTGAGGCTGAAATAGAGGGTTACAGGAGGTCCTGTGAGGAAAAGCTTCAAAAGCTTTTAAAGGTGCTTGAAAAGATCGTTAACGATAAGAAGGATGAGGCTGTTAATCTTGTTTTAAAAAGGGTGCTGGAGCCGTGAGTGGTTCAAACATTCAGACGGTTTCCAAGGCTTCTGAAAACATCTCGAGGAGAATACTGGAAAACGCTGAGGAACTTAAGAGAAAGATGCTTCTCGAAGCTGAGAAGAATGCTGAGGAAATAGTTGTTAATGCGAGAAAAAATGCTGAGGAAAAGAAGAGGAAACTGATCGAACAGGGTGTGAATGATTTAGAAAGGTTTAAAGACCAGGAGCTTGTCAAAATAAAAATAGAGTATAGGAAAAAACTCTACGATCATCTGTGGAGCCTGATTGATTCCATAATGTCTGCTGCCATCGCCATTATCGGGGGAATAAGGAGTCAGAGGGAGCGTTACGATGCTTTTCTATCGGAAACCATTGGAAACGCTCTCAAAATGATCGATGGGGAGGAAATAATTCTCCATGTCGATAAAAGAGATGAGAAGATAGTTAGAAAACTCGTGAAGCTTCACAAGGGGAGGAGATTCAGGATAATTCCTGATTTAACAACTGTCGGTGGGCTAATAGTAATTTCTGGGGATGGTCTGCGGGAGGTCGATGAAACAATTGAAACCAGGCTTAAACTTAGGGATAAGTCGGTTAGGGAGGAGTTGTACAATTTTCTCTTCGGTGGTCTGAATGCTGAAGATTGGTGACTATGCTTATGTTGAGGCTAGGCTAACTTCCCTAGATGCTCAGCTCCGTTCAGCCAAGAATAGGGAAGAAGCGTGTTCCATGCTCTACTCAGGGTTATCTAATCTGACTGATTTTCTCCCCGGGGATGTAAGGCCCTTTGTAGAATGGTGGATTTTAAGAAACGATTTGGAAAACATAAAGGATGCTGCTGCACAAATACTTGGGAGCATCCGATACGGGTTTTCAAGACCATTCTTAAGGATCAGAAAGGAGACTCTGAGCGCTCTGGTTAACAACCGGGATATGGTGGGTTTAATGGATTTTCTCTCAAAAGTTTTCGACGGCATTAGGAAAGAGGATTTTGAAAACCTGGATTGTTACGGCTGTTTCGCCTCCAGTCTTGACAAGTTTTATTTCCAACGGTTTAGTGATTTTCTTCCAGGGAAGCCTGATGGAGAGCTTGCTAGAATGCTTGTAGCGGTTAAGGTAGACCTGTTGAACCTGAGGCTTTTGAAAAGGGTTAAGGATTTGAAAAGGTTCTTTATACCCTGCGGGTTCCTATCGATCGAAGACATCGCGAATGAGCGGAAGCTGGATGAAAGAATGTTTGAACTATACGGAGTGAGGGATAGGAGTGGCCTGCAAAACTATTATCGCGATATTTGTAGAAACTATGACTCCGGGTTTGCAGGTCTCATGGGCTTCATAATATCGCATGAGCTTCTAATCGAGAAGGGTGTGTGAGTAAAATGAAGATAGAGGTTTTGGGAAATGAGAAAACGGTGATTGCTTTCTTACTGGCGGGGATCGGGGGCAGTGTGGTGGGGAGCAGGGAGGATGTTTTGAGAATAGTTGAGGAAAGCAAGGATGTTAATGTTTTCCTAGTGGTGGATGAATACTATCCTTATGGTTATGATAAGGATCTGCCGATCCTGATTAGGATTCCCGGGAGGAGGTGAGACTCACGAGAGAGGGGAGGATTGTAAGGGTTTCAGGATTCGTGGTTGTCGCCGAAGACATCCCGTCGCCCATGATGGGGGAGGTTGTTCTAGTGGGTGAAAACGGTTTAATAGGAGAGGTGAACAGGATTAGTGGAAACAGGGTTTTCATACAGGTTTACGAGGATACTGGCGGCCTCAGATTCGGTGACAGGGTTGTAGCCCTAGGCCGTCTGCTTTCCGCCGAGCTCGGCCCAGGTCTGCTGGGCCAAGTATACGACGGGTTGCAGAGGCCTCTTGAGGAGATTGCTAAACAGGCCGAGTCATTCGTTAAGGCTGGTATCCGGACGAGTAGGCTCGACCATGAGAAAAAATGGCGTTTCATACCTGTAGATAGCCCTCCGAGCAGGGTGTTTGGAGGTGAAATAATCGGGCGGGTTGAGGAAACAGCGTCGGTGATTCACATGATTCTCATCCCTCCGAATGTTAAGGGTGAGCTTGTCTACTTGGCTGGCGAGGGTGATTACACTATTGTCGAGGAGGTGGCTAAGGTTAAGGATTCTCAGGGGAGAATGCTTAATGTGAAGATGGCTCATGAATGGCCTGTTAAGACTCCTAGGCCGTTTAGGGAAAAACTGGATCCTAACGAGCCGCTAATAACTGGAGTAAGAATCATAGACTTCCTTTTCCCTGTGGTTAAAGGGGGTACTGCAGCAATACCGGGGCCATTCGGCTCAGGGAAGACGATGACTCTGCAGCAGATTTCGAAACAGGTTGATGCTGATGTGGTGATTTATGTCGGCTGCGGAGAGAGGGGTAATGAGATGGCGGATCTTTTAGAGAAGTATAGAAGCCTATCTGATTTTAGGAGTGGCAGGCCGCTGATGGAAAGGTCGATAATAATCGCTAACACTAGCAACATGCCTGTGGCAGCTAGGGAGTCTAGCATATTCTTGGGAGTAACTTTCGCAGAATACTTTAGGGACATGGGTTACAACGTTGTTTTAATCGCCGACTCCACGTCTAGGTGGGCTGAGGCTCTCAGGGAGTTAAGCTTGAGAATGGAGGAGCTCCCCGGGGAGGAAGGCTTCCCAGCTTACCTTGCTTCGCGTCTCCAGGGCTTCTATAGTAGAGCTGGTAGGGTTACTGCTTTAAACGGGAAAACAGGGTCGCTAACCATAATGGGTGCGGTTTCCCCGCCGGGCGGAGACTTCAGCGAACCAGTTACTCAAAAGACTCTTCAAACCGTGAAGGTGTTCTGGGCTTTAGATTCGGAACTGGCTTACAGGCGCCACTTCCCTGCTATAAACTGGCTGCAAAGCTATTCTCTATACGTTGAGAGTATTGCTTTCTGGTGGGAGCTGAACATAAGCGAAAGATGGAGAGGACTTAGGGAGAACATGTTAAACATCTTAAGAGAGGAGGATGAGTTGATGCAGATAGTCAGGCTGATGGGGGTGGGGGCTTTAAGCGACCGTGAAAGAGCTGTTCTAGAGGTCTCGAGGCTCATCCGAGAGGCTTTTCTGAGGCAGAGTGCTCTTGACTTTAAAGACGCCTATTCTGATCCTAGGAAGACCGTTGCTATCGCCGAGATGATCGATTACTATAGAGAGCATCTGCTTGAAGCTGTTTCGAATAAAACCCCTCTTGAAAAAGCACTTGCGCTTAATATCGGTGTAGAAATATTGAGGTTGAAGCACCTGTCTTCAGAGGAATTAGCGGGTGAAACTATTAAGCTTAAAGAAAGAATTGTCGGCGAGTTCTCTGAGCTGCAGAAGCCGGTGGAATCTCAGCATGGCTAAGTCGGTAAGGTACAGGAGCATAGTGTCTGTCAGCGGGCCGTTAATAGTAGTCGACAATGTTCAAGGCGTCAAGCTAAATGAGATTGCGGAAATAGATGTCGATGGCGAAACTAGAATAGGTCAAGTAATAGGCGTCGAGGGAAGAGCCGCCGTAATACAGGTTCTACAGGGCACGGCAGGAGTGTCAATAGGCAGGTCACATGTCAGGTTTACTGGAGACACTCTTAAGATACCTGTGAGCGAAGAGGTCTTTGGAAGAATCCTGAACGGTTTGGGAAGCGCAATCGATGGTGGACCGGATGTGACGGGGGAGAAGTTTGATGTAAACGGTTATCCGATAAATCCTGTTACACGTTTACCCCCGAGGGATTTTATTCAAACCGGTATCTCGGCGATAGATGGTTTAACGTCCCTGATAAGGGGCCAAAAACTACCGATTTTCAGCGCCTACGGCTTGCCGCACAATATGATGGTTTCCCAAGTAATCAGGCAGGCTAAGCTTCTGCGGAGGCAGGAGCCTTTCGCAGTCGTTTTCTCAACGCTCGGGGTTTCAAACGAGGAAGCAAGCTTCTTCCGGATGGAGCTGGAGAGGGCACGTGCACTGGATAGGACTGTATTCGTGCTGAACCTTCAAAGCGATTCGACTGTTGAAAGAATAATTGCTCCAAGGGTTGCGTTAACCATAGCCGAGTATCTTGCGTTTGAAAAAGAGTATCACGTCCTCGTCGTGATGAGTGACATGAGCAGTTACTGTGAAGCCTTAAGGGAATCAAGCTTGGCCAGGGGTGAAATACCTGGGAGAAGAGGATACCCCGGCTACATGTACACCGACTTGGCGACTATTTACGAGAGGGCGGGGCTGGTCTCCGGTCGAAACGGGTCCTTAACACAGATGCCGATATTAAGCATGCCCGATGACGATATTACTCATCCCATTCCTGATTTAACCGGATACATTACTGAGGGCCAGATAGTGTTGAGCAGGAGCCTTCACCTATCCGGGATTTATCCGCCGGTGAACGTTTTAGCCTCATTATCTAGGCTCATGAAGGATGGTGTTGGGGAAGGATATACTAGGAGGGATCACTTTGAAATCTACACGATGCTCTTGTCAGCCTACGCTGAGGGTTTAAGAAACAAGGAGCTTTCAGCAGTACTTGGAGAGGAGACGCTTACCTCCGAGGAGAGGAAGTACGTAAGGTTCACCGAGGTGTTTGAAAAAAGGTTCATCAAGCAGGGAGCCTACGAGGAGAGAAGTATAGATGAGACCCTGAATCTTGGTTTAGAGGTGCTCTCTGTTTTAAAATGAGCCTGGTCTTCAAGCCTACGAGGTACGAGTTAATTAAGCTGAACAGGCTGCTTAATATAGCTCTTAGAAGCTCCAGGATTCTGAAGCAGAGATACCAGTTGCTGAATCAGGAGCTCCTTAAAAACAGAGATGAGCTTAAAAGCATCGGGATGAAAATTAACACGGAGCTTCCCCGGATCTACCGACTTCTGGACCAGGTTGAAGAAGAGCTCGGTGAAGATGTTGTTAGAAGAGCTGCTGCAGCAATGGTTAGGTTGAACGATGTAGAGTTTACCTGGGAGAGCGTGAAAGGGGTTCTAATGCCCAGGATATCTTACTTTAAAAGCCTTCCGAGGGTGGAGGATAGGGGCTATTATCCTTTAGAGACTAGCGAGAGCCTCGACCGGGTGTCGGAATCAATGCACGCTTTTCTCGCGACTTTAATAAATTACGTTAATCTCGTAGCCAGCCAGAAGACCCTGGCTAGGGAACTTAAGAAAATAGAGAGAAGGTCTAAAGCGTTAGATCACGCTTTAATCCCGAATCTTATTCTTCAGAAGAAGAGGATAGCATCGAAACTGGAGGAGATTGAAAGAGAGGAGCTAGCTAGAAAAAAGAGGGTGAAACAGCTTCTCGAGTCTAAAAGGATGTTTTCATCCAGCAGCTAGGATTATATGACAACGGGTATTCTTGTTCCGCATTTCGGACACCTGTCCCCACTGAGCCTGCTGCGACTCATCATCAACCCAAACCTTTCAATCAAAAGCTCCTTACAGTTAGGGCAGTAAGTGTTCTCACCCTGTCCCGGCACGTTTCCAAGGTAGACAAACTTCATCCCCTCCTCCCTAGCTATCCCATATGCTTTCCTAAGGCTTTCCAAGGGTGTGTCCGGAATATCTGAAAACCTGTACGTTGGAAAGAACCTAAGTATGTGCATAGGAATCTCATCACCAAGGTTATCTCTGATCCACTTAACTAATCTCCTAAAACTAGACATTTCGTCATCAAAGCCCGGAATCACCAGGTTTGTGATCTCAACGAAAATATTCTGCTTCTTCATCTCCAATAAACAATCGTATATCGGTGTCACATCGGGAACGCCTATTATCTTCCTATAGCAGTCAGGGTCTCCTGAACACTTAAAATCCACGGTGGCAGCATCCAAGTAGGGTGCGATCATCATGACGGCTTCAGGCGTCATATAACCGTTCGTGACGAAAGTATTTTTAACACCCTTTTCGTGAGCGAGCTTCGCAGTATCGTAGGCGAACTCGAAGAATATCGTGGGCTCAGTATACGTGTAGCTTATTATCCTGCAGCCCTCCGACAAAGCCTGGTTGACAACATCCTCAGGAGAATACTCATCG
>JAFNIX010000023.1 GCA_017601225.1 Candidatus Brockarchaeota archaeon | reverse complement strand
CCATGTTCCGGTGGTGGATGAGGAGAACAGGCTTCTAGGCATTGTGACGACATGGGATATTGCTAAGGCTGTTGCCGCAAACGCTGAAAGGCTTGAGGCGATCATGACTAGAAACGTTATTGTCGCGAAGCCCCATGAGACTATCGACATTGTTGCTGAGAGGATGGAGCAGCACGACATCACTGGGCTGCCGGTGGTTGACGAGGATAACCGTGTGCTCGGGCTTATAACGAGCGCAGACCTTTCAAGGCTTTTAAAGACTCCTGAAGGAGGTGTTGTCGTTGAAGGTCAGGCTTGAACTCAAGTATTCCCCTGCTCACGTTAACAGGCCCATATTATCCAGGGCGATTCTTGAGTCAGGGGTTCTCGTGAACATTCTGAACGCGAGGCTAACGGCCTCCGAGGGCATTATGACTATAGAGATGGATGCTGACGAGAAGGCTGTTGCAAAGATCACTGAAATACTGAGGTCGAGCGGTGTCCAGATTAAGGAGATACCTAGGTACGTGGAGATAGACAGGGGTAAGTGTATCGACTGCGGAGCATGCACAAGCGTCTGCCCGACGGATGCTTTAACGCTGAACCATGAGGCTAGGCTTGCTGTGAACGAGGAGAAGTGTGTTCTCTGCGGAAACTGTTTGAAAGCATGTCCCGTTAAGGCGGTGACC
Source organism: Candidatus Brockarchaeota archaeon (assembly GCA_017601225.1). GTDB lineage: Archaea > Thermoproteota > EX4484-205 > EX4484-205 > JAAOZP01 > JAAOZP01. The sequence continues at coordinate 30,093 of JAFNIX010000023.1, read as the reverse complement.
CTTTACAGGTGAAGAGCCAGCCGGCCCTCACGTTTAGAAACGGCCTTTTCTACATGAGGACTAGCTACAGGGAGGCAGACCTCCTGTTAGCGTGCGAAAAGGCTTCTCTAATAAGCACTGGTCTAAGAGAGTTCATAGAGTCCAGGGAAAAAGTGCAGTCGTACGTTGAGAAACACCCGGAGTTCCTCTACAGCCTTGAGCCAGTTAAGCCGGACAGCGAGGCCCCGGAAATAGCGGCGGCAGCCATAGATGCTTCCATTAAAGCGGGTGTTGGACCCATGGCTGCGCTCCCAGGCGCCTTAGCCGACAGGGCTATGCAGGCCATGCTTAACCAGGGGGCTGGGACTGTGATCGTTGAAAACGGGGGCGAGGTTTCGATGAGGATTCATAGGGAAGCGGTAATAGGGGTTTACACGGGTAGGGAGCTCAACCTTGGGCTCATAGTGGATGGTTCCACCGGGACAGTGGGAGTGTCAACGAGCTCAAGCAGGGTGAGCCATGCTCTATCCCTTGGGGAAGCTGACGCTGCCGTTGTTGTGGCGGAGAATGCTTCGCTGGCGGACGCTGTCTCAACCCGCGTGGGAAACATTGTGAAGCATGGATGTAGAGAATCATTGGAAGAGGCTGTGGAGCTGGCTCTTTCAATAAGGGGGGTTACGGGGTGCGTTGTTTACTCCGGGGGTCTGCTCGGCTTCGGCGGGTCTGTTAAACCCATTATGCTTAAGGCAAGCCGGCTGGAGGTTTTGGAGAGCATGATGCTTAAAGGACACTTGTTCAGCTTCTTCGTACCTGTTTAACATCCCTGCACTCGCATCGACTTAAAACGTTTCTAGATTGTTGTGAAAGCCATAAAGCTTATAAGTATAAAGTGTAAAGTAGAAAGTATAATGAGCACCATTAAAGTATCCCGTTCAACACTGGAGGAATTGGAGGCTTTAAGGGAAGCTTTGAAAGCTAAAAGCGTGGAGGAAGTGATAAGAAGGTTTCTTATGGAAAGACGCCAGAGGATGCTTGAAGAGGTTTTCGGGATCGATAAGGGACGAATAAAGCCTTTCACGGAGGAGGATCGTGGTGAGGATCGTGGTTGACTCCTATGCTTGGGTTGAGCTTTTCATGGGCAGTGAGAAGGGGAGACTCGTCAAGGAGAAGCTTAGCTCAGCCGACGAAGTATATACCCCCGATATCGTTCTAGCAGAGCTCGCCAGAAAATACTTTAGGGAACGCATTGAGGCGAACATCTTGGAGGCACGGCTCTCCAAGATTTCGGAGTTGTCGAGAATAGTTCCGGTTGACGAGAAGGTGGCGGTTAAAGCTGCAGAAATAGATCGTGAGTTGAAGGAGAAAGCTAGGAAAGCAGGGATTAGAGAGCCGGGACTTTTCGACGCTGTAATCATGGCTGTTGCTAAAGTTCTTAACGCGAGCCTTATTACTGGCGATGAGCATTTCAGGGAGAGGCCTGAAACAATCTGGATCGGCGGCGGTGAGGGGGCTAGCGCACTCTAGAACACTGCCCCCGGATAATCCTGAAGCCACGTTAACTTTTTAAACCGGAGCGGCTTCGTTTCTCAATATGTCGGGAGTGACTATTCCCCCTGAGTTCGCCTGGATTGTTCCAGTGGTCGTCCCCTTCATCATTGGGCTTCTCATAGGCCTAATAATTAAGCGCGCCATAACGCTTGTGCTGGCCCTCCTGATACTCATCATAATTCTCGTAGCCACAGGCTACGTTAGCCTGACTTTCCAGGATCTTTTCGACAGGGCTATGGAGTTCCTGCCGAGGATAATCGAGCTCGGCGGCAGCCTTCAAAACGTGCTCCCATATTCTTCAGCTACTTTCCTCATAGGATTGCTGCTGGGCCTTTGGAAGGGGTAGGGAATCATATCCTGTTGAACAGGGCTTCAATAGTCAACCTGGATTCTAAACCTTTCCCGGGTTAAAACGTTGAACCCTAAGGATTCGAAACGTAGGTTCTTATGATTTCGAGTACTGTTTCACCCTTCTGTCTCAGGGTCTCCCTGGTTTGAGCGATGCTGTGCGGTGAAGCAATCACTTTCTCGTGGCGTGCAAGCTTCTCAGACGAGTTGTTAACGAGAGGCGGCTGATGGTGGAAAACGTCTAGAGCAGCGCCTGCGAGCCTTCCTGTCTCCAATGCTTTCAGCAAAGCCTCCTCGTCAACAATCCCGCCCCTGGCGGTGTTTATCAAGTAGGCGCCGTTCTTAACGATGGCGAGTTCGCGTTCACCGATCATCCCCTTTGTCTCATCAGTCAGTGGAACGTGAATCGTGATTATGTCTGAGCTTGAAAGAAGCTCTTCAAGCGTCTCGGCAAACCTCACTGGCAGACTGTTCTCAAGCCGGGCCTTAGCATCCTTCTCATAAACGATTACTCTCAGACCGTTTGCTAAAGCCTGTTTCGCAACCTCCCTCCCTATGCGCCCGTACCCTATTATCCCAAGCGTTTTACCCTCCACCCTGAACCCTACGAGCTCCTTCTTCCTCCATTCACCCTTCTTCATAGACCTGTCTGCAATAACCATGTTGGTGGCGAACGCGAAAACATAAGCCATCACGCTCTGGGCAACATCGTAGCTTTGAACAGGAGCAGTCCTGTAGGGTATTCCCCGCTCCGCGAGAGCCTGCTTGTCAATATGGTCCTCGCCATGCGTGGCAGTAACCACAAGCCTAAGGTTCGGAAGCCGAGATATGAATTCTCTGTCAACCCTAGTGTTGCTCCTGACTATAAGTATCTCGGTCTCCTCCAGACGGTTTGCGTTCAAAACCTCACAGTATTCTTCTAGCCTTTCGAAAAACTCCTGGTCGAAACTGTCAAGCACGAGAACCTTAGGCTTCCTCTCCACCATCTCCCTAGTGCTCATCCAACCTTTTCAAGCGGCCTCCCGGGAGAGTTCTTAAACGTTTCTGCTCAATTGTATGCTTGATCACATTTGTACGGCCAACAATAGCCCTGTTAACAAACAGGCGTTAACCGGTAAGACATGTGTCCAACAATGCTTACGGCATAATCTTTATATTTCTTCAGAACGCGCCATTTTAAAAATGTGTAGAAACGCTTCGGAAACCTGCCCCTGCGATCTCACGCTTTTTGAAGACGGTTTCGAAGGGTTTTCACGCGAATGGATGGAGAAAAAATGGATGTCAGCCTCATACCTTGGGATAGATTTCTGCTTCCAAGACCTTGATGCTAAGGTGGAAAGCATTGAGCGCAAGAATAATTGTCTAAAGGGTTTCGGAAGATTCTGGATGAAAAAGGGTTTTTTCGAAAAGTTTCTGGAACTGGAAGATTTTAAAGTCGTCTCAAACCCGTTCCGAGAGGAGTTTCAGAAGTATTTAACTGAATCCAACCTTATTGTCCTCCTCGACTTTAACTCGCAACTCTTGGCGACGCTTAAACAGGAGGTGCCTGAGGAGCACTGGGGCAAGGATGTTTTACTCTTCCACTTCCAGCAGCACAGCAGCCGACGCATCGCGTTGATTATCTCCACGAGGGATCTTGCAGAGTCGAGAAGACTATTGGAACTACTTAGCCAAGGCAAGAGGTTGTTAAAAACGCATGAAGTCTGGAAGGGGTGGCCCTTCTGCACGAGCGGCAGGTATATGGTTACACCCCTGCCTAGGCATCCTGGCAAAATACTGGGAGACGCTGTCAGGCTCGGCTGCAAATGGGTTTTCCTAGTAGGCCCCGGGGAGGATTTGACGGTTAGAGAGCTTTTGCCGAAGATAAAGGAGCTTGGCCTTGACTTCACGGTTTTCTCAGGACAGTTGACGGGTGATGGCAAGTGTTTAATGGTTAACTGGGACGAATATCCTGACCCGCAGTCCTCTGATGCTACTGAAGCCTGCAGGATTAGGAAGCCTGGGGGATTGCTGTTCGGAGTTTTCAATAATCTTCTAGACCAGGACATAGAAGTGTTGAAAAACCATTTAGACGGCTATGTTTTCCACGAGGGCAATAGTGAGTATTTGGAGGAGCTGGAGAAACCCTTCTTAATAATGCCCCACCATTTAGAATGGGGTGAGGCGCCCCCTTCAACCTGGCTATTCATAGAGAAGGAGAGTCGTGAAGCATCATCCGAGAACAGGATTGTGAAAGCGATTTTTTCGCGGAAAGCCGTGGGAGTGTTTGAGGACGGTGAAACCGTGGGTCCTTCAACACTTGTAAACCTGGTGAGGATTCTTATCGCCGACAGGCAGCACCTCCGCAGGGTTTTCGGAACATTTTTCTCACTCTCCTGTAAGCCGGATGGGGGACGCCTCAAGGTTTCAATGGTGAACAAGGCTGAGAAGCCTTTAGAGGGAGTTCTTCGAGTTAAAGCGAGCCGCGGCATCAGGGTGAATCAGCTGAGCAGCATGACAATGTGTTTCGACAAGGGTGAGAAGAAAGAGATTGTTCTCGAAGTATCCGTGTCTGAAGAGTTAAACGGGTCTTACGGTCTGCTGCTCATCGAATTCTGCTCGAAAGAGGGCTGCTGGAGAAACCTTTGCTTCTTTGAAGCACCGCCAACGGTATCCACGTTTCCTCTTCTCGTCTCGGAAGACCGTGTTGAAATACCGGTGACGGTGTGGAATAAAACTGGTTCAGAGAAGGCTGATTTAAAGGTCACCGTCTCCTCTAAAGAGGGCATGATCTTAGAAGAATCCATAGGGGTTCAGGCTCCTCTTTATAAGCCGCATAGAATCCTGGTTCCCCTTAATCTGAAGCCTGGGGACTATTTGGTGAACATGGTTTTCTCCTCGAGCAGGACGGCCTGCAGGCTTCTGGTGCAAAGATTTGAAGGAAGAGCCGTAGCGTATACTGGGGATTTCGACGAGGATGGTCTTGAGGAAGCCATGCTTGAAAACGAGCATGTAGCGGCTAAGGTGATCTCTCCCGGCGGAAGGCTTCTGCAGTACAGGTTGAAGAGGAGGGAGGCAGACCTGTTGTTCAAACTATATCCGAAGAAGCCTGAGGATTGGAGGGTTTCAGGAAGGAAGAGAAGATTCTACCCGTTCGGAGGGCTGGAGGAATTCATACAGCAGCCGACTGTCGAGGGGCATGAAAAGTTCCGGATCAGAATATTGAGAAAAGAGGGCGATAGTGCAGTGGTTTCTGCAGAGGCCGATATGAAAGGGAACTTTTTAAAGAAGACTTTCAAGCTTTTCGCAGGCACCCCTCTGCTAGAGGTGAGGTATGAGGCGGACTTCGTCAACCCTGAGCTAAACGTGATCGGCGTCAACCCTTTGATAAGGCTTGGAAACAGTGTTGACTCCAGCCATGTGATCTACTATCCTTCAGCCAACGGTATTATGACTGAAAGATACAGGGGTAGGCTCTATGGTAAAAGGATTTTCCTCGCGGAGGACTGGGTTGCATGCTACGATGAGCAGGAGAGGCTTGGGCTCATAATGGCTTTCGACGCGAAAACCCCGTTTCTAACACACATCTGGATGAACACTCCGGAGAATGGTGATTCACACTACTCCTACATTGAGATCCAGCCATGGATAAGGGTTAACACTGGAACAACAACCTACTTCACCTACTATCTTTACGGCTTTAAGGGTGATTTCGAATCAGCCCTAAAATCATTTAAGAAAACACTGTGCTGGGATTATAGTTGAGGCTTACTGTTAGTAGCGCGCGCAGCCTGGTTCAGGGCTGCACCATGCTCCTCGCATATGCTCCAGGTCACTAGAGCCCTAGATTTCCCTTTTTCAGTATCCTCCAACCATCATGCTCCTTAACCAGGCCAAGTTTCTTCTTAACCGCATCTCTTTTTTCCATCACACTTTTAAGGAAAGATTCATCGTGGTTAAGGATTAAGCCTTCTTCAAGCACATCGTGCAGGAAGAAATTAGGCTTCTCCAACTCCTTCAGAAACTCCTCTGGAAAATAGCCAACCACCCTGAGGCCGCTCACCCTGTAGAGTCCTGATAGGCTCCTCCTCTCGAAAACGTTCTCAGGAAGGTCTTCTGCCACCACGCAGACATCTATATCGCTTTCCTCTGTGAAATCGCCTCTCGCATAAGATCCGAAAAGCACGACGAGTTTCAACCTAAGCCTTTTAACCTGGCGTAGAAACTCCTCGATCTTCTCATAAGCAGTATTCTTAAGTTTCTCCTTCGGTAACAATCTTCTTCGCCTCCTCGAAAATAGATTTCGCTAAGCCTATTGCCTGCTCAGCCTGCAGCCTTGTAAAATACCTTTTAGCAGGCCCGCTTGCAAAAGCATTAGCATACCTTGTCGGAATGGAGTACTGGTCAAGTATCTTAGCGTTTTCCCGGAAAGCCTCAAACCTATCGTCTATCTTAATCAATTCCTCAACCAGGTCGACAAGCGAATGCGTCCTCCTTTCAACACCATAATGGTTTAAAACTGCCTTAAGAGCAAGCTCAGCTGCCTGCTGCGCGTTGAAGCACACCTTTGACCATCTTCCAGTTTTAAACAGGTCTAGAGCAGACCCTAGGAAATCATCGGCATCCTCGATCAGATCTTTTGCCCTGCTTACCACGATCAGAATAACACTTCACCCGGATTTATCTGTTTCCATCTTAAGGTTGAAACACGCTTGCGCCCAATGATAATACGTATAGTAACTCTTTATCCAATGCCTCTAACATGCTCTCGGCACGATCCGCAATACGGATTGAAGATTCAACTGTTTAAGGCCCTGAGGCTTTAAGAAGCCTTAAAAAACCTTAGGAAAATATTTTTCACGAATTGAAAAGAACGTTTAGCTCAGTAAGAGGGTGCAATTATATTCCTCGTACTGCAGTGAACACTATTGAAATGTGGCAGGCGGAGACTTTTGACGAGAAGACCATCGATGAGGAATTAGGCTGGGCGGAGAAAATACGTTTAAACAGTGTCCGCGTATTTCTACACTATCTTGTCTGGGAAGCCGACCCGCAGGGGTTTAAAGCCAGATTAGACTGTTTCCTAAACATTGCGGAGGAACACGCTATGACCGTGATGCCAGTGCTTTTCGACGACTGCTGGAACCAGGAGCCGCGACTCGGCCCCCAGGAACCACCTGTACCAGGGGTGCATAACAGTCGCTGGGTTGCTAGCCCAGGAAGATTCAGAGTCTTAAACAGGACTATGTGGCGCGGACTGGAGATGTACGTGAAGGACATAATCCGCAGCTTCGCCGAGGACGACCGGGTGTTAGCCTGGGATCTTTACAATGAGCCGGGTAACTCCGGCCTGGGTGAGAAAAGCCTACCGCTCGTAGAAGCCTGTTTCAAATGGGCGCGAGAATCCTCCCCCTCACAGCCTTTAACAGTCGGACTCTGGTCGGACTTTAAAGACCGTATGCATCAGCGTTTCGTCGAACTGTCAGACATTGTCTCATTCCACACGTATGATAAGCTTAACGACGTTATAGCGAAAGTAGAATGGTTACAGCAGTTTAATCGTCCGATTCTATGTACTGAGTTTCTCCGCCGTCAAGTGGGAAACACTTTCTCAACAGTCTTACCTATTTTCGCAAAGTATCGCGTAGGCTGGTATTTCTGGGGCCTGGTGGCAGGCAAGACGCAAACCTATCTCGACTGGGGATCTAAGCCGGGAGACCCCGTGCCAAAAGTCTGGCAGCACGATTTGCTTCATCCTGATGGAGCCGCTTACGACGAGTCCGAAATAGAGCTGCTCCTTCAATGGGCAACGGGGTCTGAAGCGGTTTAAAAGGAATACGCCGCTTAGAAACATGGTGAATAGGGCCTGCTTGACGCTGATGCCGTGGAATTAAGCTGTTTCAAAGTATTAGAAAAAACTTTTTATTAAAGGGTCCTGAGAGGAGGTTCAAATGACTCAGAAAAAAATAACGTGTTACAGGACTGATGAAAAAATAAGGATCGACGGGTTTCTGAAAGAGGAGGCTTGGCGTAAGGCGGAGAGGACGGAGGATTTTGTAGACATCGTCGCCGGAGAAAAATTAAAGCTGAAAAAATGGGTGAAGGTTCTTTGGGATGACGAATACCTTTACGTAGGATTCTATATAGGGACCCCGGACGTATGGGGTACTGTTGTGAAGCAGGACGATATCATTTACAATGATCCTGATGCCGAAATATTCATAGACCCCGATGGCGACACCCTAAACTACTACGAGTTTGAAATGAATGCCCTAAACACTAGGTATGAGGTTTTCTGGCCAAGACCGCTTTACGATATTGAGAGGAAGAGGTGGCTTACTTTCGAAGAGGCTGGCGGAGACTTCAAATGGGATTTGAAGGGGATAAGGCATGCTGTGCAAATCTACGGGACACTAAACTATCATGATGACGTTGACTTAGGCTGGACAGCCGAAATCGCCTTACCCTGGTCCGGTATGAGGGATCTGACTAAAGGTTCATTGCCGCCAAAGCCTAACGAAGTTTGGAGGATTAACTTTTACTGTCAAGAGTTTGAAGACCCGACTAAAAGAGTAATCTACCATTATATTTGGGCTCCTGCAGGAGTAGTCTCATGCCACGTGCCTTCAACATGGGGATATATCAGTTTTTCCGATAAAACCGTTTGAAAAAGTCGTTAAATCAAATATTTTGAGAGCTATTGCAAAGACTAAAGCTTCCCAGCCAACCATTTAATGGCCTGTGTCCAGAAAACATCGTAATATTTCCATTTCATGAAGTTTATACCCCAATGGGGAGCCGGGTCGGAGGTGAAGACGAAGCTTCTGCCCTCTCCGAACCTGCAGGTAGCTATTAACACGTCTCCCTCTCCAACCGTGGCGAGAAGCTCAGACCCGTCTTTGAGAAGAACCCTGTTATAGCCGAGGAGGGGCGGCGCCGTCCCCCAGTCTATGTTTCTCATTACAGGATGGTCTTCTTTCAACGCTTTTATCCGCGCTCCCTCCGGGTGCTCAACCCTGTCATCCCTGTCAAGCATTTTCACGGGCAGAGCTTCCTCAACAGGAGTGCCCTGCCAAAGCGCGTTCCCATACTTCCCGGCGAAGCTCTGCCAGCCGCCCAGCATCGCCAGCCCCCTTCCCCTCCGCACGAACTCCCTGATGTTTTTAACCCTGTTCGGCATAACTATGTGCTCACCATACTTGCTTGGGGTGTAGAACTCAGGATAGTATATTATGCAGTCGTACTCAACGTCGCTGAGTATTAGAACATCGTATTTCAACAGGTCTTCAAGGTTCTTCGGGAAACTGCTGTATGCTTCCCAAGTAGGCATGTATGTCACTTCAAGCTCGCTGTCCCCTTTGAGGGCTCGGAGCAGCGGCAGGCCGAAGTTCCTGACTTCAAGGTTCTTCTGCTCCACCCAGAAGGGGGAGCCCGTGTAGACAAGCGCCATCGTCCCCGAGTCCCCAACATATAAGACTCTAATCATCCCCATTCACAGAAAAGGATAAACCCGTTAATTATTAAGCTTTTCCATTAAAACGGTGGCGTGTTCTTGAAAACGAGTAGGAATACGGCGTGCGGAATCAGCGGCTATTTTAAGGGAACCTTGACCGGTTGCCCGCTTAACATGGACATGTTTGCTGCAAGCGTCACCTCTAGCGTTTTCAAACCGTCTGAATACGGGCAGAGTATTCTCGAAGCATCCTTAAGCCTGACTGCATCTATGAACGCGTTGTCCTCTATTTCAAATATGTTAGGCTCCCCAGGAATCTCCTCCGGCTCAACGCCCGCCCGCAGTAAACGTAGAGAGTGCTCCCACCCGGTGAACAGGGCTGTCGTGTTGCCCGCGTAAATACTCAGGCTCACCCCTCCCCCGCCACCGTTCGCTGAGCAAGAGGCCCAGAGGCTTCCAACAGCCCCGTTGGCCAGCTTAATGTTCACCACGCTAGCGTCCTCAATATTGTAGTTTGGCGCAACCCCCTTGTTGAACCCTTTAGCAGGATAAGCCTGAACCTCCACGATTTCTCCGCAAACGAACCTTACTAGGTCGACGGTGTGAGTAACCTGCTCGTGGAACTGTCCCCCGCTTTTCTCCTTAACGATCCACCAGTTGTATATTGCTGCCTCAGGCGTGATGCGTGGGGTCTGCCCGATCCATCCTCCGAGCACGAGTATCGGGGGGTCTTGGCTGAGAAGCTCCCTGACCCTTTGAACACCCTTCCGATACCTGTTCATGTAGCCGACGCTTGTTAAAACCCTTTTTCTTTCAACCGCCGCCGCTATCTCCCTAGCCTGCTCGAAATAAAGGTTTACGGGTTTCTCGACGAAAAACGGTATTCCACGGTCTATGGCTTCAAACTCAGCCCCGTGGGCGAAGGGCGGGACGCAGATGTAAACCGCGTCCAGAACAGTGTTTCTAAACATTTCGTCAGCATTGTTGAAAACCATTGCTCCAGCCGCACCATACTGGGAGGCTAGGCTTCTGGCACGCTCAAGGTTCACGTCGCAGAAGGCAACTGGCTCCACATTAGGGTTTTTAACCAGTGCTTTCAAGTGTGCGACAGCTATTCCCCCGCAGCCTACAAACCCTATTCTAACTTTCTCAGACATCCTGCTTCACCCAGGGTTAGCAATGGCATGGATTTAAGCATTCCATTAGAAGAGCCTAACTGTTTTTATTTCGAAAGGATTCATCTCAAGCTTAACTGTTTCACCCTGAGCCTCTAGTCCACGCCCTGTTTCCCTGTTTAAACAGTCAACCTCAACCGCCTGTTTAAAAGGCAGTTTTATCCATATTCTGCATGAGGTTTTCAACCCCTTAGCCTCGTAAACCCTGACCAGAACATGTTCACCGTCCCTCGTTAAAGAGGATAACACTATGCTGCCCGGCTCGACTCTTAGAAAACTATGCTTCGGCGGAAGAGGCCCGTTCCCGTTTGAAACCGTTTTCGCGATGAGCGGGTTGTTAGGCTCAGCAGCATGGTTCCAAGGCTGATACCCTGGATCACCATTCTTAAACGGGATCAGCGAGTATTTAAAAGAGTGCTGCACATTCTCCTCAAACCCTTTCTCGCTCACACCCTTATACTCGAAGGCGACGCTTCTCAGAAGAGAAATCATTACGACATTGTTAACCACATTGTTCCCCGGCAGGCCGCAGTTAACTACGCACAGCCCTTTCTCACCGTCACCGTAGTCAACCCAGTTCTGAGCCGGGTATTCTCCCTCCGGCCGTTCAACATGGCCGAAAGGTATTTCATGCCTTATCTTCCCATTCCTAATGCTTGTTGGGAAACACACTCTAACCCTGTACTGTTTCCCGGAGGGTGTGAGCCTGGTTTCAAAATCTATTCTCCTCAAACCGTCATAAAGATGGATAAGCTGCGTGAAAGCCACGCTTATGCCAACCCAGAACCTTAGAACGCCTGAAACCCTTACCGTAGCCCTCACCGGGCCCTCCTCTAAAACCTCTATTTTAACAGGCATGTTTCTCGATTCAACATAGTCCCAGAGCTTAAGGTCCTCCACGTGGAACTCCCGCGCTATTTCAGCCAGCTTCTCCCTAACCTGCGACGGGAGAGGATCCCTGGGGTCGAGCATAGGCATGATTGTATACAGGTCTCCCCGGTCTATCTGAAGAAGAAGATTGTTTGCGAAAGGCTTCTCAGGGTCAACGTATTCTAAACTCGTCTCCTTGTCAACTATGCTGCTAATCGTCCCGTCCTCGTTGAAAACAATCCTGTAGAAACTGTTCTCCAGAGTTTTGCCGGAGACACGGAGGCTGGTTGAATACTCCTGCTCCTCGCAAGACTCATGCAGACGGTAAACCCTGTAGCCGAGTGCCGGCACCTCTGCGATGAACATTACCTCAGCCTCCCTCAGGCCTCCTGCTTCAACCCCCCTGGAGAACTCTTTCTCAACGCGTGTGTAACCTGTTTCAGCCGGCTCCTCGCGGAACTCAACCCTACCGGTAACCGGGAGGTGTGGTGGCGGTGCCTCACCGTAATACTTCTTTTCAGCAAGCTGAACTGGAACCTGCTTCCCCTCGTCGTCGAAAACCCGGACGGTTTTAACACCTGGCTTAACGAAAGTCAGCCTCAGCCTCACGATGTCACGCCTGTCGAAGCCAAGAGGGTTGAACACTAGAATCGGCTTACCCTCCCCCCTGCCTGTGTTAATCCTTTCAGAGAGAAAGCCTAGGCTATCGCCTATAATCCTGTTCGCAGCCCTTTCGCTCTCCGCATACCATTGTAAAGCCTGTTCGAAAGCAGGGTCGACGCAGCTTCCACAGATCACGTCGTGAAACTGGTTTAGAAGAACCTTCTCCCAGGCATCCTCCAGTTTCTCACGTGGATATTCAGCTCCCATTAGGGAGCATATTGTTGAAAGCTTGTCGGCAGCGGTAAGCAGGTTCTCAACCTCCCTGTTTCGAATCTTAAGCCTAATCCTGCTGCTGTAGGTTCCACGCATCACCGGGTTCATATCCCCCTTTACAACCTGCAGCCCAACGGCTTTTCCAGCAACGGATTCGAAGAACCTGGAGGCGGATGAGAAGCAGATTTTCAGGGTATTCTCCTGGTTCCATCTTCTCACTGTTTCAGGAGTGTTCTGAGCCGGCACAGCCCAGTCTCCCCCGTTTGGGAGAAGAGCCTCTCCGGCAACCGAGCTGCCCAAGAGCTTTTCAACCGCCGCGTTGATCTTTTTCAGATTTTCCTCCACGCTCTGCGAGAAATGGACGCCGCCATACTCGCCGCAGCATGTTAACAATCGCGTACCGTCTAAGGCTTCCCAGAGGAATACTGGTTTAACATCTTCCCGGGAAAGGCCGCGGCTAAACTGCAGGTACTCATAGCCGCAGAGCTTAGCGATCTGCGGGGTCTGAGCGTTCTGGCCGAAGACGTCGCCCATCCAGGCGGTTTTCGTGTCTCCCCCTATTTTCTCGATGGTTTTTTTAGCTAGAACCATGTTTCGGACGAGGGATTCTCCCGAAGGAATATTGTTGTCGGTCTGCACGTATGGGCCTGTGACCTCGATTCTTCCAGAGGAAACCAGCTTCCTAAATTTTTCGAAATGCTCGGGGCAGAGCATGTGGAACAGTTTCACCAGCAGGGCTTGCTCAAACATGTAAGTATACTCAGGATTCTTCTCCATGATGTTAAGCACCTCTGTGAAAATGTGTTTCAACCTTGGAAAATACTCTTCGAAGCTCATTAAATACGCGAGATCGTAGTGGAAAGTCGGGACCAAATGGATTTTGAAGCTGCTCGAAGCCTCGGCCAATCCAGCCTCCACCTTTCAACCAAGCCGGCTTGAGAACCTTAAAAAATTTATCTGAAAAACGGGAGGGACAGATTAATGCGAGGGCAGGGAGGAGTTTAATCTAGTTTTGTCGATTAACTTTTGTTAAAGGTTTAATAGGATTGTTTAAAACATGGTTTGCATGCGAGCCGGAGCTTGGAAGGAGGATATTACTCCACCCGTCGGCGTTAAGATGGGTGGTTTCGCAGCGAGATATAAGGGGGCGGAGGGAGTGCACGACAATCTTCACGCTAGAGCACTCTACCTCGAGGGGCGTGGAGGCGCTTCACTGCTGATCGCCAACGATCTGTTGAACATTCCGGATTCGTTAGCGTTAGAGGTGAAGGAGGAGTTGGCTAAGAGGCTTGGCATAGAGGAGAACGGGATAATGATCTCTGCGACACACACGCATTCCGGCCCATCTCTCTCCCCAGACATAACGGCAGACCTTTCCGAGGCGGGTTTAGGAAACTATTCGAGCGTTCTCCGAGAGAGAATCTTAAAGGCGGCTTTTAAATCGGTTGAGAAGGCTAGGACGGCGAGGCTAGGCTGGGGTGTTGGGAGAGTCATCGTGGGCTTCAACAGGAGAAGCTTCAACGGGCCTGTTGACCCGGATGTCAACGTGCTGCTTGTGAGTGATGAATCCGGCAGCCCTATTGCCTCACTCGTAAACCATGCTTGCCACGGGGTTGTTCTTGGGGATACGAATTACCTTATTTCAGCGGACTACCCCGGTGTGGTTTCGAGAATCATTGAGTCAAGGCTAAACGTTAACCATGTGGCTCTCTTCATGAACGGTGCTGATGGAGACATTAATCCTCTCACCTCGTTGGGGTATTCTTGCCCAGGCACGTTTGAGGATGTTGAAGCCGTTGGAAGAATAGTAGCATATGCTGCCCTTAACACTATGAGGTTCGTCAAGACAGAGGAGGAGCCGGTTATAAGGGCCGTTGGGAAAAAGGTTACGCTGCCGTTGGCGGAACCTTCTGAGGAAACAGCTCGAAGGCTGCTTGAGAACCAGGAGAAACATGTTTCTGAGCTTGAGGCTAGAAACGCCGACGGGGAGACAATAATGAGGAACAAGGCCATTCTCAACTATTATGAGAAAAACCTGAGAATGATCCGCGAAATGCCCTTGGAGAAAACGGTTGAAACAACGCTGCAAGCGGTGCGAATAGGTGGTGCAGCACTCGTTGGAATACCCGGTGAGCCTCTTGTTGAAGTCGGTATACGCATAAAGAAGAGCTCTCCCTTAAGCCCGACTCTCATAGTCTCCTATGCGAACGGGTATTGCGGATACATAGCTACCTCGGATGCTTACGAGCAGGGAGGGTACGAGGTTACTCCAACGTGGTGGAACCGTCTCGCAAAGGGTTCCGCCGAGATCCTTATTGGAGAAAGCGTTTCGCTCATAAAGAGGCTGACTGCCCAGTAGTGGCCTGGTGAAACACGTACTCTAGTGCGAGGAAAAGAATATTAAAATTATTAAGTAGAACCGGTAGCAGCAAGCTGTGAGGAGAAATGGTTGTGGAGAAAGAGTTGAAATCAATAACCATAAACACGATGCCGTATACGGTTCCTCCTAAAACAGTTGACAGGAGGTCTGAAAGCATTACTGCGGAAGAAGACATGCACATAGTTGCTATTGAACACTTCATAGGGGTGAGTAGCGGGGGCTATCCTACTGATAATGGGCACATCCTGTCGAAAAACTCGGAGAATCCTTGGGTTAAATGGGGAGACAAGGGTACTGGGATGGAGCCGACGGGCGAGAAGGGTTATTTCGGGTACTGTGGGAGAGACTACTATTCCGAGGTAAGCGGAATCAGCGATGTGTGTGTTTACGAAAATTTTCCATCAGGCTACTTTCTAGTTAAAAAGGGAGAGAAGCTTTACATGCATTGCTATGCGGACAACCCTACTAGTAAACAGGTTGTGTTTCACCATTGCGTACGCTTGATATACTGGTGACTTGTCTGAGGATTAACGGATTCAAAGCATAACTCTAAAAAATTTAATACGTAGTAATAATGTTTCTCCATCAACATTGACAAGCAGATGGTTTGTTGAAAAAACAGAGATTCCAACATATAGAGTGCTTGACGAAGATCCTCTTCCGAAGTTTTTCCAATATTATCCGTATACTGGATTGAATAATTTCAGCGATAAGCCTGAGCCCGTGGCATATGAAACGATAACGGTTGAGAACGAGTATTTGAGGATGAGAATAATACCTTCCTTGGGGGCTAGGCTCCATGACCTTTACGACAAGGTTAACAATGCTCACGTGTTCCACTATAATGAGGTGATAAGACCCGCCAATATAGCTTTGAGAGGAGCCTGGATAGCCAACGGAATAGAGTTTAACAGTCTGGACAGGGGCCACCATACTCCGGACAACTTCTCCCCAGTTGACTGGAAGGTTAAGGAATGGGACGACGGCAGCGTAACAGTCTACATTGGAAACATTAATCTCATCACCAACATATATTATTTGGTTGGTTTAACCCTGAGACCGGGGAGGGCTTTTCTAGAAATATCCGTCAAAACTTTTAACAATGACCCGTTGAGAGCCAAATACTACTTCTGGACGAACACGGCTGAAACAGTCACCGAAGGAAGCAGGGTCTTCATACCTGGCAAGCACACGGTGGACGATACTTTTCCAGTGAATAAGGATGGAGTTGACGTAAGCTGGTATAAGAACTGCAAGTTTGCAGTCGACGCCTTCGTGATAGATTGCGAAGAGGATTTCTTCGGATATTATGATTATAACAGAGATTACGGGGTGGTGCAGCACGCCAACCATTTTAAATTGCCAGGGAAGAAAAGGTTTACCTGGGGGACGAGTGAAGACGGGCTTTTCTGGGCACCCATTCTTTCAGACAAGGGCATACCCTACATAGAGCTTCAATCCGGTAGATTCAGAACACAGGGCATAGTGGGCTTCATAGACCCGTTTTTCTTCGAAGAGTGGGAAGAATGGTGGTACCCAGTATCAAAGATCAATGGTATTTCCTATGCCAATAAGGACGCTGCTGTCAATGTCGATGTTAAGCCGGAAGGAGACGCTTTCAGGATAATGGTTGGCGTCCATGTAACAAGAGAATTCCCCTCTGCTAAGGTTAGAATTCATCTTGGTGAGAAGGTTGTTGAAGAAGAATTCAGTCTTGCACCCGGCAACCAGTTCGTTAAAGAGTTTAAGTCTAAGGATAAAACGGTGAAGGTTGAAGTATTAGATGAAAACAATAATGAGATCATAGTTTGGGATTGTAGGGATTACAGGACCAGGATTGATGAATCAGTCTACCGTCGTCCAAGCGAGTTCAGCATGGAGGCTGAGAAGCAGAAGACTGTTGAAGAGCTCTGGGTGGATGGAGAGTTAGAGGAAAGAATGGGCAGCCCATTGCTTGCAGAATTAAAGTTTAAACAGGCATTAAAAGTCGACGGTGATTTCTCGAAGGCCCTGTGCGCCCTAGCAGCCATATACAGCCGGAGGGGAGAATACGGTAAGGCAGCCAGGCTCCTGGAAAAAGCGTTAAAGAGGAATATTGATTCTGATGAAGCCCACTACTATCTTGGCATATGCAGTCTTAAACTGGGCGATGAATCCAAAGCTGAGGCTGAATTCTGGGAGGCTAGGAGATCCGCGAGGTTCTTCTCACCATCCTCCTACTGGATATCCATCATAGAAATGAGGAGAAGGAAATACTGTGAGGCGGAAGAGATTCTGAAAGAAACTGTGGAAAAAGATTCCACGAATTTTAAATGCTTGTTTCTGCTTGCCGCTGCTTTAAGGAAGCAAGGGAAAGCCAGCGAGGCCTTGCGGACTGTTCAAAGAGGCTTGGAGTCTTTCCCACTCTACTACCCCTTAATTTCAGAATTAATGCTCTGTTCAGAGGGGGAGGAAAAACTGGAGTTTGAAAGGATCGTCTTAGCCAGCGAGCAGAAGCTTCTGGAAGTTGCATTAGAATACGTAGAGGCAGGCCTCTACGAGGATGCGGAGAAAATCCTTTCAGCAGGAGTCTTGAAAGGTCTAGACAGGCCGATAGTTCACTACTATCTGGGTTTCGTTTACGGGAGACTTGGAAAGACGGATGAAATGAAGAGACACTACCAGCTTGGTGATATGAAGAATCCGGATTACGTTTTCCCCCACAGGGTGGGAGAGGAGGAAATACTTAGAAGCGTGATTACTATTACAGCAAGCCCCAAGGCTAAATATTACTTGGGAAACCTTCTGTTTCATTTGAACAGGTTTAACGAGGCGATTAGTGAATGGGAGGCTGCGGAGCGAGAGGGGTTGAAACACCCTGTTCTACACAGGAACCTCGGGTTCGCCTACTACAAGCTATACAGAGACTATGAAAGAGCGTTGAAAGAGTATGAGAAGGCGATTGCCATGGATCCGTTGAACTATAGGCTTTACCTCGAGTATTACGAGGCTTGTTCAGCAGCCGGGATGGTTGAAAAATCTGTTAAGGCTCTGGAGGAGGCGAGCAGCAGGATTAAGAAGGATTCTCTTCTGGCAGTGTTATCTGCAGCATACGTTGAAACGGGAAAATACGATGAAGCACTTAGGATACTTGAAGGAAACACTTTCACCCCTGCTGAAGGATACTACGGGTATTGGGAACTGTTTGTGGAGGCTCATGTAAGAAGAGGCTTAGAAAAAATGAAGGGGGAAAATTATGAAGAGGCTTTAAGAGACTTTCTTAAATCTTTAACCTATCCTAGGAACCTGGGTGTTGGAGCACCCTATGCTCCGCATCGGCATGAGGCGAAACAAAAGTATTGGGCTGGTCAATGCTACTTTCTGATTGGGGAAAAGAGGAAGGCTATGGAAATATGGAGAAGCATTCTAGGCCAAAAGTTTCTGAACTTGGATGAAGCCTATTATAAGGGTCTTGCCTTAAAAAAGCTCGGAAGGGGAAAAGAGGCTTCAAAATTATTCAAAGGTTTATTAAAAGAAGGGTGTGAAAAAGAGAGAAGAATCATCGGCTTAAAGAAGAAGATTCCTGAAGAATACTTTAACGCCTTGAATTACGATAGAAAGCTTGTTGAAGCCTATTGCACTAAGCTCGTAGGCTACCTTGGACTTGGAAGAAGCATTGAAGCAACGGCTGAGCTCAGAAGGATTTTAAGGATTACTAATAGCGGAATCCTTGCAAAGAAGAAGACTAAAACATTGCCGGCTTATGTTTCAATTAGAATTATTTGACCTTAGTGACGTGCTAACGCATTTTCCGAAAAAACATTTTTGCAATAGCTAACTTTTCATGCGTAGCTCTATGAAGTTTCCAGCCATTTCTCCTCGCCATAATAGTATAGTTTAGTTTCGCCAGCCTTGAAATCGTCCATGAACTCAACTGCTTCTTTTGCCACCAGCCTTTTTCCAATAGTTTCATATACATCGCTTTCTCTTGGAAGACATATTCGTTTTACGCCGGGTTTAACAGCATGCATACAGATAAAGTTTCTATTCGCATACAACACGTCATCCGAGTAACTATATATGTGAACCCCAGCGTAGCTTGCAATGGAGCGGAGAACATTTGAAGGCACGCTGGGAGCACCTATGTAGATTGATTTCCATTCACTAAACTCTTTAACAGCCATTCCCGGCACACACATACCCCTACTATAGACAAGGGTTCCAAGAATTTCTGCATCCGGATCCTCAACATATGGTACTGGCCCCACGTGGAGATCTGTTCCGAAACTCGTGGCAGCCGGCAAATCCCTGGTTATAGGATGGTTAAACCCCGTGATCAACATGGTTAAACTCCATTCGGTCCAGTCTAAGTTGAACCCTAACCCAGTAATATCCTCCATGTTCTCTGCCGATATATCGCGGTTTATTAGACCTGAAGCGTACATCCAAACAGATGTTTTCCCCTCTCTCCGCGTTGTCCTCTTTATCAAGTCGCGTTGCGCATCATCCAGATGAAACGTGTTCAGGAATATGTAGCACTTGTACTGGTTAGGGATTTTGTCCAGGTCGGTTAGGAGATAGATATCGTACGGTGTTCCCATCCTTGCTAGGCCTAAATGCCTCTGCCAATACACGAGTGGCCAATCTAGGTTATTAACCATCTTCTCGTAGATGAAGCTCTTCTCGTCTATAATAAGAGCCACCTCGCTGGCCGATGACCTGTTCAGCCCTAGGCTCTTCTCCCCCAATTGGAGAAAGCGAGATAAAACGGCCATAACTTCTTCATCCTGGTAGAATCCTCCATACCATATGCCGCAGGACCTTGTTAAAATATGGCCGAAGGTTCTAGTCAGTATTGACACTGTTTCCCTCGCGTTTCTCGCCCTACCGTATTTTGAATCAGGCGGTGAGAGATGCGTCCGAGTATCATCCTCGATAAAGTATAGTTTTCCGTGAAGCCTTATCGATTCCGCTATCGACATTACTGCTGAGTCGCCTCCTATCCCCCTGAACCCATAGCTGTAGGGGCTTGCAATGAAATCCACGTAGGGCGAAGCCAAAACCTTGCTTAGAGCCAGGTGTCCAGACCTTTGATAAGCAGAATACTGCATGTTTCTACCCTGGTCGAAGAACCAGTTAGACCAAGATAGCTCCATCAAATATCCGTAGAATACTCCTGCAAGCATCTGCCAATCACTGGCTTCCTTAATAGTCTTGCAGAGACTAATGATGTTGTCTGCAGTGATGACTGACAGGAACTCGAAGTAATCTATAACTTTTCTTCCTTTCGAAGGATCTCTAAAATGGTAGAGATCAGCATTCACCTGTTCCTCCGCCGATGGAACTTCAACCCTGTTAAAGTGGATGTAGGGATCACGCCAGGCTTCCCTTAGAGCATTCAAGCCCCCATACTTTCTGAACAGCCAGGCTCTAAAAGCCTCCCTCATAACTTCGCTGTAATCCGTGGCGTAACCCTCCATAGCGCTTTCCTTAACCCATTCACCCGCATGGCCCGCGCAAGGATGGATTCCAATAACCCTTAAACCCGTGTCTGTGGTTCTCAGGTGGCGTATGAGAAGGGTTAAGAAGTTTGAGCAGTCTCGGAGCCATTTTTTCGACGCGTACGACTGGGTTTCAGCCCTCCCATCACTGTAGATTTCAAGCTCTCCAGGGTTTCTCTGCCGCCACCACGAGTTTTCTGGGCCCAGCATTTCTAAACTCACCCTCAGTAACACGTAAGCCTCAGGATCCGCGTCTAACAGCCTTTTGAGCTGTTTATCAAGCTTGGAGAAATCGTATGTGTAGCCTTCCCCCTGTGTATTGAAAGAGATCGCTGATGTTTTAATCCTATCCTTTACGTCCGTTAAGAGACCTTCACCTTCGCGTAAATCGACGAAATCGCCAATGTTCACTCCGAAAGTGTTAATATGAACACCTGCTTTAGCGAAGCCCTTCACGGACTCCTCTTCAATCCAGTTGCCCTCTATGGGAGGCGGGTGAATCCAATGAAGCATTGGAAAAACAGGTTTACCATCTAGGAGAAGGGTGGGTCCGCCTTTCAGCATCTTAACTTCAGCTTTAACCATAAGTAACACCAACACATGTCATATATTACTTTTTATTCATCCGTAAGCAAGACTATAGATTACACAATATTTGAACAGCCATAGTAACGGTCTCAAATTGATTAAAGAATTGTCTAGTAGGGGAGCATCCACATGGCTTTCAAACCTATTGTGAGAGTGATCAACATGGCGGTTGCTGAGCCGTATCCTATGAATACGCCAGCGTAGAAGGGCCACTTATACTTGTCAACATTTTCTTTACCGAATCTCGAACACACAACTCTGTAGACAATATACCCGATTAAAGCAGTTATAGCGTAGGGGGGCAGGACGCTTCCTCCCACTACAAAAGCCACCGGAGAGAAAGGCAGGCGAGCCACTTTAGCAATAACATAGGCCAGGGTCATGAGGATGAATGATCCCTCTAAAAGTGGAGGCGTGCCCGGGTTTATTATTGCTGATTTCAAAACCGTAACGGACCTTGTTATCCATAACGCGCTTTGAATAACACCCACAGGCCAGTTTATCGCAGCCCAAGGGTAGACTTGGGAAGGTATTGGGCTGAAAGACCATATTACGTTAGTGTATATGAAGCTCATGATTAAGGATAATGGGATGGCGATCATCACAGCAGCCTTAACCACGTCTTTAATAGAGAGCCCGACGTATCTTGCTGTGTAGAAGTGGCCAACCCATGTTTCAGCTGAAGGATAAACGCCTACTGTAGAAGGCAAGGGTAGGAACCAGATGCCTACTCCCAGATTGCTGTAAACAGGTATATTGTTAGCGGTTAAAGTTGCTACGTAAACCATCTCCCTCATCGGTAGGGCTGCAACAGGGTACCCTACTTCACCAAGGGCCCTAGTGTTTATAAGCGCAGTGATAAATGGCCAAACCACTATTAGAAAGGCGAGCGGCAGTATTGGGAAATCTGGGAGAAGCCAGTGTGAAAGAAGAACCCATATTGATGAACAGACAGCATACATTAGTATAAGGTACCAGAATGATGAGCCTCTTGAACCGCCGATTCTCTTCAGCGAGGATAGTGCTTTCACCACTGATTTCCTAGCATCTATCAATTGCGTTACCGCAATGCCGAACGAGAAGCCGATCATAACGCTCGCCCAAGTATGCAGGAAGGATCGCTGATAGGTTAAGGCTAAGCTGAAACCAGATGTCCATTCAGGCAGGAATTCGCTCTTAAAATAAGTAATCCCGATCACGTTGCCAATAATCCATATGGCGATGGAGCCGATAATCATGCAGAGTACTGATTTTCCAGGTATGATGAACCCGTTGAAGAACGTGAAGGGATCAGTAGCTATACCTATTAGAGCGCCTGGCAGGAGATGCTCGATGCGGGATGTAAAATCGGCAAACGGCACTGGAATAGCGCTCACAGGAACACCTATTACTGGACCAAGTATATAAGGCCCATAGACAATCAGGGAATACGAGAACGTGATTATAAACCCGATTAACATGAATCTCGTTTTTCTGGGCTCTCTTTCTCCAAGCGTTATGGCTGTTTCAGCCTCAGCTTTAGCGAGGGGGAACATGAGGTTCTCCTCAACCACGTACGTCTGGTATGCGATGTAGCCGAGAAGAAGCTGTATGGGCAAGTATAGTGCGACTGAAGTAAGCAGCGATATGGCCATCGGCGCAATCCAATCAGTGTGGAGAAGCGTCCTTATTGCTTGACTACGTATAAGCGGGTTCTCTGGCACCCACCAAGATGGAATGAACTTGGTGATACCGAACATATAAGCCTCTGGGCTTCCAGCGAAATAGGCCCTGTTAATGAAGGTTGCGAAAAAGGGGATGTAGGCAGCAATCCCGATTCCGATGTTTATGAGTATTATCTCCTGCGGAGTAAGGGGGCTTCTTCCGAAATACTTCGTTATGAAAATGAAGAGTAGGATAGTTGTGAAACCTAAACCAGCAGCCTGACCGCCAACCAGCTGCATCCATATAGTGACCGGCATGAGTATGGTGGCAGCGAAAGCAATAGCCAAGATGGAGCGAAAGGTTAACCCGGGCTTTTCACTTTCCATCATTGGAACATCTCCCTCCCAAGCTTTAGAAACTTATTTCTCTCATCGCTGGTTAAAGATTTCCAGACGAGCATTGTTTTTCTAACCGTATCGACAACTCTTAAATGACTGCCTACCCATAGGACCCGGGGGCCGGAAATGAGGTTTGCAGTCAACGTAACAACATAGCGGTTTTTAACACGTGACGCTTTGAAAACCATTTCTTCAGTGAGACCGGTTTCGTAAGGTCTTAATCTGATTATGGCCCTACTTAGATAAACATTTTTTCCTTCCTCAACATTCTTCTCATGTGTAAGTTTTTCAACCATGAAGCTAGTCGCCTCACTTCCATATGATTTTAAATATTCTGTGATGAACGCAACCATTCCAACAGCCTCCTCTTCCGTCTCCATCGCTATGGGGAGGGGGATATCCCAAGTATTACCCTTAGGCTTTGTGGGAGGACGCCAAACCCGCTCCAAGGAGGGCGTTACGAACTTGGAAACTTTACGGAGCGGGTAGATTGATGAGGATAAGATTATCAGTATTGAAGACAGGATTACTATGATAACTGAGGAGGACGCGTAGTTCGCAAATATGTTTGAAAAGTTGCCGAGTATAGAGCTGAAAATGTAGCCTAGTGGTGCACTTATCAAAGCATATGCTACGCACTCCCCTAGGAACATTCCCACAACATTCATAGGGTTCAAACCAATTACTGAATAGATGTATATTTCTCTCATTCTCTCGTATACGGCTCCAGTCATCGTGGATAACAGTACTAGCGCACATATGACCATTGGAATAAGAGAGAATTGCCAGTTAGAAACGTCGAACATTCTTTCAGAAGTATATCTGAAACTTCTGTTCGAGCCCATGTTTTCAACCGCGAAAACATAGTGGGAAGTCAAACCAAGGTACTTTGCGATTTTCTCCGCCACCTTAGGGATAGTAGAAGCATCCTTACAGCTTACTGCTACCGAGTATGTTATTCCTCCCAAGTCCATTGCAAATCTGTATGGAATGAAGATTATGCCCCAATAAACCCTTGGCCTTGGTGGACGGGTGGTTAATGGATCGAAGGGAGCGATTGGAACCCCATCAATATCTGTAATGTTACTCAAGCGCTGCTGACTTATAACGCCCAATACTTTCAGTTCTACGCCGTAGAACACAACCGTTTCCCCAGGCGTAACTTCTAATTCTTTAGCAATATCCTCAGTAATATAGCAGACGTTTCTATCCTCCTCTATAAACCACGTTCTTAAAGCCGAAACACCATTATACTCCTGTAGTATCGTGTCTTGAAGACATAAGATACCCTTCTCCTCAGGTGCAAAACCGAAGACTCCTGCTATAAGTATCTGCTTCCCCAGCTTGTTATACAGATAGCTTCCTCCTGTGCCTACGGGTATGATCGCTCTCGGTGCGACAATAGCATCCTCCATTGCCAAGTTGCTAGCAACAGAGCTAACCATTGGATTTATAGGAGCGAAGAAATCAGTACCAGTAATAAGTACACCTTGATACCTCACTTGGAAAGTTCCTGAAGGCTCCACCGGGAGCCTCATTGTTATTTGAATAGGACTGATGGAAATAAAGCTTGCAGAAGCAAAGGTTATGATCGCTAGGCTAGAAATAACAAGAAGAGTGCGGAACTTTCTCTTCCGCATATTTTCAACAGCTAGTGAGAAGGATACGAGAACGGATCCCAGAGTATCCGCCTGAATGAAAGAAACGCCTATGAGTTTTCTTCTTATTTCTCTAAGTATTCCAGCGATTTCGTTTGACATGAAAATAAGAATTAGAGCTATTAAGGACGAACATATGAAACCTAGCGCGGAAACCATTGAGAAAGGAGTAACCCTGAAGCCGGGGTGAATTAGAAACAACATTATCATTAACACGGCAAAAATCAAGATTATGGCTAATACTCTCTTATTCCCTTTAGTGGAGAAAACTAATCGTTCAATCAGAAAAGAAAAGGGCACGATTAGGATGAAAAAGAAGACGGCAGTTACCGATGAATCCATCAGAATATTTTTAGTCTCAGAATAAGCTATTTGAATATAGTACCAAGATTTTAAGAGAGCGAGATAATAGTCGCCATACTTATTCGCCCTCTTTAACTCATAAGCGGATTCCAATTCCTTAAGGCTTTGAGCATAAAGTTCATTAATGTAAGCACCTCTACCACCCCCTGTCAGCTGTGCCTCCGACAAACCACCCATTCTGGCCTCTACAAGATTTATGAGGTCACGTGAAAAGTGCAGCGGAGTTGGAATAATGTTTAAGTATTTTTCTGAAACCTCTATCCCCTCCCCGTTATTTGACAATATGCCTAACGCGGTCTGCTCCGTCATGAAAACTATTTTTATTTTACTATTAGGAGGCACGAAAACAATAGCTTCATAGCCTGAAGTTGGGTCTCCAAGTATAATGTTCTCCCCGCTCTCAAAGGATGGGGGAGCGGACATTATGTAGCTAAACTGAGTTAATTCGACGTCACTTATATCTAGAATTCTGATATAAGAACCCATGCGTGGGGTTAGAAGTGTTCTCGGGTCAAACAGGTCATGCAGGGCCACTGTGCACGCCTTGAACATGCTGAGGTTTACAATCTTGTCTCCACTACCGTCAATAAGAGGATCGTCGAAAGTGAGGAATCTGTAGCCATGTGGCCAGAGATAACCACCATACACACCCATGTCAGGAGCATACTCGATATCTCCCGTGGTCTTATTCACAAGGTATGGGAGAATCTCGTATTCAGCAAGCGGAGCCGCCCAGCCTAGGCTTGGCAACATGCCTTTCGAAACAAATGTGCCGTCACTCATGTTCGCAAATTGTATCCATTCATGCCCATATACATCAGCCCTGTTCGTAATGCGTATAGAGAGCAGAATATCACACTCCTCCCCAGCTATACTTGACCAATTATATTCATACCAGTTCCTTGTTATGTTCCATAATCCAACACGACCGTGAACAACAACAAAGCCCACTCCAGCATCATCCTTATGCTTATGGGTGAAGAAAACACCTGCTTTCTGACCTCCGCTGATTGTCACTTTGCTAAAGTCGAACCACTCGGTATCGTTCAATATAGCGTTTATCAATGAAAATGAGAACTCAACTTGTGGAACAACGTTTTCAAATCGTATATTCTCGAAGACGTTAAACGGAGTATTGTAAGACAACCTAGTTGAGAGGGCAGTAGTGAAGCAGATGCCCCATATTCCTGTTCTAGCAAAGATTTCCGCCTCATAGGTCAATGCTCCAGGTAGGTATTGGCTCATGTCTAGTTGGCTTGCCCAAAGTCCGAATGCCCTGTAGGTCGTGCGTGACGCATTTGCGGGTAAAACATCCTTGTTCAAGCGATAAATATTATCTGAGGGACTATACTCTCCGTATCTTCCTCCTGTAAACAGGAACCTTGTAAGATCCTTGTCGTAACTATACCAATCATACCAAGGGCCGCCTAATCCGTAAAAACGCCCGTAGCCAGCCACCGCCACCGCGTCGGAATCAGATGAGAAATCTAGGCTTATAGCCATCTTTATAGCGTATGGTGCTAGAGCCTTGTTTTCAGTGGTACCAATGTGATCGTAGTGCCAGACGAATGGTTTGGATGATCCGTCCCCGCTCTCAACCAATTCTTTACTGTGCCATATGAAGTCTCTCCCTCCGGCCATTGCCTGAGTATGACCTGAGAAAGCTATGAACCATACGGGTCTCTTAGGAGGATTTTCCTTCAGCAGGCGAGCTAGCTCGAGAAGGGAAGCGATGCCGATAGCCTCCTCAGCCCCCGGCGAGAGGGCTGGAACTATTGATGCCGAGTCATAATAAGCCATGAGAGCAATAGTATTTTCCATCTCATTTGGATCCGTCCCGTTCAACACTGCAATAATGTTCTTTGCATTTACACGTACCCATTTCATATTTACTTTCACGGTTACAACCGTATTAGTACCTGAAGCCGCAAGGTTTCTCAGGTAAGCGCCGTCATCCCTGGAAACATAAACCCGGGGGAACTTTGTAGGAACATCCAGATTCTTGCGATCAGCTTCGCCACGTATAGTATTCTCGGGAGCGATGAAGACAACGGCTTTAGCACCAAGCCGCATAATGTTCAGCCAATTGTATCCTGAGTTAAATTCCATTAAGACTATACTCCCGTTTAAATCTGCTTTAACATTGTTAAGATCCTGGATTGTTCCAAACCCGCAGTAGACAAGGTGGCCAGTATAGTTGCCGTAGGAAACCTGCACATTGTTAGGAAGTAGAGCATATGCCGGCATAGTCTTTGTTTTTCCACCCTCCAATTGAACAGATATACTGGAACCATAGTCAAATGGTATTGGGAGTTCATACTCTTCGATCCAAGTTTTTAATCCTATTGTTTTGTTGAAGTAATTAAGAATGTATTTCGACGCTTCTTCACATCCCGGATAGCCTGTATACCTGTTCAACGATGATAAATATTTTAAATGGTTAATTATATTGTTAAAGTTTATACTGGACAGCCTTGCTTCTGCAAACACGCGCTCCTCGAAAACATGCTCAGCCCGACCGTCTAAGGATATGCTAGAGACAGTGGGACCTGCACTTAAAGATAATATTATTAAGTTAAAAAGAATAAATAATAGAAAAAAGATTTTCAAGCGAGGGAGAGTCACCTCCCTAGCAGGAAACATACTAATGCCCTAGTCGGATAGAAGCCTGTGTAGCCCCCTATGAATAGTCCTATTGCTAGAGGCAGCCCCTTCTCCTCCCATGTCTTAGCACCAGCTATTTTTAACACGAGGAGTTTGATTACGTATGCAACCAGTCCATAGCCGAACCCATAGAAGCTGTTTGAGAACAGGATCATGCCCAAGGGGTTCAGTGGGAAACCGGATATCGTAATTCTAGCCAAGCCCAATCCGATTGCTACAACTGCTCCCAGAAGAGTCGACGTTGTTCTTCCCACGGACGGCAGAGTTATTCCACTTCTAAGAGCGTTTGCCGCATCCTGGTTTCCTATGCGGTCGAATTGGCCAACTGTCCACCAGTCTGAGAGGAACGTTCTAGCTCCGAATTGTGTAACATTCATTGAAAGGAACAGAAATGTAAGGAAGGTCACTACAATAGCTACAGGTACTGCAACAATAACCACATCCCTCGGGTTGGTTCCTGTTTCATCCGCAAGCTTCAAGGATTCCAGAGAGGCTATTGCAGGTGTCCATAACCCGTAGTAGCTTGTAACATTCAGGAACCCGCTTGTAACATAGATTGACCTCGCCACATCCGTGCTCACGGGCACTCCACTGCCAGCGCCTGAAACCATTTGGACGACTGCAACAGGATTCACGGGATTCGTGCTTGAGTTCTGCACTTGAATGCAACACCAAGCATTGGAGTATCCCGGCCATACTTCACCCCTCACTCTCGCGAGAATCAAAATGGCGAAGGCTAGTAGCACAACCGTCGTTATGGATGACAATACGTCGGCTCCGCTCGCTGTCAGAAACCCTGTTAAAATTAATGCTGTAACTATGATTAGCATCCATATGGTTCTATATGAGAACGGTTTCTCATCTCCCGTGCCCTTAATAGCATGCCTGAACGACTCTATTAATGGCTTCCTGATCACCCATAAAGCTAGGAGACCAATACCGATATATGCACCAACGTCTAGAAATGATTCCGGCACGAAGACATCGGTTGAATTTACAATACCGTATGCTCCCCATTCACCGCCACCAGGCTGCGGCTTAACCAGCCCTGTTGAAACCTGAATTATCGGCCATATGATGTAGCAAAGCACGTGGAATATTATGCCAGTTAACAGAATATCCAGCGGGAACAACAGGTAAAGACCTATTCCAAGAGCGTCGAAATCCCATGCCATAACGATGTTTGTAAATGGAGACGGTAGTTTACCACTGAGATAGGTGTAAGCCATGTAGGGCTCTGGAGACGGGTAGCCTAGGAGAAGCTCTAAGCCGGAGCCCTGGCCTCCTCCTCCTGTCGGACTATAGTAGAAGTTCACCAGCCAACCGATTAGTAGGGCGATCCAAAACAGTTTAGACTTTAGTATTGCAGGCAGTCCGCCTTCTACAGCAGTAGATGCCTTTTCAATGACGAAAGAAGCAGGTGTAACAAGCGGGTAGGGAAGCTTTTCAACTTCCAAGAAAGGCTTTCTCAAAAGAAGACCTATCGAATAGCTGAAAACGTAGAGGACCGCTGTTACTGCCGACCAAAGGAGGGCTACTGGAATGAATTCTGAGAGCCCGATGCCTCCTGTCCAAATAACGTCGACTCCAAGCGACTTAGGCAGCCAGAAGTCAGGCACAGCTTGCCAAACACCAGGATAATCTCCAACTCTCAAAGGTGTCAGTAACCAAGAATATGTCACTATTCCCAGTGCCCAAGGTATTGGAAGAGTGGCAGCCAGTATGGAGTATATCACGGTCAACTCTTGGCTGGAGAATGCCTTACTCAACGACTTTCTTGTAATGACTGCAGTTATGGCGACTATGAATGTGAGGAACATTAAGTGCATAGCCATGGGAGAGAGTCTCCTAACGGCAAATCTGGCAGAAGAATATCGCATCCACCATATTAAAGGCACTGTGTAAAGGAGGGCTATTATGGTGGCAACAGCAATTGCTCTTAGGGTTAAACCACTCCTAAGTGGGGTCTCTTTTCCCATTTTTACATCGATGTGTTGGAGTACCCCCTACTTATAAGTTTTACGTATAGAAAATATAAAAAATACTGGTAATGTGACTAAAAAAGGAACATCTCACTTTAAAACAGGGTACTTTCCTCCCTCAACTCTAAGTAAACGGGGCTCTGAGAAAACATCAGACATTACTGCGAACTCGAAAGACTTCTCAGTAGTTCCCGCTCCAAAACACCCATTCTTGTCAAGACAAATGAACGATATTTGTTCCATCTTTCTACCTATTTTTAGAAGATGCTGTACTGTTTTTTCTGCAGCCTCATTCGCAGGCAATCCTTGCTCCATGAAATCAACCACCCTCCTCGAAACATTATGTATCATTATGTTTTCCCCCAAGCCTGTTGCTGCAGCACCTCCAAAACTGTTAGCGTATAAACCGGCGCCTATTATTGGAGAGTCGCCAACTCTGCCTACGAGTTTGAAAGCATAGCCGCTTGTAGAGCAGCCTGCAACAATATTCTGATTATCATCCATGGCTACGCAGCCGATCGTATCATGATTATAGCCTCCTTCAGCAGCAATTTTAAGCCAGTAGTCGGTCGAGCCCTCCTTTGGAGAGATGGATAGAGCGGTTTTCAGGCGTTTCTCCCATTCCATTCTTGCTTCAGGCTGGAGGTCAGCCTTATCCACATATAGGCCGAAGAACTTAGCAAGCTTAGTTGCACCCTCTCCGACAAT
>JAFNIX010000022.1 GCA_017601225.1 Candidatus Brockarchaeota archaeon | reverse complement strand
CCACAGTCCGAGCAAGTTATCTTGTACATTTTCCTCGGCCTGTCCCCGTATCCTGAACTCAACTTCTTCACCTCCTCTAACTTCGGATGCTCGTTTCCCGTTGAGAAAACAAGCAGTCCAGCCTAAGCCTGTTAATGCCTCCTTTTAAACATAGCTCTTAAACCGTATCTGCTTGAAAAAGGACAGGAATACCTTGAAAGCACCGTTTTGAAGCTTTTTAACACTTAAATCTAAAAATGATATAACCATTAAGATGAAAAATGGTTTCCTGGGGAAGAGCATTTAAAGCAGCACTGGTTCTACTCGCCTTCATAATAGTTTGGGGGCTGATTGGAACAATAATCATGGTTTCCGGCATATTCACAGGCCTCTTTGGACAAGTTTTCAATATCAGCGATGAACCCCCGTACTTCACCGTCAACTGGGCAGCCTTAGGAGCAGGCACCATTCTAATGGTAATCGGCATCCTGATTATTATGCTCGGGTCCTGGGCCTCCATCTTCAAGATTTTCACCGAGCTCATAGTTGAAGAGGTTAGGAAAACCCTACCCGGCGCCACCCCAGTTACCCCGACGCAAACCACAGCACCCACATGCCCCAAGTGCGGCACCCCATTGATGTACGTGCAGCAGTACCAGAGATGGTACTGCCCAACCTGCAGGGAGTACCAGTAGTCTTTAAAGTCCTTTTTTCAGGCTTATCGCGAACCTTTTGGCTTCCTCAAGCTCCCTTTCCCCTGGTTTACCCTTGTTGATTCCGCCGAACGGCCTGACCCACAGCGGGTAGGTGTCCCAGCCCCTGCAGTTAAACTCGCCTACGATGATGAAGCCTTTAGCAATAAGCATGTTTCGCAGAGGCTTGTCGAAATCATGTATAAGCATTATCTTACTTAATCCGCTTGTGGAGAAGATGAATGCTCGCTTACCCTTTTGGCTTGGAAGCCTGTCGACTAGGCTGAAAAGGCTTGAGTGGTGCTTTCCGAAGTATATGCCGGAGCCGAATCCGATTAAATCATAATTGCAGACATCGTCGGCACTGACATTCGTTGGATTAGCTAGGTCTGCTTCCAACACGCTTGCAATAGCCTTAGCAATCCTCTCAGTATTACCGTGATGTATGGAAACGTATATGATGAGGGTTTTCATTGCACACGTTTCAATATTCTATGCTTAACTGTTAAGGTATAAACTGTTCTAGGAACTTTTTCGCCACCAGTAGGCCCTCCTTATACTCGTAGAACGGGTCCTCGTGCTCAATACTCAAAGCGTAATCATACTTGTGTTTTTTAAGAATAGTTATGAAGTCAGCCCAGTCTAACTCGCCGAAACCCGGCAGCCTGTGCGGACACCATCCCTCACTCCGTATACCGTTTTCCGCAACCTTTTCCCAGAGTATTTGAGCATCCTTCATGTGGGTATGGTATATTCTGTCTCCGAACTCGTCAGCAGCTTTGACTGCGTCTATCATCTGGCAGATCAGATGGCTAGGGTCAAACTCTAGGCCCAGGTTCCTAGATGGGATTGCTTCAAATATTCTCCTCCAAATATCGGGCCTGTAGGCAATATTTCCCGGACAGTTTTCAATGGCTATCCTGATCCCCCGGTCCTCTGCAAGGTTTATTATTTCAGGCCAGGTTCTCCCAATCTCCCTAATATTGTCCTCGACACTCCCAGGGTGAAGACCTATCCAGCCGGTTACAACAGGAACCTCTATCTTGTAGGCGGCTTCAATAAGCTCTTTGAAGAATTCTTTAGCAACCTTTCTATTCTCCTCAACAGGATCTATCGGGTTTCCGTAGAAGCCTACAGCAGAGATTATCGTCTTCGAGGAGCTGAGAACATCCTTAACGATTCTAGGGTTTGAAATAACCTCCTTCACGTTGAAGAAGCTGCTTCCTGGACCCGTGCCTATGGAGATTGATTTGAAGCCTTTAGCCTCAGCCCATCCAAGAGTCTTCCCTAAATCACCCAGCTGCCCGCTGGTTAAGAACCCTATGAACATTTCCCATCGAAAGGAGGAAGCATAATGAGCTTATAAGGCTTGTCTCGATAGAAAACAGTTAATAGTCGAAGACGATGAATTTTTTAGTCTCCATCGCATTTTTAAAAACATGACTAGATACGGGATTGGCACCTCCACCTACAGTTTCTGGCATTTCCTTCCTGAAAAAGTTCCAATAGAGTTCGTCATGGAAAAAGCATGGGAACTAGAGCTGGATGGGGTTGAAATACTCCACGTCCAGATGGAAAGTGAAAACAACGAGTATGTGAATAATTTGAAAAACCTAGCTTTAAGCCTAGGTCTGGATATTTACTGTCTTGCTATCCATCAGAATTTCGTGAAGCCAAGCGAAGAGCAGAGGGAAAAAGAAGTAGAGCACACTAAGCACTGCCTGGAAACCGCATATAAAATCGGTGCTCCAGCCATCAGGCTGAATTCCGGACGGTGGGGGACAATAAGGAGTTTCGACGAGCTGATGGCAAACAAGGGGGAGGAACCACCAATCCCGGGCTACACTGAGGAGGACGCGTTTAACTGGGTGGTGGAATCAATAGAAAAATGCCTGCCCGTTGCTGAGAACCTGGGAGTGGTAATGGCTCTGGAAAACCATTGGGGTCTGACAGCTACACCGGATGGGGTTTTAAAAGTGGTTGAAGCTGTAAACTCGAAATGGCTGAGGGTTCTGATGGATACTGGAAACTTCATCGAGGACACGTATAACGGCCTGAGGAAAATAGCGCCTTACACAGTTCTGGTTCATGTGAAAACCTACTACGGCGGCGGCGTATGGTATGAGCTGGACATAGATTACTCTAAGGTCTTTAAAATCCTCCGGGAAGCTGGATACCGGGGCTATCTTTCAATAGAGTTTGAAGGAAAGGATGACGCGACTTCCGGAGTGTATAAGACTAGAAAAATGCTACTCGAGCATTTGGCGAAAAAATGAAAGTCCGTAGGATAACCTGATTCTCGTGAAACAGAGCGCGAATAAAAAATATTTTTGTTTACCAAGCATTTCTATATCCGTATGGTTAAGACGAAGCAAGAGCTACGTCAAGAAGTATGGCGGAGGATGGAGGAACTTCACGTGGCCCGTTTCCCGGGCGCCTTCGGAAGAATCCCCAACTTTAAAGGCGCTGAAAAAGCAGCCTTAAAACTAACCCAGCTCGATGAATGGAGAAGGAGCAGCGTGGTTAAGGTTAACCCTGACTCTCCTCAGGCACCTGTTAGAAGACTGGCGCTTCTGAATAACATTATAGTGATAATGCCTACTCCAAGGCTTAGGGAGGGCTTCCTTCTTCTTGACCCAGGAAGAATAGACAGGAAGGACTATGGTTTCGCATCAACGATTAAAGGTGCCTTCAGCTTAGGCAGGAGGATTAAGCCTGCTGAACTGCCGAATGTGGACCTAGTGGTTGTCGGCAGCGTGGCGGTTAACGAGCAGGGGGAGAGAGTAGGCAAGGGCGGAGGCTATTCTGAAATAGAGTGGGCTGTTGCAAGAGAGTTCGGCAAGGTTGGAGAGGACACTCCAGTAGTTACTACGGTTCACGATGCTCAGCTGGTTAAAGAGTTTTTCGAAGTAGCGCCTTACGACTTACCTTTGGACTGCGTTGTAACCCCATCTATGGAGCTAAGAGTCAGGAGAACAAGAGAGAAGCCTAGGATTATATATTGGGATCTAATTCAGCCTGAGAAGATTAGGGAGATACCTATTCTTCAAGAAATGTTGAAAAATGAAAAGCTTAATAAATAATTTAACGTTAGAAAGCATATGTCGTACGGCTATTTTGACGATGAGGCGCGTGAATACGTTGTTACAAGGCCTGATACGCCGACGCCCTGGATAAACTATCTCGGCCAAGAGGATTATTTCGCAATGATTTCAAACACTGCCGGAGGCTACAGTTTCTACAGGGATGCTCGTTACAGGCGTATCACCCGATACCGGTATAATTCTGTTCCACTAGACCAGCCTGGAAAATACATTTATCTCAGGAATGTTGAAACCGGGGAATACTGGTCTCCAACATGGCAGCCCGTTAAAAAATCTTTAAACCGGTATGAGTGCCGCCATGGCCTCGGGTATACTCGCATAAGTTCAGCCTATCAGGGTGTTGAGACTAAGATAACCTTCTTCGTGCCGCTGGGAGAGGCGATGGAGGCTTGGCGTGTCGAAATCCGGAATACTGGAAGCAAGCCTGTTGAGCTTCAAATGTTCTCATACGTGGAGTTCTGCTTCTGGGATGCTTTAGACGACATGACGAACTTCCAGCGGAACCTCAGCATTGGGGAGGTTGAGGTGGAGGACAGCGTCATCTACCATAAGACTGGCTACCGTGAGCGGAGAAACCATTTCGCTTTCTTCGCATGCTCAGAGCCTTTAGCTGGCTTCGACACTTCTCGCGAAGCCTTCCTAGGGGCTTACCGCAGCCTTGAAAACCCTATTGTTGTCGAGGAGGGGAAATCAAGGAACTCTATTGCTCACGGCTGGGCAGTAATAGGTTCCCACCATGTTATGCTGAGACTAGCCCCAGGCGAGTCATGCGAAGTAGTGTTCCTGCTGGGGTATGCTGAGAATCCTGAGGATGAGAAGTTTGCAGCACCGGGAGTCATC
Organism: Candidatus Brockarchaeota archaeon; assembly: GCA_017601225.1. Taxonomy (GTDB): domain Archaea; phylum Thermoproteota; class EX4484-205; order EX4484-205; family JAAOZP01; genus JAAOZP01. The sequence continues at coordinate 29,031 of JAFNIX010000022.1, read as the reverse complement.
AATAAGGCTCGAGTTAAAAGTGTCCTTGAAAAATATCTTAACCCGGGTGAACTCGACAAATCCTTCCAGGAGCTGAAAAACTATTGGGAGGGGCTGCTCTCAAAATACTTTGTTGAAACAGCCGACGAGGATGTAAACCGGATGGTTAACGTTTGGAATCCCTATCAATGCATGGCGACCTTCAACCTTTCGCGCAGCGCCTCCCTCTACGAGTCAGGCATTGGAAGGGGAATAGGTTTTCGGGATTCAAACCAGGATCTGCTTGGCTTTGTCCACATGGTTCCGGAGCGTCCGCGCGAACGCATACTTGACCTAGCTGCAACCCAGCTGCTCGACGGCGGGGCATACCACCAGTATCAGCCTCTTACGAAAAGGGGGAACAAGGAGATAGGCAGCGGTTTCAACGATGACCCGCTCTGGCTGGTTCTCTCCGTGGCCGCGTATATTAAGGAGACTGGAGACTTCTCTATTCTCGACGAGCCGGTTGTCTACGAGAATACTCCTGGCACTGAGCAGCCTCTCTACGAGCATTTAGCACGGGCTCTTCAATACACTTTAAACAGGCTTGGCCCTCACGGTCTTCCGCTGATAGGCCACGCGGACTGGAATGACTGTTTAAACCTGAACTGCCTGTCTACGACCCCTGAGGAATCATTTCAGACTGCTCCAGACAGGACTGACGGTAAGACCGCAGAATCGGTTTTCATCGGGGGGCTCTTCACTCTGGCAGCCAGAGAGATGGCCAGTATCGCGGCACACATCGGGCGTTCAGACGACGCTGCCAAGTATCTTAAGCTCGCCGGAGAGATGGCGGAGAAGGTTCTCGAACACGGCTGGGACGGGGAATGGTTCCTACGCGCGTACGATGCTTTCGGAGCCAAAGTCGGATCCAAAGAATGTGACGAGGGCCGTATCTACATAGAGCCCCAGGGGATCTGCGTGATGGCTGGCATAGGGCTGGGTGACGGAAGGGCGGTTAAGGCGCTCGACTCAGTCTGGAAGCATCTTGCAACACCCCACGGGATAGTTCTGCATCAGCCGGCCTACACGCGTTATCGTGTGAACCTTGGAGAAATATCAAGCTACCCTCCCGGTTACAAGGAGAACGCCAGCATATTCTGCCACACGAACCCGTGGATAATGATTGCTGAAACCATTGTTGGACGGGGTGACAGGGCTTTCGACTACTATAAGAGGATATGCCCCTCTGCCAGGGAGGCTATAAGCCATATTCACCGTTGCGAACCATATGTCTACGCTCAGATGATCGCCGGCCCAGATGCGCCGACCTTTGGTGAGGCTAAGAACTCTTGGCTAACCGGTACAGCAGCTTGGAACCTTGTTGCAATAACCCAGTGGATACTTGGTGTAAGGCCGGGCTACGATGGATTGATCGTAGATCCCTGTATCCCTAGGGATTGGTCCGGCTTCAGGGTTACGCGCGTCTACCGTGGAGCGAAATACGTTATAGAGGTTAGGAACGATGGGCATGTTTGCCGAGGGGTGAAGCAGATGATTGTCGACGGTAAGCATGTGGATGGAAATATTATCCCGATTTTCAGCGACGGAGCTACACACACAGTTACAGTAGTAATGGGCACGTGAAAACTAGAGGAGCCTCATAGCCCAAAGTATTCCGCCTAAAAGATGTTTCCTAAACCATTCCTCACCCCATATTTCTTGGAAATGCCCGAAAGCAGTGTAGAAAACCCTGCCCCCACCATACTCGTGGCACCAGGCTAAAGCATAATCGTTATCTTCCCTGGTTCCCTTGCTAAGGTCTACAGAAGAATTATCTAGGCTTATCAACACGTGCGTCTTACTGCGGCTCCAATCCTTAAAAGTATATACTTCCTCCTTAACGTTAAACCTCTCCGGGAGATGTCTTGTGGAAGGATGATCCCTGTCCTCGACTTTTACAGCAACCTCCTGAGTCCAAGGGTGGCCGTTAAAATAGCCTCCAATCATCTCCCCGTAGGCGGGAAACTGGTAGAAAGTGTCAGTCGCATTATGGACGCCTATAAAACCCTTCCCGTTTCTCACGAAATCGATCAGCGCCTTCTTTTGCTCCTCATCCATGGGCAGCTCGCCTGTTGTTATGAATAGCATTGCTGAGAAAACGTTCAGGAAACTTTCTTTGATGATTGAGCAATCATCCGTTGAGAAAACGTTAAACCCGTTTGAATCCCCAAGTTCCCTAAGGGTTTTAACGGCGACAGGAATATAGTCGTGTTTGAAGCCTGCTGAATGCGTTAACACCAATAGTCTCCTAGACGCCATACCTGGGAAAGCCGGTTTGAAAATTTAAGTCTTACTATCTAACGCTAAGCCGGAAGAACTTTAAACTAATATATGGCTTAAGACAGACGGTTCCATGAATACGGATAGTGTTGGAGTATGGCTCATCCTAGCCTTACTCTCCGCCTTCTTCGCAGCATTAGTCACAATATTCGGAAAAATAGGCTTGAAGACCATTGACTCAACCGTGGCTGCTGGAGTCAGGGCAGTAATAATGGCTGCAACCATGATTGGAATAATAATGCTTCTTGGAAGAACCTCCCAGTTAACACAGTTAACGCAGAGGGATATGCTTTTCATAATACTGAGCGGCGTGAGCGGAGCGCTCTCCTGGGTTTTCTACTTCGCCGCCCTGAAGCTTGCAGACGCCTCGAAGGTTGCTACGATAGATAGGACAAGCATACTCTTCATAATAGTGCTCTCATACCTGATACTTGGCGAGGAGCTGTCTCTCAGAACAGTCGCGGCCGGGATGCTTGTTTTCCTAGGAGCACTGATACTGATAATTTGAGCAAGGCTAAGCAAGTGGGAGCCTGAAACCCGCTTGAAAGTTGTTCAGCGCCAGCCGTATAGCTGCATTATGAACGGCGTGACAAATGTCTCTATGATGCCTGCTACGATGAAGAAGGGAACCAGGCCGAAGACAATATAAATCGTTCTTCTTAAGGCCCTGTGAAAACCAGGGTCTGAGCTAACGCTTCCTTTCATTAAAGCCTTTAGAAACTCTACTCCAAGGCTTAACCCAGCCGAGCCGGCGACCAGGAAGGCGGGGATCTCTATAATGCCGTGTGGAAGTATGGCTGCCAAGAACATCACCATGTTTTGAACAATGTCTTCAACCACCCCCAGGATGAACCCGTTGAAAACAAGGGTTGCAACCGCAGGAGCTATGAATATGATTCCGGATAGGGCTGTTGCGAGCGAAACCTGCCAGTTATGGAAGGATATGTCGAGGGCTAGGAACGGCAGGCCGTAGGCTGCTTCAAACAGGGGGTTTACCTCTCCCGGCACGTATCCTAGAGAGTAGACTATCTGCCTAATCCCCGACGAGGATATCTGTTTCCCAAGAATCACCCCAAGGGAGAAGACTATTGCTGAGGAAAAATGGAAAACCATGTTCTTGGGCTCAGAGAGGAAGCCGGCGAGCTCGTTTAAACCCTTCTTAACACTTTTAAAACCCATGTTTAAAACATGCGGGAAAACGTCTTTTGAAACAGGGGGGCCTACTGGAAGTGGGGTGACAAAGGGTTCAGGTTCTCCCTTTAGAAAAAGCATCGTCTTAAAAATGTGGAAAACCGGTGTTATGAGAAAGCTTAGAATCATGGTTGCGATCGACGAGAGCTGGACGCCGAGCAGGCCTGCTAGAAACGCGGCAATTGAAATAGGCACGGCGGATAAGACCCTTAGAATACAGTATGCTATCGTGTTCGCGGGGAGCCTTAAGCATGTCACTATGCTTCTCCTTACAGCGCTAAAGCCATAAGCCCCGCCTGCAGCCGCGGGATAAGCGTAGACTGTTAAAACAGTTAAGACCAATGTGAAGATTAATGCGAGTACTGCTAGGCCAATCCATAGAAATATCTTGCTCGCAATAGTTGAAGGGTCTGGGCTCGCGGAAAGCAGGAGTAAAACATCTGCGAGTATTGGAGTCAAAACTATTAGCACTGGGAGAATCTTTAATGTTTCGACGATCAGTACGGTCCAAGCCATCTTAACCCACCTGAGCCTCATCTCTTCGAAAATGTCTGCTATCGAGAGGCTCCCTTTTTGCAGGAGAAGGAAATAGGAACCGTATTCGGCGGAGTTCAGAAAGCCACCAGCCAGAATTGACGCTGTTAGGAAAACGAATATGGATACTGCAACAGCAATTATGATCGACGGCACTACGGGAGACAATGTTGAAACTAGTCTGGAGACATCTCCGGTTCCAATCGACTCCGCAACCTCCCTGAGAACCCCTGTTGCCGTAAGCTGCATTAGGCTTACTATAAGGGTGACAAGGATTATCGATTGCTTCAAAACGTCGACGGCGCTGCTCAGAATAACCGGGAGTATTGAGGGCGGATTAAGCCTCCACAGCCAGTAGGACACGTTAAACAAGCTTTCTAGAGAAGCATGCGTAACCAGTAATGGGTAGGGTGGCGAAGGGAACTCTAGGGGCTGCTCAGGCTGCGGGAGGCTCATAGCAATAATGTTTTTGGAAAAGTATATAGTCTTTATGGTAGACTTTGGGGTTGCGAGTCGGCTTGATTTTTCCGACTTATCTGGAGGAAGCCCGTGAAAGCTATGAACCTAGTGTTTCGAGTTTATCGAAAAATCCTTGGGGCTACAAAGTTATTAGGATTACTTGAATAAAGTGTGTTTACATGTAAAGCGAATAGCACTGTAAAGTTGATAAATCGCGAACGTAAACTCTGATGCTGAAAATGGGAAAGCAGCTTCAAACAGGCATTCTAAACCGTTTAAAAACTTGGTTTAAGTATATTCCGCTGGCCCTGGGCTTAATGGTGTTCTACTCCTACGGTTTCATATGGACGTTGAAGCCGCGGAGAATTAAAACAATGAGGGATGTTTTCGAACTATTCTATATTCGTTTTCTCCGACTGGAGAGAAAACACGTGGAAATATTGGAGCTGAACGATAGCGAACTTGTAACTGTTTCAAGAAACCCGTGTCCAATACTCAGGCTTACACTAATGCTCGGAATGGATACAAGGTATACATGTAGACTGGTTTCCGAAACAGTCTGCAGATACGTACTTAAACACATGGATCCAAGATTAGTTTTCGAAAGAGACTACGGCCGCATTAGACCCTATTGGAACGGTTGCCTTGAAAGAATATATTTGAAAAAAACTTATTAACCGTTGCGAAGTCTTCCAAATTGTCAAGTTAACTTATGAAAAAAAGTTCTGAAAAAGAGATTTTTAAAGCTTTGAGCCCATGAGTTTCACTAGGTCCACTAGGCGTACGCTGAAACCCCACTCGTTATCATACCAAGAAAATATTTTTATAAATCTTCCTTTTCCTCCTGGCGGGATCACTCGTGTATCCAGCGCTGAGAATATTGATGAGTGGCTGTTGTGCAAGAAGTCCACGGAGACAAGCGGTTCGTCGACGTATTGCAATATGCCTTTCAAATACGTTTCCGATGCCTCTTTGAACGCTGCATTAATCTCCTCGACTGATGCTTCTTTCTCTATTTCGCAGGTGAGGTCGGTCAGTGAGACATCTGGCACAGGCACTCTCAACGCTATTCCATCAAGCTTGCCTTTCAGCTCAGGTATTACTTCACCTATTGCTATTGCTGCCCCGGTTGTTGTGGGTATTATTGAAAGAGCGGCTGCTCTCGCTCTCCTCAAATCTTTATGCACAAGGTCAAGTGTTCTCTGATCATTTGTATATGCGTGTATTGTCGTCATTAATCCCCTTACTACTCCGAAGTTTTTCAGGAGGACTTTCAGCATTGGCGCCAGCGAGTTTGTTGTGCACGACGCCATTGATACAATATGGTGTTTAGCAGGGTCGTACATTTCATGGTTTACCCCGATGACTATCGTTATGTCGGGTTTTTTCGCCGGGGCAGATATGATGACTTTCTTGGCTCCACCCTGAAAGTGTTTGCTCGCATTCTCCCTATCAGTGAAAAGCCCGGTGGACTCTATAACTATGTCCACACCATAATCTTTCCAAGGTATTAGCGCTGGGTCTTTCTGCATTAGGACTTTAAGCTCCCTACCATCTACTTTTATAACGTTTTCTCCGACTTCAACCTTGTTTTTCAAGGGGCCGTGGATCGAGTCGTATTTCAACAGGTGGGCGTTGGTCTTAGTGTCAGCTATGTCGTTTATCGCAACCACTTCGAAAGCTTTACCATAGTCCGGATCTTCAAGAGCTGCCCTGTAAAACAGTCTACCGATTCTTCCAAACCCGTTAATACCTACTTTCACTGTCATTTTTTCCTTTAGAGGCTTCCACCAGGTGTTTAAAAACTTAACGCGGATTCTAATATTGCTGAGGAAAACTCTTTAATCTTAATCCATGCGAATACCTGGCTTATGAGCAGTAGGGTAGAGGAGATTGTTAGGAGACGGGTTTTAACGGAGGTTGAGAAATACCCTGTTTTCCGGAGGGCTGCTGTCGCCCTCTCAGGTGGGAAGGATAGTGGGAGTCTTCTTCATGTTTTCACAGAGAGCTATCCGGATAAGGAGGTTATCCCTATTCATCTTAATCTCGGCATAGGCGGCTTCTCAGAGGCCTCTGAGCGTTTCGCAAGGATGCAGGCTGAGAGGGCTGGCCTTCATCTCGTGGTTTTCAACCTGGAGAGGGAGCTTGGCTTCACAATCTTGGATGCGAGGAGGATCTACCCGAAGGTTTGCAGCGTCTGCGGCTGCTTTAAACGATATCTTTTGAATAGGATTGCTTTCGAACTCGATGCTGACATTGTTCTTACGGCTCATCACCTTGAGGATTTCCTGGTTAGAATGTTTAAGTCTGTTTTGAACGCTGGGTTCGAGGAGCTCGCCAGGTTTAAAACGTATCTTCCAAAGAATGGGAATCTTGTTGCTAAAGGTAGGCCTTTCTGCAGGGTTCCTGAGAGAATGATAGCAGAGTACGCCCTTCTCAAAGGCATCCCTTTTCTATCTGAGAAATGCCCTATTGGGAGGAAGGTGAACATTGAAAGGTTCAGAAAGACGATTGAAATCCTAGCTAGGAGGCAGAGCCAGAAGCTCCTTTACTTCTCATCGTTGACGAAGCTGGCTGAGATGCTTCAAAACTGTGGAGCCATAACTATTCAGGAGTTGAAGCCCTGCTCGTCATGCGGCTTCCTCGCTTCAGGTGAAACATGCTCTTTCTGCACGAGAGTAAGGAAGATCAAGGCCTTCCTAGAAAGGGGTCAGGCATCATCGTCCCCAAATACTCGATGAAACCTTTTTTCAAGCAACTCTTTTAAACACGTTGTCTGCTTTGACATTATTGAAAGCGGTAGGCCGCCATGAGGATCGCCTTCGTTTATGACGCAGTGTATCCATGGGTTAAAGGAGGAGTGGAGAGAAGAATCTACGAGCTTGGGAGGAGGCTGTCTCGCAGGCATGAAGTACACTGGTTCAGCTTGGAATGGTGGGGTGGGGGGGAAAGGAGTCTCAACGGTATTCTGCTACACGGGGTTGGAGGCGGGAGACCTCTTTACGTTAATGGAAAGCGCTCGATAAGTGAAGCGTTATACTTTGGGCTTAAACTGATTTCCGGCTTAAAGCATGAGGTTGACTTCATAGATGTTCAGGCATTTCCATATTTCTCCTGCTTCTCCTCCAAGATCCGATCCATGACGGTGGGAGCATGCATGGCAGTGACTTGGCATGAGCTATGGGGCAGCTACTGGTTTGAATACCTGGGTCCAAAGGGGCTTGCAGGCTGGGCTGTTGAAAGAGCTGTCTTGAAGCTTACACGCATGCATATTGCTGTATCAGATGTGACAAGAAGAAGCTTGGAGAGTGTGGGTGTTAACGCCGAGTTGATTCCTAACGGGATAGACTTTGAGCATATAGTGAGAGTCCAAAAGAGTGGCGAGGAGTCCGACCTTGTTTTCGCAGGCAGGCTGGTGAAAGAGAAGAACGTTGACTTGATTATTAGGGCCGTAAGGATTCTGAAGGATAGTGTGCCAGACATTAAGTGCGTGATAATAGGCGACGGGCCGGAGAAACATGCCCTCGTAAGCCTTTCCGAACAGCTTGGAGTAAGGGGGAACATTGTGTTTAAAGGGTTTCTTGCAGATCACGACGAGGTAATATCCTGCATGAAGTCTTCTAAGGTGTTTATACTTCCTTCGACAAGGGAGGGTTTCGGAATCGTAGTCTTAGAAGCGAACGCATGCGGCCTGCCTGTTATAACGGTTAGGCATGAGAGGAATGCTGCCTGCAGCCTGGTTGAAGAAGGTTTAAACGGTTTCACATGCCCGGTTTCGCCTGAGAAAATCGCTGAAAAAACCCTAGAGGCTATGGGGAGGGATATGAGGCAGAAATGCGTTAGCAATGCTTCCAAGTACGACTGGAGTAGTATCGTAAGTCTTTACGAGTCCCTTTTGAAAAAAGTCTAAAGCACTATGGTTAACCGGTCACCAAGATGTTTTCCGGAGATCTAGCACGGCGCTTGTGTTCAAGTAGCAGGGAATCCTGCCAGCCAGCAGCATGGCACAGATCTCTGAGCCAAGACCTTTTGAAACAATCATGTTGAACGCTCTCCAAGTTAAAACAGATACTGCAAGCATTCTCCTAGTGTCCACGAGAAGGATTCTCCATTTCCTGCAAAAGTTCGCAGCATCCATAGAAACCTCCACCCTGCCTAAATGCGTTGCCCTCGCATACCTTCCTCGTCTAGACTTTACCCTCGCCCTTGACAGCGCTACGACGCATATGAATTCCCTGTTTCCAGGGCTAAGCCTCCAGTACTTGTCATGCTTAACCGCATTTACAAGGTCCTCCGCCTCCCTCTTAGTCAGCCCCTTGAAAACGCTATCCTTAAACATCTTGTTTCATGAGATGAACAGAATAAAGAATTCGTTGAACAATCCTTAAGGCTGGAGCTCAACCACCCTGATTCCGTAGAAGCTGGCCAGCTGTCTCGCATCCGCAGTCAGCTTCGGCTTAACTATTAGAGTTGACCCGTTAATCATGTCTTCAACATCGTTCTTCTTAGTGTAGAATCCAACTATGGATGTGACGGAAACATCAGTCACGTCGAAAACAATATCGCACACAATCGGCTTATCCCCGTTTAAAACACCTATGTCAAAAACATGTGTAATCCCGGATTTACCGGTTATTTTCATGTCTTCCTCGACCTGCAGCCCAACGATTGAAAGGTATTGCGAAAGCTGTTTCTTGAAAGAAGCATACTCCTCCTCTCTCATTTTCAACTCCTGTTCGACGGGAAGCATCCTTGCCGAAACCTCCTCAGGCTGCATCATGCTTCTAAACAGCTTCTTGAGTGACTGCACTAAGGCCTCGCTATTGGTCCAGATCGCCGTGGCCTCCTTCCTCTCAGCTCGGCTTATACCCGGCGGCTTGGTAAAAAGGAGAAGCTGCTTATTGTCTACGATTATGAAGCATGGTGCTGAAATACTCATTGTCTTAACCTCTATAACCTCAGCATGTTTTTTAAGGAATGACGTGATGCTCGACGTGCCTAAAATACCGTGTGTAAGTATTTGGATGCGAACATTATCCTTACTCAGGTTGCGAAGCTTCTGCAGGATTCCGGCATTATACGCTCGCACGAGCTCCGTCCTGAAGGCCACTATGTTAACCTCCTCCTTAGCCTCATCCAGCATGTCTGAAAGCCTAGCATAAATCTGTTCTATGCCTTTCAAAAGCTGAAGCTTCTCCTGCTCCTCTATTTTAGAAGGTACACGAACCATCTTCCACATTTCCATGAGCTCCTCCTTGCTCTTCTCCATTGTCATTATCCTTCTCCTCTCCGCCTCTATCAGGATGTCGAGTGCCTTTTCAAAGCCTATTGCTGAGAATCTGGCTGGACGGTCTAGGCTAGCTTCTATAATACCCTTGTTCTGGAGGCTTGTCAATATGTTATACACCTCCGTCCTGGAGATGCCTAACGATAAGCCTATTTCACTGGCCTTCATCGGCCCCATTTTCAAAAGATGTATGAAAACCTTAGCCTCATTATCAGTTAAACCGTATTCACCAAGCTCCTCCTGAAGCTTTTCAAACTCTTTAGATCCTCCTTCTAAAGTAATACGGCTCTCTCCCTCTGTGGAAGCCATCGCTGGATTTAAACATATGTTTGTCAATGGCACTAATTAAGCTTTTTTAAAAAAGTATGGAACCCGCCTAATAATCTTAGGATCCGAGTCTATAAGGGTCTATTAGGCCTAACGCAAAACTCTTAAGTATTGAAAACCGGTCATGCTTAAGGATGATTGGGTTAATCTTGGCAGCGGGAAAGGGTACTCGGATGCGGCCCTATTCTAACGCGATAAACAAGGAGATGTCACTCATCGGGGACAGTCCCGTGATAGAATATAACGTGAAGGCCCTTGCAGAAGCAGGGGTGAGGAAGGCTTTCATAGTGCTCGGGGAAGGCAAGTGGCAGATATTCGAGTATCTTAGGGACGGCTGCAGGTTTAACATTGCTCTCTCCTACCTCTACCAAGACCTGGGTGAGAAAGAGGAGAAAAAGGGCACCGCCAAGGCGATACAGGTTGCCGAGGAATGGGTTAATGATGACTTCATAGTGATCTACGGCGACTCTTTTTTCCACCCGTATGATTTCCTAAGGAGTGAGATTGAGCTGCACGAGAGGGAGAAGGCTGATGTCACCATGGGGATCTACATGATTAAAGAGTATAAGGATTATGGTATTGTTCGAACCGACGGTGAGAGAGTAATTGATATTTTGGAGAAGGCCACCGCGGAGGAGGCGGAGAAAACTAAGGTTGACGATATGTTTGCTGTCAACTCAGGCCCAATAGTCTTCACGCGTGAAGTCTTCTCCTATATTAGGAGGACCCCTGTTTCGCCAGCCGGAGAATACTGGATAACGGACACGATAAGGCTGATGATTAAAGACGGTAAGAAAGTGTTGGCGTACAGGATACCTGGGGGAGTCTTCTGGAGGGATATTGGAAGGATGAAGCACAGGATGGAGGCTGAAGCATATCTTTTAAGCAAGCATTCTGAATACAACGTTTTAAACAGGAGATGATCAGCCTTCGCCTTCCACAGCCATCCTAATAAGGTTTAACGCGTCTTCAAGACTAATCTCCTGTTTAAACTGGATGCCGCCTATGTTTACCCTCCCCCCTGCCTTCACACCGTTGTTTTTCAATAGCTCCGCGTAAACCTTGTTTAGATCTAAGCAGCATGCAGCTATGGTTGCAGAAACCGGTTTGCCCTTCCTCAAGCCTACGCAGACAACCACTTTTTCACTCCCACCTAGCTCGAACATCAGCATTCTTCTGGCAGCGGCCTCAAGCTGATCAGTAACGTCGTATGTGAAGTATGTGATGCTGCCTGTTTTACCTATGGTGCTTCTAAGCTTCTCAATCTTGTTCTCCACTATGTTCCATCTGCCTATCTCGCTTTCAACCCAGTTCAGAATACTGTTCCAGTCTCCCTCGTAAACCATGCGCGTGAGGCTGCTTCTAACATCTTCCCTCATACTGTTCAAAAGGAATGCTTTATTAATCTTTACAGCCAGCTCTGAAACAATGTTTCCAGAATCAATCTCGTCAACAGCCTCCAGCATCCTTATGCCCTCATCGTTTAATTCCAAGAGGTCTTTGAAAACTTCGAAAACAAGCCTTGAAACGCTTCTAATCCCGCTATTAAACAATATTTCCCTTGTTTTCCTTGGGCCGTTGTAAAACGCTATTAGCGGTGCTGGACCGTGATGATCCAGCAAAACGTTGCTGCCGACATAGGTCAAGCCTTTACTTAAAGGGAGCTCTATGAGTATGCTTCTTGAGGCTTTCACGGTGTCGATCTCACTGGGCTTAGGATAATGGATCCTTGAAAAATCAGTGCCTAAAGCCCTTGCGATTATTGAGGCTGCAAAAATACCGTCTAAATCTGAATCGCTTAATATTGTGTACTCAGGATTATCCTCTACGAAACGGAATATGATCCGCTTCCCCTCCTCGTGTTCAAAGCCCAATTCTTGTTTCCCTCTTTTAGGGTATTGCCGGAGGCTTTTGGGAAACGGTCTTATTTAAAACTATTTTTCCAACCTTAGCAAGAGGTTGACAACCTGTTTTGTTAAAAAATTTTCAGGATGCTTAAAAGGATGATAATTGCTCCAACCGGCAGACAATAGTAGGCAAACTTGTAGAAACTCTGTTTAACAATGTATTTTCTTACTTTTCCCAGGGAAAGATAACCGACAGCAGCGGTCGCTAGAATTCCTATAGCAATCATCCAATACTCCTGTTCAAAGTTGACGTCTTGAAGCTTAAAGATGCTTCCACCAATTATGCTTGGGATTGACAAGAGCAGGGAGAACCGGTAGGCCTCGTCGTTCTCAACCCCTAGGAGTAGACCGGTTGAAACAGTTATCCCGGTTCTGGATATTCCGGGCGTGATTGCAGCAGCCTGAGAAACTCCGATTAGAATCGAATCTAAAGCATTTAGCCTCTTTCGTGGTGTAGCAAGCCTCGTTGAAAACAGGATTAAACCGTTTAGAAGCATTGCAACCCCTGTTGCGAAAAGGCCTTTGAACATGGATTCGAAGAAGCCTTTGAGTAGGAAGCCCGCCAAACCGATTGGGATCGTGCCTAGAACCACGTACATGAACATCCTACCCTCCTCCCCCGAGAAATCAAGCCTGAACACAGCTTTAAGTATGGATTGTAAATCTTCTCTTAGAAACATTATTACTCCAATAAGGGTTCCTAAGTGAAGCATAACATCAAAGGCAACGGAGACATTTATCCTAAACATTTCTTGCATCATAACTAAGTGCCCTGTGCTTGAGATTGGAAACCATTCTGTTATGCCCTGAACCAGGCTTAGAAAAAATACCTCTAGAACTCCAGCCTCGCTAACGCCTCCAGATTGGAAATAGATAGTTAAACTTGGCTTACCAATGATCATTAAAATATGAATAAATAGGTAGTTAACGAGAATAAATGTGGATAGCTGGTTTTTTCCTTGGATCACACCTTTTTACCACAATCCGTTTATAAAAGTTTTTTCAGTAATGAAACTCTTTACGAATATCGGTTAGAGCGTTATGGCATAAGTTGAGGCTTGCCGTAGGAGGCATTTCTGGAATTATCGGCTAGGAGGCTAGGGTTTTTCAACGAACCTTCTTGCCGACATTTCATACATCTTTCCTTCAGCATCAAACGTTATAATGTTTTTGTTTAGCCTTATTGCGGCTATTGCCAGCGCTGAGCTTAATAAGCCATCATCCGAGTCTAAACATACAGCGTCTACATTAAGGATTTCTTCCGAAAGCCGTTCAACAAGCGTATTTATATCTCTCGACTCAATCCTCTTAATCTCAATCGTCGGAGGCCATATGCCTTCAGACCTAACTCTCCTCCGCAATTCCCTCACCCTGCCACCTACATCTGTTCTTGAATAGACAATTAAAAACTGAGGGCGATATTTTCTAATAACTGTTGCAGCATACTCTATTGATTCCCCTATGACTGCAGCCACGTTAAACCTTAGAGTAGACCATTCGAGAACCAGCTTCCTAACGTGAGTTATGACTTCATGTGCGTTTGACTCAAGCATAACCGCATAGAGAGACTTTGCATACACATAAGCCGCGTAATCTTCACCATCCTTCTTAACCTCAATCGTGGTGAGGGCTGTAAAAGGCCTGTTACCCCCCTTACCGTATTTGAAGCTTACTAAATATGAAATATTCCCATTCTCATCCAGCTTTTCCTCGCGAGCAACGTCTGAAATCACTAGCTCTAACGCCGTACTGCTTTGAGGCAATCTTTCATGGAGATAGTTGACAAACATTTCAACCTTCTCCGAAGGTATTCTCACCGGGATTCGAACTGTCCATACTCCTTCCTTAACTGTCTTCTCTTCTATTCTCCATCTTCTAAGTAGTGATGGTGTAGCTATTTTAGCGGCCTTTAAGGCGGGTATGGTTGAGGAAACCATGGCTGTCAGGGACGCCATTATTATCAGGGATAGCATGTCTATGGGAGTGGCTTTCACATTGATAGGTATAATCACGTTGAAAACTTCGAACATTTTAAACATCATCATGCTCAATATATAGCCAATACCCCCACCAATGAACCCGAATACTCCAGCCTCAACTATGAAAAGGCTTGAAATATGAGTAGGGTTTAACCCTACAGATGAAAAGATAAATATCTCATTTCTCCTTTCGTAAACCAGCGTGTAGAAAAGCAGCATTATGTTCAATATAGTAATAACCATTGGAATAAACACCGATGCTCCGAAGACCTCCACGGAGCCTCCTCTAAAATAGTAAGTTATGCCCTCCGAACTCGGCATAGTAATGGCTGAATAGTTTCCGAGCAAAGCTAACCTTCTGGAAACCTCTCTAGCCTGCGCATTATCTTTAAACGTGCAGTAGAGCGCAGAAACGTAACCTCCCAATTTCTGAGCAGTAAAAGCATCGGTTATCAGGAGGTTGTCAGCCGGCACTGGTTGTGCGCCATTCTCAAAGCCCGGAAGAATATACAGGGGCAGGAAATAGCTACCATCTGGCTCTTTTATTCTATTAACCAGTTCACCGTTAAATATTCCAACTACCTTCAGCTTTACCCCTCTGAAAACTATAGTCATGCCCACATCTATATCCCTGATATTCGCTAAATACTTGCTTATGAGAACAGAATTACTGTTGTTAAACAGGCTTTCCGTCGCGTACTCCGGGTATGTGGCGCTTTTAATCAAATCTAGAGACGGGTCTCCCTTAGAAATTCCTCTAACCCCGTAGATCGGCACCTCCCCAACATAGTCTAGGGCACCGTATGCGACAGGAGTTATCACCTTGTAATCTATTCTTGAAACCTCTCTCTGTGCACCTATGAAGCTGAAATCTTCAGGCATGAGAGGACCGGTAGGCTTGATCACCATTGCTATTGGAGGATTATTGGCCGGCCATGTTTTAGCTACCGTTATGGCGTTAATCGTGAGAGAGATCCTTATTGAAGTTAGTGTTGAGATTGCTATGATCATCACTGTAATTGAGACTAGAGTAAGCAGAGTCCTAAGTTTCCTCTTTTTCAAGTTTCCAATAGAGTATGAAATAGCAATCATTAGGGCGGGTATTAGTGAAACCCCTCTTTCGCTTTTTATTTCAACAAAATAAGGAGCGAGAAGTGCAAGCAGAAAAATGAATATAACTATGTAAACCCCTACCTGAAGCTCCAGCATTGGAATCCCCGAAAGACCTGGGAAAACTTGATAGGCAATCGTCATTAAAACTATGAAAGTAACAGTTGAAAAAGTCGCATACTGGTCTTTTCGCTCTGCAAGTATCGCGCCGATAGATAAGGCTAGTATCGCTACCATTACGAACACTATAATCTGGTTGGTCCGTGTTTCCCTAACAATATTTTGAATAACATCAGTTATTAAAATACTGTTCATCACCGCTTCCTGCTGATGTGCCAGTATCTTAATGGGGTCAGAAGTGTTTAAAACGGCTAAACGAGACCTTTCAATCTGCTCCAGCCTGTAAAGTTCTAGACCCACATAGAGCCCCATATTCCTAGTTTCTTCTACACGTCTTTTAGCGGACTCAACTATTTCGTTGACAAAACTTTGATAAGATTTTATCTGGAGTAGAGCAGGTTGATCCAAATATATTTTAGCATCTTTACTTAATCTAATAGGTCGAGTACTGTTCCCTATTTCAATAACCATCTTTCTTCCACCAATAATGGTTGAAACCAATATCGACAAATCAGTTTCAGAAGGAACTACGAGAGTATTTCCAGTTATATTCAGCAGGCTAAGTATCGGCAGTTGACTTAAATCATAATTCAGCATTAGTTGATTAAGCCGTGTCTCATTGACTAGTTGAACACGCATTTCCTGCGTCGGAATTGTTAGGTCGAAGGGGGAGGGAACGACTGCTAAGACCTTTGCGACCGCTCCCGGACATAGGTTTATCCTTATTCTTCTAGTTTCTCCATTTGATAGTTTTCCCACGCTTATTGTCTGGGGCACATAGGTGTCTTTCTCGTTCAGCGAGGGCCCTATGATCTTTATTTCTGAGTCGGAGGGTACTACTATCGTTGCTTCATCAAAAACCTTAGTGACTATGTATGCATCGTTTACGAACACTAAGAATAATTGGGGTTCCTTTGGCTTTGGCGTTAGGGAGATTTTTAACAGAGAAGATGGTTTCACGGTGAACCGTTTAGAATTGGCGTCAATCTTAGTGCCGTTTGCCAATAGCAGCTCTGTTGAAACTTCCAGCACATGTTCGGAGTCAACATGGTGTGGTGCGTCGAAGACGTGTTTAACCGCAAGATAGGCGGGTGATGATGATGAGGGTATTTTAACGCTGATGTTCTCGGCGACCAGCGTTTCATTGAAGGTCAAGTCTCTCAACCTCCAGCTTAGCGTCGCATCAAGAGCCTCCGGGTAAACGTCGTTCACAAGCCAGATTCTAATCCTAACAGTGGAGCCCGGTAGAAAATAGAGGCATGTTAAATTATGCTTATAGTCTCCGTCAACCATTATCACAGCATGCAGAGGGTTGAAAGCATTCTTAACCTCGTAGTAGGATTCTTTCTTAAAGCCGTAGGAATCTATGATTGAGCCGCTTACAGGCAAGGTGTAATCTGTAAGGGAGAGAATATTAACGCCTATTGACGCATTGTACTTAAGTATTCTAGCCCTGTCTATCGCATGCCTCAACACCAATGACTGATACCTTTGACTCAGCTCGATCAAGCGGGATAGATTACCCGCCCCACCGATCCAGTAGGTGTTTAGGAAGCGTGTGTCAAGCCCATCCCTTTCGAGAAGCTGCAGAACCTGCTCATATGGTAAATCGGAAATATTACTCCAGAATGGAGAGCCTAAGCTAGGCAGGCTCACAGGGCTGATCAGGCTGGGGAAAACCTCTTTATAATGCAGGTAGTCAACCCAGCTGCCGGTTCCCCAACCATAGTTTATAAACCTGTCAACATAATAAGATTCTTCGATATATGAGAATACAATAATCTTCTTATTCAATTCCTTGACCAGAGCTTCTAGGTCACGGTCTAGATAGAAATTGGTTGCTGAACCATAGTATGGTGATTCCCTGTTTAGCCATGGGGGTAAAACATGTGGGCAGACTATTGCTAGTGAGGGATAGTTGTAAGTTAGCAGTAATAGTTCAACAAGCTGCATCTTTGCAAGCCTAGAATAATATTTAGAGTAGTCTAGAGCAGGATAAGCGCCTATCAGTGGGAAGTCGAGCTGGACGATGAAGCCTTTCAACGAGGTTAATTCGTAGAACTCCTTTGGCTCAACGTGTGCGAAAGACCTTAGAAAGTTGACATTCGCCTCTCTCAACAGGTTAAGCGTCCCATTCATTTTCAAGCCGAAATCCGCGTCAGTCAGCCATTCAAGCCTAGAGAAAAACGATCCTCCTCTTAGAAAGATGTTTCTACTGTTTATTTTAATATGGGGGTTTCTCTGAGAAATAGACCCTTCTAAGAGACGTATTCCAAAGATTGTCTCAATTGATCCCGCGTACTCATCACCATGATACAGACTGATGTTAAGGAGGTAAACATTTGGAATACCGCTGTCCCATGGGAACCAGTATGCTGGATCCCGGAGGGAGAGACTTAACGTTTCCCATTTTCTTTCTCCGGCAGAAAGCTTTATGCTGAAAGATTGTTCCAAGCGGGCCATGTTGCCGGAGCTAATCTCTCTTATCCTTACGAATGCCGCAATGCTTTTATCAACATCTCCCTTGTTTTGAAGTAGAACACGTAGGTTCAATGAAGCAGGGTTAGAGTATTGTGCGACATCAACTAGGACAAGGTTAATAAGAGGGTCCAGCGTTCCAACCAAGGTGACGCCTCCAGACATTCCTATGTAACTAGTACGAAGGTTCGGAAGAATCTCGGAAAAAGCGTATATTCCCATCGGGTGAACTCTTGACTCATATGCGTCTTGGATTGGAGACTCAAGGTAAACGGTTAAAACATTAACTCCATCGCGGACAACAACATCATCCACGTCGAAGAAGAATTGCGAGAAATAACCCACGTGCTCCCCCAGATAGAAGCCATTCAACCAGGCTTTCGCAGAAACCCAAAAACCAGAAAAAACAAGCCTCAGTCTAAGCCCCCTCATAGTATCAGGTATCGTAAAAGTTTTTCTCAACCATAGTGAGCTGTTTGATCTAGCTGATTTAAACAAGAACGGAGGTTCAATCTTATTCCATGAAGAATCATTATAATAAGGATCGTAGTAAAGATTTATGTTTCCAAGATCGAAAGTATCAACCTTGTAACTCCACTTCCCAGCCAGTTCATACTTAGAGAGGTAGAAGTAGTTGAAAGGCACAAGGTAGGATGAAACCTTATCTACAAGGTTTTCAGAGGGCTCCACAAAGAAGTATCGTAGACCAGGGAGAACCAAGGCCGCTATCAAGAGTGATACTGAGATTATGGTTAGAAGTAGCTCTACGGTCCTCCTCGATGCCATCACCAGATTGCTTCTCATTGAAGCACGATATAAGTTTTATCTTCTGTTTAAACTCTGAGAAGAGGATAGATTTATAAAAAGGTTGGTGGTTGAGATAGTGAGAAATGCCTGTGGAAAAACCCATGCACATTATAGAAATATTTAAAAAACACTACAGTATATTGTCCTTAATACTACTCTTCATATATGCATTACTTTCCGTGAAGACGATTTTCCTCGATGGCATGATCCCGGGCTGGGATAACCCAGTTCATTACGTGAATTCTTACTTAACAGCGTTCTATATGTTTCCAAAGCTCGACATCCTTGGCTGGGATCCGTTCAACCAGTTCGGCTGGGTTTTCAACTTGTATTACAATCCTGGGATGAGCATCTTCGTCTCTTCTGTTTACTACTCGTTCCTAGGGCTTATAGACCTTTTAATGGCATACAAGATCGCTTTTTTCCTAGCCTACTTTCTACTTGCCCCTGCCGTGTTCATGTTTGTCCACGCCTTGACAGAGGATAGTTTTGCAGCCGTAATCGCCTCGCTTCTCTCAATAACAACCTTCATAGAAGAATCAGCATGGTTTGGCGCAGGCCTTAAGCAAATGTACTATATAGGCATGTGGCCAGAGAGACTTGGCCTAGTCTTTGCCTTCTTCAGCGTAGCCCTCTTGGCTTACTCCTTAAAAACTAAATCTTTTTTGAAAACAGTGTTTTACACGGGACTGGGTTCCCTGTTCTTCACCATGGCCGTCCTATCCCACGTGATGATGGGAGTTTCAGCAGCATTAATCGCGCTAATACTATTGCTCTTCTTCTTGTTAAAAGTGTTAGTAGATATGTGGTCCACAGGCAAGCCTAAGCTACTTTTGAAAACAGGGGCCGTTGCCCTAGCAAAGTTTTCCTCCATGGGGTTGCTCTCCATAGGGATGGCCGCTTTCTGGATGATCCCACTGTTCCAAACGATAGATGCATACCACAGTTTTCCAGCAGTCACATGGGCTACTGGACCATATATTTTTGGAGAAATATTTGCCAGTATACCGTGGTACCTGTTAATTTTCTACTGTCTGGGTGCCTTCACGCCTGTTTTCGCCAGAAAGAGAATTTCCTATTCGTCCCTAGCTGCCTCTGTCGTTATCCTTCTTCTACAGTTTCTTAACCTTGTCAGCCTGTATGATAGCAATATTGGGTTAAGGCTTATCTTTGCATCTGTAGCGTCACTGGTTTTACTGGTTTCCTCCGGAGACCTAGCCGTGTCATTCATGCTTGCATCAATATCTATCCTCGCGTTTCTTGCAACAGGCCCAGAAACTTATCTTGTCTACTTCGGCCCGTTTAGGCTTGACTTGCTCAGCCTAATTCCCTTCATGAGAAGCTTCGGCTACGCTAAGTTCAATTCTCCAGCCAGAATACTAATACTCAGTGTAGCATCCCTCGGTTTCTCAAAGGTTTTGAGCAGGCTTTACGCGTTCTCCAAAAAAACAAGGTTTCAAGTGGTTTTATCGCTAGTTTCCGGGTTGCTCGTATTCCTGATTCTTAATTCTTCGCTTAGTGCCCAGCTTCAGAATACTGATCTAGCCTACCCGTTTACCAGGGAGAAGGTTTTCAAACTGACCTCAGACTACCCTGGCTTCCAAAAGGTTGACGAGCTTATAGGCTGGGTTGAGAAAAATGTCCCCAAAGACACCTATATACTGTTTCAAGACACCTTGGATTTTGGAGACAATAAAAACTTTCAAACATCACACTATATCTACGTCGCTTCAATAAGGTTAAAAAGACCAATTATCGGAGGATGTTTTGGCACCCGCTACATAACCAATACTTATGCCCTTACAGAGGGAGGCTATATTCTGAGTTTCTCCGTGGAAAAACTGGTTGAAAACGGTCTGATTCAAAGACTGATGGATGAGCTTGGAATCGGCTACATAGCGATCAATAATTCAAGATTAATTAATGCTTTAAACTCTTCAGCAGGTTTTAGGCTCGAGTATTATAATGGTCTTTACGCTGTTTTCAGAAGGATTAACTATTCGAAAATAGTCTTCATCCAAGGGGAGGGAACAGTTGAATCAATAGACTTTGCCGTAAACAGGATTGAAGCCACGGTATCCAACGTTTCCGGAAACTCTACATACCTAGTAGTCAGACAAGTAAATTTCCCCGGCTTCTCGGCCGAAGTCGACGGGGAAACCGTCCAGATAGAAACCTATTATCCGAAACTGCCGAATGTAATAACCAATTGGCATGGGATCGGCCCGGTCTTTAACTGGAGGATTCCTTTCATGAAGCTGAAAATACCCGCCGGGTCTAGTAGGGTAACGCTTAGCTTCAATATGCATACTGTGGGAAGTGACGTATCGAAAATAGCTTGGTCAGTGTTTCTCTGCCTCCTGATCTCAGGCATGGTCCTGCAAATAGTGGGGAAGATATTCGGAAAATGGCGAAAGTAAAGGATTTTTTAGCAGAGGCCAGGATTCTAGACTGGTATAAGAATCTTCTTATACTGCTTGCACCTTTCTTTGGTGGAAAGCTTCTATTACCAACCTATTATCCTAGCCTTTTATTGGGATTCCTAGCCTTATCCACAGTTTCTAGTGCTTGCTACGTGATTAACGATATTAAAGATGCTGCTCAGGATGCTCATCATCCAAGGAAAAAACATAGGCCTATTGCTAGTGGGAGAATGAGTAATGCTTCAGCGTTAGCCTTCTCAATTATCCTACTGGTTTTTTCTTTCCTCATCTCATACCAGATAAGTGCTTCTTTTCTAATACTATGCATTTCCTTGTTCCTGAACTCAATTATTTACACTTTTTTCTTAAGGGACGTAGCATGGCTTGACTTGGTAAGCATATCTCTCAATTATATAATTAGGTCTCTAGCAGGAGGCGAAATAGTTAATGTACATATCTCACCCTGGCTGTTGATTAGCGTCTTCTATGTTTCGATGCTCTTTGTATTATCGAAAAGAAGGGAGGAATTAACCGCTTTAAATAAACCTGAACATCATAGAAAATCTTTTAAGCAGTATGACGTGGCTCTCGTAGATCAAGCTATTACTGTCTTCTCAACCTTAATAATAATATCTTATTCTCTCTATACTTTCCACTCGCCATATGCGGATGGTCTTCTGCCTTTCACGATTCCGATAATAACGCTAATAGTATTGCAGTTCGTTTCGATTTTGAAAAAAACTGAGGAGATTGGAATTATAAGGAGACTCCTATCCAGCAGAATTATAGTCATAAGTCTCCTTATTTGGCTTGCGATAATGTCTTATCTAATATATTTAACATAAAGTCTTTCCAAATAATTGCTCAAAACAAGATTTTAGAGGTGCAAAGATTTATTAGTGAAGCGAGAATAGTTTACCAGCATGATCTATCTTTATGGACGAGACTGGGGAAAGAATGATATTCTTAAACGAGTTGGTAGCATGGAGCAGATTGCAGGGGTAAAAATAGCGGAATTTTCTAACGGTTTTGAACGCGGTGTCAAAGTAGCCATAGTCAGAAACGGAGATCTGAATTTTCTAGTGGCGATAGACCGAGGTATGGATATAGTGAATGCAGAATATAAAGGAGTACCATTAAGCTGGATTAGCCCTACTGGGATAGTTGCACCCGGTTTCTATGAGCCAGAAGGACTCGGATGGCTCCGCGGCTTTCCAGGTGGATTAATGACTACCTGCGGCGTAACCTACATGGGTGTACCTACTCTCGACAATGGCGAGAGCTTGGGACTGCATGGCCGCATATCCTACTCGCCGGCTACTTTACTGAATGCTGATTCATACTGGGATGGTGAAAGTTACAAGATGGTTTTGGAAGGGGAAACCAGAGAATCTAAGGTGTTTGAGCCAAACATCATGTTGAGACGGCGAATAACAACATTCCTAGGAGAGAGACGCATAGAAATACGCGACATCGTGACGAACTGCGGGTGGAAAACACAGCCTCTGATGATACTATACCACATCAATATAGGTTTCCCCCTGCTGGATGAGGGTGCCAAGTTCTTGTCGACAACAGGTTACTTCACCCCTAGGGATTGGGAGGCCAAGGAGGGGGCGGAAGACTTCGCACGTGTTCATGAGCCAAGATCAGATTATAGAGAAAAAGTATACTTTCACGACATGCTTGTTGACAACGAGGGAAACGCTTATGCTGCAATAGTTAACGATAGACTTCTTGGAGGCCTAGGGGTATATGTTAAGTACAGCAAGCGCGAGCTACCTAGGTTCATACAGTGGAAAATGCTTGGCGAGGGAACATACGTCATGGGCATGGAGCCCGCGAACAGCCTTGTAATGGGAAGAGATAAGGAGCGGGCTTGGGGAACATTACAATATATTGGTCCGCAAGAAACAAAGGAGTTCCACATAGAAATAGGTATTCTCGCAGGTTACGAGATAGTCGAATTCGAAGAGAAAATAAGGAGAATAACTAGAGGTAAAAAGCCAGAGATGATAGAAAACGTGGAGGAATTCATTAAAACCTTAAAACAGTAAGCACCTTTATAAATAGCTTTTAAAGTTTATAAGTTTCCAAAAATCGTGTGCAAAATTGAATGAAGGAAATAAATGTTGCTATAATTGGTTGTGGCGGGATTGCATCCGTCCACGCCGAAAGATTAATGAAAATAGAGGGTGTTAGACTGAAGGCGTTTATGGATGTTGATGAGAAAAGAGCAAAATCTTTTTCAGAAAAATTTGGGGGCCAACACTATAGTAACATAGACCCGCTGATTAAAAACGAGCATATAGATGCACTGTTTGTGGCTACACCCCCGTTTGCGAGAGGCGAGGAAGTAAAAGCTATAGAAAAAGGTATAGCGGTATTCTTTGAAAAACCTGTTGCTCTCACCCTGAGCAAGGCTGAAGAAATCTTGAATTCTATAAAGAGGTATTCTGTTATAAACAGTGTAGGATACATGTGGCGGTATCTCGATATCTCTTCAATCGCCCAGGAAGAAGTTAGGAAAACAGTCCTACTGCAATGGTTCTTGGCCAATACATAGATCCCTTCTGGTTTCCTCCAAAACACTGGTGGCTTTACAAGGATAAGGGAGGGGGACAAGTACTGGAGCAGGCAACGCATGTCTTTGATTTGGCGAGATATCTCGAGGGTGAGGTTTCTCATGTGTATGCGGAAATAGACAACCTGATAGCTGGGAAATTTATATATCCTGATATGACGGCTGAAGATAGTTCGATTGTAGGCTTAAGGTTTAGGTCTGGTGCCATTGGAGTTATGGTTAGCTCATGCGTCAGCCAAAATACTTTCACCGGGACTTTTCTCAGGCTAATAACAAGAAACGTTGTTGTCGAGCATCTCAGCCACTCAAAAATCCTTAGGATTTATGAAAAGAACAGGATTCATGAAATCAGGTCTACTGTAGACCCCTATCTTGAGGAGGATAAGGTGTTCATAGAGGCCGTAAGAACGGGGGATACAAGTAAAATCAAGTCAAGCTTTGAAGATGCGGTAAAAACGTTGAAAATAACTCTGGCCGCTAACGAGTCTGCAAAAACAGGGAAAGTAGTAAGCATAGACTAGGACTGAAGAAAAGGAAAGAGACGATTACAGGTAAAACATATAGAATGGTTATCCCTAATCTTTATGAGATTGACTAGTGAGGAAAACCGCCTATCCAGCAAATCTCTAAGGCTGCTTCCCAAATCAGTCATAATCGCAATGAAGCAAATCGGGATTGAAAAACTGGCGGACACTCAGGAAAAAGCCATCCCCTTAATAATGAGGGGTATGAATGTTCTCTTAATAGCTCCAACTGGAAGCGGGAAGACTGAAGCTGCACTTCTACCTGTTCTGTCTAAACTTATCAGTATTGAGAATAGGAGGGGAATCTCACTTCTCTACATTACTCCGTTAAGGGCTTTGAACAGGGATATGATGAAGAGGATTGTGAAATGGTGCACCCTACTGGGCTTATCTGTGGACGTGAGGCATGGAGACACTCCATCTCCGATAAGGAGAAAGCAGGCTTTAAAGCCTCCCGATATCTTGATAACAACCCCTGAGACGCTTCAAGCAATACTTCCAGGTAGAAGAATGCAGAATAACCTTAGAGATGTTAAATGGATTATTGTAGACGAGATTCACGAGATTGCTGATAGCAAGAGAGGGGTTCAGCTAGCCGTAGCTTTAGAGAGACTTAGGGAAATAACTGGTAGGGATTTTCAGAGGATAGGTCTATCCGCCACTGTCGGAACACCTGAGAAGGTTGGAAAACTTCTCGCCGGAAGCAGGAGGCCGGTTGAAATCGTCAGGGTTCCTGTGCTGAAAAGTTACAGGTATTGGGTAGAATGGCCACAGCCAGATGAGGAGGATTTCGACCTTTCAACTACTCTTTACACTTCCCCGGAAGCTGCTGCGAGAATAAGAACTATAAAGGATCTTTGCGACGCCTATACTTCCACCCTTATCTTCGTCAACAGTAGACAGGTTGCTGAAATGCTTGCTTTAAGACTGAGCCTTCTAGATCCTAAAATAGGCATCCATCATGGTTCACTATCTAGGGAGGAGAGAACTAAGATAGAAGACAGCTTCAAAAAAGGCTTGATTAAGGCTATTGTCTGCACTTCTACGCTTGAACTCGGCATAGATATTGGCACTGCTGACTTGGTGATCCAGTATCTTTCCCCCCGTCAAGTGGGGCCTTTCATTCAGAGAGTAGGCAGGTCCGGCCACAGGCTTGGATTAACATCTGAAGGAGTGATACTGACTGCCTTCGTGGACGATGCGCTTGAATCAATAGCTGTAGTAAGCAGGGCAAGGAGCGAGAAAGTAGAGCCTACGAAGATTCATGAGGGTGCCCTGGATGTTCTAGCGCATCAGATAGTTGGTCTCTCACTAGACCACGGAGGCATAAGTCTTTCCAAGGCTGTTGAAATAGTATCCAGAGCGTACCCTTTCCGAAGGCTTGATAAGAAGGAGGTTCAAAAAGTTGCAGGTTTTCTTTACAAGCTCGGCCTTATAAGGTTTGAAGGAGACAGAATTATGCCGACTAAAAAGGCTAGAAAGTATTATTTCTCTAACCTCTCTATGATTCCAGACGAGCGAAGATATCCGGTTGTCGACCTTACAGCGAACAGGACTATAGGAATAGTTGGCGAAGAATTCATCATGCTCAGAGCAAGGGTAGGGCTCCACTTTATTTGCAGAGGCATGGTTTGGAATATTGAGCAGATTTCTGATGATGGAGTATACGTGACGCCAGTTGAGGACCCTAGAGCAGCCCTACCCGGCTGGGATGGGGAGATTCTCCCAATACCGTACGAGCTTGCAAAGGAGGTTGGTGGACTACGGAGAAAGATTGCTGAAAAACTGGAAAAAGATGGGGTAGAGCTAACTGTAAGCTGGCTTTGCAAGGAGTTTCAGGTAGACAGTAATGCCGCTCGGAAAATAGTCGGCGAAATCTGGGAGCAGTTGGAAAACGGGGCTCCTGTCCCTTCTGACAATCTTATCCTGATAGAGGGTTTCGACAGATACTTAATAGTAAACTGCTGCTTAGGAGAGTTGGCTAATAGAACACTCGGCTACGTAATTGACCAGAGGCTTTCCAGAAAGAAGCTTATTAGAAACTGGTGGGCCGACGCGTACAGAATCCTAATCGAGCTACCGGTAGAGGTTTCTCAGTCTAACTTCAGACAACTGGTTGAACAGGTTTTACCTAGAGACTGTGAAGAGGTTGAGAAGGATTTTCATGCTAGGATAAGTGAAAGATTCCCATTCGGATACTATATGAAGTTCGTTGCAGAAAGGTTCGGCGCGATTGAACGCGGCTTATCCTTGGGAGAAGAAAGGCTACTTGACCTCTACAATAGGTTTAGGCAGACACCGATATTCGTTGAAACCATGCGGGAGGTTCTGCAGGAGAAGGTTGATGTCGAAGCTGTGAAAAAGATGGTTTCAGCCATTAGGAGTGGAAAAATCAGGGTTGAGACCCGCATCTCGATTGAGAAACCAACCCCACTTTCATACCACATATTGAACAAGTATGCTGAGATTCCTGAGATGATTGCACCGGAGCAGGTGCAGGCTGACGCTTTAGAGAGGATGAGAAACGCCATAATGCATACTAAGATTGAACTTATATGCATGGAGTGCGGGAAAAGACAGGATCCAGTCGCCATCAGGGATCTTCCGCCGAAACCTGGCTGCTACTCCTGCGGCTCAACCCTTCTCGCAATACTGCCCGGGTATAAAGGGTATCTTGTTGGAATCGTGAACAAGAGGTTGGGTGGTGAAAAGCTGTCTGAAGAGGAGGCAAGGCTTCTCGCAGACCTTAGAAGAACTGCAGACGTTATCCATTCCTATGGAAGAAGAGGCATAATCGCGTTATCCGTATACGGCATAGGGCCGCAGACCGCGTTAAGAATACTTTCGAAAATGCATTACAGTGAAGATGAATTGCTTAAGGATCTTTTGGAAGCAAAACTACAATACATAAGGACAAAACCCTACTGGAAGACTTGAAAAAGCTTCCGTTATAATCGGATGGAAAAGAGAAAAACAGGGGGTAATAAAAGATTTTAGGGCTTTTCGATTACTGTACGAGATATTATCTCGATCCTAGTTACTTTACTGTTCTCAACATCTACCCATATGAATGCCATGCCAGAGGTGTTTTTACGTAATGTAAGGATGGCACTCTTAGCCTTGGCTACCACGCTTCCATCAGCTTCCACAACGGTTTTTATAATCGGTTGAATACAAGTTACATTGTAGCCTTCTGAGAGCAGATTCTGTACGTCGGGGTCGCTCTTAGCTATATTAACGACATTGTTCTTAAACTCCTCGCTAATCTCTATAGGACCCCATCCGCGCTTTAGGCGGCCACGGTATGTTTGGGTCTTACTAGCGTTCGCTTCAATTTTGACAGGGCCCCATTGGAAACGGCCTACTGGGCCGCGAAACGTTAGCCAAGGCAAGGGTGTTTCTGAAGATTCGTTGATCTGCGCAATGACGTTTATCAGGCTAACATATATGACTATGCCTAGTAAGAGGATGAATACCGGTAAAGCTATCTTGAGAGTCTTAGTCATCGTTGCTACTATTGGATATAGTAGCAATATATAAATGTTACGTTACTCTTAAACAGACATAAAAACAAATCCTTCCAAAAAGCATGCAGTAACTTTTTTACCGCCATTATTCACTACCTTTTACATGAAAACGGAGATTAAGCTGGGAGAATCATATAGGCTTCTACACCCCAGACCTGTAGTTCTCATATGCTCAAAGGGGAAAAACGGCAAGGTCAATATTATGAGCTGCTCTTGGATAACTCCTGTGAGTGACGATCCGCCGTTAATAGCAATCTCATTATGGGAGAAAGGGCACACTCACATGCTAATAGATGAGACTGGAGAGTTCACCGTGAACATTCCTTCTTCAAAACTGCTTAAGCAGGTTTGGCTAGCAGGCACCAAAAGCGGTAGTAAAGTAGATAAGATTAAGCTTCTCAAACTCGGTTTCACAACCTCTAGCACAATAGAAGTGCCAGGAATAGAGTAATGCTTAGGTATCTTAGAATGCAAGATTAAAGAGAAGATGAAATTCGGAGAACAGATACTCTATATTGCAGAAGTCAAAAGAGCATGTGTTGAAGAAGATTTGTTCAAAAAAGGCATGTGGACAGAAGATGCAAAGCCTCTGCTTCACCTTGCCGACAGGTTCTTCTCGATTCCAAAACCGGCGGTTTAAAACAGCAAACCCTATCAATTCCCCTTCTATTTGCGAGTAGTCTTTTCTTGCTCCGCTCGTCAAAATCGTTAGCAGTCCAAAATTTTTCTAATAGAATTTGTAATGAATATTCTTTAATAAAAAGATGAGGTTGCAGAAAGGCTCGACACCGACTTTGTTGGAGTTTTCTAAAAATGGAAAACTCTGTAACTCTCTGTCTGGTGTGTGATAATGGGAACTGGGCGTTTTGTGAACAATACTTATGCTCACTCTTTTTCAGAGCGCATCGCCAATAATGTTATTCGTAGACAATGCTTATAGGAGCATGTTGTAGCAATGAGGCCTGCTTAATCACCCAAAGTTATTCGAGGTCGCACTCTTATATACAACAATACTAATAGAACACGAAATATGAGCACGAGCCATAAACGCAAGATACCGTTAGATCATTCAACAAGACTTCCTTTTCTATTTTTAGAAAAGTCTATGTAGCGGCCTTTAGCGTTCGGTATTTTTATCTGCATCTCTATTTTTTTATTCTTGAAAAAATTGAAATAGATTTTCTATAAGAAAATCTTATTCGCGCGCTATACAAAATTTTTACTTTCGCATCAACGGGGGAGATTGAAAGAGTTTTAGAAAATCAACAGGAATATAGAATGTTTATATAACCCAAGTCCGAGGGCAACATTATGAACTCTTGGGAAAGAGTCATAAAAGCTATGGAGCTTTCAGCGCCTGATAGGATTCCAATTTATGAGATGCATATTCCTCCTAAAATATCTGCAGCGATATTGAATAAGAAGGTGGATGAAATCATGTATGCAAATACTGAGGCTTTCTACAACCTGATA
>JAFNIX010000021.1 GCA_017601225.1 Candidatus Brockarchaeota archaeon | reverse complement strand
CTGGGAAATCACTAGAGGATTAGCCGGAGGAGGAATAATACCATCCGTAACATAAGGCTGGAAATCAACTATGCTCGCGTCAGTAAGATACAGATCATCCCTCCACCTGCATACAACAGGATAAGGCGAAATAACCTCGTGTCCCCTGCTTTTGAAGAAGCCCAAGAAAGCACTCCTAACCTGGCTTAAATCATCCATACTTCTGCCCACCCTTCTGCCTATGAAAGTATAGGGCGAGCAGGGAGACTCTCCACAGTCATCCTTAGACGGGTCGAGGGTCCAGAAGAACCTGCCGCATTTAAAACACCTTCTCCTAATGAAACCGCCCCTACTCAGGAACTCTAGGCGATACTCGTCCTCGCCGAAATCGTGTTTCATCCTTAAATCTCTGAAAAAGGGAATGCAGGATGATTTATGTCTTCCTACCAGAACCATCTAAAGATTAAAATGGCATAGCGATTTATTGTTCTTTAGCGCGTGCTAACCGTTAAGAAGGAGGGGGCAGAGTGGGCAGAAAGTAAAAACAATAGGAACCTTTTATAGGTTTCAGCTCAAGCACACCAGTATTTCAACCGGTTTCGTAGCTGTTAACACTTACCAGTATACTGCCTCAGCATGAAGCGAGCCTAATTCAAACCCTCATGATTCACCTAAGCTCAAGCTTTCTTCTCTATCCTCAGCATGTTGTAAGCTATCTTGAGAGAATGCATGAGCAATAGAGCTGTCGATGCGACTACGAACGGCAAGAATATCATGAGTTCCACTTGCGATTTCATTAGGAGAAGGAATGTGAATCCGAGCACGTAGAATACGTTTGAGGCGAAGAGAAGGGAGAACGAGAGGAGTGTTAGACCCCTGCTCTTGAAGCCGAATCGCTCAATGAAAGCACCGATGCAGAGGACTATCGCGAACAGCAAGAAGGATGCGCCAAACTTCCAGTCTCCAAGGCTTAACCCGTAGAGATAGCGGGATGCTTCAATCAGAACGACCAGTATGATTGCGGCGAGCGCCAGAAACCAAAGGGGCTGAAAATAAAACGGCTTCCATATCCATTCTCTTACACCTTCTAATTCCCTCAACATTTGTAATTCGCCTTGCTATACCTCTTTTAACCCAGCCCCCTTCTTAACCAAAGCACACCGGGCACTCCATACACGCCGCCATAAAGCAGCTTAGTATATGCTATTTGAATTTCTTTTAGAATATGCCTTAAGTAAGCAATATGTAAAGGACAGGAAAGACGGAAGTAGGAAAAATGCCCATATTAGTGCAAATACATAAGGCATATGCCATGCAAGTTGATTCGAAAAATAGAGGTACTGAGAATAAATCATCATCAAAACGCAGAGGAACATGGATAAGAGAGAAAAGGATATTACAATACTGTTTTTGAAGTTAAATTGCTCTATACATATTCCGAGAGAATATGCGGCTGCGAAACTTAAACAAGATCCGAGGAAAAGCAAGCTCGCAAATGTTTGTTCTAAGAAATGATATGTTATGCCGATTGCCAGAATTATGAGAATAAGTCCTACAGACCGAAGCGACAATTTGAATTTAAACAAACAATATTTATTTCCAGACGCCAAATGCTCCCACCTCTCTAACATCCAGGGCAACCATAACACTCCACCATGTAGCAGTTTCCTCCTTGGCATGGATAGCATGTCCAATAACCACCTGTGCAACAACCACTAGCACACATGGGACACCATGCAAAAACACATGCAAGAAACAGCGGAATATTGCCAGTAAACACGCAGGAAACACAGCAAGTAATAATGCAATACACATTCCAGCTGGTACAAGTGAAAACTGGAACCTCACATGGATTGCAATTCTGGGTTACGATGGGAGGAATGTTGTTAATCGTCTCCATGCCGTAGTCGTTTAGCAATAATCCGATTGCCTTGCCGTTTGAAGCCTTAACCAATAATTCTAACAGGTTCCTCTTGTAATCTAGTCTGAAGCCATAAGCCTCTCTGTATGGTTCCAGAAACACTAGAGCTACGACGGGTCTGGATTCCCGGTCCCCTGCATAATCTATTCCAACCACTAGGTACTCGATAGACATATCTTCAAGGCTTTTCTTCATCCTTAACCCGCAGGAGTTGCCCAGTACCGGTTGGTATCCAGCCTTAGTAGCACGCGCTGGCCTTCGAGCTTCTCGATCACCGGCTCAGATTGAGGTGTCTGGGGGTCGTTGTTGCCGCTTGCTCCGCAGCTTTTACATTTATACTGGTGGTTTCCCTTGCTCCATGGGGAGGCGATGATAAGGATGGAGATGAGGAGCAGGAGAACCGTTACTATTCCGATGACCTTTAAACGGGCACCCCCTAATGGTTTCACACCCCACTACCTCTTTAGAGAAATCTGCGCTGGGCAGTATTTATTTTTTAATGCATATTAAATAGTTTGTATATGGAAGATTTAGTTCTTTTTAGAAAGAATGTTTATGGGGCGTCAAGCTCGCTTCTGTCAGGACAGGGAAGAAATTCAAACCGCCTGAAGCTGTGTAACCAAGGAGCACTTGTATAAACTTGCGTTAAGATAGGACAGGTTTAAAAATGGCGGAGAATATTAGCCAATGGAAATAGAATGTGTTAAGAAAGTCCACCTACATAGTCAAACGGATTTATAAACCATTTTGAGTTCAGGGTCATTCACTAAACATACAACCAATATTAATTTGCCCCTCTTCAGAAGGTAGGAAACACTATGACCCTAAAAAATGGCGAAAACGCGTAAACAAGCCTAAAAACCAGAAGAACAATGAAAAAGCATTACCAAACGCCACGAAAGAGCAAAATTAAAATAGAAGCCCCTTGGAATAAGCAGACATAGGCGAGGTAGCTCAGACGAGAAAAATTCAAATATATCTCGGGGCAACCTGGGAGAGCGCCCGGCTGAAGACCGGGGTGTCGGCCGTAAAAACGGGCACAGTCGGTTCAAATCCGGCCCTCGCCACTTTTCCCAATCAACGATAATAGGCTCGATATTCTCTCATACCTCACAGGCCTTTAGAACGTATGCTAATTATTCCCAGAGATTTTATTGACGAATGAAAATCTTGGATAGTTTTCATTTTAACCCATCTTATTCTTTAAGATTTTTTGGTAGAGCTCTTCTAAAAAGGCGCCTGTTTCTTCTATGTCCGAAGACCTTATAATACCCGTGGAGACGATTCGGTCTACCCTCTCTTTTAGCCACTCCTCGCTCGGCGACCGGACTGTAACGGACTCCGCGTCGGCAATAATCTCGCTAGCACCCTCCAGCATTTCGAATAACTGTTCCCTCCTTTCCTTATCAGCACACCTGATTTTTCTAGACCAGAGGGAATACTTCGACATTAATTCGTCAAGCCCGCCATCTTCCAAGACGTAGCCCGAGTTCATTATCACGAGATGCTTGCACACTTTCTGAAGCTCGGGGAGGATGTGGCTGGATAACAGGAAAGACGTACCCTCCTGCTCATGAGTCTCCCGTATAAGCTCTAGTGCTTCTATTCTTCCATCTGGATCCAGGTTGCTGGTGGGCTCGTCTAGGATTATCAGCTCGGGGCTGCCCGCGAACGCTTGGGCTAAACCCAAGCGTTGCACCATCCCGGCGGAATATGTGCCTATTCTTCTGTGCATTACATTCGCAAGGCCGAACTTCCTCAACATGGTCTCGGATTCTTTTCCAGGGTCCTTAACCCCTTTGAGCCCAGCTACCATTTTCACTAACTGGTACCCGGTTGCCCAGTGGGGGAACTCTGGTTTCTCATGTAGAACACCTATCCTGCTCCTAACTATTTCTCCCTCCGTCCAAGCATCGTGTCCAAACACTCTTGCACACCCGCTGTCTGCCTTGATCAGCCCTAGGATAATCTTGATTACTGTGCTTTTACCGGAACCGTTGGGGCCCATCAATGCCGAGATCCCCTTATTAATTCTAAAGCTGGCACTCCGAAGGGCAACGACTCTTCCGAATGTCTTACTTACCTCTTGAAATTCAATTATGTATGTCACAGTTCAACGCCTCCTCTGAAAGATGAACGAGAAGGCTAGTAGAATCACGCCTAACGCTATTAAAGGCAACGCGTCTTCAATTAGGCAGTATTGAACAGATCTGGTGAATGAATAGGACAAGCCGTAGTCAGTATGGTTGAAATTTCCTTTCAACTCTATTAAGATGACATAGTAGCCCCTCCTCTGAATGTTGAACTCGAAAAGCCCTGTGTCCTCGATGATCTTAGAGAGTAAAGGCGGCCACGTTTGGTTGCTGATCATCCTCGAATAGTCCTCAATAGGAATGACCCTGATGTGCAGCTGGACGCCTGGTGTAGACGCACCGACCCTGATCTTGTGCGAATAGGATCCTAAATAGGAAAGGTAAGTAAATCGGGTCTGCTTGGTTTTCAAAGCACTAAGGCTCAGTGACGAAGGGTTGCTAATTAAATCCGTCACGATCATGGAAATTAGCATACAGGTTACCCCCACAGACAATATGAGTCCTAAACCACGTAAGATTTTAATCATCTAGCTAACCTCCACCCTCCGTACGAACAGATAGGTGGACAGTAAAAACAGTACGGCTGAGACGGCAAGAAAAAGCAGGGTGTATGTGCCAAAGAAGGGGGGCATGAAACAATACGGCGGCAAATACCACTTGAGCCGGGGCTGAAGCTCATTAACAATCATGAAGGAGTACAACGAAAGAGTACTGAGTACAACTGCCACCCAAGACTTTGGGGCAAGCGTGCAAACCCATGTGGTGACTCCGAGGATGAAGAATAGTTCGAAAAAAGTATGCAGGAACACGACTGCTACACTATCGATATTAGAGACATAGTTTAGAAAGTTTGAAGGCTCCATCAGATACGCGTAAGTCAGGCATGCGAAGACTTCCACCAAGTATACTAGGAGAAAGTTCGCTAATAGCTTGCCGAGCAGGACTGCTAGCCTGCTCACTGGCAGGGAAAGGTAAAACTTAGCCAATCCGGAATCAAACTCCCTCGTCAGTGTGTTTGTCATAGAGAGGGAGACGATCAATATTAGAGGCACATACAGTTTAGCGACGGCAGCGCCAGCTATATTGGTAAACAGGTCTTGTGCCGCTGTTGGAAACGGGTCAGAGTTATCATGTAGCGGTATTAGATTGGGCACGAATGCTGAAGGGATGAAAAAGAAGTGTGTGAATGAAAGAAGAATTAGAAAAAGGGGGTTAGCGAGGCCAGTGACTTCCCAGGAGGCTACTCTTAATACTTGAGTAATCCGATTTCTAACGCTCATGAATCCTCCCCTTTAAGATTACAAAAAGCAACGGAAGTATGAAGAGCAAAACGGCGATTAATATCGCGTTATTCCTAATAAAGCTAATGGCCGACTCAATTAAGCCTGAATTATTCTCTTCCTTAAGCACACCGGCTTCTAGATTTGTCTCAGCCAGTTTCAGCTCCATCGGAGGCATACCCTGCTTGGGCTTTTTTTCAAAGAACGTTACAACGCCAAACTTGTTGCAAAGGATATCGTCCATATAGGTGCCACCTACTAACAGACCCAGCTTAGACTCGTATAGAAATTGAAAGATTTGACCAGTCATAAAAAACCCTGCGATTCGGAGTGGCTTCTCGAAGAGAGTCCACATAGTAGCCGTCTCATCGAACTTTCCAAACGGCGTCTCTAAGGGGGAGAGACCGTGTGCACTATGCTTTACCATCCTATCGACACGCGCTTTGCTTACAGTATTGTTGAAATAATTGTTTATCAGCGTTATGTCTCCCTCGGGCGCATCACCCTCTCCAGACCAGGGTTCCCTAATGGGGTCAATCCAAAAATGGGCATAGCCCCATATGTTACCATTCTCATCAATCAAGGCTCGCGAAGTAATGTTAATGGTCACAATCGTTGAATTTCTAATTACAACCCTCGTCTCGCTCACCCCGCCCTCAACGATTTCCCTCACGATAGCGTTCGCCTGAAAACTGACGTTCAAAATCGCTAATCCCCCTTTAACAGATAGACAATACCACCTATAGCTGCCGTTCTCTGTCCTGATCCCACTGGTCAGGTAAGCACTGTCAAAGACGTATATTGCATAGCTGCCCGGTTTCAGCCAATACGGTTCAGCAATAAGCCATCGTGCCTCAGTAATGATAAGCATAATTATTACGGGCAATACTTCTTTACGGTGCCTGAGCGAAGGCAAGTGAATCAATAATCCATCTTCCCTGTAAGGAGGAGTATATCTTAACCCAAGTCTGGGTCCAAGCAGGCTCATTCAATCCATCGCCATCATATCCACTACCTCCAAATTCATAGGGTCCCTGCCAATACGGATCAATCCACCAGTTGTGAGAATGCTCAGCATCAGCAACATACCACCATTGAGGATTGCCTCCCACATAGTTGCAATAAGCTTTCACATAAGCCAGCGACCAAGAAACCGATCCAATGTCTTCATCCGTATCTTCGACAACAAAGTCATATGCAACAACCATTATAATCATATTAAGAAGGATCAAGACTAAAAGAGCTGAAAGGCTAATCAAACTACCTCCTCTTTTCAATTTAATCACCCCACCGTATAAGATAAGGAAAAAGCTTTTTAAAGTTATTTTTATTCCCCAAAAAACTTATAATCAATAAATACGAGGAAATGGTTAAAGGCGAGATTATTGATACTATCTCGTTAACTCCCTACAACTATTTTTTAAAAAGGTTACAGTTGAACGCAGCGTTTCTGGAACGCTTACCATTATGGGGATTGTTACAAACACCTCTATTAGAATTGGGAGGATAAGAACTAGCTCCTCTAAACCCTCTTGCCAGAGAAGCCGCCAAGCAGGAAAGCCGGCACTGAAAGAACGTTGAATACACCTGTTATGCCGAACTATTTCTCTGAATTCCCCATACCCATTATAAGTCTTAACGTAGAAAAATAATGAGTTTTATGATTTCGATAACGATGAGACGGCTACGCAGAATTAAAATATTGCAGTCGTCAAAAAATGGGTCGACCCGGATTCGAACCGGGACCACCGCCTCGTAAGAGCGGTATCCTGGCCATTAGACGATCGACCCCAGTTTCTTGAATATATGTTTGAAGCCTTATATTCTTTTCTCTCGGCTTTATACTGGTTGCGCCACCTGGTGCTGTTTATATCTCTCTTATCTGCCCAGAGCCGTAAACCACGTATTTCGTCGTAGTGATTTCCCTCAGGCCCATAGGTCCCCTTGCATGCAGCTTCTGAGTGCTTATGCCTACTTCGGCTCCGAAGCCGAATTGCCCGCCGTCGGTGAACCTGGTTGAGGCGTTGACGTATACTGTTGATGAGTCCACTAGTTTCGTGAATAGTTCAGCGTCCTGCAGGCTGCTAGTTATTATGGCATCGGAATGCTTCGAACCATACTTGTTTATGTGCTGTATGGCTTCCTCCACGCTGTCCACTATTTTGACGGCGAGCGTTAGATCCATGTATTCCTCATACCAGTCTTCCTCAGTGGCTTCAACCAGTGTTGGGATTATCGTCCTACTCCTTTCGCATCCCTTGATCATGACATTGTAGCTCCTCAGAGTATCAACCAGCTGTGGAAGATATTTTTCCGCTATCTTACTGTGCACCAGGACTTTCCTGACAGCGTTGCATACCGCGGGTCTTTGAACCTTAGCGTTCACTATTATCCGGGTGGCCATTTCTAGGTCAGCATCCCAGTTCACGAAAATATGGCAGTTGCCCGCCCCGGTTTCAATCACAGGTATTAGCGAGTTTTCCTTGACGAACCTTATGAACTGGGCGCTTCCCCTCGGGATTATAACATCTATGTACTTGTCCTGCTTCAGGAGTAGGCCGACGAGCTCTCTGCTGGGATTCTCTATCAGTTGTATCGACTCAGGGTCGACAAGGTTTTTCACAGAATCCCTCATTATTTCCACCAGTATTTTGTTCGAGTTTAATGCTTCCGAGCCTCCTCTGAGGACGACGGCATTACCGGCCTTTAACGCTAGGCCGGTTATGTCCACTGTAACGTTGGGCCTAGCCTCGTATATAACTCCAATAACTCCAAGTGGCACGCGGACCTTTCTTATCTCTAAGCCGTGTCTAGTTCTCCATCCCTCAACTATTTCCCCAACCGGGTCCGGTAGGGAGGAAACCTGGCGGAGGCCCTCAGCCATTTCCCTGACTCGTTTCTCGTTCAGCAGCAGCCTGTCTATTAGAGAAGGAGAGGCTCCTTTTGCCTCCGCTGCTTCAACATCCCTCCTATTCTCCCGTATTATTTCTTCCCTATGTTTCTCAATGTGTTCAGCCATTTTTTCCAATGCGGCGTTTTTAACAGGTGTTGGAGTCACTCCGAGTTTAAGAGAAGCCTCTTTAGCCTTTCGGGATTTTTCAACGACTTCCTCCATGCCCAACGCGGTCTTGAAGAAACCTTTCTTAAGACTTAAACCTTTTCCGCAGGGGGCGAACTAAGGTGCCAGCGTTTTCACCGTTCAGTATTTTCGCTATAATGTTTCTCTTCAAACCGTTAGCTATCACTGTTGTGACTCCTGATCTAGAGGCTATTGCTGCCGCCTGAAGCTTGGAAAGCATGCCACCTCTACCCAGAGAACCGGGGGATCCTGCGAAGGAAAGAACCTTCCTGTTAACCTTCCTAAGCTCCTTAACAACTTTGACACCGTTTTTAGTAGGAATCATGAACCCGTCGACATCAGTCAGCATTATGAGCAGGTCGGCACCTATTCTCGACGCTATGATGGCTGACAGCCTATCGTTGTCTCCAAACCTGACGGAGTCAGGCACATAAGGGTTTATTGGAACAAGTTCTTTAACCGAGATGGCGTCGTTTTCATTTATAATGGGAACCACGCCCTGCTCCATTAGGGCCGATAGAGTTCTCCAAAAATTCTTGTAGCGATACTTGTTCGCCAAATCCTCTTCGGTAAGGAGTATTTGAGCAGTGTTTATTCCATACTTGTTGAAATATTTAGTGTATAATGCCATCAGGGTTGGCTGCCCTATGGCTGCGCAAACCTGCTTCATCGTAAGCTTCAAACTGCTCGGGGAAGATTCTATCTTAAGCTTTGACAAGCCTGTTGCAATAGCTCCAGATGTCACTATGACCACCGACTTCATCTTGCTCCTGTTTTCCGCAATCTGTCTAACTATTTCTCTAACTCTCGCTTCGCTAATCCAGCCTTTAGAGTTTGTCAGCACGCTTGTGCCGATTTTAACCACGACCTCGGGTTTACGAGCCAATCAGCGCCACTCGATGACTAAAAAAGGGCCTAAACCATGTATTTAAGGACTACGCTAAAAAGTTTATTTCCTTACTGTAAAGCTTGCAGTCAACCCTCCAACAGTCACTATGAACACCCCTTCTTCAACGGTTTTATCAGGGCCGTCCGTGTAGAAGCCTAGCTCGTAGACAGGAATAGTGAAGCTTACTGTCTGCGTCTCACCTGGCTGAAGCATTATCTTTTGGAAGCGGTATAGCTTTTTCACAGGCGTTGGTAGACTGCTTTCAACATCGCGCACATAAACCTGGACTACTTCGCTACCTTCACGAGCCCCCGTGTTACTAACATTCACGCTAATCGTGACGGTGTCTGTAAAAAGCGGCTCTGCCGGAGTAATATTTAGACAACTGTATTCGAACGTTGTATAGCTGAGCCCGTATCCAAACTCGAAAAGCGGATCGTACTCCTCATCGGGCAGACGATCATAGTTTATCGGTTCTTGGGCAGTAGACCTAGGCCATGAGCGTGGCAGCTTTCCACTAGGATTATAGTCACCGAATAAAACGTCCGCCACACCTTGGCCTTCTGTCCCTGGCAGCCAAGCCATCAGAAAAGCACCCCATTTGGGCAACCTGTCTTCTATACCCGTTAAGGGTCGGCCGGCAACAATTATAACGACTGTCGGGGTTCCTGAGGCAACAACCCTGTCTATTATCCTAAGCTGCTCCTCGGGCAGTTCTAGGCTCTCCCTGTCGCCGAGAAATTCTGCATATGGGGGTTCCCCAACTACAACAATCCCCACGTCGTAGGGGCCAGCTATATTGCTGGCGTTTTCGTCGAATATGACCTTAGTGCTCGGGGAAACTGTTTTCCGGATAGCCTCCAGAATAGTTGTTCCGATAGTAATGTCACCACTGCTTCCCTGCCAGGTAATCGTCCAGCCGCCGCATTGGTTCCCAATATCGTTTGCATTCGGACCTGCAACAAAGATCGTGCTAACGTTTTTAGGTATTGGAAGAATACCGTTGTTCTTCAGCAGCACCATGCTTTCACGGACTGCTCGACGTGCAACCTCTCTATGTGCAGTATTACCGACGATTGAGGAAAGGCTTTCATCCACATAAGGATTCTCGAAGAGGCCTAGACGGAATTTAACCACTAGAATCCTGTAGACAGCCTCATCTATTCTGCTCAACGGGATCTCGCCGCTGTTAACAAGGTCTTTCAGCGTGGATTGAAACATTTTCCAGGTGCTTGGAACCATCGCCATATCTATTCCTGCCTCAATGCTTTTCTTAACAGCGTTCCTATAGGACTGGTCTACCTGGCCTATTGCCTCCCAGTCGGAAACAAGTAGACCTTTAAACCCGAGCTCCGTCTTTAAAACATTAGTCAGGAAGAATTTACTTCCATGTATCTTCTCACCGTTAATACTGCAGTAAGAAGCCATTACTGACCCTACTCCAGCGTTAACCGCACCTATGAAGGGTTCGAGATGTTTTTCCCGAAGTACTCTCAGTGGCCCTTGGAAATCCCCCTGATCCTTGCCATTAACGGTTCCGCCCGAGCCCATATAATGCTTAGCCGTAGCCAGAACAGTATCATCCCGGTCAAGCCCGTCGCCCTGGTATCCCTTAACCGCACTTATCGCCATTATCTTAACCAGATACGGGTCTTCTCCAAAGGACTCATATGTTCTGCCCCACCGATCGTCTCTGGCGACGTCGATGCACGGTGAGAAAGTCCAGCGGATACCTGTAGCCCTCACCTCGATTGCCGTTATGCGGGCGCACTCCTTAACTAGTTCAGGGTTCCATGTCGCACCCATTCCGATGTTATGGGGGAAAATCACAGCCCCGTAAACATTGTTATGCCCGTGAACAGCGTCAATACCATAGAGAATAGGAATCCCTAGACGTGTTCCTTCAACAGCCTGCCTTTGATACTCGTTGTACATCTTAGCCCAGTTGGAGGGAACGTTAGGAACAGGGCATGAACCCCCGCCGCTTAAAAGCCCGCCTAGATTATAAGTAGATATGTCTGAGATGCTGCTTATCGATTGCCGGTCTGGCAGAGTCATTTGACCAATTTTCTCGTCAAGCGTCATTCGAGAAAGAAGGTCGAGAGCCCTCTCTTCAGGCGAGAGATTTGGATTACGGTAAGGTGCTGTTGGAGGAGGAGGTTGAGACGGAGGAGGCCTAGTTATGAAAGTAACTGTGAAGTAGACGCATATTACGGTCACAATTATAATAACAAATCCAGCTATGATTTTTCTCGACTTTTCTGTTTCTTCTGAAGTTTGCGTCAACAAGGCGAGCAGGGATGTTGAAAGAACGGAGATTAAGAGTATTACTTCTACTTTCGCTTGGTTTAAACCTGTTTTTGGCAGGCCTGTCTGAAGACTTAAAGAAAAAACGCATAATGCTAAGAGCATTTTGAAGACCGGGAGACCATTTTCCAACTCTCTCATACAGATGTCTGAACATCATTCTGAAACTCGTATTTAAACTATTTAATACGGGTTAGGATTGAAAGGCGTCTCTGACCTGCTACGCTATCAACCGGTAAATGAGGGCAAAAATAACGGAGTGTGGTTCAAGTAGGATGGTTACGGTTTCCTTCCTACAGGTATTATGTAGAGCGGTTGCTCTCCACCCGGAAGACTTAGAACGGTTTTAACCTGGTCATCGTAAAAGGCACCGACAGTTACAACACCCAGGTTCAAGGCTACTGCTTGCAGGCATATGTTTTGAGCAGCGTGACCAGCCTCTAAATGCACATACCTGATCCCTCTCTCACCGTATTTCCTAGTGGTCCGTTCATACACTGAAGCTATTACAATGTCTATGGCAGCATTCCTCACCCATGCTTGACCAAGAGCAGCTTCAGCCAAAGAGACCCTTTTATCACCATCCAGAACCCTAATAATCTCATGGCCATCTGGCACGTACTTGTATACGCCGGGAGCAAGAGACTCCACTTCCCCGACTATAAGATAAACCTCAAGAGGATAGAGGGCTCCGGCTGAAGGAGCTGTTCTTAAACCCTGTGGGTCAGTAACGCCTTGAGCAGCCCAGAGCAGTTGAGAAACCTCCTGCAGGGTTAAGCTGCTCCTAGCATATTCTCTAACGGATCTCCTTTTAAGCAGAGCCTCTTCAACAGAAACCTCACTCTCATAGCGAGGCTCAGGAAGTCTTAGTCTCGTCGCGTTAATCCAAACAGGAGCCTGGCTTCTAGCCGGGCTTAGGAAAAAGTATACGGATAAGGCAGCAATCAGAACTATTGAGACAAATATCACGACTATTAAAACATGTTTACCCTTCATAACCAGCCTCATGATTTATTTAGAACAGAGAAAAGCTAATTAAATGTAACGTACACAGCATGCTGTTTGGAAAATTTCAACCACGGGTTTCACCCTAGCGAAATTCACACCCGTGATAGAGGAACAATTCCAGGAAAGTTTTCAGGACCTGAGCATCATTTTTCCATTCCTGAAGAAGACCATCTAAAATTTATAGAGGAGATAGGATCTGAAAAGGGGGAGCATAAAAGGAGGTTTCAACTAATAAAACTGATGGATGAGGATAAAGAAAGGAGAAAAGAAAGATGACAGCTAAGGTTGCTACCGTCTGGGGGTGGGGCGACAGATTCGAAGATGTTAGAACGAATTGTGAGAAGTATGTTAGCAAGAGGTGGAGGGAAACAACGAAAGAGTGCCTCATATACTTTTCAGGTAGGGAGAGAGACGAGGGCATCGGTCTGGATGTAGCCATATACGTTAGCGATAAGGGAAAAATTGGGGATTTGACTGAACGCTTGTTCCATTCAATAGTTTTTGTTGGAAACGCTAAGGTGTATTCGATTTCGATACAACTGTTTGAAGACATTATCTCTGATAAGGAGGTATACCGTAACCCAATCGAGGAAGTAGAAAGAGAGCTTAAGGAGCGCGAAGAGATTATTGCAAAGAGGTTTATCAATGATCCTAAAGTGAAGCAGGTAGCAAGGGGAAGAAAAGTAAAGTTCATTCGTCAGATCAACTTAATATGTGAAATGGAATCAGGCTGTAGTAATAAAATAGTGATGGAACTCATTCATGAGGACTTTGACAAGATCAGGAACTTGCTAAACAACCTGAGCGAGGAGTTGATGGAGAAGGGTTTAGCGAAACGCATCTTGGGCTACAAACTCGGGAGAAGTGTTGATGAGTTAAAGGTAGGCGATATTGATTTTTGGAGAGATGAGGTTCTGGTATGGTTAATCTGAAAACGATGCGGAGGGTGGGATTTGAACCCACGAACCCCTTCGGGACGAGGTCCTGAGCCTCGCGCCTTTAACCAGGCTTTGCCGCTGCTTAGCATTGGCGACCTCCGCGGTTATCCTTGTTTTGAAGGGGTGCCTCGAGCTATTTTTGTTTTCAGTCTCCTAATAAATTTTGTCGTTTAAGGTTTCCCGTTGATCATGCCTTCCCTGCTCATGAAGTCTATTAGGGCTTCCTCCGATTCGAATATTCTTGTTGAATAGTAGTTGAAAAACGGGCTTTCAGGCCCCTTGTAAACTACGAACACCTTCTTATTATTGCTGAAACCATACGTCATTTCAGAGAGGACGCCTGGAGACATTACTTGAGAGAAATAGTAGACTACTAGGAAATCGCTCTGGTCTATGAGCTGGTAGTCTCTTGCAACAATCTGGTCGAGCAGGTCTTCTACAACGTCTTCGATTTCACTTGCATGAATCTCTGTTTTAACGCCATTCTCCTCAACTACCAGCTTCTCACCTCCAGTATCCTTTAACTCCTTGAGCTTGTAGAGCAAGAGGGAGTCTTCTATTTCACCAGGGTCGAACACAGTTAAACCGAGTGTTCTAAGCTTGTTTTTAAACCGGTCTTTATCAGCAAGCTTAGCCTCCCGATCCTCTATGTGCGTTATAGGATAGCTTAGATATGCTTTCTTCGAATACTGTTTAAACATTAGGTTGAAAAGTGTTTCAGGCGGGGAGGAGAACGGAACAATGTAGAAGGGTTTTCTACGGTAGTCGGCAATACTCTTGGTTAAGAGGGTTTCCTCATCCCTCCAGACAAGTATTTCCTTAAGAGTTAGACGGCCTTTCCACTGCATGGAGGATTCAAGCCTCATTTTAATGGGTAATGCGGAGTCAGAGATTGTTATGAAAACGTCTGGAGAGAGCTCATCAAGGTAATGGAAGTCGAACGCTTGGAAAACATGCTTCTTCCACCTAAAGCAGGCATGTGTACTTATGATGATGTTCTCATAGTTTTCCGCCTCCCTAATGATCTGTTCGAAAACTGTTGCTCGCAGAAAGTTCAAGGAGGAGGGCGACAGGTCAAGGATCTTATCCTCCTTTATCTCCACGCCGAGTTTCCTAGCTGCTTCGAACATCATGCTGCCCACCGAGAAAAGTTTAACCTCGGTATTCCTTTTTTTCGCGAATTCAACGAATCTTCTAAGATGGGTCTCTCGACCACTGCCGCTTATTCCCGTTGCAACTATCCTCAAACACCCTCTAAGAGTTATATGTGCTATCGCCTTAAAAACATCTCGAAACAGAGGGGCCTATAGAGAGTTAGCCTTATATAAGCCCTTTTAAACTCCGAGGACGGAATGAGGGTAATAATTACAAAAGACTATGAGGAGATGAGCAGAAGAGCAGCTAAAATAATAGCTGAGCAGATAAGGAGGAAGCCGAATTCTGTCCTAGGGCTAGCTACGGGCAGCACGCCACTCGGCACCTATAAGGAACTTATCAGAATGCATAAGGAGGAGGGCCTAGACTTCTCGAAAATAGTAACCTTTAACCTTGATGAATACTACGGGTTGGCCCCCACTCAT
This sequence comes from Candidatus Brockarchaeota archaeon, assembly GCA_017601225.1. Taxonomy (GTDB): domain Archaea; phylum Thermoproteota; class EX4484-205; order EX4484-205; family JAAOZP01; genus JAAOZP01. The sequence continues at coordinate 19,679 of JAFNIX010000021.1, read as the reverse complement.
CCTCAAAGCTACCATTACTTCATGTTTGAAAACTTCTTCAACCATATTAACATAAACCCCAGAAACGTACACATACCTGACGGTCTTGCAAAAGACATCAAGGCTTTTTGCGAAAAATATGAGGAGGAGATTAGGAAAGCAGGAGGAATAGACCTTCAGCTATTGGGAATAGGTAGAGATGGTCATATAGCCTTTAACGAGCCTGGTTCCCCCCTGATGGGAAGAACCACGCTGGTAGCTCTTGCAGAAGAGACAATTAAAGATAACGCGCGTTTCTTCAGGAGCGAGGCTGAAGTTCCAAGGCTCGCCATCACAATGGGCTGCGGAACCATCATGGAGGCTAGAAAAATAATACTTTTAGCCAATGGCGAGGGAAAAGCAGACGCTATCGCAGCCACAGTAGAGGGGCCAATAACATCCCAAATAACAGCTTCGATACTGCAAATGCATCCTAATGCAATAATTATTGTCGACGAGGCAGCGGCGTCAAAGCTCCGAAGGAAGGATTACTATAGACACGTGAATAAACTGCTAGAAGAACAGGAACTGTAGGGGACTCGAATCTCTGACATCTGGCTCGCGAAGCTAGTGTTCTACCTCTGAACTACCAGCCTCATTCGATTTAGGGCCCGCTGCTAAAGAGGCGTTGTGAAGGTTGTTCGAGAAGTTTTAGAAGGAAGAAGATTGTGAATCTTAACTGTGGCACCCGGTAATGACTGACATTTTACATCAGAAGCAAAACATCTAAACCCGTTTTTCATCCCACATAGGAATAGGTCGAATACTCTTAATAGAAATCAATTTGGCGTTGTAAAGTAACTCCTCTACTGAGAGAAGCAATCATAACATAACCCTTAATCTCTTATTAAGAAGAAGTATAATACATAGGGTCCATAAAAACATTATAAGTAGTTCAAGTTTAAATAGTAGGAATTCCTTTTCAAAATGAAGAAATGAAAGAAGGCTTTCCCTTTCTTGAGAATAAGAGTGAGGTAAGGAAGGGAAGAAGAGAAATTATTCCTACCTACGTTTATTTCTATATAACTCATAAATGTAATCTTAGATGTAAACATTGTTGGATAGGTGCCGGGCTTCCTAGTCAAGATGAGCTTTCCACGAAGGAAGCTATGATAGCAATTAGAGATATTTATCAATTGGGTTGTCGTTTCATAAAATTTACTGGCGGGGAACCATTTATGCGGCCAGATTTTATGGATCTATTGAAATATACTAGATCGTTAGGTATTGATGCAACCATTGAGACAAATGGAATTCTTCTCACTCCTGAAATCATTAATGAACTCTCAAGATTGGATGTTAGTGTTGCTGTCAGTATAGATGGGATTACAAGACGTTCGCACGAATTTCTCCGGGGTCCGGGTACGTTCGATAGAACATTAAGAGTCATAGAGAATCTGGCAAGAAGCGGAGTTAACACTCAGACTATTACCGTTGCGAATGAAGTCAACAGAAACGAGATTCCCTTGCTTATTGAAAAATTACTAAAAATGGATGTTAATATTATAAAAATAAACCCCCAAATCTTGCCTTCGGGTAGAGGTGCGGATATCTTGGACATTAACCTTAGCTATGTACATTTGCGACAACTAGTCGATTTCTTGATTAAGAAATATTATGAGTTCCCTAGACGTATTTTAATTGATATACCATGTGGCATTTTACCGATTCAAATAGCACGACATACTCTCAACAATTGTCCATGGGGCTATGGCGTCTTAGGTTTGCTGTCGAATGGCGATGTGTCCTTATGCGGTAGTGGTTACTTAAGTAAGACTCTAGTGGCTGGCAACATTAGGAAAGTATCCATCGAGGAACTATGGCTAGAGAGTGATTTTTTCCGCAGGATCAGGGCCATAAAACCTAAGCAGCTCAAGGGAGTCTGTGGGAATTGTCTAGCTAATAAGATTTGCAGAGGTGGCTGCCGAATTTATGCTTATGAGGTATATTCCGACCTCTTAGCACCACATCCAATTTGTCAAATGTATTGGGATCACGATGAATTTCCCAGACACCGCCTTAGATATCCAAATGTCGATGCTACATACCCTTAACGACAATGTTAGCAGTGGGCAATCGTATATGTCCGCAACCTATTCCTACTTCTAATCGTTGTTTTCCTTTTATGCAATCTACGCTCTGTAAGTATATCTTATTCTCCACAGCATCTATATTCTTCAGTATATCAAATGTGTCACCATGAAGAATAATGCTATTGGCTATTCTTTCAACTTCTCCATGAGAATTCACAAAATAGGAGCCCCTGCAAACAGAGGAAAATGTTTTTGAAATATTTCCGTATAACTGATTGACATAAATGGCACTTTTAGATTCTTCTATAATCTTTTCCATGGTCCACTTACCAGGAGATATAATGATGTTACTCATTCTTACAAAGGGAAAACTACGATGGTCTTGGGCCCTTCCGTTTCCCGTTAATTCTATATTCATTGATCCAGCAGTCATTATATTTGAGAGTTGCTTAACAAACACTCCATGATCCACCAATACCTTTCTTTTTGCCGGTACTCCCTCATCATCATAGTCATATGAAGTCAAAAGGTTAGATAATAGAGGATCATCAAAGACGCTTATTTCTTTAGACGAAATCTCTGTGCCCTTCTTCATAGGAAAGAATGTACTTGAAGCCGGAAAATCAGCTTCCGAACCATGACCGCAAACTTCGTGAAAAATCGTTCCGGCAGTAGTCGGGCTGAATATCAACCACTTTGGCTTCTCATTCCTATATGCCCGTTTCCTTGAGTAAGAGAGAAGATTCATCGTTTCCGAAATATCTCTGATCGCGTCTGTAAGATATCTCTTTGCTTCCTTGATTGATGAAAATGTGATTGAAAAATCTTGACGAATATCCAAATGCTTATTATGTATAAGTGACAAATCAATTTTTATGAACCTCCAGCGAGTCCTTATTGATGTACCAATCGAGTTCTGGATTATGATTAAATTCTCTTTGAGCTGACATTTTCTCACATCGTGGTGAAGAACACCTGTGTTTTGAACAAGACCTTGGATATAATTCAGAATTTCCTTTACGGTTTCGGTGTTACAGTTAAGTCCCTTTTCTACTTCATCAGTTGTTGCTCTGAGTTCAGATGGTATCTCAAATTTCTGCGCAAGAGGTTTTGTTTTTGCTATTTTCATGGCAGATCTGATAGTTCGAATGAGTCCTTCCCTCTTTCTTTGAATCCTATCATAATAGAAAAATCCCCATGAACCATCGTAATACACTCTAGCATACACTCCTTGCTTACTTTCTCTCTTATTCCCTGAAAAATAAGTTACTCTATGAAATCGCAAGTCAGCAAACTTACAACCACTTTTTGTAGCCCAGTCTAACGATAACGCGCATTCGTGTTCAATATCTACCATTTGTCTTTTTTATGTTATAACCCTTCCTGATACGCAGTAACCAGCCTCGCAATTTCCAGTGCCACAAGTTCCCGGAGTACAAGCAGCCGCAGAACCAGATGCCAAACTTTCTAGCGCTGCTATGAATTCCATTCTCATTGCTTTTTCTGAAGGACTCAACTGATTTATTTTTCTCTTTCTCTCCAAGTTCTCCATACTTCATATTTTCAAAAAGGCATATTTAAGCTTTTCCTTCGCCAATCAAATCCGATGAAAAGGGCGGAAGAGTGAACTTAAGCCTCTTTTATCATCAGGGGATTTAACACTACTTTTCAGATTAATTCGATGAGAAACGGTATTTGAGAACATCGGTGGGAAAAGAACTTTTGGTCAACTGGCCGAAACAATTCAAATTCATTAGCTAACGCACGAACTTCTCTCTTTCTAGCTCCAGATCGTTGCTTTCTTTTTTCCTACTTCTAGGGAATATCTGAACATACGGAGACCGATATAGCAAAGGACGATTGAGAAGAGAATGAGCACGCCGATGTATGGGGCCAGATCCTCCCATGGGCTGGTGGTTAATAATGCGCGTCTTACTATGATCAAGGTGAAGGTTTGGGGCAGACAATATGAAAGCAATTGAATATTGGAGGGTAGTAGCGATGGTGGGAAGTAAACCCCCGCTAGAATGCTTGTTAGGAGATTGAGCACCCACCTGATGGGTTCATTTGAGGCCCTTGCATTTATTAACCAGAACATACTGGCAGAGATAAGCCCCAGCCCGCTGGTCCCGATGATGCCCAACACTAAGGCAAGAAGAGCAATTGGTAAATTGGAGGTGAACTTTATTTGGACTTTGAAGAAACATAACCCTATTACCAGATATGCTATTAGGTCTGCGAAACTCTCTAGGTAACCATCAGCCACTTGGGCAATAATGTAGGTCGTAACTGGTATTCGAGCAAGCATTATGTAGTCCATCATAGTTATCCTACTGCCTCCGCTTTCTATGGCGCCCGTGTAGGCGCTGCTCACCGCATTGTAGTAGCCATTTAAACTATGAGAGAGGACTGTATTCACAGCCAGGCCCAAAATGAGATAGGACATAAAATCGCCTCCGTATGCGTCAAGGATATTACTACCTCTGAAAATTGATCCAAAGAAAAACCATATAGCTACGCCGACCGCTAGATTAGCAATTCTGAATGGAAGTGACCATTGAATCCAGAAATATCTTGCTTGAATATTTTGCCTCATAAAATTGAGGATTATCTCCAAGTGCTTCCTAATGCCGAAATGTCCGATTCTTTCGCTCATTTATTCCAACGCACTCCCGGTTAAATTGATGAAGACGTCTTCGAGGTCGGGTTGGCTGATTTCTACAAATTCTATCTTCAAATCATATTCCTTAATTGATAGATCTATTGCCCGGGGGAGAACCTCTCTATGATCTTTTGTGTGAATTCTTATGGTCCCACGTGCCTCCTGCGGATCTTGAAACATTATTGCGACTCGATCCACTCCATCAATTCTTTCCAGCCGCTTAATGAGGTCTTGATTAATATTTTTAGCATCAATCCTTATCGTTTCAACTTCCGAAATTGAGCGGATTAGATTTTGAACGGTATCGATTGCTATTATTCGGCCTTTATTCATGATACAGACTCGGTCGAAAAGATCTTGAGCTTCCGACACATTGTGAGTGGCCATTAGAATCGTGATACCCAGCCGTTTACAGAGGTGATCTTTAAGATATTGCCTGATTTCTTTAGCGCCCTGTGGATCTATTCCAGCGGTGGGCTCGTCCATCAAGAATACTGGAGTATTCCTTAAAAGCCCGATTGCAAGCATCAATCTGGCTATCATTCCAGATGAAAAGGTCGCTGCCCGTTCATCAGCCCTATCTGCAAGACCCGATAGCTCAAGAGCTCGGTCTACATCAGCACGACTTAGTCTGAAGAGGTTTGCATAATGCTCGAGGTTCTGCCTCGCAGATAGCCTGTTGCTAATCCAAATGCCTCCCGTTAATAATCCCGGGACAAAATTTACTTGTTCTATAGCCCTTGAGGGCTCTTTCACAATATCATAGCCCAGGATCGATGCTGTTCCCTTAGATGGGAGGATCAAGCAAGCCAAGAGTTTTAAGAGGGTGCTCTTCCCCGAACCATTGGGCCCCAATAAGCCCATGATTTCGCCCCTCCGTACGGTAAAGTTCACATTATCAACAGCCGTGATCCTAAGGGGTGTTGATCCCCTACCGGATAGGGAGTAGAAGAGGCGTTGAAAGAAAGATCCTGGATTATCCGGGAAATCCCAAAAACTCACGTTCCGCCAACGCCTCACATGAAATTCTCTGGTCAGATTAAAGGTTTCTATCGCATATTCCAAGGCTGGAAACCACTCTTCTCTCCTCGAAAACGAACACTACTGTTCTTACATTTCTTAATAACTCGTAATTTTGGCAGTCCTCTGGGTAGCTCCACAATATCGCAGCGGGAGATTTCTGCGACAAATTTCTCAAAAGTAGCAAAGTCCACGTCATCTTCAAAAATCAGGTGTACAATCCTATCAAAAGTGACCGGCATTCCGAGTTCTTCCAGATCTTTCTTCGAAACGCTCAGTCGGAAAATCTCTGAAATGACATAGCTCGACGCGGGCGGCTGTAGCCCCCTAAGATACTGGCGCATAGCCTCGGTTATTAGTTCTCCAATTGATTTATTCTGTCTACGGGCTTCAGCAGAAAATTCCCTATAAACTTGATCATCAATGTCCCGGATAGTCACATCTGTCACCGAAATCACCATTATCATCAAAATGAAATGACTAATATTTAAGCTTTACTCTTCATTAAGGTTACCATCTCCGAAATAGATGTGTAGTTCCCTAATAAATCATCATTGGCTACTGATTTTTATCAGAAGACCCTTCAAATGGGCGCTTTGATAGCAATGTATATAGATTTCTTCTCTTCTCAAATTCTTAAATATGGTAAAGTCGCAACCAAATGTTATTAAAAGAGGCGCGAGAAAGATGCAACCGCTAGACGAATGGTTTAATAGTATAATAGACTTTTTTTCATTAGCTGCTGTATACGATGAAGTAAAACCCTTATCAACGATCTCTGTATCACTTTCCTATTTAGACAAACTCCAATCCTTGCTCAGTTCGCTTCGCATAAAGTCAAGGGTCGTCAACCAAGGAAGGTTTCTTTATTACAAGGGAGGATGGGCACTAGTTTTGCTGTGGAAACATGATGAGGCCATAGTCAAATTGAGAAATGTTGAAAGCCTACCGACAATCGTGGATAGGACGATTCAGGAGGGATTGGCATTCGGTTATCCTTTATGTTGTGTAAGACGAGTAGCAGATCTTAGAAAAAAGGGAATAGATTCCAGGTATGCGTTTCTTGAGAGCTTAATCGTTCAAGGAGTGGTCTCCAAGTTACCGATTTGGTTAAAGATAGTCCCTCATATTCCCTGTAGTCCTCATTGCAAAGAATCGATTGACCTTGGACGCCGATACTTCTTAGCTGCAGAGAAGCTTACGCATGCAATTGGTTCTAAAATCATAGAAAAAATTTGTAAGGAACTATATGTCCCGACACTCTTTCTTTGGCGAAGGTTCAACAGAGAGGATTTATTGTTCAATGTGATTCAGCCAAAATGGATAAGTAAAGGAAAAGTGATCTCCAAATTGGGGAATCTTGTTAATTCTGCGATTGATGGCAAAGTCCTACGGGCTAGGCTAATTCCTTTCTATAAACTTATCAAGTACATACCGACACTAACCGGAGAGCCTGTTTATCTAATTCTAGAAGAGGGCAAAGGTCTTACATATTATAACAGTAAATTGAAATATCTTGGACAATTATCTCAGAAAGATGCCCAATTTCACAGCATAGCTAACTTTAGAATATTAGAGTATAAATAACCAAGGGAATCGATTGATAAAACAAGGAGCTAAAAAATTAAAAACTGTTATTCTTGCTAATTCTTATTAATTTTGAACTAGAGTGAAAGCATTGTTGAACTTCAGGGAGCTAAGAATTCAGAAATCATACTTAACGTAGTCAATCACTTCATATCAAGCCAAAGACCTTGAAGTGATAGGCTGAGCAGAAGTTGCCTAATCTTCTAAGGTAAACGTTGGTAGTAACGCATGCCCTTTGGTTCCAAACCCAAATAGGTAGGGAACTCTAGACATCAACAGCCGTTTCAAGCATCCAGTGGCTAAACCAGTCCGGATCGTATTGTTTATCTATCGTGTTTTGGGATTCTATTAAGATCCATTTCCCTAGAGAGAGGCCCATGTCAGTCAAATCCTCATAGGAGTGGAACCCGTATGGACCTAGAGTATCCATATGTACCAGCACCATCGTATGACCAATTGTTTTATTAGCGTAGGCAAACGTTCCGATGGCGACAGCCGCGTCTATCTCAGCCATTTCGAAAAGCGTTGCTGCGAGTATGGTGTAATCATCACAATCACCAGATCCGAATATGAGCGTTTCCAGAGGCGATAGGAATACGTTATCGTAGTCTACTTGATAGCGAACATTATCGTTTATAAACTGAAGTATTTTCTTAATCCTCTCAATAGGAGCATCTTCAGGTTTAATGCCTATAAGGGTATAAACTGCCTCTAACTTGCGCATTACTGTAGTCCAGCTGTGCTCTCCTGTAATCTGAAAATAGGGATCCTCGAGGGGGCAATAGGTTCTACCCAAATTGTGTTTAGCCAAGTCAGCCATGAACCTGGTCATGGTTATATTTAGTTTACCATCCCTATAAAAACTCCTGACCATGTCATAGTAATCCCAGAGCAGATGACTGCCTTTAAGCGTTTCCGAAAGCGTTCGACTTAGGACGAGATTATCATATGATTTCTTCAAATAAGCATTCAACATCTTCAAAAGAGAAAGATTGTTTTCAAGATGGTTTAACTCAACTATAAGAGAATCGCGAACAGCCGTAAGGTTTTTGACGCTTAAAGAAAGCACCAGGTATTCTTCGTTAAGCATTCGATATTTTGAGTAAAGGTCGTTATATTAATAGAGCAACACCAGACATAATGCCAGAAGGCTTGTAAGGATAAGGGAAAGGACATGTAGTCTTCTCCTTGAGCATTCATAGAAAGGAGGACTATTATCCATTTCTCCTCCTTATCATCAGTAGACTAACTTAAATTTAAGCTTAGGCGCCGGGGGCAGGATTGCCGGCCTTTAGAGACTTTCGAACCTGCGCTCCCCGAGGAGGGGAACTGGGTTTCTCCACTAGCGTGCACTCGAGCCCAGCGCATTACCGCGCTCTGCCACCCCGGCTCTGCAGAACCATACTTCTACCCTCTTTTATTGTTTTCTGACAGGTCACTTCCGAGTGCCGCTTAATAAGCACTTATAAGCTTCAGTTACAGCAATATTTATTGTGGACCCGAGAGTTAAGAAAAGGCTTTTAGATTCAATAGAGTATCTCAGGAAGCTGGATTTCTTTCAGGATTACTTGAACTTATCAGCAGGGAAAATACTGGAGAGGATCCTTAACGGAGATATTGACTATGAGCCTCAATGGTTCCTCGAGGAGATAAAGGAAAAGAAGGGGGAGGAGTACTTTAAAAAGTATTTTAGGACAAAACCGTATGGAGAAATTCTGAAAGAATCTCTAGAGAAAAATGAAGAAGAGTGGATGAGAGCGAGCGATTTCAATGTCGATTTTGAACTGGCCTCTTTTGATAAGAAGAGGATTCTTATCGAAAATCCGGAAACTGATCCTTCCAAGGACATGGGTATCTATCTAATGAGAAGACTCGCGAGGATCTCGAGAGGGCTTCTTATACCAGAAGATATAAGGGAGGAGTGGAGCGAAGGAAGGGGAAAGACTCCTTCGGATTTAAAGAAGTACCTATATGATGATAGTTGCGAATATTGGTGCAGGGTCAGCGTATCCTTTAAGTTTGAGGGGAAGATGTGTAGTGTTGATTTTTATTGCAAAGATGATTATCTCATATTAGAACCTACCGTGAAGAAGATAAATGAGCTGATTAGGGATACTGGATATCAATACTACTGGCTCCCAGGAGACGACTTTTGCTTTGTTGTCCTTACTCAGGATGAAGCTGAAAAGCTGAAGAGGGAAAGAGAATGGAAGTTTGTAAAGTGGAGAAGCTAGATGAGAGAAAGAGGCAGAGATTAAGTTTTAGCATGCCTAACGCGCTAGTTCTATTAACCTTCTTCATAGTTTAGATTTATTACTAAATCACCGAATATGGGTTCAATACCTTCTGCAAACTTCGATGCGATGATCTTATCTAGATCAAGCGCTATCACCATGGGAAGCCCATACTTGACCTTTTTGAAGTAATCTTTCCACCCATCTTGAGTGAAATATTTATTCAACTGATTCTTTCCCCTACTCATTCGCTTTGCTATATCACCTGTTCTCGTGGTCTCGAGCTCAATTATCATGACCAATTTACCTTTACGATATATGTGAAAGTCTGGTCCAGACCTAAACGGTCCTGTCATCTCGAGTTCATTCTCCGGAAAATCCAGCAATCTAGACACCTCCATCTTTATTTTGTTCCTTAAGTAAAGTCTAATGTATTCTTGACCAATATCTCCCTCAAGATTAGGATCTTCGTGTCCTTCTTCAAGGATCTTTTTAAGTTCAATAAATTTCCTAAGTAAAACTGCCTTCGGGTCCTCGAAATATATTCTGTAAGACGCTGTTTCCTCGTCCTCTCCTGAGAAGTATTCTATCTCGAGTTTTTTCCACTCGTCCTTATAAGACATACTTTCGATTTCTCTGAAATGATCTCTAACCTTTATTTTAGAGACGTAGCGCTTAGACTCCTTATGAACCAGCTTAATCAGGTGTTCTTCGCCCTCATAATCCCTTATCGCTAAGATTACCGCCGGACCATGATTCCCATTATCATAATGGACATCCTTGCTTAATAATAATTCGCAGACTTCTTTTCCTTCCACGATCAGTTGATATTTTCCTGAGCTGAAAGCGATGTCGAAAGGTACGCCTGTCCTCCTTAGGACATCCTCCATGAACTCGTAGGTAGTAATTTTGACAATTGTTACTTCAACCTCCTCACTGTCTTCTCCGATATCCTCCGGAAGGTTAAAATGATAGATTGAAGAGGCATACTCTTTATAGAGCGTCCTACCCTTTACATCAATCCTCACCCAGCAGGCTTCACTTCCAAGGTAAGACTCTAACAGCGTTTTCGATACATATATCCTAAACCTGTCACCCTCCTTTTTAAGGATGCTTTTTATCTTAAGACCTTCGGGGTAGTTTATCAGCCTGCTAAGTTCCTCCCATGCCTGTTCGATGCTTTTCTTCCTGAGTTCGCTGACTATTGATGAAGCTTGTGCACAACCCCCCTCGGAATATTTGAATATTTTCTCAACGACTATCTTTAGCCCAGCATTTCCCTTTTCGCCACGAACCCTCTTCAATATGTCGAGGAGCCATTTAGCGGCATCAACCCAATCCGGCAGGTTCCCCTTGATGCATGCGAATAGGCTGGCGATCTCTTTAGCTAGCTCGGGATCCCCAATGTCTTGAAGGAAAGCAACTATCTCCTTCTCAATATTCTTAACGTATTGCTCGCTTTCCTGCTTAACCCTCTCCCTCGCTTCCTCAGCAGTATATTCTTTCTTAACATATTCAGTTATCTTCTTAACCAGCTCAATACTCTTCTCATCGCTGAACGTCTTTAGCCACTCGATGTTTCTAACGAGCTCGTTCGCTATGTCTAATGCCTGAGTATCAGTGAGGTCGCTCTGCAACAGTATTTTAATGAATTCCTCTAAGCGCCTTCTAAGGATACTTTCAAGCAACTGGCTTATGCTCGCTATCTGGCCATAGAATTCCCTCTGCCCAATGCTGGTCCAAATAATTCTCGTCTCAACCTCTTGGACTCCTACGAATGCTCCAGAGGAGTATGAGAGTAACGGTATCTGGAGGCTTCCCCCGGTGTAGATGGTCGTGTAGGCCTCCTTGTTCGGGTAGATTATGTTGACGAGCCCTGTTTGAATCCCTGCCTTAGCTAGGCTGCTTTCAGATAGAACTAGGCTTCCCCCGCTTGGTGTTGCATGCTCTCCGAGCCTCAGCCCAGCCTTGTCCTCGATGATCACCGCTGGAAGGTAGCTTCCCCCGTAGGCTGCTAGCGGAGTCATCCCCTCTAGGAAAAGCACTCTCTGTCCTCCAATGTCTACGCTTAAAGCCAGCTTGTTTAGCTCGACGCCGCTATAGCCTACGTCGCTACTCCAAACCAACTCTTGCGACAAGCCCCGTGTGAAATATGTTCCAATGCTCGTCCTCACTCCTCCCGGGCCTATTGCTCCGTAGCCCCAGCCTGAGGAGCCGTAGTATGGGAAGCCCATGTCGCCCAGGGGTGGAGTGAAGTCTAGAGCCACCTTAACATCTCCGAGGAGAATCCCGGTTGCTTCGCCAACATGGTCATCAGTAAGTGAGAAGAGGAGGTAGTTTCTCCAGTCCTTGGCATTGAGCACAATCTCCTTGAAGGGTAGGCCTACGCTAACCTCGCCTTTCTCCCCAACAAGCCGGAACCATGCGTACTGTCCCTCCCTAATGTCTTTAAACAGTTTTTCAGCAACGCTTTTCTCAACCATGATTTCAAGCCTGTTTGCCTCGAGCCTGTGGAGCACTATTGATCCTTCGGCCCCGAGCTTCTTCAACAAGGCTCCGCTCACCATCGCATCAAGATTATCACGGTACTCCGCTGCTAACGCGTCTACCTCACCGGGACTAAGGCTGAGGAGGATTGAGAGCTTGTTACTCGGGTCGGGCAGGGCTATGCTTAAAGCAATCTCGTCCGCATGCCTGCTCAGGAACCCTGGACTTAGCTCTGAAACCCTGTCCATCAGTAGGGAAAACTCCCTTATGCTCCCCTTCTCTAGGCTTATGGTTAGAGCCTCCCTCAGCATGCTCATCGAGCCCGGGTTTGAACAATAGTAGTCTAGCTGGATGAGGCCCCTCGCAACCCTCGCAGCGGTAGCGGTGCCATACATGCCTTCTATGCTTCTTAGCAATGGCTTGCATTCTTCAGGCGCGTAGCTGATGTAGAGCTGGTTGCTAATCTCCCTGGCTACTGCGACGCCCAGGGCTCCGACTAGAGCACCTATAACCTTGCATCTAGTCTCATCATCCAGCGTCGGGTCTGCCAGAGCCCTCATCGGCAACACTATGATTCCAGTCGGCCCGTATGTTAGGAAAAACATGGGGTCGCCGGTCGCTATTGTTCCGATGGTTCCGACTACGGTGCTCGTCGCCAAGCCTATGATGGTTAGGGCTAGGCCTACTTCTGGGGCAAGCATGGTTAGGATTCCTAAGCCTATGGCAGCTAGGAAGCCCTGGGCGAAGTCAAACGGGTGTCGCGCTATGACTCTGCCCAAGTTGAAGGACTCGAAGGACTCTAGGATCCTCTGCCTCGCAACAAGCCTACCGTTCCTCAAAACCTTAACCAGCAGGCTGCATGCTAATGCTTCGCTCGCCGAAGCCACGTTCTCACTGTAGCCGCCATGCATGCCCTCATAGGTCCTCCTGACCCAGACGGTGAAGACCAGCTGGTATGAGGCTCCCTCCCTCGGAACCGCTAGAAGCCAGCTGCCCGGCTCCGCGACAAGGATGGAGACGATCCTCTCAGCCTCGAAAGCTGGCGATGAGGCTGGAGCCTGCGTCGAAGGGTACTCAACCTTCTCCCCGCCCTCAGCCTCTAGGACAACCTGATAGGTTAAAGTATCTCCGGTAGGGTTGGCTATGGCTACGTGGAGAAGGTTCTGCTTCCCAAGCATGCCCAGCTCATTCTTCTCAACAGATGCTTGAAGAACCCTCATGCTGAACCTCATCGGGTTCGCCGCTGAAACCCTAGCGCTCTTAACCACGTAGCCCTCTTTCTCATATTTTCTCGCAAGATTCCCATCGAGGGTTTCGCACACTAACTCGAGAGCCTCGCCGGAGTCAACAACCTTGGGGACAAGGTAGTATTTAGTTGGGTCGCTGTATTTTGTTCTAACAACGTTCTCAGGCACGTTCGACTCGATGAGGATACGTTGGCCAATGTCGGTTTCAACACCGGTTTCAACCAGAACCCAGCTTGCCCCAGTCTCCTCCTTCCTGACAACTATTGGAACCTCGTATTTCTCCCAGTGGAACACCCTGTACCTGACTACTCCGCCCTCAAGATAGTAAAGCTTGTAGAGGTCTACATCGTAGCTAACCCTCTCCCTCTTCCTGAACTCCTTAATATAGGGCGGGGTGGGATACTGGTTCGCAACATTCTCCTCAAAGATCCCTATGAGCCTCTTGTTCTCGATTTTATAGAAGGCCTCGTACTTCTCGCTGGAGGGAACGTTTTCAGGCTTTTTCTCGATATCGCCCTGGTAGACCCACTCGCCATAGCCTCCAACATGTAAGCTGACATCGTCGACGATGAGCTCACTGTTCTCAGAGGCGACGAATGATATAGTGTAGTAGCCAGCTTGATTGAAGACGTCGCCGGAATCCCTATGGAACCTGCTCCAGCCGCTGCTCTCAGCCAGGGTGAAGACGCTTGCTGAGCCGTCGGGCTTCTTTACCGCTACTGCGCCGCTCCCTCTCAGAATGTACCAGAAGCATAACACTGGGTTTGAGCCGCCCGCGTAGTGGAATGTTTGCCTCCAGGCTCCCCTGCCGTTCCTAGAGACGATTCTCAGGCTGCTGGGGCTGCTCCGGTAGGTTGAGAATGATGTTTCCCCGCTTGCTTCGCCCAGGTTTTCGAACGCCCAGGCTCCGCCGGTGGAGATGTTTCCGTTTGTGATGTACTCGTGAACCGGGTGGACAACGTGCTTGTAATGGCGGTAGAGCAGCCTCCAGGTAGCGTTGTAAACATCGTAGTAGGATACTTCCCTGGTTATCGTGGTGGTGTTATGCTTCTCAGCCACGTATCGTGGGTCTGTGCTCATTAAGACTTGAGCTTCCCACTCCGTAACTATTCCGAGGAATGTTTTAGACGTCCAGTTGGCAACCTCGGGCGTGTAGACCCATGTTGAAACCTTGTAGGTTTCAGGGGGCTTGTCGACGTAGCCTTTGAAAACCCAGCCCCATGTTTCCTCGTAGTATGTCTCGTTCCAAACCCTGTGGTATGGTTGAAGCTGGTAAACATCGTAAACAGGCTTCAGGAATGTCGCAGTAACGTAGTACTGTTTAACCTCTCTGGCGAAGGTTTCAGTGCTTGCTATTCTCTCCTCGTATGATTCTATCCCACATGAAATATAGGTCATGCCCCTGTCCTTAGCCCAGTTCTTCAAACCCTGTTCAACAATGCTCTTCGAGGCTTCAGCGTCGCGTCTGGAGGCGAAGCCCTTCGCGTAGCTCGGCAACTCATCTATGCTGACCTTCTTCTCCTCGTAGCCCCTGGGGATAACAACCTGGTATGCCTTTCTAGTCTCCCAGTGGGAAGTGTCTATTCTACTGTGTATTCTCCAAGCTGTAACGTCGCCCTCCTCCTCTGCCTCCCCCTTCTTGTAGAGCCTTGTTCCAGCATCCCCTTCTGAAGCATAATAGTAGAAAAGGTTTCCAAGGCCCCACAGGTCTCTACCGGTCTTAACCATCCCGGTTTCAAGCATTTTTTCGAAAACATTCTTCCTGATTCTAACCTCCCCGGCGTAGTGGTGACCGAGGTAGATCGGCCCGAGGAAGAGGGGAGCGTGCTTGTCGAAAACGTAGACCATGATTCTCTCCCTGACCTCTTCAACCACGTAGTTGTTCTCGTCCCTTGCAATCATCATTGCTTCACGCCTGTCCTTGGTTTCCCTGTCGAACGCAAGCCTGTAGGAGTAAACCCATGTTTTCTTCTCAACCTCTTTAATCTCAGCGGGTCCAAACATTCCAAGCTGGCAGTAGAGATAGTTCTCAGCATCCCATTGGTTTTCAAACTCTTTCAACACCTCGTATTTTGCTACCCTCACCTTTGGGACAATAGCGTACTTGGTCTCAACCCTTGTTGCTTCTCTGGTCTCAGTCTTGAAAAGAGTGTTGGACGTTATTCTGGTGGCGTTAGCATGCTTCTTAACCTCGCTCTCCTTGGCTAAGGCTTCCCCAAGGTTTTCAAACGGGCCGAGGGTTTCCTCCCTGCTCCTGTAGCCGGCTAAAACGTAACGCCTGTCCCCTATGACCAGCTCGCTTGAGCCGGTTTGAGCGTAAACGTCGTAGACCGTTGTCTTATTACTAGCCTTTCTGTATATTGCGTAGCCCATAGCGTTAAGCGGTATCGTTACCTCAACGCTTCCAGCGTCATCCCTCTCTATGCTTATGCTATTAAGGTCGTAGTTTGAAAGAATGCTTAGCCCCGGGTCGCCTTTGATAGCGTTGGCAAGCTCCCCAGCGCTCCATCCTTCAGCGATGGCCTTTGAGACAAGACTTCTAAGCCTATCCTCGCTGAACCTCGACTCCTCCCCGAGGACAAGCATGGTGTTGAACGAGACGCTGGTGCTCAGTATTAGGATGCTGAGGGTGGTTGCGGCTATTTTCTTCTTTAAGCCCCCGTGCTTAAGCCGGTGGAGCCGGTTTCCCTTGGCACCGTTACCCCCAGCCTCCTCCTTTTTGCTTCGATTAACGAGGCTTACCACCGTTGGGATGAGCATGGAATCGATGAATAGGCCTAGGAGGCCGTATATTGAGAGAATCGTGAGCATTAGGAAGACTAACGCCACTACGGCTAGGAGCCTGAAACCCATCCTGAGTTTCTCTCTTGCTAGAGAAGCCATAAGCCAGACGAGTGGGAGAGCGAAGAGAAAGGATGCCGCTAAACCTGCCCCAGAGCTCATCGCTAAGAGTTTGAAAACGTCCCCGGTAGGGGTTAAGATAGCCTGATGGATCGCTGCAAACATTATGGCTAGGCATGCGATGATCGAGATTGAGAGAAACAGGAATCCTTTAACCAGCTTTACACCGTTCCCCTTAAAGCCGTCGATTATGCTCTCACGCTTAACGATGAAGAGCGATGCAGCATAGGTCAAAACGAGAAGAATGCTGAGGAAAACGAAGACAATAACCGTGGCTAAAACCAGTCTAGCCGTTGGAACACGGTTGATGATGAGCTCAGCGATATCTGGGGCTAGGAGGAAGAGTAAGCCGGTTATCGTGAAGTATGCTATCGCTGCGTTGACAAGGCATATTGGCCAAGCCCTGGCGAGGTTCATGAGGTGCTTGAGCCGGCTCATAGCCTAACCCTAGCCTTCTCGTAGGCTGTTATCCCGTTCCTGCCCTCAGCAGGGTAAACCGTGACCTCGAAGCCTGAGCCTGCTATTCTGAACGAGACCCTGCCGTTAAGATCAGTTACTCCACTCTGGTCTGTTTCGAAACACCTTACCCTGAGCCCTGCTACCGGGCTGTTGTCATGTGCCCAGAAGGCTCTAACGTTAACGTTTTCACCGCTCCTCTCGGCTGAGACCACGATGTGGGTGAATACGAGGGTTAGCTGGGGGATCCTGGTTGTAAGCTCAAGCTCGTCGCTCCTGTTCTTAGAGGAGAAAGACACCTTCCTGGAAACATTAATCTCTTGGAAAACCCTTGTTACGCCTGAGCCTGTTTCGACACCGCTCCTAATCCTCTCCGTGATCCAGCCGTTTGAAGCATAGTAGCCTATAGTTTGGTTGAACGTAATGGTTGAGCCGCTATTCGTCCATATTGCTGAGCCTATAAGCGTTCCCCCGACGACCTTGGTTTCACGCTTAATCTCGGTTACGAGGTATCTCGCCGAGGTGAACCCTACTTCATCACCATTGCTTACGGCCACGGCAACCCTATGGATTCCAGCCTCACCGGAGCCCTCGTTGTAAACAGCGTCGATAGCGTAACCATCGCTAGGGCTAACGATAGGAGCGGATTCTCCAACCCTTATCGCAACAGGGCTTGTGAAAACCCAGCTGTCCCTGTTAACACCTTGGAAAACAGCTTTCTGAACGCCACCCGGCGTCCCAAAGCCCGTTTTCTCCACGCCATTCCACCTCGCCGTCCAACTCATGTTTCCCACGCCTGTTGCTTGAGGTAGCCTGAACGTGAAAACGTGGGTTACGCTCCCGTCTAGGATCGCTTCAGCACTGTGGGTTTCGGCCATTACTGTCCCGCCTCCCTCAAGCCTTATTTCCATTGAGGCCCAGTGTAGGTCGCGCTCCTCGAAGCAGGAGGAAACCTTAACGGTGATGCCTATCGTCAGCTTAACCTCGTGCATACCCGGGCCTAGGGTAGCAGCCTTAGAGTAGCATTTCGCCCACCAGTACTCCTTACCAAGCTCGTAAACCTTTTCCCCATCGACCTCTAGCCTCAGATACTTGTCTTGACTAGTCCACCCGTCTGGAACAGGGTTGCGGTCGTCGCCGCAAACATAGACTCCTGCAGATAAACCATCGGGCACGGTTACTGTTGCCGTGGTTGACTTAGTGTCGCTGTAGGTTCCTTGGCCGGGTTTAGCGTCGACATGCAGGTATCCTGTTCCACCGTTCCAAATCCTCTCGTCGACAGAGTAGGCTATTACCACTGTATTCTTGCTCAGGCTGCTCCAAGAGTATGACGAGGGGGCTGCTGAGGCCAGGGATCCGTGGAGTGAAGAGTTTAAACCAGTTGGAAGCGAGGCGAGCACTACTGTGAAAAGTAGAACAAGCAGGCCCCCCAGCCAAGCGCGTTTAACCATACTCTAGATTAAAAAGGCTTGAGTTTTAGATAAAGTTTTTACGGAATGCATAATGAAAGATAGCGTGCAACACTATTCTTTAGAAGAAAACCTTAGAGGCATCCTTCTTAACGCATGCTAAACCTTAAATACGGAGGACTGTAGAAAAAGCTTCATTTTCACCATCAAACTTTTATCCCCAACCCAACAGTTGATAGTTTCAACCGGATAGAAATCTAAAAGCAAATAAAAATGGCCCCCTAACATAGAAAAGCTAGAGATTTTTGATGAATACGAGAGCGAATACTGCTTCCACGTCAATCTCATCTGGGTTATCATCTAAATACGATTAGGTTAGAAATTTTGGCGAGGGCCAGATTTGAACCTAAAACTTAGGAGAATGGTTTCTCATAACTCATAAAAGACCGTTTAGAAGAGTGTCTTCCCTCAGGGCTTCAAAAACATGGTTTTGAGGCACTGAAAGGCTGTATTTTTTAGTCCTCCCGTACCTGCCCATGTTAACCAGTTTGGAAGAGATTATACCGGCCGATTCCAGCTCGTTAAGCAGGGAAGAAAGCCTTCTGTCAGTCAAAGGCTCTAAACCTATGTTTGTAACCATGTTCCTGTATTCAGCGTATATTTCTCCGCTGGTGTGCTGAGCACTCTGGTCCCGAAGGTTTCTTAAAATAGAAACCAGAAGAATTTTACTCTGAATAGGAAGCGTTTTTATAACTTCGTTAACCTGGTCCCTTTCGATCTTCCTAAGGGCCTCCTGTACACACTCTGCTGTTATCGCTGATTTACTGTCTCTCTCCGCCGTCTCAGCTGCTACTCTAAGCAGGTCAAGCGCTCTTCTCGCATCGCCATGCTCAGAAGCAGAAAGTGCAGCAATATATTTGATTACCAAAGGATCGCAAACACTATCAAAAAATGCTTCCTTAGCCCTCTCAGTAAGAATATCGAAAAGCTCATCTGAAGTGTATGGCTTGAAAACAAGCTCCTCCTCGCTTAAAGCACTCAATATTCTTGGGTCGAGAATCTGTTTAAACGTTATCTCGTTAGAAATTCCAATGAAGGAAACTCGGTGAGACGAAAAGCTTTCATTAATCCTTGAAAGTTCATACAGCAAGTTTTCTCCCTCCTTTTTAACGATCACGTCAACCTCATCTAAAGCTATAAGAAGATAAAGATTGTTGCCCTTTATATAATTAACAATTCTTCTAAAAACTTCCGCAGTAGCTAACCCTGTGAAAGGTACGGAAAGCCCTATTTGACGGGATATTGATGCAAGGATCCTGTACTCAGAACCCTCCATCCTTGAATTAACCATTACGCATCTAATGTTTGCCCTCAACTCAGAAGCTTTCTTAGAAAGAGCATTCAAAACAAACCTTACAACAGCTGTTTTACCTGTTCCCGGTTTGCCATAAACAAACAGGTTGGAGGCTTTATTATGAAGAAGAAGAGGAGCAACCACTTCACCAATATACTTTATCTCGTTTTCGCGATGTGGAAGATGATCAGGAATATAATCATGCCTTAACGCGTCTCTATTGCGGAAAATGTTGCTTTTTAAAAACATATTGTTGAATACCCTATTCAGT
>JAFNIX010000020.1 GCA_017601225.1 Candidatus Brockarchaeota archaeon | reverse complement strand
AGCCGGCTCGCGCCTCCACTCTATAAGCCTCCTCCTACGGACTTCTTCAACGGAAGCCAGAAGAAGGTTTTCAGAATCCTTTGAAAGCCTAATCCTCTTCATGCTGCGACACCAGCCTTATGAAAACTCCTTCTAAAGAGGGGTGGGCATAGCCTGACCCCTGGGCTCGACCAGCCTTAGCCACCGCTACCCAGTGCTTCGAAAGCATAGCGTAGGTATGTGACCCAGCCCACCTATATTTAAGCTATTCAGTCAGCCATGCCAACCCTATACTCCATAAGCTAACCGCGAGAACAGGGGAAAAGGATTTATCAACGCTTCACGCTTGATGGAGAAGGCTACATCCTATTCAACATAATCCTCCACCCGACTCGCCTTGAAACCTCCTGGGAAAACAGCGGCTCGTCAACTAGGCCTTGCTTAGACCTTTCTCAGCCGACTATGTTGAAGAGGGCGAGAACCTGACGCGCAGGCTGTTCAAAAAGCCTATTGAAAAACCTGCTAATATTGTTTAAATCCTAGTGGTGCAAATCTATCCATAAATGGTTACGAGGCTAGTAGGCCTAAGCGGTAAGCCTAATGTTGGAAAAAGCACGCTGTTCTCAGCCTTGACGCTGAATATTGTTAAGATTGCTGATTATCCTTTCACCACCTTGACTCCGAACAAGGGTGTTGGCTATTTGAGGAAGAAGTGTGTCTGCAAGAGTCTCTGCGTTGCAGACAATCCTGTGAACTCCAGGTGTGTCAACGGCTTCAGGTTCATTCCGGTTGAGCTGGTCGACCTTCCGGGTATTGTTCCCGGCGCACATGAGGGAAGGGGTCTTGGCAACCAGTTTCTGTCTGAAATAAGCATGGCGGACGCTTTGATACATGTTGTTGACGCTTCGGGCAGCTTGGATGCTGAGGGTAGGCCGGCTGAGCCTGATCCTGAGAACACTTTAAGAGACATAAGGTTTCTCGAGGAGGAGTATGATCGTTGGCTCGCCGGGATTATTGAGAGAGGTGTTCAGAAGGCTCCCAGGGGGAGGCCTAGCAGGAGGAGTGTTGAAGATATTCTCAGCCAGGTTTTAAGCGGCCTGGCGATAGGAAGGGGAGATGTTGAGAAGGCTGTTGAAAAGGTTAACCCGCCTGACGATTTCTCGAAGTGGAGCGGGGAGACGATGATCGAGCTGGCCAGGACCGTCAGGACTATTGCTAAGCCTATGGTTATAGCGGCGAACAAGATTGACAGGAAGGGGGCTGAGGAAGGTGTTAGGCGGATTAGGGAGGCAGGCTATGATCCTATTCCGATTAGCGCTGAGGCTGAGCTTGTCCTCAGGAGGGCTGCTGAAGCAGGGCTTGTAGAATATTTCCCTGGGGACAGTGACTTCAAGATTGTTAGGCCTGAGGCGCTTAGGGAGAAGCAGAGGGAGGCTCTTGAAATGGTTAGGGAGAAGGTTTTGAAGCCTTGGGGCTCTACGGGTGTCCAGGAGCTTTTGAACACCGTGTATTTCAGGGTTCTTAAAATGATAACTGTTTATCCTGTTGAGGACCCGAATAAGCTTACTGACAAGAAGGGGAATGTTTTGCCAGATGTATACCTTGTCCCGATGGGGATGAATGTTAAAGAGTTCGCCGGCCTCATACACAGCGCCCTTATGAATAATTTTCTCTACGCTATTGACGCTAGGCGTAAGATTAGGCTTGGCGAGGACTATGTTTTAAAGGATGATGATGTGGTGAGCATCGTGGCCGTCGGCAAGCAGAAGAGCTGACTCAGGTTAAAAACAATTGTTAAAATCTATCTGTATTTTTCAACGTAGTAACCAACCTGCTTCTTAGGACCGTAGAACCTGACCCCCTTCTCCATTATCCTCTTTTTTATGAGGCGGGCAACCTTCTCCGGAAGCTCGTTCCGGGAGACGAGGAAGTCCACTATCTGGAAAGCCTCCTCCACACTGTCACACCTCCTAATATAGTCGAAAACGTTTGGCACATATCCTTTAAGAGTCTTAGGCTCAAGGCTCTCAGAGTATCCTTCATCCGCGATCTTCAACAACTCCTCCTCGCTGAGGCTCGTAGACATCTTAAACAGCCTCGGCTAGGCTCGCCCTAACCTCCTCAAGCCTAATTGGGGATTCGAGAACCTTCATCTTCTTAATTCCTGCGAGCTTTATCCTGTGAAACTTCTTAGCCTCATTATAAAGGTCTGACTCAACCTTGCCGAAGACGAGTTCCTGAACCAGCTGGGAATAATTCAGCTTGCTACACTTGCCTAAAACTATGTTCATCATCGCCTTCCTCATCTTCTTCTTCTGGGATTGCGAAGCACGGTAACGGGTCACGGCGATTGCTGAAACCCGCATCCGGTAGCCATCCTTCGTAGTGGCGTTGAAAATAATGTCAACCCTCGAGGAGCCTTTTCTAAGAAGGCTTCTCACGAAATCCCTGTCAAGCTCGTAGCCCCATAGTTCTGTGAAGGCAGTCTCCCCCTTCACACCAGTGATTTTGAACTTTATTTTAACTGTTGTGTGAGAAGGATCGTCCGTCAGCTCGCTTAAAAGAACGCTTATAGTCCTGCCTATGAGGCCGCTGGGCTCGGAAGCTAAGATGCTGCCTACTGGCTTGCCCCCCAGGTAATCCGGGGCAACCACTGGAAACCATTTTTTAGCCTTTTTCTGCTTCACCAATCCGGAAGAAGCCTGCGGACAGCGTATTTAAACTATGCTCTTGCAGAAGCCCTGCATATATGCAGCTTTAGCCAGCATCATAACCTATAAAAGCCTATTTTAACAGGATTGTCGTCGCAACTTTGGAGGAGAAGCAGGCGGTGGTTAAGGATTTAAGGCTGAGGGTGTCCGCAGACCTTTACTTAAGCAGAGAGCTGCAGGGAGACGAGGTTGAAAAGGTTGCGGAGTATGCTGTTTCAAGTTTCCCAAGAGTATTCGCCCGGGGGGCGGTTAAGGGCGAGGAGCCTAAGATAGTTGAGCTGACCGTCACCAAGGAGAAGCTGAGCTTAACGGTTGAGTCTGGGAGAAGAGTCAGGGCGCATGAAGCTGTTAAAAGAGCTAGGAAGGCGTTTGGCGAGGAGCTTGGGCCTAAAATGGGGCTGGGCATCAGGGGTATCGGCGTCAAGACTTTCCAAGTAACTTTCATAGGGGAAAGCCTAAGGGAGGTGAGGCTCCCGTTCGTTAAAAAAGTCGAGAAGACGGGGGAGGGTTTGAAATACTGGCTTGAAGTCGACGAGTCTGGCCTCTATGCTCAGGTTCCCGACAGGATTATAAGCCTTTTTCTGGAGAAGCAGGAGGCCCGTGCAACAGGCAGAGAGGTCCACAAGGTTGTCTGGCGGAGCCAGGAGAAGCCGGTTAAGTATGCTTCAGACCCTGGGCCGCTGCTAGAGGAGGAAGGCTGGGTTAAAAGATTCCACCCCGGCATATGGTATTACCTCCAACCCTACACTAGTCTTCTAAGAATAATTGAAGAAATGATCATTGAGAGGGTTGCGAAGCCGCTTGGCTTCCAGGAGGTTGTTCTACCTAAGCTCATACCTCTTGAAGTCGCGAGGAAGAAGGGCCATCTCTCCGGGATCCCTAGCGAGATGCTTTACGTTTGCGAGCCTGGCTCCAGGGAGCCTTCCTACTTCGAGGACTACACTGACCTGGTTAAGGTTTTCAACGAGCCTAAGCCTGAAGTCTTGAAAACGTTTCTTAAGGAGCCTTCTTACACCCTTCCATACGCGCAGTGCGAGCCCTTCTACGAGCTTTTCGCCGGGGAAACCGTGAACATTGACAACCCTCCTGTCAGGCTCTACGATAGATCCGGGTTCAGCTTCAGGCATGAGGCAGGAGGATTAAGAAGCCTCGAGAGGCTTACAGCATTCACAAGGATTGAGATAGTCTATCTTGGCAGGCCTGAGGAGGTTGTTGAGATTAGAGACAGGCTTGTGGAGAACTATCTGAGCCTGCTCGACAAGACGCTTGACATGGAGGTTAGGTCCGCAGAGGTAACCCCTGTCTGGATGGCTCACGCAGGCGTCGTAGAGGATGTTTCCAGAAACGTTGCTGCAACCTTCGACATTGAAGCCTATCTTCCGTTTAGAGGAGACAGGGAGAGCGAGTGGCTTGAAATAGCTAACGCGTCTGTCCACTACGACAAGTACGTCGAATGGTTTAATATTAAGGAGAGAAAGGGAAGGGAGGTTTGGACCGGTTGCTCAGGAAACGGCCTTGAAAGATGGGTCTATGCTTTCCTAGCTAGACACGGCTTCAACGCTGAAGACTGGCCTGTAGAAGTGAGGAGGCTCTGGCCAGATTTTAAGCCCGTGGTCATGGACACTTGGCCTCCTCGAGCCTTGAAGAAGCCTCCTGAATCATCTTAAGGTGAGTCAAGTAATCTATAAGCGTGTAAGCCAGGGACATTAATCCTCTTCTACAGGCTACTTTAAAAAGTATTCTTCGGCCCTTTAAACCGGATGAGACCTTAAGCCCCTTAACCTTCAAAGCCTCATCCGGCTTCAACGCTAGGTAGGCAAGCTCTGCTTCAAGCTCGCTCCTGAAAACCGCTTCAAGAACTGCGAAGCATTCTGCCGAATTGCTCCGCCGCATTTCTTTCAAAGGCCTCCATGAAGGAGTGGAACCTTCTCTTGGGCACGGTTGCGCCGGCTGCAACATCATGCCCTCCTCCGAGCCCCCCGGCTTCTCTGGCTGCGTTCGAAGCCAACAGGCTCCCTTTAATGCCTTTCTCGACAAGGCTCCTCGGAACCCTTATTGAAACCTTGAGCGAATCATCCTCGGCGGCGGTTACGAGCAGGATCTTTCCAAGATCCTTGGGGAGGCTTGAGAATATTATTGAGGCAACCGGGCTCAACACTCTTTGATCAACAATTCCCTCGCCGTTGTAAAGCAGTATTCTTTCAGACTCGATTTTTGCCCCCGGCATGCTGAGAAGGTTTGAAAGAGACTTTGAGATGGCTGTCCTGTATTCGCGAGACACGCGCTGAGCCTCCTCAAACATTCTGCCTTTTTCACCCATTGCAACCGCCAAGCCTACGGCGGAGCGCCCCATTCTTGCGCAAGAGTTCAACAGGGCTGAGAACTCTCTACCGTCTCTTAAAACAGTGCCTCTGGGCTCTCTTTCAAAAATATAAATTGTGCCGAACAGGTTTTGAGCGCTCTCAGGCGAAAAGCCGAGGTCAGCAATATACTGCATCAAACCTGCGAGAAGCCTTGACCTCTCAGCCTGAGAGAGGTCGCTGAAAGTCCTCCATTTGTCGTCTGTCTTAACCTCTATGCCGAGGCTTCGTAAAAGGTTTAGAGCAACATTCTCATCGCCGCTTAAGCCGGGTATTATGAAGTTCGACGAGGAAGAGATTGAAACATGTATTGGCAGGGTTTCTCTGCCGAAGAACACGAAGTCCTCCTCGACCCTAACTATGTTCATCTCCTCTCCTTCAAGAACTATCGTCGAGTTTAACCCTGTGAGCGACCTGTTAGCACCAGTGTCCTGCATGTCGGCCAGGGCACCCACTATGGCCAGCTCGTTCATCCTGGAGAAGTCTTCAACCAAGTTCTTGAAAACCAAGTATGAAACCCCTGAGCCGGAGACATCTGAGCCACCGTTTAAACCATGCTCGTTAGGGTTCAGCATGAGGACACTATTCGAATAGTCCTCAACCTCATGATGGTCGAGTATTACGACCCTCGAAGGATCGAGAACACTCGTTATCTCGCTTAAGTATCCTGCCCCAATATCCAGGAAGAGCACGGGCCTAGGGGGGAACGCGATGCTCTCCAGAAAAGCCCTATCTATCTGCGTCACCGACCTGGCTGAGAAGGATACACCCATGCTTCTCAAAGCGAGACAAGCTATCGCCGCCGCAGCGGTCCCATCTGCATCCGCGTGGAAAACTATTAGTGCATCATTCCAGTCGAATGAGCCCAGCCTGCTCGCAAAATCCCTTGCTTCAAAAATGAAGCTTCTCTGAGTCTCCGATGCATCGCTCATATTTTTGCTTCAAGAACCCTCAGGTCGGGCAGAGGCACCTTCCTCCTAGAGTAGTAGCGGGCAAGCCTCCTGATCTTAGACTCCACCAGTTGAAGACTGTGAACGTTGAAACGGTCAGACCTGTTCCTGGTTAAATGAGTAACCATCCTTTCAGCCTTAGCCACAAGTTTATCTAGATCCTCGGTTCTGGAGAACCTGACCCCTCTCTCGAGAAGTATTCTTGAAATCTTCTTACCAGTTATATTCCTGACGGACGGAATCCCGTACGAGTCTCGCAGGATCAACCCTATCTGTGAGGGACCATACCCTTCCGTAGCAAGCTTGACCACGAGCTCCTCAACCTCCTGAGGCTTCAACGACAACCATGGCGGAGCCCCACTGTAGACTACTCTACGCGAACCCGACTTCCCCTTCTTATGGCTGTGCATCCTAGCCAATCTTTAAGCCAAATCCTTTCCCGCAGACCCCTATTTAAGCTTCTCTGAAAAAATTCCTTAAGCCAACAGCCGAATAAATCGTTTCTACACGCGGCTTAAGCTGTCTAAGCTCGATAGCATAGTCATCTCTAGTTTCGAGGGCGGAATACTGGGCCTAGCTGTTCGAAACTTCGAAACCCCTAGACAAGAGGATCCCCGGTTCATCGCCTGAGGCTTCATTCTACCAGATTCAAGACTGTATCGAACCAGCCTCCGTCAGAGGCAGGCAACCCATAGTTCTCTTCAAGTTTTCACCGCCAATAAGCCCATGCTACAGTACGCATTTACAACTCAAGCATAACTGTTTACCATCATAATAAATAGCTAACAATTATCAAAAACTAATGTGTCAAGTTTCAGTTTTTTAAGACTTGGATGTTGCAAGACCCACCAGAACCTCATCCTCGGTGACATCGATATCAGAAATCTCAAGCCTATCAATACGCTCATCAGGCATAACCGTAGATACAAATATCTTTCCATTAAAGCGGAGAAAATCATGAAGGCCTTTGCGTGAAGCCTCTGACAATAAATCGCCATTAAGAATCAGTTGCCAGAGAGGGACAAAAATAGCAGGTGCATCTATTCCTTCTCTTCAAAACCATGATCCACTATTTCCTATATCAATTTGAGGAACGAATGATGGAAAAATAATCTTAAGCATATCCTTTTTCCTCAAGTGTGGAAGCAGGACTGGAAGTGGTCTGGGCTCTCCCCCAATAGGAAATAAGTCCTCAACTTACAGAATGATTTAGGATACGTAATACCCGAGAAAGAAACCCCATGAATACATGAGTCTACAAGACAGCGCTCAATCGCGCAGCCGGGACAAAAATTTCTAAAATCATAATAATAACAGCTTCTACAAGATACCCCGCATTTACCTTCTCACATACTTCTCCAGAAACCATGACGCGAAAGCCTTTAATGCTTTCGCCCTGTGAGAAAACCTGTTCTTCTCCTCAGTACTCATCTCCGCGAAAGTCAGGTTAGAGCCGAAAGGTATGAAGAGGGGGTCATAACCAAATCCGCTTTTTCCACGTGGCTCTGTTGCGATTGTTCCGTCGACTCTTCCTGTGAAGAGCCTGACCCCTTTGCCCGGCTCTCCGTAGGCTAGGGCCGTCATGAAGTATGCCGACCTGTCTGCCGAGCCTGCGAGGAGTTTGAGTATTCCTTCGCAGCCTATCTTCCTGTAGACGTATGAGGAGTATACTCCTGGGAAACCGTTCAGGGAGTTTACGAAGAGCCCGGAGTCCTCAATTATGAAGCGTTCCCCTATTTTTTTCAAAGCCTCTTGGGCGCATTTCTCAGCAACCTCCTCCAGGGTTTCCGACTGAGGCTCGGTTATTTCAAGATCAGCCTGTTCAAGCATTATCCCGAATTCCCCGAGCAGTTTCTGCGCCTCGAGGAATTTCCCAGGGTTCCCCGTTATGAAGACTAGCTTCATCAGCCATTTTCCCCTTTTGGAGCTATTAAAGCTTAAAACTTCTAAGGAGGCGAGTATGCGGGTAATGGAGTGTGGGGATGGCGAGGCTCTGGTATGCATGGATTGCGGTGCAACCCATGAGCCTGAGGGAAGCCTGCTTGTATGTGGGAAATGCGGCGGGCTCTTGGAGGTTGCTTACCCCAAGAGTATTTTAAAAAGCGTCTCGTTTAACGGCAGGGGTGTTTGGAGATACAGGAGCCTCCTTCCCAGGGTTGAGAGAATCATCACGCTTAGCGAAGGGGATACTCCGCTTGTTAAGGCGGAGAGGCTTGGAGAATCCCTGGGTTTGAGAAACCTTTACGTTAAGTTTGAGGGGGCCAATCCAACTGGTTCTTTTAAAGACAGGGGTATGACTGTAGCCGTCAGCATCGCTCTAAAGTTCCACGCTAGGAGTGTGGCGTGTGCTTCAACAGGCAATACTTCAGCATCAATGTCGGCCTACGCTGCGAGGGCTGGCTTAAGGAGCCTCGTCTTCCTCCCAGACGGCTACGTTGCCCCAGGGAAGCTTCTCCAGGCTGTTGCCCATGGGGCCACGATAGTCAAGGTTAGGGGGAACTTCGACGACGCTTTGAAAACGCTTCTCTCACACAGGGAGGAGCTCGGTGTTTACGTTTTGAACTCTGTGAATCCGTATAGGATTGAGGGTCAGAAGACAGTTGCATTCGAAATATGGGAGGGCCTTAACAGTACGCCTGATTTCGTCGTATACCCTGTTGGAAACGCTGCCAACATTTCTTCAGGCTGGAAGGGTTTTAAAGAGCTGGTTGAAGCCGGGCTTGCCGAGTCTAAGCCGAGGATGATCGGTGTTCAGGCTGAGGGAGCCGCCCCCATAGCGACAGCCTTCCTCCGTGGAGAGGAAGCAATAGAGCCTGTTGAGAAGCCTGAGACCGTTGCGACAGCGATAAGGATCGGGAGGCCGTTCTCCTGGAAGAAGGCGCTTAAAGCGTTAAGAGAATCCCGGGGCACAGCGGTCACTGTTAGCGACGGGGAAATATTGAAGGCGCAGGTGGACCTCGCCAGGATGGAGGGCTTGTTCGCTGAGCCGGCTGGAGCTGCTCCGGTGGCGGGGCTAGCTAAGCTTTCTAAAGAAGGATTCTTCAAAGGTGATGAAACGATCGTCGCCGTGGTTACGGGACACGGCTTGAAGGATCCGAGCGTCAACATAGCGCCCTATGCGGAGCTCATAATTCATCCTGGTGAAAACCCTGTGGAGGCTTTGAGGAACCTGTTATGAGAATCCTTCTGATCGGCTTTGGAAACGTTGGAAGAGCCTTCCTTCAGCTGATGGAGGAGGAGAGGCGGAGGTTCAGGAGCCTTGGAGCAGACCCGAGGATAGTTGGAATAGTTGACAGAGGTGGGGCGACGCTCTCTGAGAACGGCGTTAAGGCAGGCAGCCTTTTAACGATCAAGATGAAGACGGGGTCAGTTGCCTATTCTGAACAGGGGGGTTTTCCAAGCATGGATGCGGTGGAGGCGATAAGGGTTGCGCAGCCACATGTGACTGTTGAAGCAACCCCGACGAGCAGGGGCTGCTCAGGACCTGCTTTAACACATATTCTTAAGGCTCTTGAACATGGTTCCCACGTTGTCTCAGCCAATAAGGCTCCTTTCGCCTACGATTACGACACGGTTATGAGGACAGCGTTGTCCCGTGGGAGAAGGGTGAAGTATAGTGCAACAGTCGGGGGCGGGCTGCCCGTTTTGAAAACGCTTAGGACACTTACTGTCGGCGATTTTGTCGAAAGCTTCCGGGGGGTTTTAAACGCGACCTCAAATTATATTCTCACGTTAATGGAGGAGGGGAGAAGCTACGAGGAGGCTTTGAGGCTTGCGCGTGAAATAGGTATCGCTGAGGCCGACCCGACTATGGATGTATCCGGGATGGATACCGCTTACAAGATAACCATTATAGCTAACACTATTGAGGGGGGCCACAGGGTTGACGAGGTCGAGTTGAAAGGCATAGAAGACGTTGAGCCAAAAGACTTGCGTGAAGCTGCTTTAAACGGGTACTCCATACGGCTCGTCGGAGAGCTCACTGAGGAGGGTAAGCTTAGGGTTGGCCCTTCAAAGCTTAAGAGGGGGAGTGTGCTTGATGTGAGCGGGACGCTGAACGCGGTGGAGTTCAGAATGAAGAGGGCTGGACCGGTTTACCTGCTTGGGAGGGGTGCTGGACCGTTTGAAACAGCAGCTGCAATAATTAGAGATATTTTCGAAATACTGGAGGAGGAGAAGCGTTGATGATCGCAAACCTTAACCTTGAGAACACGGGGCTCGAATTGAAAGGGCTCTGCGAGAAGCTTGCTGAA
Organism: Candidatus Brockarchaeota archaeon; assembly: GCA_017601225.1. Taxonomy (GTDB): domain Archaea; phylum Thermoproteota; class EX4484-205; order EX4484-205; family JAAOZP01; genus JAAOZP01. The sequence goes on along the minus strand of JAFNIX010000020.1, from coordinate 27,266 downwards.
AAAGCCTCAGAGGGATTATTGATCATAGTTGAGCCACGGGAGGAGATAATGAGGGTTTTAACTGAGGCTGCTGCTTCACGCATGAGTGAGGAGGAGGCTTTAGCAAAGCTAGCCGGCGAGCTCAACGGCCTGGCGAAAGGGATTCCCGGAGACCTTAGGAGGAGCGTTGAAGCCGAGCTTGTTGAAAGCTTGAACAGGATTGTTGAGTACCTGCATGCTGAGAAGAAGGCTGGCGGTGCAACGCCTAGGGGACTGCCCGTAATGCTCAACCTGCTTGGAAACACTGTTGCCAAGGTTGTTTCAAGCCATTTTAAAGCGCTTGGCATCGACGCTAAGTGGGTTACAGCCGGACAGGCGGGGTTCATGCTCGTAGAGGACTATGAGCCGCCGTGGAGCCATTATGTAAGTCTTGTTAACCCGGATGAGTTGAAAAGCGTTTCAAAAGGGGTTCTGATAATGTCGGGCAGGTCTTGCGTCGACCATGAAGGCAGCGAAGCCTCGCTTAAAAAAGGGATGGGTAGCGTAGTGTCAATACTTGCTGCCAGCGAGCTGAGAATTGGAGAGGTTTATGTTCCCAAGGCTAATGGCGGCGTCTACACGGCCGACCCCTGGATTACGGACAAGGCGAGAATCGTCCCCAGCCTATCCTACTCTGAGGCGCTAGAGCTTTCAAGGCTCGGGGAATGGGTTGTAAGCCCACAGGCTGTTGAGCTTGCTGAGGAGCTGGGAGTAAGAATAATAGTTTCAAGCATACAGGATCCTTTCAAGGAATGCACGACGATAGGCTTTGAGAAGGCTGTTGAGAAGCAGATAGTTAAGGCTGTGGCGATGATACCGGGCATGAGTATTTTAAACGTGGAGGGAGCAGCTATGGCGGGGACCCCGGGCGTGGCTTCAGCCATACTCGGAGAAGTCGCGAAAAGAGGGGTAAGCGTATCCATGATAAGCCAGGATGCTTCAGAAATCGGTATAACCCTGCTCGTTAAAGATAAGGATTTAGATATGGCTTTGAAAGGCTTGAGGGAAGGGTTCAGCAGGCAGAGGCTTATTAAAAGGATAAGGATACAGAAGGATGTTACAGTAATATCCGCAGTTGGAGAGGGCATGAGGGGGACTAGGGGTGTTGCAGCAAGAATATTTACAGCTGTTGCCGAAGCAGGGGTTAACGTTCTAGCAATAGCCCAAGGCTCGTCTGAAACAAGCATATCCTTCGCAGTGTCTACGGAGGATGCTGAGAAAGCTGTTAAAGCGATTCACGATAAGGTTATCCTTGGCGTTTAGCCTTCCCTGTAGACAATATTAGGTTTCAGGGCTTACGTTCTCCCGACTTTTACGCTCGAGGCGGCGTCTAAGCTCTTTCTCAACATACCTGCCCCTGCTTCCTATCTCTCTAAGCCTCTCCTCAACCCTTTTGGCAGATTCTCTGGCTGAAGCCCTGTAGCCTTCGAGGAAAAGCCTCATCATCGTTTCAGAATCCTGAAGAGCAGTCAGGCTTGAGAAAAACGTGTAAATGTCCTCAGCCTTCTTCTCAACCTCGTTTGAAAACTCTCCCAGGCCGAAATCTATCAGTGTCAGCCTGCCCTCTGAAACCAGCACGTTTGAAAACGTTAAGTCGCCGTGAACAATCCCTGCTGAGTGAAGCCTTCCAACCGCATCCCCAAGCATACGGATTAGGCTTGCGAAAATGCTTGAGCCCTGCATGCTCCTTAGACTCCGGCTTCCGGCGTAGCTCATTATTATCCAGCCCTCGACAGGGTTCACATGGTAGACGAAGGGAGTGTTCACCCCAGCCTTCTTAGCCGAGCTCAGGAGAGAGGCTTCCCTAACTGTTCTCGAACGCCTTATCAAATCATCGAGTTCTCTAACCCTGTAGCCCTTAGAAACCCTGGTTTTCACAACAACCTCTCTGCCGAGCCATTCGCAGAGGTCTACAATTGCCTCTGCACCCTGGTAGAGGGTTTTAATTCGAGTACAGCCCTGGGGGAGGAGCCTTGACATCACTAAGCCTCCACCTCGGTTTAACAGCAGACTCTTCAACACTGAGAGACTCTCCCAGCTTGTACTGCACAATCCCCTCCCAAGCAATCATGACGCCGTTGTCAGCATAATATTCAACAGGATAGTCTAGGAAAACGGCTTTCCTCTCCCTACACATTTCCCCAGCCATCTCCCTAAGCCTCCGGTTGGCACCTACGCCACCTGCTATTATGAATTCGTTGACCCCCAGCATCGCCATAGCCCTCTCTGAAACCTCTATCAGCATTGAGAAAGCGGTTTCCTGCAGCGAGAAGCAGAGGTCTTCAACCGGCTCCTTCCCAACGAGGCTTTCAAGCATTGTGAGCATTCCAGAGAACGACACGTTCATGCCTTTAACACTATACGGCAGCCTTATCAGTCTGCTCGACTTTGAAGCCAGCTCCATAACTCTCGGACCGCCTGGGAACCCGAGGCCAGCTTTTCTAGCGAAAGCGTCGATAAGGTTTCCGACGGCAATATCCTCAGTCTCCCCGAGAACCACGTATCTTCCCTCAGAAGGATGAATAACCTGCGTGTTTCCCCCTGAAACATAGAGCACAACAGGGTTAGCGGCCTTTGTTAAAGCCCTCGCGATCTCTACGTGTGCAGCAGCATGGTTAACGCCCACTAGTGGTTTTCCAAGCTTTATAGCGATCATTCTAGCTAGGACGGCTCCAACCCTTAAACACGGCCCCAAGCCTGGGCCGCGTGAAAAGGAAACCAGGTCTATGTCTTCAACACTGATTTCAGACAACACTTCCTGAAGCGCGTTAGAAGCGTTCTGAAGATGGTGCTTCGCAGCCTCGCTCGGATGTATTCCGCCTGATGAGGGCCGGTAAACCCTTCGCACGTCGCAAAGAGCCTTGAAAGGAGGATGTTTCACAACACCTATGCCGAAAGTGTGGGCGGTGGATTCAACGCCGATGCATGTTAGACGCTCCTCCACAGGCTAAACGCTCCCCCTATCTTTTGAACTCAGTATAGTTGCACGCGCCGCAGTGCCACCTGGGCTTGCCCTCCTTGTGAAAAGCCATAACCCTGCCACACCTGGGGCACTTCCTGTTCCTAAGCTTCACGGAGGATTTGCTCGCGTCAATCTCGTAGTACTTAACAGTGTCCTTCATTTCTTACCACCGGTTGCCTTAGCCTTCATCTCCATCCTCATTTTCTTAAGCTCCTCTTTCCTGCGCTTCTTCTCCTCCGGAGGCAGGTTCGCAACCCTGACATGCATCGGCTCGATCTTGGCGTGCTCCGGTGAAAAGTAGACATGGGCCTCGCCGATTGATGATTGTCTGCCTGAAACGCCTTTAAGACTCCTAATGTAGACCGCTTCAATGGGAGTTTTTTTCAGGGCTGAAACGGCCTCTCTGGCTTCAGCCACGGTGGGCGTCTTACCCCTGGAGTGGGGAATCTCGAACACTATTTCCACCCTCTTTAAAAGAGGGTTCGCAACCTCTTTAAGTATCCTGATCTCAGCCATTGACTGAGCTCCCCCGGTGCTCAGGCTTTAAACATTACTGTAGGCAGCATTAAGCGTTTTAAGAGGGAAAAGCCTATGAACAGGAAGGAAATGCAAAACCCTGATGCGTTAAAACGGCTTGGACACTGTTTCTAAAGACACGGCTTCAAGAACAGGCTGCGACACTTCTGCAGGGCTAGCCGCATGCTTTCATCGTCCCAATGATTTCCAAGACTCTTTTTTTAGAAGACTCGTCAACCTCTATAACCACCACGCCCTCTCCCGGTTGCCCGTATACTACTATTGAGCCTTTGGGCGCTGTTTCAACAGCCACGAGCGTGAGAAGATCCTCTTCGCCTTCAACAAGTATTGTCGACGGCTGTGAGTCAATAGCCTGTTTGAAGACGCTCCAAGATTCCATTGATATTGCTCCCGGAGGATTCACCAGTCTTAAGACCGTCCTCCCCTTTTGGAAGCGTTCAACACTATGAGTGCATGTCCGCAGGGTTTTCCCGTCAACCACGCAGACACCCGGTTTGAAACCCATGTCTAAGAGGCTTTGCGAAACAACGTCGCCAACAGAAATTATAACCCCGCTGAACCCTTTCAGCATCTTCCTCAACCCATCCGTATCAAGCAGAGCCCCCAGCGGCCTTTTAACTATCCTCCTGGTTTCCTCCGAAGCTTTTAACACACTTATCTCAGCCTCACCGCATATCTTCCCGGAACCCTTGCCCCAATGAGTTTAGCTATTGAAGAGGCCTCAGGGTTGAAAATCATGACTTCGCCGCTCCACTCCTGCGTGAACTCCTCGCCGCCGCAGTTTGGACACTTCGGCGAATCGCTTATCATTTTGCAGTTTAAGCATGCTCTGAGAGGCATTAAGCCTTAGCCTCCTGCTTAGGCTTCTCCCCGGCCAGCTTCCTAATATCCTCCTCGATCCACTCGCTCTTCCCTAGGAAGGGCTGTCTTGCGGTTAAACCAATCTTGTCAGTCATGGCTCCCCTGCCTATCGACACCGCTGCCACCCTAGCCCTAACCCAGTCGTTCTTCTGAATTATCCTCTTAGTCTGTCTACCAACCAAGATCCCCTGGGAACTGTTGTAATCCATGTAGTCATCAGTTATCTGGCTCACATGCATCAAGGCGTCGGTCGTAACCAGCCTAACGAAGACCCCGAACTCCTCAACTTCAACAACCCTTCCCTCGACAACCTCGTTAACCTCAGGATAGTAGGAGAGCACCTTCACCCTAACCTTGTGGTAACTGTGACCGTCTCCAGGAGAGATCTGGCCAACCGGGTTGAACTCGTAGTCAACGAGGAGAATAATGTAGCCGATTCCCTCTATAACCATACCCTCATACTTGTCTTTAAGAACATTCTTGAAAATCTCGGTCACAGGATCCCCGAGTCTGGAGGGGGGAACCTTAACAACGTCTTCAAGCTCGATTATCTTGAATAACCCTCACCACCCCTTTTCGAACCATCCTTTCCCAACTATCCTCCTCCCCCCGGAAGGATAGAAAACAGGTATACCCAAGGTCCTAAGCCTCCTGCTTAACTTTCTGTCGCCTGTTGCCACAGCCGCTTTATAAGTTTTTGCAAGGTATACGAGCGCATCGTCGCAGCCCATCCCGGTTGGAAGAAGAGTTCTGAAACCGCCTGCAAGAGAAAGGGCTAGCCTAGCCATGCTGGAAAGCTTGGGCCCCTCAGTGCTAAGCCTCCTAAGCTCCATAAGAGTTTCGAAAGGCACTAGAAACAGTACCCTGCCTTGAGTCAAACCCGTTATCCCGTTTACGAAATCAACCCCGGTTTCGAAGGGGGCTAGAAGAGCACTGGAGTCTAGGAGCACCATCAACCAACAAGCACACCGTGGCCAATGAGCCTCCAACGCCTCTCTACAAGCCTGCTTACAGCAACCCTCTGACCCTTCTCGGCGCAAACAGGAATCTTAAGGCTCAGCGTGATCCTATTATCCTTCACATCCTTCACGACGGCCTGCGTTAAAGCTGAACCAACGTTAATGTTTAAAACTTCCCCAACCCGGATGGGTTCCGTCTTCACAAGACCTCTGACACCGACAACTCTTTCAAACATGCTGTACTCCAGCGTAATGCTTCGCGTAACAGGCGGTAGTGTTCCAGGCTTGCCTGCAAGGCTTCCAACCAGCAGGTCGTTCTTAGTGAGAGAAGGGTCCAGGGTTGTTCCAATCCCGACGAGACCACCGCTTCTAACGCTTTCTACAAAAACGTTGTCGAAGCCTACTGAAACAACTTCAGCGATGAGCGGTATGGTTTCAACAGTATCATCCTTCTTAACCCTTAGGCCCGGCAGTATTTCGATCTCGTCACCAACCCTTATCTCTCCCCGGATGATCGAGCCGCCCAGTATTCCGCCACGCATATCCTTGACTGGAGTGCCGGGCCTGTTAACGTCGAAAGACCTTATGATGATCATCCTAGCCGGAGAACCAAGGTCGAAAACCGGTGTCGGAACCTCTTTCTGAATAACATAAAGCAACACGTCAACATTAACCTTGTGCTGCGCGGACACGGGTATTATTGTGGCGTTGGCAAACCTTGTTTCAGCGAGGAAAGCCTTAATCTCCTCCAGGTTTTTCAAGGCCCTCTCTCTGGAAACTATGTCGATCTTATTCTGGACTACGATCAGCCTCCTAATCCCCATTATCTCAGCAGCTAGAAGATGCTCATAGGTCTGGGGCTGCGGGCAGACCTCATCCGCACCGATAACCAGTATTGCGGCATCCATTACGGCTGCACCGCTCAGCATGGTCGTCATGAGTATCTCGTGGCCAGGCGAGTCCACGATGCTTATTTTCCTCTGGAAGACGGCCTCGGAGCCGCATGAGCATCTAGGGGTTGTAACAAAGTTGTATGGCGGCGGACACTTCGGGCATTGGAAAACGCTGAAGTTAGCGTAGCCAAGCTTTATCGTTATACCCCTTTTAAGCTCATCGCTGTGTTTAGCGGTCCAGACGCCTGTAATGGCTTGGACTAGGGTGGTCTTCCCATGGTCGACATGGCCGAGGGTTCCTAAATTTAGACATGGTTGAATACGTTTATAATTATCTATTTCTTTGCTGGAACCTTGAACGATCATCCTCGAGGACCCGTCTGGCTGCTGCATGTTCTTGACGCCGTAGATTGGACAAGCCTATTTATAATCTTTAAAGACGATGGTTACATTGGGCTCGACGCTTTACAATCATTAGTTTTCATGCTTCCCCAGTGATTATCTTCATGTTAATCTGGTAAATATCTTCGGAAACCTGGTTTCCCCTAACCAGCATTTTCCTCCTCGTTTCGCCAACGACAGTCTTCTTCTTAACCCAGATCTCCTTCTTAACACCGCCTTGCACTGAGGAAACCATCGGTATGCCGGATCTATCCGACCCCCCGGTTATCATCAGCTTAACCCCAGGCTTACCGGCGAGAGAACCATCTACAATACTCCCTATCTTTAAGCCGAGAAGAGGGATAGCGTTGCTCCCCTCAAGCTTAACAGACTCGGTTTTACCGCTTTTTGGATCGGAGATGCACAGCTTGAATTCAGGCGGCATGCAGCAGTATGGCTGTGAAACCAGTATTAAAACATTACCTAGGGCGGAGAGGCCTCCAAGGTTTTAAAAAACAAGCGTAAACTTGCCTAGGGTTTCAACGCTATAAACCGTAGAATGGGTTCTCCTTCTTCTTAAGCCTGGCGACCTCCTCTAAAGCTTGAAAATAATGGGGCTCCAACTGATCCTTAAAAACCCTGTTTATAAGGGAAGCATCCTTACTCGGCACGTCGACGAGAAGAACATCATCCTCCCTCAGGTTCCTACCCACTATTCCCTCGGGTATGGAGATTGCAACCTCCTCCCCAGCCTCAGCCCTGGGAACACTCTTACCCTCTTTCTGAATCTGCTCAATCACCCCTATTTTCTCTCCTTCAGTGTTGATCAAAGGGCAACCCGGCTTTATGCAGCCTGCCTCAACCCTAACACCGACTATAGCAGGCTTGCTTCTTCTAAACACGTATGCTGGAAGGATTCTAATCCTGCCTGGGAGTATGAGCTGCTCCAGCTGCATGCTTGCCTCCCTCTGCTTCTCCCGCCTACGCCACTCCGAAAACTCTTCGATCAGCCTGTAGATGATCCTGCCCTGGAAAACTGGAACACTCCTCCTCCTAGCCTCCTCAACCGCTTCAGGCATTAGTCTAACGTTGAACGCTAGCAGAACCCTGAGCGTCGGATCCTTCGAAGAAATAGATGCTTCAATAACATCCCTCTCTGAAACAGGCCCCAGGTCTCCAAGCCTGACTGGAATACTTCTTTTCTCAAGCTCCCCCACTATGGCTTCCAGAGAGCCCAGCGTATCCGCCTTGACAACAACACCCTCCTCGCCGCTTTTAATCCTTATAGACTCCACTTCAGACTTGATTTTTTCAACAGCCTCCTCAACGTTCCCTGAAGCGACTATAAGCGGGGAGCCTGGGAGAGCATCCTCCAGGTTCGGCGCAACAATCTTAACCCCCGCGGAGGGCCTGACCTCATCAACCTGGTTAAACCTGTCCCTCGGATCCCTCATCTCGTCGAGAGGCTTAGGCATAAGCAGGGCCCTCACCCTGGTGACAATCGGCCTGCTCATCCCCATCAGCACAATAGTGTCGTTACTCCTAAGCACACCGTCGAAGATTACAGCGTTAACAGTAGTACCCATCCCCGTCTCCTCAACAACCTCGAGCACAACGCCCCTAGCAGGACCCTCAGTGTATTCAAGGCCACTTATAAGAAACTGTTGGACAAGCCCTATTAAGACGGCTATAAGCTCTGAGACTCCTTCCCCTGTTAACGCGCTAACAGGCACTATGGCAACATTCCTCCTGAAATCCGTCAGCCTGTCGAACCTGTCCGACCTGAAGCCCATTGTTGAAAGATCCCCGATTATCCTGTAGAGATGCTCGTCTAAGCTACGCTTAACCCTGTCATCCTGCTTGGAGAGTGATTGAAGCACGCTTAAAACCCCTTGGGGCCTCCATCCTGGAAGAAGGTCCACCTTATTGGCCGCGATTAGAAAAGGGGTTCTCCTGGCTCTAAGAATGTCCAGCGACTCTACAGTCTGAGGCTCAACCCCTTTAAGCAGGTCTATCACGAGAATAGCGAAGTCAGCGATGGATCCTCCTCTCCTCCTAAGGTTTACGAAGGCCTCGTGCCCAGGCGTGTCGATGAAAAGTATTCCTGGAACCCTAAGCTTCTCCTCAAGCCTTATGTTAAGCGTTTTCGCAACCCTGACTATTACTTCAGCCGGAATCAGGCTTGCCCCAACGTGTTGAGTGATGCCGCCGGCCTCCCTCATCGCGACGAAAGTGCCGCGTATCTTATCCAGTAGAGAAGTCTTGCCACTGTCAACGTGTCCTAGAACAACCACTATCGGCTCCCTAACACCCATTTGCTTACGCACCCTCGACACATTGGCGGCGCGGCCGTATTAATCTCTATCTACCTTTCTCGTTACTCGATAGAAAGGTTTTAAAAGCCGGTGGAAACGTCGATTACCTCAGGCAAGGCTTTCTTAGAATTAGGCTGAGCCTTTTAAAAACAGCAGGAGGAGCCTTTAAGAGCCTTAACAATCCTGTCTACAACAGTTTCAGGCGAAACATCCCCTCCGCTCTCATCAGGCTCGTAGAAGAAATCAATTATCGCCACCCCAGTCCTACGGTAGTGTTCAAGCAGCGGAGCAGCCTCATTCTTATAGATCCTTATCCTCTCCCTTACGACCTCAGGCTTATCGTCATCCCTCTGGTAGAGCTCGCCTCCACACTTATCGCAAACACCCTCAACCCTCGGCGGCAACGTGATCCTGTTGTATATCGCGCCGCACCTCCTGCAGACAAGCCTTGAAGACAAGCGCCTAACTATGACCTCATCCGGGACGTTCAGGTTTATCACGAAGTCTATCTTCGAAAACCTATCTAAGAAAAGGGCTTGCTGCAGCGTCCTCGGGTAACCGTCAAGAATAAAACCCCTCTTACAATCCTCCTGTGAAAGCCTTTTCTCCATAACCCTGTTCACAACCTCGTCCGGAACCAGTTTCCCGTTTGAAACATAGCTCGAAATGCTTCTCCCCAGCTCAGACCCGCTCTTCACCTCTTCCCTTAAAATGTCCCCGGTTGAAATATGCGGCACGCCGAGCCTAGGCGCAAGCCTTGAAGCATACGTGCCCTTTCCTGAGCCTGGTGGGCCGAAGATAACAAGCCTCATTGAGACGAGCCTCCGTGCGTTCCCTTAGAAGCCCACTTAACCTTCCTAGGATTCCTGCCTAGCTTCACAGAGTTTCTGAGACACTTGGAGCTGCAGAACCTAAGGATGCTCCCGTCCCTCTTAACGTAAAGTATTCCCTCCCCAATCAGGAACGTTCTGCTGCAGAAGCTGCATTTGAAAGCCGTGGGCGTGGCTCATCACCCCGAGAATCTCCTAGCCTCCCTCTCCGTCTCTCTAAGCATGAGGACGTCCCCAACCCTAACAGGGCCCCGAACGTTTCTAAGAATAACCCTGCCTCTGTCTCTGCCCGCGAGAATCCTGACCCTAACTTGAGTAACCTCGCCTGACGCGCCTGACCTCGCAACCAGCTCTACAACCTCTGCCGGAGTAGCTTCCTCGCTCAACCGCTTCCCCCAGCCTTCGCCCTTGCAGACTCTATCTTCTTAACCACGCTTTCAAGCATTGGAGCAGCCTCACCCGGGTCTATTATCGCCACGGCTGCGGCTGAAACATTAGAGAGTCCAGCGGCCTCGCCGAGCTGCTTCTTATCCGGGACAACTATGTACGGGATTTTCCTATCCCTGCTCAGCAAAGGTATGTGCAGTACGACTTCGACGGGGTCAGTGTTATCAGCCACGTACGCGATCTTAGCCACCCCTCTTTCAAGGGCTTTCGTGGTTTCATTGGTGCCTCTTTTAACCTTACCAGTTTTAGAGGCGATCCTAAGCAGTTCTAGAGCTTCTTCAACGAGCTCCTTACTCGGCTCGTAGTCCGCCGTCGTAACCCTAACCATTTCCGTTAAGCACCTCTACCCTTCCAGAGACGGGGACAGAGGGGTATAAAAACTTAAACTTGAAGCTCTTTAAGGATGTGAGAAAACCAGGTTGACAACATTCTTCGAAACCGCCTCAACCCTGCAGAACCCGAATCGAACCAGCTGAATAATCCTGCCCGGGTTAAGCTGTGTTAAAGGAGACTCGCCCAGGCCCTCGGTGAGGCTGGCGTCAGGCATTACGACCCTTGTTTCAACAGCGTCACTTGGAAGAACCCATTGGATTAGCTTCACCCCGGAGGATTTCTCAGGAACCTCCAGACCCTTGAAAAAGGCTTTAACAGTCTTACTGTGCGGGTCAACATCCTCAACCTCAACGTTGAAAAGCGACATCAGCCTAAGCCTTGAACCCGGAGCCAGGTTCTCAACGTCTTCCGGGGAGACGAACAGCCTAGCCTCCCCGTCTGAAGTCTTTAAAACAATAATTCTGGATCCAAGCTCAGGCCTGCTAGGGTGTCTCGGAAGCCTCGCCTCAACCTGCTGAGGAACACTTCTCACAATCATCGTGAACGGGTTTTTCACAAAGTAGTATCGCTCCGCCTCCCAGTCTACAGCCTCCCTGTTGTAAGCGTAAAGATTCTCCCATTTAACGGTTGACTCAGCTATGTTCAAACCCATTTCAAGCACAACCCTCCTAACCACCTCAGGCTTGAAACCTCTCCTCCTCAAAGCCTTAAGCGTGCCCAGCCTAGGATCATCCAGCCCAGTGTAAGCACCCTCCGCCAGACCCCGCATTATCCTAGACTTGCTCAACACGCTTCCCTCGAGCCTAACCCTGCCTATGTGGATTGAAACAGGGGGTGGAGAGCCCAAGTATTTGAAAACATAGGATTGGCGGACCTCGTTCGTCAAATGCTCCTTACCCCTTATCACGTGTGAAACCCTCATCTCATGATCGTCTATGGCGCAGGACCAGTTGTAGAGCGGCCAGACCCTGAAGCCCGCGACCCGAGGATGATTCGCAACATCTATCCTTAACGCGGGCCAGTCTCTCACCGCAGGATTAGGATGCTTCATATCCGTCTTGACCCTTACAACAGCCTCACCCGGGTTAAGACCCCCGTTCAACATTTTCTCCCAGAGGCTTAAGCCTAAATCCGGATCCTGATCCCTATGGGGGCACGGCTCACCCTTCTTTTCGAAACGCCTGAATTCCTCAGGCTTACAGAGGCAGACGTATGCGAAGCCTCTTTCAATAAACTTTTCAGCATAGTCATAGTATGTTTGAAGCCTGTTGGACTGGTAGTGTATCTCATCCGGATGGATGCCGAGCCACTCTAGGTCTTCAATAATCCAGTCGTAAGCCTCCTTCAACGGAGGCTTGACCGACGGCGACGTGTCTTCAAACCTTAGAATAAGCTTACCGTTCATCCTCTTAGCGTAGTAGTCGCAGAGCACAGCCGGCCTAGCGTTGCCAAGCGTAAGAGGCCCATCCGGATTAGGAGCAAACCTTAAAACAACCTGGTGGAAGCCCTCTGCCCTAGGGAGTGAAGGAGGCTCCTGTTTCAACGCCTTCCCCGTTTTCTCAACAACACCTAGCCTCCTGAGCAGCTCAGCCTGCTCTTCAAGCGTAAGCCTGTTAACCCTCTCAGTCACATCCCGGATTATTGGAATAAGCTCTTTAACGCTGCTTCTTAAACCAGGGTTCATGCCTAGCAGTTTCCCAAGCACCGCCTCAGCCCTAGCCACACCTTTAAAGGCTACAGCGTTCTCCAGCGCAAGCCTCTCTATCAGGTTGACTAGCTCCTCGCTCATAGGGTTCTCCTCCCGTTTAGAAGCCTCGCCAGCACTCCTCTCTGCTCAAGCCATTCAGCCGTCCTACCCCTTACAACAAGCGGGGCTGAGCTGAGCTCCTCAATACTCCTGGCGCCGACCAGGAACATCGTGAACCTTAAGGCAAGCTCAAAGGATTTAACCAGCCTCCTAGCCTCCTCAACACCCCCCTTCGAGAAGGAAACCAGAAACGGCATAGCCATACCTGTGCAGCTGGCCCCGAGCGCTATGGCTTTAGCCGCGTCGACACCGGTCCTAACGCCGCCGCTCGCTATAACTTTCAAGCTACGTGCGAAAGTTTTCGACTCAACAATGCTGACGGCTGTTGGAACACCCCAGTCCCAAAGAGCCTTGCCCAACATGGAAGCCTTGCTCCCGCTTCCCCTTGAACGGTAATACTCCACAGCGTACCAGCTTGTCCCACCTACGCCCGCCACGTCAACCCATTTGACTCCCCAGGACTCAGCGAGCCTAGCAGCCTCCCCGCTGAAGCCTGCGCCAGTCTCCTTAAGGCAAAGCCTCTCCCCCAGCTTCGCAGAGAGTTCAGAGACATGGTTACCCACCCCCTTGAAACATGTCTCCCCCTCTGGCATCACCAGCTCCTGAAGCTTGTTGAAATGTATGGCCAGAGCGTCTGCTCCAACAATCCCCATTGTTTTCAAAGCATACTCTGAACCATGCTTAGCAACCTGTGCAGCACCTATGTTGGAAATCACAAGCGTACTGGGAGCCCTGTCCCTAACTACCGCATAAGTGTCCACTAGACTAGGGTCCTCCATCGCAGCCCTGACGCTTCCAACGCCGATCCCTATCCCCTCGGCTTCAGCAACCTCTGCCAGACCCATGTTTATCCTTTTAGCCTCCCTTGTTCCACCGGTTAAAGCCTCTATTATGAGAGGCAGCCTAAGCCTCTTACCCATTACTGTCACGCTGGTATCGACATCGCTCAGATCAATCTCGCAGACAGCGTTGTGAATAAGCTCAACGTCCTCGAAGCCCGCGGAAACCCTGGAGGAAACGTTCTTCTCCAAGGCTATTCGAATGTGTTCAGCCTTCCTGCTCTCGGTTGCCACGGTTTGAAGACTCCCGTAGAGTTTTTAACTCTGTTGCCGGCAGGGTCCGGCCGGCCGCGCGCGGTCAGGCACATATGAGGAGGGCGATATGGGGAAGGTGAAGGCTCCGAGGAAGGAGCCGATGAAAGGCTTCTTCGGGATGCTCGGGGCAAGTATCAGTTTAACAGTTGGACCGGCGTAGTTGAGTCTAAGGTCAGCGAGGTCGTTGTCCGGATGTCGGGCGAGCAGACTAGCTTAACGCTTAAAGCACTCTACGACGAGAATTTCACGCAAGTATTCCTAATTTTGGGTGCTATAGTGATATGGGTCTTGCTCATAGTGATTCTAGTCGCGCTGAAGCTTGGAGAAAGCCTAAGCCTGCTCCTCCGCCTCCTCCACCCTCATAAGCCAGATCCTCGTGACGAATGCGAAGCTACTCGTGCTGAGGCTAGTCTGGTTCATATCGGATTATTGAAGGTGCGTCCTCCAAGGTCTCCCTTTTCCTTCTCCTATATTTAACTATCATGTCTGGAAGATCTCGCATCTCCCGTATTTGGATCCCATACGGATTCTAAACGGTTTTCTAGTCTGATTCCTCCGAGTAGACTCCTTTCTCAACCATTCTAAGGACCATTGTAGGAGCATTCAAATTTCGCAATGCTTCCTCAACAGTGTTCAACGATTTCTCGTCGACCAGGGTTAGGATGCATCCCCCGCCTCCGCCGCCAGTAAGCTTAGCGCCATACGCGCCTGCCGATATGCTTGCCCAAACCAAGGAATCCAGCCTGCTGTTTGAAACACCCATGAGAGAAAGTAGGAGATGGTTAAGCGTCATGAGCCTGCCTGCTTCAGCAATATCGTTCTGCAGAAGCCTGCTAATCCTGGTTGTGATGCTGCTTAGCGATGTCATAATTATGTTAAAGAGATCAGGCTCCTTCTCTTTTAGAGACGCTACTCTAAGAATCATGTCTTTCGTACTCCTCTCTAAGCCTGAGTCCGCCAGTAGGAATACGCCCTGGCCTGATTCAAGCCTCTCAACCCCCTTGTCTTTAACAAACAGGATTAAGCCGCCCCAGAGTGCTGCCGCCACGTCTACGCCGCTCGGATTAACGTGCGCAACCTTCTCGCCCTCCATCGCGAGGCTAAAAACCTTCTCGTCAGGAGGCTTCTCGTAAACCAGCTTGAGCAGAGCGTAAGCCAGCGCGACGGATATGGATGCGGAAGAACCCATTCCAGAGGCTGGAGGAATATCTGAGCCTATACGAATCCTGAGCCTACCTTTAAAACCCTCCGACCCCCGGAATACGTCTATGATTCTCGCGAAAGGCTTCAGCTGGCTTGGGCCTGAGAAAGCCCGCCCTATCATCTTCGCAAACCCATACTTGGCCGAGAATATTTCGTGGGCACCGATCTCGTCGAAAGCTTCAACCGAAACCTCTGAGTAAACGTTAACCGCAGCCACCAAGGCGGGGTGGCCGTATACTACGGAGTGCTCACCGGAAATGATTACTTTCCCAGGGGCCTTGCACACTATTTTCAACAGTCTTCACTTGTAGAAGGCTATTGAAGCGTATCCCACTACACCCTGATAGTCAGCTGTGATTTCACCGGAGTTATAGTATTTTAATAATTTTACTTTTGAGCACCCCATGTCCTTCACGCATGAGACCAGCGCTATAACTGGCCCCAGGCCGCAGAGCGACTCATAGTTGACTGCGACGGAGTGAATCAGCTTCTCATCCAGCGACTCTATTGCTCTAATCGTCTTCGTATCGTTCTCCTCAGCCTCCCCTGCTGGAACATAATGGCTCATGTCCGAGCTGGCGATAACGATAGCCTTTTTCCCTTCAATAGCCCTGCATAATGCTTTTCCAAGCCTAATGTTCCTTTCAAGGTTGAAATCATGAATTATTATTGGGACGAGTTTGAACCAGCCCCCGTAGACAAGCTGTAGGAAGGGGAGCTGTATTTCAACAGAGTGTTCGAAAGCATGAGCGTGAAAATTATCCTCAACAAATGGTGCGGAGCTTAGAAGCAGGCTCACCGTCTGCCTGTCTACCTCAACTTCCCCAAGCGGAGTGCGCCACACGCCCTCACTCATAGTGGCGAAGCCTGTGGAAGCCATATGGTGGTCGGGCCCCATCACAACAACGGTGTCTCTGGAACCATGCTTAGCAGCCTCACCGTAGGCCCATGTGGCAGCCATGCCGGAGTAAACGTACCCGGCATGTGGAACCATGAGGCCAAGCAACCCGGGGTCGTACTCTCCGAGAACAGGGAGGCTTCCATACCCGAGTCTCCCCTTGAAAAGGCTTTGAAGCTGCTCTAGAAGGCTCTCCCTAGTGCCCTCGTACCAGCTTCCAGCGTACGCTGGCTTTCTAACCCTAGCCATGCTAGACTGTCTCCGCAGCCTCCTCGATCTGGGTCTCGAAAGCGTGGAAGTTTTCACTCATGCTTTCAGTCGGGGAGAGCACCCCCCTGTTCCTGAGAACCTCCCTTGTCAGCAGCCAGAATACTAGGGCTAGGGAGCTACGCCCCTTGTTGTTCGCGGGAATAATAAGGTCAATGTAGGAGCAGGAATCATCCGTGTCACATACTCCTATAACAGGTATCCCGATTAGCGTAGCCTCTCGAATAGCCTTCTCGTCAACCTTGGGGTCTGAAACAAGAATTATCTTCGGAGAAATATAGCCCTCATACTTCGGGTTTGAAAAGATGCCTGGCGGAAACCTTTCCACAATAGGCTTGAAACCAGTATACTCGCACATTTTAAGAACCGGTGTTCTTCCATACTCTTTTCCAGATACGATTATCACGTCACCAGGATCGTATCTTGAGAGCCCTTTTGCAGCAATCCTGATCTTCTCATCGGTCTGAGCGATCTCTATCAGGTTAAGCCCGTCGGGCCTAGTGAACCTTACGAAACGCCTCATGCAGACCGTGCAAACCTTTGTACCTATGTGGACGCCTGCGGCAATATACTCTGTTCTAAGGATCAGAAGTCCTTCCCCGTTTTTCTCACCGCTGCTCATTGCCTGTAATCCTCCCCAAGCGATAATCCTCGCGAGTACGAAAGCAGCTCGTCAATATAGTCAACATGTGAAATAAACATTCGCCTGCAACAGATCCTCTTAACGTTCAGGGAGTCGAGCACCTGCTTAGGATCCTCGCCTGAAGCAACCCTCTTCTGGTAGTCCTCCCACAAGTGGCCTATGACCTTGCCGCACGTGAAACATCTAACTGGAAACATCAAGCCATACTCACCTACCTGTAAGATTTTTGAAACCTCCTTCTCGCACCCGGTCCTCCAAACTTCTTAGGCTCCTTCCAACGAGGGTCTCCGGAGAGAAGATGCCTGTCGAACCCTCTGAAAATGTTTCTAACGCTGGAGCTCCTCGTCCACTGCGTAATACCCCTGGCTAAAGCCTGCATAACTGCCCTGGCCTGTGAAGCATGACCCCCGCCTTCAACCTTAACCTCAACGTCGACGTCCTTAAACTGCTCAGGGAGAAGCTTCAAAGGCGTTAACGCGAGCATCCTGTATGGGTTGTAAAGCCAGTTTTCAGCCGGGTAGCCGTTTATAGTTACGCGTCCAGAACCCTGTTTAACCACAGCCCTGGCCACTGAGCTCTTGACGGAACCCGTTACAATCAGGGGCAGTTTCCTAGGAGTGGGCAAACCTAATCAGCCTCCGGAACAGTGAAAAACCCTTTCAAGTCTGAAAGGGCGAAGGATCCTCTTCCAAGCCTAGAGGCGTCAGCATCCTTAAACCTTACAGCCTCACCCTTAACACTGCTCGGCCAGCCGCAGTAGACCCTGAGCCTTCTAAACGCCTCCATCCCCTTAGGCTTATCCATTGGAAGCATGCTTTTCACAACGCTCCTAACGTAGGTCACCGGGTTTCTCGGATGCCTCGGCGTATGCTTAGGGTTCCTAACGCTCTTCACCTCCAGGAAGCCCACGTACTCCCTGATGAAGCTGTCCTTCCTTCCAGATACTCTCGTCTTCTCAGCGTTAACCACGTAAACCCTGTATCCCTCGAGGAGCCGTTTAGCTATGATTGAACACATTCTTCCCAGAACCTGGTCGGTCGCGTCGACCACGAGAATCCTTTCAGACAATTATTTTCACCCCCGAGCCCTTCTGCTCAACCTCTGCGAACTCGTCAAGCCGCATAACTTTGCATCCGGCTGACCTCAGCTTCTCCATAGCGGCTGAGGAGAAGGAGAGGGCGGCAACCGTGACGCTATGGTTGATCTCCCCCTTACCCAGGACTTTTCCAGGGACCACTACACGGTCACCCTGCTGGGTTAAACGCGAAATCTTACCCACGTTTACCTCAGCCATCCTGCTTCTAGGCCTGGATAAAAGGCTCTCAACCCTCCTCCAGAACCTGGAGTCACCTGCCGCCTTCCTCACCGAAAGCAACACCCTCCTCGCCGCCACGCTTCTCTTCAACCTCAGGAAGCGTGAGAGAATCCAGAAGCGTTTTAAACTTATCTCTCAAAATATCCAGGGCCTGCCTGAAAACCTCTATTGAGGGCAGAGAACCCGTTGATTCAAGCTTGAAAACGAACGTATCCGGGGAATCCGTAAAGCTGTACGTTGCTAGGGAGGCGGGCTGCCATTTAGCATGCATCCTACCCCTTCCGAGCCTAGCTATCGCCTCAAGCCTAAGCTTCCCGCCTGGCGGCAGCCTGGTTATAGGAATATTGCCGTATACAGGGTAAACCTCCTCATCCCTGCAGACAAGATGCTTAGAGTAAACCGTCAAGGGCGAGTCTCCGGCGGAAACATCTAGGCTGAGCGAGGTGAAACACTTCTCGCTGGAGCCCTGCAGGCATTCCTGGGAATCCATTGGAAGGTATTTCCCAGGCGGGGTTCTCAAGGGGATTAGGCCAAGCCTGTTTGAAAGCACTTCGTCGAACATCGGGCTCGAGTTTTCGAAGATGAAGACCTCGTGGATAGCCAGCGTAGGAACCTCTTCAAGAATAGTCCTTCTAATCGCGTTTACAAGTGCCTCCGAGCATCCTTCCAGCCTAGCCTCTAGATAATCGTCGCTCAGCCTAAGTATCTTTACATCCATATTAACGTGCTATTTTCCCGAGAAGGTATTTAAGGGTTAGTGTTTACCCGGTGACTGCCGAGTAAGACGCTTGGAGAACGCTTATTAACCTCTTTTAAGCAGGATGGCCGCGTGAGCACTGAACAGGGGAAATATGCGGTAGTACGAATATACTCCTCCAGCAACAATACTATAGTGCACGCTACGGATCCAAGCGGCGCCTCAACACTCGCAATATCCGCAGCAGGACAACATGTTAAGGCCGACAGGCTTGGAGGCAGCCCGTATGGCGCGATGATGGCTGCAAACACTGTGGCTGGAGCCTTGAAGAAACTGGGGATAACAAGCATCAAGGTGAGGGTTAGGGCTCCGGGAGGCATTAAGTCTAGAACCCCTGGGCAGGGGGCTCAAGCAGCCATAAGAGCGTTGACAAGGGCGGGTCTAAGGATAATAGCGATAGAGGATGTGACGCCCATTCCCACCGACGGGACTAGGAAACCCGGTGGTAGAAGAGGTAGGAGATTCTAGCCTTTCAGCAAAGGGTTTAACATAAGCGGGCAGCTATTAAACTGTTTCACCCGGTGTTCGAAAAAATTCTTCCCGTAAACCTTTAACGCATGATAAGCCATACACTATTGCACCGTTAAGCGTCATAATGCTAACCCTTCTCTCCCTCGCCTCGCTCCATTCAAAGCCATCTGTTTTCAACCGGTGGTGAAGCAAGAGGCCTACGGTAGCTTTTACCGCATGATCCCCATTCAAGACAAGAATCTTCGCACCGGGAGAAAGAACAACCGTATTAGGCGAGAAAGCCTATGTCCTTCAGATAGCACGCGCTCCAGATTCATCCAAATACTATCTAAATTCTTCTGAGTACAGTCTGTGTTTATCTGTATACGATCTGAGTACGATCAGAATAATAATATACTACCCATCGTTCTGATATTGTTGGGAACTGTGGAAGAGCCGAAGCAAGGAATTTCGGAAACAGCATCCTAGTCCACCTTGTAATGCCTACTACAACGACCATGACATTATGAAGCGGGCCATATGCTACACGCATATGGCAGGGGCTGGGTTGACACAGCCCTTAACCCGGCGGGATGAAGCCTCAGGCTGACGAACCGGGAATCCCACCGGCTTTAGCCGTGGAGAGTGTCACGAGAGGCTCCTCGTCTCTAGTGACGAAGTACCCCGGCGACCTTACAATCTGGTCGCCAATCATGATCCTGCCGTGAACTATAGCCTGCCTAGCGCTGTGAATAGTCTTCGCAAAACCCTTCCTGTAAACGATTGTCTGAAGCCGTCTTTCAAGAACGTTTGAAACAGTCAGTGAGAGAACATCGTCAAGCTTCGCATCCTTGCTTACCAGGCCGAGCCTGTGGAGCCTTGAAATAAGCTCCGACTCCCTCTTAACCCTTTCCTCACCCGTCAGGCTCAGGTAGGAGCGGGCTGAAGCCCTAACACCCCTAAGGAAGGATGCGGCCCTCCAAAGCTCCCTCTTGTTCCTTAAACCATACTCTCCAACGAGAACCAGCTCCTCCGTTAAACGCTCTTTAACCCAAGGATGCTTCGGATGGAGGATTTTGCTCCTAATCTTACGCGGGTCACCCATTCCTCATCACTTTTTCTCGCTTCCAGAAGCCTTCATAGCAGCCTTTGAAAAACCAACCGGCCCACCGGTCCTGCCGGTCGTCCTGGTCCTCTGACCCCTCACCTTTAATCCGAGAGAGTGTCTAACACCCTTCCAAGACTTAATCCTCATCATCCTCTCAATATCCATCTTCTGAGTAAGCTCCAAGTCGGAGGTTATCAGATGCTTATTCTCACCGGTTACCGGATCCCTCCTCCTGTTAAGCATCCAAACCGGTATGTTCAGAGAGCTGGGATTGCTCAGCGCAGCCTCTATTCTCGCAACCTGCTCGTCGGACAAGTAGCCCAGCCTAGTGTCCATTGGAATGTTTAAAGCTATGCATAACGCTCTCGCCGTAGACCATCCTACTCCTTTAACCAGTGATAGACCGTCCAGTACCTTCCTCTTCCCGTCGCAGTCAACGCCGGCGATCCGAACTATCTCCTTAAACTCCCTGTTGCTCATAAGCAGGCTTAAGGGGGCTTTAGGCAAGGCTGGTTATAAACATTATTTCCCGGGCAACATTGAAAAAGGATGGTTAAACCCGGTAAAGAAGAGGGAAAACCGTGTCGCCCAGCGCACAACCCTCTGAGCGCGCTACTCCGCTGCTATCATCCTGTCCTCAGGATTATCTTTCGAAAAGAACGTCTTCGTAAGCAACATCTCCAATTCATCCTTAACCTCC
Organism: Candidatus Brockarchaeota archaeon; assembly: GCA_017601225.1. Classification (GTDB taxonomy): domain Archaea; phylum Thermoproteota; class EX4484-205; order EX4484-205; family JAAOZP01; genus JAAOZP01. The sequence continues at coordinate 6,488 of JAFNIX010000020.1, read as the reverse complement.
TTAGCGCGCGCATATTTCTTGCCACATAAAAACCTCCACCGTGTCTGGGTACTGCCTCATGGGTTCAACCAAGTGGTTAAGCAATTCTTTGGTTTCAGAGGTCTGAGGAGCATGAAGAAAGCTGTAGATCAGCATCCAGCCATTTTTTATAAAAATGAACTATAGTCAGTAACATTTTTAAGCAAAAATGAACCATATGACGTATAATGGAGCCACTTTCCAGAAGGTTTGTGGAGGACAGGTTGAAGGTTCAGAATCCCTGGTGGGAGTTGAAAACTATTCCGGCGGAACTCGTAGGCAGGAGGAGAGACGTGGATTTTGAAGAGATGTCTGGGGGAAAGGAGATTAGAATCCTGTTCGGAGTCAGGAGATGTGGGAAGTCAACCCTGCTTTTTCAAGTAATGAGACACCTGGTTGAGCAGGGTGTAGACCCGTTAAACCTGCTGATGTTAAACTTCGACTTTGAAAGGTTCAGAAAAATTCCTCTAGATGAGGTTTTCAAAGCGTATTTGGAGTTATCGGGAGCCTCGCCGAGAAACGTCAACCTGTTTCTGGACGAAGTTCATTTCCGGGAGGATTGGCCACGTTTTACCAGAAGACTGTACGACATGAGGGAGGTTAACAGGATTTTCATCACGGATTCTTCCTCAAAGCTCCTGAAAGGCGAGTATGCAAGGATTCTAACTGGAAGAACGATTAAACACGAGGTTTTCCCGCTCTCGTTCAGAGAGTTCTTGAGTTTCCTCGGGGTCTCAGCGGAGAGTAAGCTTCTTTCCTACAAGACTGAAGCTAAGGTTAAAAACCTGTTGCGAGAATACTTAGAGTTCGGCGGGTTCCCTGAGGTCGTTCTCAAGAATGAAGTGCTCAGGTACAGGGTTCTCCAAGAGTATTTCAGCGACATAATCTACAAGGATGTGGCGGAGAGGTTTAACCTTGATGCAAGCATTACATATGAAGTTGCCAAGTTCCTAATTACAAACGTGTCTAAATACGTTACTCTAAGGTCGTTGAGAAGAGGGTTTGGAATAGGTCTGGAGACAGCGTCCAAGATTCTGCAGGCCTTAGAAGAGGTTAGGCTGATAAATCTCTTAAGACCATTCTCGCTTTCCCTAAAATCTCAAGTTAAGGGGATAAAGAAAGCATATGCTATAGACACCGGACTGTCGAGCGCAGCCGGGTTCAGGTTTAGCGAGAACTTTGGAAAACTAGCTGAAAACACGGTCTTCCTACACCTGAGGAGAATGCAGTCTAAAAATCCTCTGCTCGAGATTTTCTACTGGAGGGACTACCAGCAGAACGAGGTTGACTTCATTATTAAGAATGGGGTAGAAGTTAAACGCTTGATCCAAGTGACTTACGCCTCCGGCAGGGATGAGATTGAGAAAAGGGAGATAAGGGCTTTAAGTAAGGCAAGCGGCGAACTAGGATGTAACGATCTCTTAATAATCACCTGGGATTATGAGGATGAAATAAAAACCAACGATAAAAAGATAGAATGCATCCCATTATGGAAATGGCTGCTTTCCACGCCCTAGCAACAGCTTGAAACAGCCCCTCTGCAACGGCTCATGATACTATTCTTACGATAAGATAATGCGCTCAAATCTAAATCGCGCGACTACTTCACTTCCTCGTGCTACGCTCCTTCGACATGGAACCACATCTTAATGTTATGCTGCCTATGAATCTCATAAACCCTCTTAAAGAACTCTCCCCACTCCTTCATGAAACCGTTCATAAAATCGATACGGTAGGTGATACGTTGATCCGGTGTCATCTGTTCCTCTTGATAGGAGACTCCAGTTCTCTTAATATATTCCTCAGCTATCATCCTGTCCTCAGGATTATCTTTCGAAAAGAACGTCTTCGTAAGCAACATCTCCAATTCATCCTTAACCTCTTTAACCTCCAAGACTTCAATGGGCCAGAAGAACTTTAAACCACTCCTCCAAGTTTTCGGATCTACCCTGATATTGTCGGGATACTTCTTGATGATCACATTAACCTTACACATGAGCTCAGAAACGTATTGGTTCTTCTTAACTTCTTCAACCTCCTTTTCACCGTAAGCATAAGCCGAACGAATGATAGCGGGGATGTATTTCAACCCCTTTTTCTCCATAAGCCAACTCTCTCCGGCCAGCACTATGTAAATCTTCTTCAACTCTTCCCTTATCTTTCTTGGAGCTTTAGGCATAGGCTTGATCACCATCCAGTACTCAGTCATCTTCTACTATCCCCCATATTTCTCGCCACTTATAAAAACCTCTATCGTGTCTGGGTACTGCCTCATAAGCTCAACCAAGTGATTAAGCAATTCTTTGGTTTCAGAGGTCTGAGGAGCATGAAGAAAGCTGTAGATCAGCCTCCAACCGTTTTCTCTGGCAATTCTAAAATATTTGTCAGCTTGATCTATTTTACTGACAGTTTCATCACCATGCTTACACTCTACAATAGCTATTTTATCATTCGGTGTTTCAGTTTTGAAGTCAAAGAAATACTTCGCATGACCTAAATCGTAGGAGCTTTCTTCCTCCAAGATCTTATATCCCAGTTTTTCTAACAGGCTCTTCGTGAACAGCTTTGCGGCAACGTGTTGAGGCTCCTTCAATACTTTATCCGGGAGAGGCTCGCTTAAGCCAATAACACTTCTATGGACTCCTTTGCTGTCCTCATACTCGACGACCATCGCATCCCTTAAAGTGTACTCGAACGTTTCGCCACTCTCGCTGAGCTTAATCTTGAGCTCGCCATAGTATTCAATAGGGTTTATCTCCGGCGCGTATCCATCTATTGCCAAGGCCAGCTTCGAGGATACTGATTTACTGTCCCCGCTCACGTCAACGCGGAACAGAATAGCCTCGCCGCTTGGCAGAGTCGCCTCGAGAATCGGACCATACACGCTGAGCTCCCTGAACCGGGCTTCGCTCACCCTGAATGCAGCGCCCTCACCCATCCCCTTGACGCCGTGAAACTTCAAATATTCCCCGGAAAGCTCTGCTCTAACGCTCCCATCTGGGCTTACCGCGCTAAGCCCGTTCTTCCTTACGATGAGTAGGCCGAGCACGTCCTCAGCCTCCTTAATCTTGAACTCCGCGTCAGCGCTCTGAGTCCACGCGGAATCTATTACGCCGGTCTCCTTACGGTACACGACTCCCAGCACCGCGTCCCCGCTACCCAGTTCTTCGCAGAGCCTCAAGTATTCTTCCCCGCCTATGATTCTCTTAAGCGTCCCGCTTACGTCAAGGTATTTCTGGCCTAGCTTTATCTCTATGACGTGCTCATCGTTGCTCAGGAACCACACTGGCCCGGAGGGAAGCCTCCTGCTTAAGACGATGATTCCACCATACCTGTCCGTACCCTCCTGCTGGAGGAACAGGAGCCTCGCCACCTCGCCTCCAGCACCATCCCACACGGTTTTCAGCTCCACACCGCCTATCATGGTTCTCCCCCCATCGGAAATCAGCATCAGCTTGCCTCCTTGGGTCAGCCTGAGCTCAATCTGGTTTCCGTCAGCATCCGTGACCATAAACCTGATGAACGCGAAGCCCCCGTACTCGTCCAGCCTCCCAACCAGCCCTTCAACAACCCTACTGTTCTCAGTATCCACCAGGTAGGCGTTTCCCCCCGTAGCCTTAACTAACCTCGACGGGTATTTTTCGAGAAAGTCCTCTGGGGTTGCAGCCTTGAGAATAACCAGGTATTTCTGGCCCGTTCCTATCCTGCCGGCAGTGTCCTCAGAGGAGAAGCGGATTGTTTCCTGCCCACTATCAATCCTCCTGAAGCTGTCTATCAGGATGCTTTCGCCAACGGAATCCGATATGATGACGCGGTAAACACTCTCAGGAACACCCTCCGGTAAAGATATCCTATCCGGTTTAGGGGGCACTCCGATGAATATTGTGGCTCCGCCCTCTAAGGCTCTGCTCCAGAGGCTGAAAAGCTCAGGATGCTTGGCGATGCTGTTTAAGAAGGCGTCAGCAATATCTCTCCCATAGTCTTCCCTGGCGACGAGATAAGTTTTGGAAAGCCTAAGCCCATTCTCGAAGCCGTCTCCAACCTTAGTTAGAGCTCTCCCTACGCTTTCAAGCTCATCCTCATCCAGCTGAGCCAGCCCCCTTAGAACAGCAACCGTTTCTTCAGACTCCCCAGCACTGATGCCATCCAGCAAGTCTATTAGCAGCTTCCCAGGCTCGCCTTCTCTCCCCCATGCCTCCAGCTTGCTAACTCTCTTCCATGCTTTAACCATGGTTTCCGCAGCCTGGTCTGTCTTCTCTCCCCAGTCCTCTCTGCCAACGTATTCCTCACACATCTTGCTCAGTATGCCTAGGATTCTTGCTCCAACGCCTTCAGGAATATCGTTATCCAAGGTGACTCTGTCGACGATGTTTGAGACCTCTTTCACAATGGTCTCGGGCTCTCCTCCGTCCGGGAGGCTCTCGAGTTCCTTGAAGGCTTCCCCAACAGTCTCCCCAAAGCTCTTACTAACCTGGTCTGCGAGGATGAGTTTTGAAACATCCTGCAGGGTGAGCCTGCCCTTAACCCATGCCCCGAATTTCACCCCACTCTCAGCAAGGTCCCATATCGCTGGGGTTACCCAGGCGTAGAGGCCCTGCGCAAACCTCTTCAGCACTGAGGATGAGGAGAGTTCTCCAGCCTTCCCCGCTATTGTGAGTATGTCTCTTGCTGTTGAGAACTCGTGGTAGATGGTTGCGAATGTTGCCGCGTAGACCACTGCTTCAACCATAGCGCCCACGATCTTACCCGCTGCATAGCCCTGCTCGTACTCGCTTGCCTTCCTCCAGCCTAGTGCTGTCTTAAGGTCTTCGAGTGAAACATCCATTATTAGCCTTAGGCCGAGATCCTCTGCGACCTCCTCCGCCTTGCTGAGGAATGTTTGAGAAAGGTTTTCGCAAAGCGTTGCGAAGCCATTCTTACCCTGGAGCCTGTAGCCGTCAGCCATCCCACGGTATATGAGTCCCATGGCTGTCAGGTTTCCTAACGCGGTGGTTGCGTTGAAAATCTCTCCCCTCTGGTTGTAAACCTGGTATGCCTTAAGGAAGACTAGCGCGGCCGCTATAGCTGGCATGAGCTCCCTGGGGACCATCGCGACCATGCTTAGCATCATCGTGTTCATCATTATCCTCGGGCTTCTTTCTACGAGGCCTAGGATGAAGCCGCGCCACCATTGTAGGGAAAACGGGAACGGTAATATTAGAACCCTCGGTAGGAAGAGCTCTGCGACAAGCCTATCACCCTTATGAAGCCTTATCCAGAAGGTTGTGTTCGCGAAGAGGAACACGCTGAGTTCTTTGCAGCATGCTTTCTCAGCTTTCAGCATCGTGCTCTCAGATTTCCCCGGCGGCAGGGTAACGGGCTCAACGGTAAACGTGTAATCTATGTCTTGGGTAGCGTAGTTTCTCAGCCAGATGCCCCTTACCAGCGAGCTTTCTAGAGGAGTCTCCTGGAGAGGATGGTAGACTAGGACGATCCTGTTAGCGTAGAACTCTCTTTCCAGGGGTGTTGCTTCGCATATTGCGTCGGAGGAGGGCCACTCCTCCCTGCCCCCGTCTTCATACCAGTAGCATCCTTCTCGTATTCTTCCGAAGCCCTCCTGCTGAAGCCTCCTGTAGGTTGATGTGTCAACCCAGACCTGCTTCCTAACAACGCGCTTCGAAGCAAGGACGACCTCGTATCCCTCTGGAGCAACCAGTTCCCCGCAGCCCGTGGCGTTAAGCATCATCTTAGCCTCATCCTCTCTAAGCATCTTCTCCTCGAAAGCAGGCTCCACACTCTTCACCACGTATTTCACTGGTACAGTGGTCTGCAGCCCCTGAACAGGGATGAGCGGGCCTACGAGGACATCGCCGTAAATGTTCAGCGTAACTTCTTTAGGAATAACTCTGAGCTCGAAGCCCTCATCTGCGATAGGCAGGAACGAGGTGTAGACCTTTACGCCCTCAGCCTCAAGGATGAGGCCTTGGAAGCTGATCGTGAAGCTCCCCGGTATTTCGAAGGCTGAGTATGGATGGTAAATCTTGACGTGGGTGTAGCCCTCGTAGCCTGGGACGAAGACCCTCCTCTTCTCAAAATGCTCAGGAACCCTTAAAGTATATTCTTCGAAATGTTCTGGAACGACGTAGGCTGGTGAAACAACCGTTGCGAAACCCTCTGAAACATACTTGCTGCCAGAGGAGTCGAAGAAAGTTGCCCTAGCCCTTATGCTTGCAACCTCCGACCTAAGCCTAAGAGTCACTACTTTGCTCCAGCTTCCACCCGCCGGGATGCTTCCAACGCTTATGCTTAGGGGCTCAACATCTCCGGCGAACTCTAGAATGGTGTTGAGGGCTTCGCCTGCACCCTTGTTCTCAAGCCTAGCCGTAATGTTGACATGCTTGAAAAACGGCTCCCCGGCTTCAAGGCTGACCTCAACCCTGGGAGACTCTGGACCGACAACATTAACAGTGTAGGAAACCTCGTCCGGCGGA
>JAFNIX010000001.1:130503-266602 GCA_017601225.1 Candidatus Brockarchaeota archaeon | reverse complement strand
ATAGCCGCCTCCGATGGACGCATGGTTTTAACACCGCAATACTTTGTTTTCAAGATGTACAGTGACAATAAGGGCGCTAGCGTTCTTAAAACGCTGGTTGATTCAGAGCACTACATGTCTACTGATGCCGGCGGATACGTGCCCTATGTAGATGCTTCCGCAACAGTTTCGAAAGACAGGGAGACACTATACCTTTATGTTTTAAACAGGAGCGAGGATGACGGTGTTGAGCTCCAAGTGGATTTCAAAGGGTTTACTCCGAAGAGCGGTGTGCAACAGTTTATCGCAGGAGAATCGGTTGAGGACGGGAATACGCTTGACGAGCCGGATAGGGTTAGAATAGAACAGGCGCGGGTTGAAGCAGTCGATGGAAGGATAAACATAGTATTAAAACCCCATTCAGTAAACGTCGTGAGGCTCCAATGCTGACCGTTGAAACGGACTGGCACATACTAAACCATCTCGAGTGGCAGTAACAATCACCGATATATTTAAATACCGGTTCATTGATGTATCGGTTTTTTACGATGAGCCTAACCCATATCCAGGGAAGGATAATAGATGAGGTGGCGAGCCATCCGGACGGAACCTCGTTTAACAGGCTGGCCGAGAGGCTTAAAGGGAAGCTTTCAAGAGTAGTGCTTTCCAGAGAGGTTAGGAACCTTTCGCGGAAAGGCGTTTTAAAAATCGCGAGGGATCCGAACCATAGGCAGAGGAAAATAATCATGGTTGAGAATGCTGTAATCAACGTTTTGGAAAAGATGCATGAGGACAGGCTTAGGGGAAGGCTCAGCAGGAGGAAGGCTGCGCGAATCACCTTAAAATATATTTCAACATACAGAAGGCTTGTCGAAGAAGAAGCCTCTCAACTCATTAAGGATTACGTTAAGTACAAGGTGTTGCAGTGTTTCGAGAAAATCTTGGAGGAGGTGGTTTGAGTGAACCCTGATAGAAAGCTCCATGTTACTGTTAAAAAAGAAAGACATCTGGAGGAGCCCAGCAGGCTTGTCGAGAGAATTGCCCCCCTGCTTACGAAACATAGGCGCATCATTATCGATATGCAGGGCTTTAAACATGGGGAACTGCTGGAGGCGATCAGGCCCCTTTCAAACAAGAATACTTGGGCAACGATAGTTGTGTATAGTGGTGAAAAAAGGAGTACTGAGGCTTACGATGAGGAGATAACGGTGCCTTAGGAATGACTTGTGAAAGATTCGACGTGGTGCTTTCTGTCGACAGAACCCTCATGAGTAACCATCATGGTAAAGAGTTTCTAGGCTTTCTGACAACCGGCCCGCCGGTTATGGTTCCGGAGAAAGTCTGGATGGCCATAGCCGCCCCAAGGGTGAAAGTGGATGATTTAGGAAGACCCTTAGAAGCACCCTACGGGCTCAGGAAAATAGAGGCCGCGCTGCTCGAAGCAGGCATTAAGGCTGCCGTGATAGACCCTGACTACCTTGGGAAACACTTGAAGAACGCTAAGGTTCTTGGAATAGGCCATCATGATTACTTTGCGCTTGGGCCTCCGAGCAGCGAATGGTGGGTTCTAACCGGGAAGGAGCCTGTTAACTCAAAGTATTTCAAAAGGTTCATGGAGAAACCCGAGATAAGGACAGCTAAGAAAAACGGGTTGAAGATAATCGTGGGAGGACCTGCCGCGTGGCAGTGGCTCTGGATGCCTGAATACGCTGAAAAATGGGGGGTAGACACCATTATTGAGGGAGAGGCCGATAAAGCGATAGTGCAGCTAGTCCAGGATGCTCTAGACGGCAAGCCTCTTCCACGATACGTGCACGTCGGAATCCAGGACACCCCGATGCTGAGCGAGATCCCTACGATTAAAAATGCCTCTGTAAACGGGCTGGTTGAAATAATGAGGGGATGCCCAAGGGGCTGCAGGTTTTGCTCCGTTACCCTAAGACCATTAAGACAGTATCCTCTTGAAATGATTGAGAAGGAGCTTAAAGTGAATAAGTCCTGTGGACTAGACAGGTGTCTCCTGCACGCTGAAGACATTCTTCTATACGGGGCCGAGGGGGTTAGGCCTAGGCCGGAACCTTTGATAAAGCTGCACCAGACGGCTAGGAGGTTTTTCAAGGTTGTAGGATGGAGCCACGTGAGCCTCTCCGCAGTCAAGTACGCTCAAGAAAACTATTCCCTCATGACACGCTTATCCGAGATAATTCTCCAAGATGAACATGACTACATAGGGGTTGAAGTCGGTATTGAAACAGGATCCCCAAGGCTGGCTGAGAAAACAATGCCCGCGAAAGCAGCCCCCTACCCGGCGGAGTCTTGGCCGAGCATCGTGAAGGAGGCTTTCTCCATAATGCACGAGTGTAGAGTAGTGCCTGCAGCAACCATAATAATCGGCCTGCCCCAGGAGAAGCCAGAGGATCTTGTTAAAACCCTTGAGCTCATAGATGAGCTTAAAGACTTTAGAAGCCTTATAATACCCATGTATTTCGTGCCCATGGGTGTTCTTAAGAATGGGGAATGGTACAGAATTAAGCCCACCGGGATACAGCTGGAGGTGATGAAGGCATGTTTGAAGCACGACCTACACTGGATAAAAGAACTCTCAGGATGGTATTTCAATAAAACAAACCCCTTCGTAAAGATCTCTTTGAAAACAGTCGTTTTCCTCGTGGAACGGGTTGCGAAATGGCTTCGCCTCCTCTCCTAAGGGTTCCCCCGACCACCTGTTTTTTCCAAGATGCTTTTTGGCTTTTTAAAAACCCTGTGGAAACACTGCCTCTAAAGTTAGGGTGAGCCTCTCCTAACTTCTTCCAAGTTCTTCCTGGCGCTTGGAACTGTTTTAAAGAATTCTTCAAGCTTCTCACACGGATATTCTTCACAGTAATCACAGTTCTGAACCTTCCTGCTTTAGTTGCACTTCCTTATCTCACAGATCCTGCAGTAGCTAAAAATATTCTTTCCCCTGTTGCTAAGCAGCCGTCGCAATTAATATCCTCAGGCTTGAAGGAGCCGCCGAACTCTTTAGAAGAGCTCCGCAACCCTCTTTCGCCACATGATGCCTGTCTACCGGGTTATCTGCATGTAGAATTGCCTAACCGCGTCGGTGAACACGCCGGTTTCCACTTGACTTCTCCTAAGCATAAGTGTTGCAACCGGTTTCCTGCCGCAAAGGGCTTCCATGTCTTTCAACGCATTGCTCTGTGAACCGTATTGTGTGCAGAAGAATGCGACCTGTTTGAACCTATTTCTGTATTCCACTATGTAAGTTCTAACGGGTGTGGATACAGTGCTGTTCCATACGGGAGTGCCGATTATCACTACTTCGTAAAGCTCAGGAGGCTTCTCAGGCTTCTCTATCTTTGTCAGCCTCTTTAAAGTGGCATCCATGCCTGAACTCAGCCAGCCTAAGACACCAGCCCTATTCTTCAAATCCCGTATTTCCTCAACATCGCATTTTAAAACTTCCGCGATAGCCTGTGCAACCCTCCTCGTGGTCCCTGTCCTCGAATAATAGACGACAAGCTGATTCATGATCCGCGAAAATAAAACCTGCTGCAACATTATAAAGCTTATGAGTAGCAACAGCTTATTTTTCAACCATGATTATTTTGAAGGATATGTCTTTAAGAAAAGCAGGAATCTCGACTACAAGCCTACTATTAGAGGCCCCTAACCTAATAGCCCAAGTTTTTACTCCAGAGTAAGTATCCCAGACCTCGAACAAGTAGCTTCCCGTTTTAAAATCTGGAAACTCCACATCAACTAATCCAACTGGTTCAAGAGTAACGTCGCTAATAGCATTAAACCAGTTATAGTCTTTGTTTCTCACCCAACCCATTGCGAACGTTTCGTTTCTAAGACCGAAAATTTCGAGGTTTGAGTTAGACACATTAATCTTTTCATTGTCAACCAGCCTATACTTGAGCTCAGTAAATTCGGATCCGCTGAAGCTAATGTTCGCTATGAACTTTCTCAAAGCGTTGTAATGATAGTATAGGTTGTATGGATCGACATAAACGTCCCACCACCATAGCATCGCTGTCCCAAAGGATCCGCTCATAAGAGAGGCCCATATGCCCTCATGTATCTCAACGCCTTCCTTATCCTTATAATATAATGGGGAGTCGAACCATCTCCAGTCGGCGCCAAATTCTCCGAATAGTGTTGGCTTCCCATATGTTGACAGCTTCCTTTTTATTTCGCTTGAAATCGCCTGTGCAAGATCCTTAACGTCTGGACCATACATATGTGTCTGCGTGAAATCTAAACCGGATGTTCTCCAAATTAGATCTCCCTCCTTTGGTCCCGCGAAACTTGTAGTGACTAAATGTTTATATGGATCGATGCTTCTCAAGTAATCCGCCATCTCTCTATGCCAGTTTGCCACATTAGAAGGATTATAGTTGTCCGTTAAATCGACTTCGTTGAAAAACTCCCAAGCTAATAGATGCGTACTGTAGGCGTATCGCGAAACCAAGTACCTAAGCCTCTTCTTGAAAAGATCCTTTGCAGTGGGATCCGTAAAAAACTGCTCAGGTGAGGACAATGGTCCTCCGCGCGCCCTATTATACGGGTTGCCGTTCCAGTTTTCGCCAGCCCTGAGCTGCCCATGGTTAACTAGGCACAGCATCACGTATATCCCTTTCTCCTCCGCAAGCCTGAGAACGTAGTCCAGCCTCCAAGCCTCCTTCAAATCATAACTGCCTACCCTATCGCTCCACTCAACCGCAAACGCCCATGGAGCCATCCATATCCTCGCGTAATTCATACCGTTCTCCGCCATTTTCTCAAACCAGACATCGTAATCAAGCGTTTTTCTAGACTCCGTGTACCAGCAAACGTTCTGGCCGATTAGGAAAAGGTCTGAGCCATTGTCGCAAACTAAGTAGTTACCGTTGAGTCTCACAAAACCAGGGTTATGCGAGTAACCCTTTACTTCTAAAGGCAGCTCGCGAGAATCCGTGAGCTCCCCCCTTGAATAAACGCGTAAAACAATGCTGTGGCTTCCCTCCAGTATGGGTGTGAACCTCAGCTTCCAAAACGGTTCTCCAGATGGAAGCAGGCTCTCCCCCTCGTTAACAACACGTCTTTCATAGTTCTGGTAGAAGAAGGCAGGCATGTTCCACTTAACACCGTTTGGAAGAATGATTTCAGAAGTAACGTTAACCTCGTTCTCATCGAAAGGATTGCTTACACTACCGTTAAGCCTGATATCCAGCTCAACAGTCTCATAAACCCCGGGCTTCTCGACTGATAGCCGAATATCTTTGAACGAGAGCTGCACTGGCTTCCCAGGGAAGCCAAGTTTAAAAGCGAAAAGGTAGTACAGAGTTGAAAGCAAGACTATGAAAAACATTGCAATAACTAGAAGTGCTTGTTTAACGGGTTTTTTCGGCGTTAAGACTTGCGCTTGGGTGGAGCAGTTTTCCCAAGCGCTGGAAACAGGACGCATCGCTTAAGAGGGGAGACTCTCCAATATAAGCATGGCCTTGTCTGCCTGCTTCTCCTCAGAAGGCTTTCCACGCATTGGCAACTGGACTAGGTTTCGAAAAACCCGTAATCCACTAATATCGCGAAACTACTGCTCCCCCTTACGACACTGAAAATATCGGCTTGTGCTACTTTTTTCATGGGGGAAACCTTAATAAACCCCGGAAGCGTTAAAAAGCTTGAGGGTTTTAAGGCGAAAATCCCTGGGGGTCACCCGGGGAAATCTGGAAAACCCTAAAGGGTGATCCCGAGAAATGAGCTATAGGTTTGAAAAAGTTTCGGATGTAGAATACCAGGTTGGCGTAGGCGCTAAAAAAGGAATGCGGGTGCCGCTTAAAATCTTCGCGAACGAAACACTATTGCAGAAAATGACGCAGGATAAAACCATTGAGCAGGGGTTGAACGTGGCAACCCTGCCGGGAATATACAAGAGCTCAATAATTCTCCCGGATGGACATGAGGGCTACGGTTTCCCAATAGGGGGAGTCGGCGCTTTCGACGTTAAAGAAGGGGTTGTGTCACCAGGCGGAGTTGGTTACGACATAAACTGCGGCGTGAGGCTCCTGCTGACAAATCTAAAGGTTGAAGACGTTAAACCCGTCCTGAGAGAGCTGCTCGACGAGATTTTCCACAACGTGCCTTCAGGCCTAGGTTCCGAGGGAAAGCTTAGAATGAGCTTCGACGAGCTTGATAGTGCTGTTAAGGATGGTGTGGGTTGGGCTATTAAGCGTGGATACGGCTGGAAGGAGGACGCGGAGTTCATTGAGGAGAACGGTTGCCTAAGGGGAGCGGACCCAACCAGGGTCAGCGTCACCGCTAAGAAACGAGGCCTCCCCCAGTTAGGGAGCTTGGGGAGTGGAAACCATTTTCTCGAGATAGACTACGTTGAGAGGATTATCGACGGGGAGGTGGCTAGAGGATTCGGCATCGAGAGAGTCGGCCAGATAGTAGTACTGATACATACGGGGAGCCGGGGATACGGCCACCAGATTTGCAGTGACTATCTTAAAACAATGGAGGCGGCGAGCAGGAAGTATAACATCTGGTTGCCGGACAGGGAGCTGGCAGCCGTCCCGGTTGAAAGCCAGGAGGCTAGGGACTATTTTGCTGCAATGGCGTGCGCCGTTAACTATGCTTTCCTCAACAGGCAGGTTATCACCCACTGGGTTAGAGAGAGCTTCGCGAAGGTTTTCAAAAAAGATGCTTCCGAGTTCGGCTTAAACGTTCTATATGACGTTGCGCATAACATTGCTAAGATTGAGGACCACAGGGTTGACGGGGAGATGAGAAGGGTTGTCGTCCATAGGAAGGGCGCTACGAGATCTTTCCCGCCGGGAAGTAGACATATTCCCTCAAAATACCGGGAGTACGGCCAGCCGGTTTTAATACCTGGTTCAATGGGCTCGGCCAGCTGGGTTCTGGTGGGAACGGAGGCTGCGATGGAGGCGAGTTTCGGCTCAACTGCACACGGTGCTGGAAGGATGCTGAGCAGGCATGAGGCGATGCGGAGGTTTACTAGCAGACAGATTAGGGGGATGCTTGAGGAGAGAGGCGTATATCTTAGGGTTGCAGATATGAATCTTGTTGCTGAGGAGGCGCCGGGAGCGTATAAGGATCCTGACGAGGTTGTGGAGGTCACGCATAGGGCGGGGATTTCGCGAAAGGTTGCTAGGCTAGTGCCCTTGGGCGTTGTGAAAGGATAGTGGACAGCAGATAGCTTAGCAAATATATTTTTCCAAACTGATTTGGGTGGTGCGCCGCTATGCTTCCTTTTTCAATTGAGCCTCGAAACCCCTCCTGGCTTTAGTCAAATAGTAGATTTGCAGGATCGATACGGCTAGCAGCGCGACCAGCAGGATGGAATAAACTGTTCTAACATTAGGATCCCTGATGTAGATGTTTACCAGCAGGAGCGAAACGAGCAGTATTCCAACTGTTACTCGCGCTATTCTCAGCATGAACAGGTTTCTCCGGGCGCTCCGGGCCTCCAGCATTTCACCTCTCCGCTTCTCTAGCTGCCGTAACCGCTCCTCGGAAAGATAGTACTTTCCCTCCTTTTCAACGAATACGCCCAGCTTCCCCAGACGGCCGCGCATTAGGCGTCTGAACCATGAGGGGAGTCCCAGTTCCTCCAGGGTCATAGCCTTATCGGGGCTCGTGGCCCCTTTCTCGCGAAACTTTTCAACAAGCTCTAGCAGCCTCCGCCTAGATTCAGCCCTTTCCATCAGCATTGTAAACTACGCATAGTAAAAAATATAATGCTTACTCTGCAGCCGGCTGCGTCTTCCTGCTGGTAGCGGTAGTGTAGGTTGACCTCAACTCCCTGATGATGCTTAGAAGAGTCTTAACACGATTGTCGAGATATGCTTCGAGTTCACGCGGCATCTCGCCCCTGGTTTTCCCAAGGCTCCGCGGATCCATGCTTTCAACTATGCCCTCCATTTTCCCGAGAAGAATACTGATCCATATGTAAGTAAGGCTTAGGCTAGGCTCATTTTTTACCCCGGGGTTGAATCTTTCAATAAATTCGTCTATTATCCGCTCGACCACGTTAAGCTTGCTCATGAAGGCTTCTGCGTCGCTGCCCGATAATGCTGCAGGCCTGCCGGCTACGCCCGAGGCCTCCGGTGGCTCACCCTCTGAAACAAGTTTTCTCAAATCTTTAACATATTTCCGGAGGGCTAGGGCGGCGGAGAAAACAAATCTCTCGTGTTTTCTGTCAAGCTGGCTGCTCAAAACTTCTCTACCTCTAGGCCCAGCATTCTTAGAGAGGAGACTGCTTGGAAAGTATACTCGAACGATGAGATGCCGTGCTCCAGGCTCCTCCTGAAACCTCCGTTAGAGTTCAGGCAACCCAAGATGAAACCGATGGTTTCATCAAGGTAAAGAGGCTCTTGGTTAAACAATCGGAGGCACGTTATCCCCATGAAAGTCGGCTCCATGAATGAGGGTTTGGCACCTGGTTTAAGGGAGAAGCCTCCCTCAGGGTTCTCATGCAACCTCACAAAGTGCAAAGTGTCCAACATTTCCTCAATAGGATAGTTTAGCGTTGAAAGCGTTTTGAGGGCATAGAAGGATGAGTTTAGGCTTGATTCCGCGGTGCCGAACCCGCCGTCAGGATTCTTCATGGAAAGGAGGAACCCTACTATCTTGCTTCGGTTCTGATCAATGTTAAGGATGCTCATAAGCTCCACGCACATAAAGGTTGTTTCAATCTCTGAAACTGTTTCAACGTCAACCTCGTATGCTCCAAACCTTCCTGTGGAATCCATGAGTTCAAAAACATGCTTGGAAACATCTATTGGAGGTTGGTTGAGAACCGTTAGAATCTTGTTTATAAGATAGTAATCCCTAATATTCATAGCGTTATAGTTTCTAACCCATGCCATAGTTTCATCAACCCTAGGGGGGCTTACTTTAAGAAGCCTCAGGGTTTCTATAGCAAGATAAGTATCGTAGAGAGTGGAGTCCGTGTACTGAATAGAAGTATAACCTCCGTCATCGTTCTGCCTCGCAGTAATATACTCTACTGTTTTCCGCAGCAGAATCCTCTTCTCGATCCTAACCGCCTCGGTTCCCAAACATATCTTCCTCCATGTATATAGTAGGAGCTATCAGCCTCGCTTGAGGCGGTTGGAGGAGAGCTCCATCTCCTAGCCGTCTCAAAGGGCGGCTGGCGAAGCCCTTAGCCAAGCAGCTTTATTAACTTTTCTACATGTACATTACGCTCCTCAATTCTTACTGGTATCGAAGCCAAGCTGGGAGACACTGGGGCCGATACTAGGGTGCAGCGCACTATTTGGAATAGGCTAGCGTCAAACTTTTTTAACCTCTAACATGCCTATGGGAGCTTCATAGTGCAGGCTGGTGATGCTAGGTTCAAAAACTGTTATTTGGAACATTAATCAGAATCCGTAATAAAGAAACACCATTTTCAGAGAAACTTTTTAAGCCACGCCTACACGTGCCGCCGGCAAGCATGGGTGGGAAACTGGTTGAAGCCAACATGGCTAAACACTGGCAATACGGTTAGGCTGGGTGCTTTAACTCTGAAACATCCGGGGTGAGAAAATGCAGCAGTATCTTGAAGCATTGAAAACAAGAATGAGCAAGTCTGACTACTTGAAGCTTGCCGCCATACCTGTTTCAAGGGTTCACTGCTTCATCTCGGAGGCCGTGGAGTTGTGTAACCCTGATCAAGTTTTCATATGCACCGATTCGCCGGAGGATATTGCGTATGTTAGGCATCAGGCAGTTGTCTCGGGTGAGGAGAAGCCTTTGGCGACCCCGGGACACACGTATCATTTCGACGGACCACGTGACCAAGGTAGGGACCGGGAGTCAACCAAATACCTTGTGCCCAAGTGGGATTCCCTTGACAAGGCTCTCAACCAAGTTGAGCGGGAGGAGGGTTTAGCGGAGATAAAGAGCCTGTTGAGAAACACTATGCGGGGACGCATAATGATAGTCCGTTTTCTCTCACTCGGTCCAGTCGGCTCAGTATTCAGCATCCCCTGCATGGAGTGCACCGACTCCTGGTATGTCGCCCACTCCGTGGACCTGCTCTACCGCCCAGCGTACGAGACGTTTCGACGCGGAGAGGTTCCGGACGACCTTTTCTGCGTTCTACACTCGGCCGGTAAGCTGGATGAAAGGATGATTAGCATGGAGCCCGATAAGAAGCGCGTCTACATAGACTACGTTGAAAACACTGTTTACAGCGTTAACACTCAGTACGGTGGTAACAGTATCGGCTTCAAGAAGCTTGCTCTACGCTTAACGATCCGCAGGGCCCACCGGGAAGGCTGGCTGGCGGAACACATGATGATAACAGGGGTCTATGGTCCAGGTGGCCGTAAAACCTATTTCGCAGGGGCTTTTCCAAGCGGCTGTGGGAAAACCTCTACCGCTATGATCCCTGGTAACACTATTCTTGCTGACGACATAGCATACCTTAGAAACATCGATGGCGTTTGCCGTGCGGTTAACGCTGAAGCAGGGATCTTCGGCATTCTTAAGGACGTCAACCCTGTTGACGACCCTGTAATCTGGAAGGTGCTTACGAAGCCGGGGGAGGTGATTTTTTCAAACGTGCTCGTTAAAGACGGTAAGCCCTACTGGCTTGGCATGGGCTGCGAGATTCCGAAGGATGGGGAGAACTACACCGGCTACTGGTGGGAGGGCAAGAAGGATGAGAATGGTGAAGAAATACCGCCTGCTAATAAGAATGCCCGCTACACCGTTGCTCTTAAAGCACTGGAAAACTGTGACCCTGAGCTTGACAACCCGATGGGTGTTGAGCTCGGCGGAATCATATACGGGTGCCGCGACGCACGGGGCTATGTGCCTGTTCAACAGAGTTTCAGCTGGGAGCACGGCATTATCGCGTACGGTGCTGCGCTTGAGACAGAGACTACTTTCACGCTTGTTGAGGACGAGGGTAAGTATGAGATAAACATTATGAGCATCCAGGATTTCATCTCAATCCCGCTTGGAGAGTATGTGCGTAACAATCTTGAATTCGGCAGAAGGCTTAGGAAGCAGCCTATTGTCTTCGGGGTTAACTATTTTCTAAGAGACTTGAAGACAGGAGAATTCCTGAACGATAGGCGGGATAAACAGGTTTGGATGAAATGGATGGAGCTGAGGGTTCACAAAGACGTGGACGCCATAAAATCCCCCACCGGCTGGATTCCCAAGTACGAGGATTTGAAAATGCTTTTCCGAGAGTTGCGTGGCGTCGAGTATTCTAAGGAGGATTACGTGAAACAGTTTACGACGCGTGTTCGTGAAAACCTGGCTAAAATAAACCGTGTGGAAAGATTCTTCAAGGAGAAAGCTAAAGACACGCCGCAGGAATTATTTGAAATCCTCGAGGAGCAGAGAGCCCGTTTAGCGAAAGTACAGAGAAAGTTTGGAAACTATGTTTCTCCTGAAAACCTGGAAAAAGAGGACTGGATGGAGGAATAGGGTCAAACTGTTCTAAGCGGTCGCTCCCTCTAACGACTTGGCGCATTCACACTTCCTCTCGTCCGGCGTGTTTTTAATGGCCCTAGCAAGCAGCCTCTTAACATTATCTATGTTCCTGTTAAAAATCTCCTTAACCTCCTCATGCGTAATCTTCACCGGGCCCGTGCCTGCAGCATAATTGGTGGACATCACTATGCTCGCGTAGCATATTCCGAGCTCTCTCGCCAAGGCCACTTCCGGGTAGCCTGTCATCCCCACTACGTCGGCACCCCATGTCCTGTATGCTGAAATCTCCGCCGGAGACTCGAACCTGGGGCCCTCGGTGCATATGTACGTGCCCCTTGAATGGCAGAATATGTTCTCCTCCCCACAGGATTTTATTAAAACATCTCTAAGCTCCGGGCAATAGGGGTTCGTAAAATCGATGTGCACCACTCCGCCGACTGGAGGCCTATCCTTGAAGACTTTAACCTTAGTCCTGCCGTTGAAAAAAGTGGGTATTCTTCTCTTAGTCGCGTCTATAACCTGGTCGACGATGACGAATTCTCCGGGTTTAATATTCGGGTTTATTGATCCAGCCGCCTGGGTTGTGAATATTCTTTCAACACCAAGCTTCTTAAGCCCATAAATGTTCGCCCGGTAGTTTATCTCCGACGGTGGAACCGCATGGGAAACCTTGAGGCTGCCCGGTTTAGCATGCCTAGGCAGGAAAGCAACAGCCTTATCTCCAATATACCCTAGTTCTATCCTTGGCGTTTTGCCGAACGGGGTTTCAACAATCCTGTGTCCAACAGCCTCGAGAAGAGTGTAAAGCCCTGACCCGCCTATTATCCCTATTCTAACCTCCTTTATCTTAGGCATGGAAAATCCTTGAATGGTCCCTTAGATAAGTTTTACCGGCTTAACAGCTGTCGGTGGGAAAAAATAAATAAGCTTTGAACCGCATACTCATCCAGCAGGGTCCACCGGGTTGATTAATCCGAGGGAGATAGTGGAGTTCTACCGGCTGAGGCAGCGTGGCTTCAGTAAACTCTATATAATACTGCTTCTAATCACGATAAACCTTTTCTCCATCTCAATCCTGCTGGATGTTGCCAAGTTCTTCCTGGCTGTTCCGATGCTTCAGGCAGGTACAGTCGCCCTAGTCGCAACTCTCATAGTAGGTGGGGCGGACAAGCTTCGGCTTGAAAAAAGCAGGTCCAATCCTTTCCTAATACTTGTCGAAAGCCTCCGGGTTACATCCTACACTATTCTCCCTATTCTCATGATTTTCGTCGCCGTCCTGTTCTATCTCGGTAAGCCCAGTTTTCTATACTTTCAGAACCTTAGGGGCGTGATCTCGATGCTCACGGTCTTCCTAATACTCTCAGTGCTTGCTAAAATATTCATATTCCAGATCCAGATACTTGTTTCGCCTTTTGAAGATAGAAGGAGCATAAGATACCTGCTTTACGCGGGAACGCTAGTAATAGGCTTCTCAAGCATAATTTCATTCGTCTTGTCCGATGTTCTTCTTCCACGCTACTTGACGCAATGGTTCATGTATGAGACCTTTATCTTCTTCCTCGAGCTGATCTTCCTCTACCTGTCCGCCGAGGTGGCTCTGAACTATAGGGCGAGCGTATACATAATGATGTTTCTAACATATATTGCTGTAGTGTTCTTCTCCCTAACCGGTGGTGCTGAAATAATCAGGCTGAGCTACACGGAGTATGATACTGTTTTCCCTAAGATAGTCACCGGGGTCTTCCTGCTCAGCATAAACACCCAGCTGATGGACTCCAGGGTTAAACAGTTCTCCCTAGGCCAGTTTGAAACCAAGAGCGGGAGGGAGGCGACGATGGACGACCTGCTAGGCATCCTGGAGGGGATTAGGAGGGATGTTGACATAAGCAAGAAGACTATTGAGAAGCAGGATAATGCGATAAAAGTCTTAACGAGAATAATAGAGAGAATGACTGTTTCAAGCAGCGGGGCGATTGAAGAATTGAGAAAGGAGCTTAAAAGCATCAGGCCGTCGCAGACAATAAGCAGCCTAAACACATCCTTCTCGAAAAGGCTCGCCGAAGAGATCCTTAGACTCTGGGAGAACCATAAGGAGTTTCCCCTAAGCGACTTAGCGGGGTTCATTCTCGGACCCAGGCCGATGCCGGCTGGCAGCAGGAAGGCAGTCGACCTGGAAAACGTCTCACCCATCCCGCTGTTCATAATGGTGTGCATGGCGTTCCTGGAGCTGCAGAACCCTGCTTCAGCAGGCGGAAAAACCGTTCAACAGAAGGAGCTTGCTGGGTTCCTCGTCTCAAACCATCCGCATTTCCGAATGAAGTGGAGCAGACGCACAGCGCAGAACTTCGTCAACTCCTTCATCCTCAGATACCTCAAGTCATGTAGGGAGGCTGGGCTGTTTTTCTCAATCGGAAACCGCGGCTCAGTCTCTTTCTCAGCCGACAGCAGTGTGCAGAGGTTCTATGAGTCTGTTAGAGAATATGTTTTGGACATTGGGCCGGAAAATATCCCAATAATACTTCTCTACATGCCGAAAATAAGAGATTTAACGATAAAGGAGTTGAATATTTCTGAAAATGATTTAAAAAAGGTTTTTTAAAGAAATTTTCTTCAAAATGAATTGAAAAAAGGAAAAAAATACTGTTTTACAATGTTTTTAATGAGATTCATAAGGCAGATTTCATCTGTGTGACAAACACATTTTGCCCTGTGAAGCGTAAAACATCGTGCGGTGCAGGACCATAGCGACGTGTCAGTAGTCATTCCAACCCTGAACGAGGAGAAATCAATAGGGCTAGTTATAGAGCGTGTTAAGAAATGGCTTCCAGGGGCGGAAATCATAATCGTGGATTCAAGCGACGACAAGACTGCTGAAATAGCCTCATCCCTCGGAGTAACCGTAGTTAGACAGGAGAGGAAAGGATACGGGGCGGCGATAAGAAAAGGGTTGGAGAAAGCCAGGGGAAGAGTCCTTGCATTTATGGATGGGGATGGAACCTATGACCCGGCGGATCTAAGGAGGCTCGTCGACATGGTGAGGAAGGGGGAGACGGACATAGCCACTGGCCGAAGGTTCAGCAGCAAGCCGGCGGGAATGAGCACCTCGAGATACATTGGCAACTTCATAGTGAACACTGTTTTCTCAATGCTATTCCTCAGAAGGATCGGCGATACGCAGACGGGGATGAAAGTGTTCTCGAGAGAGGCCTACTTGAGGATGAGGCTTAGGGAGAACGGCATGCCCTTCTCTACTGAAGTGTTAACCGAAGCATGCAGGAAAGGCCTTAGAATAACAGAGGTCGGAATAAGATACTACAACAGGATAGGCTTCTCAAAACTGAACCCGCTTAAAGACGGTTTGAAAATACTCCTTTTCATGATTAGGCGGAGAATAGGTTTCTCAAGAGATTAGGTCGAGAGTTATTATGACGTTCTGCGGTATACGTATCGTTGTTAAAGCTCTAAGAGCCTTATCGTTAAGCCCAAGGTAGATCAGCCTCCTGTAGAAACGCATTTCAAACTTGTCCCAGGTTATCGTGCCCTGCCCACTAGGGTTCTTCTGGGTGGTGACCTTCAAAACCTTTCTGGGAAGCGGAATCGGGCCTGAAACCTTAACATTATTCTCCTTAGCTATCTTAAGTATTTGGTCCACTACCGTTTGAAGATCGCTCAGCTCGTTACTCACTATCTTTATCCTCGCCCTGTTCACCAACTACTGGTTGAACTCTTCAAAAGGGTTTTTATGGGTTTTCCTTTCAGGGAGCGCTGTAAAACTCGTTAAAAAACTGGTTTAACACGCTAAATTATTGCCGCTATCCGCGATCCCTGTGGAAAAGCATCCGAGGGAAAACTTAAATATCATCCGGAAAAACAGGTTAAACCAAGGGCCGGTAGTTCAAAGGTAGAACGCCCGTTTGGCGACCGAAAAGGACAAAATACGGGAGGCTTGAGGGTTCGAGTCCCTCCCGGTCCACATTTTTCCGACAGCATCACTTAGCAGATGGATGTCCAAGCCACAGATACACTTTTCCGCCCTCAACATACAGGTCGTCGATTTCAAGTTTCTCTACATCCTCCCTTAGAGAATATCCGATAATGTTTTCGGCGACCCCGTGTTCAATCAGTCTGTCAGCAAGAAAGTGAAGTACGTTTAAGATCTCTTCTAAATTATGGTTTCCGGCTTTAACGATTACCTTGTTGACTCGCTTCGAATCTAATTCGCAGAGTAAGCTTGTTACTGGGATAACTATAAGTTTCCTCTCTTTTTCAAGCAGCGTCTTAACCTTCGGGTGCTCCTTGAATATCTGCGTAAGGGTTTGTATCCGATTTTTACAGGCTTCCTTCACAGCTTGCAAACTATCTCTGTACTTCTCCTCATCCGACGCCATATAGTCGTAGAGGCCTACCGTAATTGAATATACCTTGCTTTTTCCCATTAAACCCACATCGAGCAAGTTGTCCACTAAATCCTTCACACCCTCAGGCTTGCCACTTATGTATGCGGTTATTCTGAAAAGCACATCCTCCTCAGTGATCCTACCTGTGACTGTAATCGAGTATTCTATTATTGTAGTATTCCACCGTTTGCTTAAATATTTTTCGGCATTCTCTCCAGCCAGCTCAGGTTCGTCTTCCCATCCCCAGATCATAGCTTCTCTCATTCTTCTTCGCGACCTTCCGCTTCTCTTTTTATCTCTTCAAGTATATGCATGTGCCTCGGTCTATAACTTCCAATATCCTTTATGAACTTTATATGCTCTTCTCTCGGAATTGTAAAGTTGTATGTTGTTTTGCCTCTCAGCTCTTTCTCCTCCCTGATTTTATTAGGATGAAAGCCCAAATCCTTAAGGGTTTGGTGTAATTCCTCTATTCCGCTTCTACATGTTGAGTAAAATCGTATCGTGACCTTGCCTTCAGACGATATGGAAATATTTCCATCCCCTGAGAAAAAGCCCCTTAAAAACGCTCTTTTTCCTTCATCATCGAGATGTTCTCTAGGAACATGGAATTCATAAGGTGCTGGCTTTACGTTAAAATCACCCAAATCGTAGAAGATCCCCTTGCTGTATACGACCGAGGTTATTAAACCATTTCTCTTCCTAGTATAATGAAGAGACTCCTTATGATACACAACCTCGGATAACTTGTCGAAAATCTCGACGAGTTCTTTATCCCTAGAGTGAAATCTAATCAAATACTCTGTCCGATACCTTCCATCTGAACGTAGTCCTCGTCGGAAAGTAGTTCCTCCATCAGAGGCTATCATCCCCATAAGTGTTGCTTTTTCAGGAGAGGCTATCTCCCTGACTCCTCTTTCTGATACTTCGAGCAATGTTCCACGGCTTAGCAGAAACAAAACCCTTTCTTTCTCGATGCAAGCCTTCGAGAACACGCCAACAGTAGTGTCCTTTTTAACTAATTCATACTCGCCGCTCTTTGTCTCACGCACCCCGTATTCTCCAAATGTTAGTGCACGTGCCTTCCAGAGACCTTCTTCGCAATCCTCCTTTCTACCAGTTTCCTCAGATTCACCTTGGAGAAACCTTCTCTGGTATTGCCTTACGGCTGAGCCCCCACCCATATTCTATCTTCTCCGCTGCCATCTGTTTATGTCGAGAAAGTTATGGATAGCCGGTATTTTCACCGCACGCTCCTCATCCTCAAACCAAAGATTTTCGCAGTTAGCCCCGCATTTCCCCCTCTTCAATACAATTATTTCTGTTATTTCAGGATTTAAGCAGATATTTCAAGCAGAATACTGGATACTGGACGAGACTTAACCGGGCGATGTAATAATTTACGAATTTGGATTAGGGTGACTGTAATTCAGGGGTTCGAGTCCCTCCCGGTCCACTTTCTCAGGTTTAAAGCTTTATAGTATTTGCTGCTTATTGAGACATGCGTACATGAGCAGCCTCGTCTACTATATTGATAATAGCGACATTGATCCCGATAGCGATAAGGCTGAGAAACGCTACGAGGATATGCGTAGAGAGATTCACCGTATCTACACGGGTCCATGCGTCGTAAGACATTACAGCGGATGTTCGCTTGAAGAGGTTCGCAGGTTGAAGCCTTTGGCAGTGATACTGAGCGGCAGCGGAACCCCTTGGGAACAGTTCGTCAAGAATGATTGGACAAGGGAGTTTGAAATAATTAGGGATGCCTTTGTTCCGATTCTCGGCATATGCGGCGGACACCAGGTGATTGGAATGGCCTACTGGCATCCCAGCCGCGAGCTGGGCTGTTCACCCATTCGTCGCCTAAAACCGGGAGAGGAGGATAGAAACGCGGGTACGCATCTTGAAGGATACTTCGTGGAGAAAGGCTTCCTGCCGGTTAGGGTTGTAAAGAGGGACCCCATTTTCTCCGGCCTAGGAGACATCATCTATGTTGACGAGAACCATTATTGCGAGGTTAAGATGCTTCCCCCGGGGTTTGACCTGCTGGCTTCCACTGAGGAGTGCCGGATCCAGGCGATGAAGCACAGAGAGCGGCCGCTGTATGGGGTCCAGTTCCACCCGCAGATTTTCGACGAGAATCATCCTGATGGAAGAAGGATTCTTGAAAACTTCTTTAAAATAGCTCAACAATACTGGGAAAACCAGTAGCACATTATCCTTAAGCAACCTTTAGCACACGTTCTGCTAAAAACTAACTGGATAGGGAACCCCTTATTGCTTCTGCTCCCCGTACCCTATTTGCTCCAACACTTTAGAAATGTTTTCCGCAGCTTTTCTCAGCATCGATTCCTCATTTTCGCTCAGCTTCTCCTGGACGATTTTGAAGCCGCTTCTCCCTATTTCAACCGGAACCCCGAGACAAACGTTCCTAATCCTGTACTCGCCGTTTAAGACTGCGGAAGCGGGCAGTACCTCCCTGCTGTCAGACAATACTGCTTTAACCATTCTAGCTATAGACGCACCCGGCCCGTGAACCGTGGCTCCTTTCATGCTTATTATCTCGGCTGCTGCCTTAACAGTCTCGCTTAAAACCAGATCCAAGTCTGTGTCGCTCAACCCGTATTCTTCGCGTATCCTGTCTCTTAAGATCACCATGTTCTCACCGTGCTCCCCCAAGACGAATGAGCATGGGCCACTTATCCGGAGCCCCCTACTCATCCTCATTATCGTTTTTAAACGGCTCGAGTCCAGGACGCCGCTTAATCCCGCCACCCTGTGTCTCGCAACGCCGCTTCTCCTCCAGAAAACATAGGTTAAAACATCAACCGGGTTCGTCACGATTATAAATACTGTCCCACAGTCTCTCTCACTGCTGTATTCCTTAGCTATTCCCTCGATTATTGGAAGGTTCTTGTTTAAAAGGTCCATCCTGCTCATGCCCGGGGTTCTTCCAAACCCCGCTGTTACGACTACAACATCTAAGCCGTGGAGCAGAGAAATATCGTTAGTCCCCTTAACCTCAACGTTTAAGCCAAGAGCCTCAGCCGCGTTCTGCAGGTCCAAGGCTTCTCCAACCGGCAGCTTGGGGATAATGTCGTAAAGCACTATTTCGTCAGCCTCTGTTAGTAAGAAGGCTGCCGCGGAGCACCCTACTTTCCCGGAGCCTATTATCCCTATTCTCCTCAAGTTTGGGAGCCTTATCTAAACGGTAAACTTAAAAGTATCAGTGAGGAGGGTTGGGGAAAGGAAGCAGTATTGCATGACGTGATAATAGTGGGAGGGGGTCCGGCTGGAATATTCTGCGCTTTAAGCGTCCTTGAGAAGCATTCGGACGCGTCGATCCTGATTCTTGAAAAAGGCCGTGACATTGATGAGAGAACATGTCCCGCGAGGAGGCTTAGCAAGCTGTGCGTCAGGTGCGGTGTCTGCAACGTTTACAGTGGTTGGGGTGGTGCAGGGGCTTTCTCAGACGGGAAGATAACTCTCGACCCGGAGGTTGGAGGCTGGCTTCCAGAGGTCTTATCATCTGAGAAGACCCGTCAATACATAAAGAGGGTTGACGAGATTTTCCTTAGCTACGGGGCGCCGGAGAAGGTTTACGGTGACGATGAGGATTCATTTGAAGAATGGAGGAGGAGGGCTAGCCTAGCTGGCTTGAAGCTTCAGAGGAACCCTGTTAGACACATGGGTTCAGACCTGTCTTTCAAAATACTGAGCCGGATGAAGGATGACCTTGAAAAGAGTGTTGAAGTAAGGGTTATGACTGAGGTTGAAAGCTTCATCGTTGAAAACGGTGTTGCCAAGGGTGTTAAGACTAAGGATGGTGAAAACATTTTTGGACGATTCATCGTAGTCGCCCCAGGCAGGTCTGGAGCAGGATGGTTGAGGAAGGAGTTCACGAAGCTCAATATCCCTATGAAACGTAACCCCGTGGATCTCGGTGTCAGAGTAGAGGTTCCGGCGGAAATAATGGATGACATTACTCAAGACCTTTATGAGCCGAAGCTGAAGTATGTTTCGAAAAGGTTTGATGACAACGTTAGGACTTTCTGTGTCAACCCACACGGTGAGGTTTTAACAGAGTATTATGAGGGGATTGTCACCGTGAATGGTCACAGTTACAACAGTTACAGGACTGACAACACTAATTTCGCAGTGCTTGTGTCAACAGATTTCACAGAGCCTTTTAAAGAGCCGATTGAATATGGAATGTCGATAGCTAAGCTTGCAAACCTTATTTCAAACGGCGTGGTTGTTCAAAGACTAGGCGACCTATTGCAGGGAAGAAGGTCTACCTATGAGCGTCTCAGCAGAAGCCTTATCTCTCCGACGCTGCCCGACGCGACGCCTGGAGACCTCAGTTTCATCCTGCCCTACAGGATTCTCTCAAACATTGTTGAAATGCTCAGGGCTTTGGACAAGCTTATTCCAGGGATTTTCTCGAAGCACGACATGCTTCTCTACGGTGTTGAAGCCAAATTCTACTCGTCCAGGGTTGAGGTCAACGAACGCGGCGAGACTCCTGTTAAAAACCTGTTCGCAGTTGGAGACGGCGCCGGTATCACAAGAGGCTTGTCTCAAGCAGCTGCCTCCGGCCTCTACGTGGGCCACGTGATTTCGGAGAGGCTTAAAGCCTAAGCCTAGCTCTACAGTAAGAAGCCTATAAGCCATCTACTTTTCAACATTGATTAGGGGCCTCGGCCTAAATGCTAATCAGGAGTGTATTCTTCGAATATGCTTTCACCGGCTTCACCCTCCTCCCGGCGTTCCTCCTCGACTTCCGGCCGCTCAACCTTCTCTAGGGTTTTCTCCAGCCTCTCAATTCTTTCCTCCAGTTTCTCCAGTCTGCTCTCTATGTCAGGCGGCGGCGGTGGGAGCTGCTCACCCCCGGATAGTGACATGCCACACTGGCTGCAGAACTTAGAGCCTTCAAGCAACGTTTTCCCGCAGACGGGGCAGATCAACGTCTCCATCGTCACTGCTTCCTCGGTCTTCCTCGGCTTCTCGGTTTTCAGCCTTGCTCCGCATTTGAAGCAGAACTTGTAGCTCGCATTGTTTATGGCTCCGCACTCTGGGCAGATCATTGATTCTTCAACTTCGCTAACCTGCGCTTTAGACAAAGAGGACGATGAGAGTAATGGCTTCCTCCTTAACCCAAGTATTCCTCCAATAATGCAAAGTACTACACCTACTGTTCCAATGGTTGACGGCACAAAGCCTCCTAGAAAATCTATGAGACCTGAAGTGCCCAGGTTGCGCGGCATAGGTATGAATCTTCCCGCGTACTGTAGGAGAACCGGCAGAAGGGAGAAGCAGAAAATAACCGTCGAGAGACCTAGGACTATTGCCGAACCGGCTACAATCCTCTTCTTGTTCTCCTGGCCGGTTAACAGTGCTCCCGCCAAGATGGTTGCTGCTAGAATGAGGGTGGCGAAATAGAGAACAGGTTGAAGAGACAAGTATTGGCTGCTGAAAGCGAGAATAAGAATACCTGTAAGAATCAGTATTGCACCGGTTACTGACAGTACTAAAGGGCCGGCGTGTTTTCCAGCCATTTTTCAACTAGGCTTCCCACAGGACTTTTATAAATTTTGATTTGACGCTGAAACATGTCTAGTTTATGATGGTCATAATGTATGATGGTATAATTCTCTGTTTCGCCTGCTTCCCGAAAACCCACTGGCTCCATGATTATTGCAGCACTGCGTAATGCTCAACGGGAGTTGCAGCAAGCCATATTGTTAACGCTGGGTTAGCCTCGTCGAGTACGTAGGTGACGCTTTTACTCTCCAGATTCATCCTACTGCCGATCAGCCTGCACACCAGTCCTGTCGAAGCATTAAGCGTTTGGGGCACAGACACCATCCACATAGGGTTGTTGAAAAAGTTTAAACTCTGCCCGTCTAAACATGTATCTTGCCTGTTCCAAACTCTCCAACAAGTTCCGTCATCGCCTATATCTCAACACCTCCACCAAGCAGGACGTCTAGAGCCCCCTGTGCCAGTTTTAACGCAGAGTCGTAGCTTATCCCAATAGCCTCAGAGAGCTCACTATTTCTCATGTTAACAAGCAGGCTGTTTTCGAGCAAGCCAGTAGAAAAAGTACTAAAGCCGTTCCCCTCCTCAAAAGGTTTAGAGTGTTTCTACGGGAAGGTTCACGGCGGTTCCACATGGCTGAGCCTCTCACTCGCCCGCTCCCCGCCGACTCCCCAGTTTTCCTTAGGAACCTCGTGAATAATTATTTCAACAGCCTCCGGGGGAACACCGGTTTCGGCGAAAACCCTGGTTATTCCAGATACTACTCTCCTCTTAGCCTCGTTTGAAAAACCGGTCCAGACATACACGTGGACAACAGGCATAAAGCTGATTTTCTCTCCGAGGCTTAAAAGGCTTATCCCCCAGCGATTCGGAAGCCGGTTTCCAGTGGTGAAAATTTTTAACTGGAAAATACTGGTTGAAAAACCAAGGCTTGTCCAGCACACAGGGTGAAAGCCTTGTGCCTTGGAGGCTCGTCGAAAACTGGAGGTGTGTTTCATGCGGAAGATGCTGCATAAACCACAGGGTTCCACTCCTTTTCAAAGAGTATGCCAGGATAGAGCCTAAGTATGGGCCGAGATCCGTCGAGCCCGGGGAGAAGGAGTTTTACCTTAGGATCCTTCCCGACGGCAGGTGTTTCTTCCTCAGTAAGAGAGGCACGTTATTCATCTGTAGGATCCACGATGAGAAACCGTATGCCTGCAGAATGTTCCCCTTCAGGGTTTCCAAGACTGCAAAATACGGCTACGGGGAACCTTCGTTTTTCCAGTATGGCGATGAGACTTTCAACGTGTATCTTGAGAAAGAGTGTCAAGGAATAGTTTTCGGAGAACCCTCACTCGAGTTCATTAACAGAGTAATACCTAGATTCATCCAGTTATACCTAAGCGGTTGCTGACGGAAAGTTTTCAACCGGGGCTCTGGCATCTAGCCCAAGACATGTGGACCACATGCTTGCACAATAATTCTCAGAATAGCATTCCTAATTCAACCATCCTTCACGATTTCTAGCGTAAAAACTATAGCAATTTTTAAATAGTGTACAATCTTCCCGACTTGAAAATGAGAAGCAGTGGAGATGCCTTCTTTCTCTATGTTGCTCCTAACGGTTGTGATTCCTGGTCAGGAAAAACGCCTACGCCAAACCAGTTTAAAACAGATGGGCCTTTTGCCACACTTCGCCGCGCCTTAGAATCAATTCGCGAGTTAAAGCATCAGTGGGGAGGAATACTTAAGCAGCCTGTCACCGTTCTAATCCGCGGCGGCACCTACTTTTTAGCTGAACCCTTGGTCTTCACACCAGAGGATTCTGGAACCCTCAAAAATCCAATATCCTTCGCGGCATATCCTGGTGAGAAACCGGTTATCAGTGGCGGAAGACTATTAACAGGTTGGGAGCAAAGGGTTGCAGATGGAAGGAAGCTATGGGTGGCTGAGGTTCATGAAGCATTCGGTGGAAAATGGTTCTTTCGAAACCTCTGGATCAATGGGCACAGGTGTATTCGCGCCCGTAGTCCTAACAAGGGCTACTTTAAAGTCTCAGAAGTCCCGGATGCGGCTCCTGAAACAAAATGGGATGAGGGGCAAAACTGCTTTAAATTCTTTAATGGAGACTTGAAGGCTTGGAGCACTGTCGACTCGGGGGAGATCGTGGTTATGAACCGCTGGGTTGAATCACGCCTGCCAGTAACCAGTGTGAAAGAGGATGAGCACGTTGTTTGTTCCAGTAGGAGAAGCGTATTCCGTCTTGATCGTGGTGACCTCTATTATGTGGAGCATGTTTACGAGTTGCTTGATTCTCCGGGAGAATGGTTTCTAGACCGTAACACAGCGATGCTTTATTATATCCCGTTGAATGGTGAGGAACCTTCTAACGCCGAGGCTGTAGCGCCAGTACTTAGCAAACTCGTTAAGTTTGAAGGCAAGCCTGAGGAAGGCATGTTCGTTGAAAACCTGTTTTTCAAAGGCTTAACATTTGCACATACTGAATGGTACTATCCGGAGGATCCGGTTTCGAAGAAGCCTAGTGTGGGAGGTTTTCCTCAGGCAGCTATAGGCGTTCCCGGCTCTGTTTACGGGGAAGGCATCCGCAATTGTCTTTTTGAAGACTGCACCTTCGCCCATCTTGGAAACTATGCTTTAGAGCTTACACGCGGCTGCCAAAATAACCGTATCATCGGATGCAAGTTTTTCGACATGGGAGGTGGAGGAATTAAAATAGGTGAAACCCTGATACGTGAAGCTGAAAACGAGCAAACCTACGGTAATGAAATTGTTGATTGCCACATACACTGGGGAGGGCGTTTCTTTCACAGTGCTGTTGCAATCTTTATCGGACAAAGTTATAACAATCGAATTATTCATAATCATATTCATGATTTTTATTACACTGCTGTTTCCATCGGCTGGACCTGGGGCTATGGAAGGTCACTGGCGAAGGGAAATCTTGTTGAATCAAACCATATTCATCATATCGGTGTCCTATCAGATGGTGATGGCCCGATCTTAAGCGACATGGGTGGGGTTTACACTCTGGGAGTTCAACCGGGAACAGTCATCCGGATAAATCGGATTCATGATGTCGCAGGCTTTCGCTACGGGGGCTGGGGGATTTATTTAGATGAGGGAAGTACCAATATTACTGTGGATGGAAACATCGTGTATTGCACAACTCACGGAGGATTCCACCAGCACTACGGTAGGGAGAACATTATCCGCAACAACATCTTCGCTTTCGGACGGGAGGCTCAGATACAGCGTTCACGTCCGGAGCAACATTCCAGTTTTACCTTTGAGCGTAACATTGTCTACTGGCGTGAGGGCAGCTTGCTAGCAGGTAACATACAGGATCTTGGATTCTTCTTCGACTATAACCTGTATTGGAGGGAAGGAGGCGGTGAAATCCGTTTCGGAAACCTATCTTGGGAAGAATGGCAGAAACTGGGGATGGATAGGAACTCTCTGATCGCAGACCCGTTGTTTAACGCGCCTGACGAGTATGATTTCCGCTTAAAACCAGGCTCGCCGGCCTCTAAGCTAGGTTTCGGAACCCACTTAAAGTGAAAGCCGGTAAGTTGCCGTCTTGTTCAGAAAACGGCAGATAGGAGTTTTTCGAGCAGGATGAACCGGTGAAACGCCCTACAATCAACTTCCTCGACTAATACTGTTTTTCAAGCATTACTAATCATGAGTTTCCGAGTGGAGAGTTTGCAGCCGAATAACGCTCTGTCTTTAATAAGGCTTGGCCGGTTTTCAATATGGTTATGTAGGAGGTTTTTGGCTGGTTGCTATTTTTAAACCGGTTTGTTGACGTTGCGAGAAAGCTTTAATATAACTCTGTTATAAATCGCCCCTAGGAATGAGGGTTGCAAGCGACATCACCGGTCTAATAGGAGGGACTCCGATGCTCAGGATAAACAAGCTTACTCAGCCCGGAGACGCAACTGTTTACGCTAAGCTGGAATGGTACAACATCGGGGGTTCGGTTAAAGACAGGATGGCACTCTACCTTATGGAGTATGCAGAAGCGTCAGGAAGGCTTAGCAGAGACAAGATTATTCTTGAAGCAACATCCGGGAACACTGGAATAGCTCTGGCAATGCTGGCAGCAGCCAAGGGCTATAGGATCACGATAGTGATGCCTGAATCAGTAAGCGTTGAGAGGAAGAAGATAATAAGGGCTTACGGTGCCGAGCTTATTCTTTCCCCGGGAGAGAAAGGGACCAGTGGAGCGATAGAGCTGAAACAGAAAATCCTGACGGAGAATCCTGACAAGTATGTCGACTTTGACCAGTTTAAAGATCCTGCAAACATTCTGGCGCACTACCAGACGACTGGTCGAGAGATTCTGGAGCAGACTGGTGGAAGAGTAGATATGGTTGTGGTTGGGATAGGGACGGCAGGAACCGGGGTAGGCATATCTATGCGCGTTAAAAAGTTTAACCAGAGTATTAAGATGGTTGGAGTAACCCCTAGGCTTGGCGTGAGCATTCAAGGAATAAGGAACCCTGGTGAACCGTATCCAACTCGGCTTTTCAGAAGAGAATGGTTCGACGAGATAGTTGAGATCAGCGAGGAGCAGAAGCAGGAGGCTTTCAGAGTAGCTAGGGAAGCAGCCAGGAAAGAGGGGCTGCTCATCGGGATGAGCTCCGGCGTGATAATGCTCGTAACACTCAGAAAGGCGAGGGAACTGGGAAAGGATAAAACTATAGTCGCGGTTCTTCCGGACGGTGGGGAGAAGTATTTAAGCACAGAGTTGTTCGAAGCTTAAGCCGATTCTGAGAAACGTTTAATTTAATGCGTGCTATGCTAAGCCAAAAATCTCCGAATCAGCATTAGAACAATAAAGAAGGCAAGTATCGAAACGAGAATAACGATAATTATTTCCATACGATTCGGAGCCTTAACTATAAGCGTATATGTGGCAGCTTTAGTCGAGTTACCACCCTGTCCAACTATGTTTATCATGTAGGTTCCAGAAGGAGTGTCGTCAGCAATTTTTATCTTTAAGCTGCTTGTAAACGGAGGATTATGATTCTCCGGGGTAAATGTAACAGAAACCCCGTTAGGAAGGCCAAAGGTGGACAGAGATACGACTAAGGGTGAGCCGCTTAAAAGCAAAACGTTAACAGTTGCCGTTAAAGTTTCTCCCGCCGAGGCGGTTCCGTTTCTAGGGAAGATTGAAATCACGAAGTCGAAGGCTTCAAGATTTGCCGTCTGTAGAATAGGGCTGTTCATTCTTATGGAAGCACTCTTACTTAAACCAGTATAAGATCCTGCTCCTAATCCAGTCCAGTTGACGAACCTGTATCCTGGTGTTAGCGTAACATCTATCGCAAGCAGGGAACCTGCACGATACCATCCTGAACGTGGAGAAGGAGAGCCTCCGCCACTCGGGTTAATAAGTATCGTTAAATAGTACTCTTTATGATAGGTTGCAGAAATGAAACCTCCACCCAGCGGGATCATTATTGATCCGTTTTGATAAGTCGAAAGACCGTGGGTTAAGAACCAACAGTACCGTTTTCCACTTCCAGCGTCTATAGTTTGTGTCCATTCGAAAGTATGCGTAGAACCTACTTCCCATGTAAAGTTTCTCGGTAAATCTGTATAAGAGTAGCTTACTCCGTCAACGATTAGAACAGTGCTTGAAGCATCATCATCTAGACCGCTTGCAGAGAAAGTTACGATTGCCGTAAGAGGGGAAGAGGAAATCTTCAAATAGAAAGTGTGCAGAACATCAGCTACAAGGTTTACTGCAAGGTTGAGTGATTCTCCACACCTGTTTCTGAAAACAGGGTTGTTCCAATCGTAATTCCTATCCATCCATACGCATGTAAGGCCACCGTCAATATCGAAAGTCGTATCGAAGGCAAGCCTTAGAGTAGCGTTATAAGCCGATATCGTGTCTAAAACGCCGTCGAAGGTCAAGAAAACGTTAAACTCACTATTGTAGCTGCTTGTCCTCCGGTTTACGTAGTCCTCGTAATCGCTATGGTGCTTCTCATTTCCCCAGTCTGTTGAAGACCCCATTACGTGTGCGAAGACTGCCATGTCCGAAACATAGTGCGTCATGGCTCCAAGCCTCTTGACGGCTTCGAAAACTTCCCCTGAAAGATAGAGCGAAACCGCTTTATCAAACTCCTCTTGGGCCCGTTTGGCTGAAGCATCATCTTGCAACGAGCGGTCAGCATAATAATAAACGTGATGCAGCGAGGTATCGCCTATGCCATCCGGAGCCCTGCTGTTATCTGGAAGCTCAGACCCGTAAAGATAGGCCGCTAGATTACTTATGATGAAACCTTTCTCGTAATCCGGCAGCCAGTCTAAAGCGTGTTGAGCAATCCAGTCATGCGTACCATACTTAGGGCTGGAAGGATCATCACTATAGCCTCCATTACTCCAAGCGTAGCTTGTGTCGTAAAGCCTTGATGCAATCAGGAAGCCTAATATGGTGAGGCTGAAAACTCTAAGGAGGCTTCTTCTCATAAGCTTCTAAACCGGGTTTACCTATTTAGGTTTTGCACATTTCCAATCTTTTCATGAAAGGGCGGGCACACGGTGCGTAAAGAGCAGCTGGCTTAAAAAAGAATTAAGAATGCTTCTATGACCCATAATGGGATTGCCATAATCATCCAGGCAGCAACATTCCATGCTAAAACTTTTCTACCGTCTAAACCCCCCAGTGGAATCATGTTGAAAGCTGCAAGCCACAGGTTTACTTGGAAACCAATGTTACCAACCAGACCAGGCAAGCCACCTAGCCCGCTTAAGAAAAAGAATACAGCAGCCCAAGAAACGTTAGATAAGGGACCGGCTAAAGAAATCAGTCCCATTCTCCTTTTTTCAGACACCCTAGACCATTCGAAGGCATGGTTACGCGGCGCCACGTATGTTGCACCCGGGGCAGCAAAGGTGAACGAGCCTAGTGTAATCAGAGAGGAAAGTAGAGCCATCGCCAGTCCCCAGGGCCAGAGTCTAAACTCAGACCAGTAGCCATATCTTTGAGCAGTAAACTTATGCGCCAGCTCGTGGAAAACAAACCCTGTTCCAACCGTGCACAAGTAGATGATAAACACTAACGGCAGTGTCGAACTGGCCCTGAAAAAGTATCCGGTTGAGAAACAAAGGCTTAGAACAACCCATGCGGCCAAAAGATGTGTCACCTCAGTCTTACTGGTGATTCTTCCGGCCAGAGGCTTGCTCCTGGGCTGAACCAGGGGGACCTCGCCATACATTGGTTTTTGAACCTTTGCCAAGTGCAGCATTTGACAGTTATGCGCCTCGGGAAGCCTATGATGGGAACAGAATGTGCCCTTGCAGTAGGAGCAGATGAATGGCAAGACTACTTCTGAACCGCATGCCTCACACCTAGCCATTTGAACCACCAACTATACGTGTTAACCATTGATCCCTGCTGGACAGTAGCATTGAAGTATACCAGGCGAAGCAGCGGATCATGGTTCCTGTCCAACTGTTCAAGTTTCATTAGCCATGGAAAAAGTACAGTATTAAAGGTTTATTTTAGGGCGGAGCCGTCTGTTTCAATTCTCACAGCTATCTAAAACCTTAGCCGGCTTCTGAGAAAGATTAGATGCGTGCATTAAATTAAAAATACTTTGGAAAGAGACTCTAGAATACTTTTCCAGCCTTCTCCAGGTTCTCCAAGCGCTGCCAGTTCCACTCAATCCAGTTCTTAAGACGTTGAAGAGCATCAGCATTCTTGGGTTCGAGAAGATGGCGAGTCCACCTCTGGATCTTTAAGAACTCCTCGACCGGCGTTGGTTTAGCAACCCTGTAGTTAATTCTTAGCTGACCATCCTCAACCTCGTAGATGGGAAACAGCTTGGTCTCAACAGCCATCCGTGAAACCTTAACCGTTAAACGCGGCTCATAACGCCAGCCGAACTGGCATGGAGCAAGAATATGGAGGAACGCGGGACCCTGCTCACTATAGCTGACAGCCTTACGAATCTTGTTAACCATGTCGCGCCAAAGCCAAAGGGTCGCGGTGGCAGCATAAGGAATAT
The DNA here is from genome assembly GCA_017601225.1 of Candidatus Brockarchaeota archaeon. GTDB lineage: Archaea > Thermoproteota > EX4484-205 > EX4484-205 > JAAOZP01 > JAAOZP01. The sequence continues at coordinate 237,189 of JAFNIX010000001.1, read as the reverse complement.
GGTGTGAAGCAACAATCCCAATTAAGTCCTTCTTGTTCTCCTGCTTACCCGGAATCACCCTGCCAGCGGGACTCGTAGTGGTTGCAACGCCTAAAGGAGTAGCTCCTGAACGCTGAATCCCGGTATTCATGTACGCAAAGTTGTCATAACATATGTATGTAATTTTTTCTAATCTTTCGAGCGCGCCTGATATTGCTCCTAGTCCTATGTCGAATGTTGAGCCGTCTCCTCCAAGTGCTATGACAGGGAGTTTTCTTGCTCTTCCTTCTGCTGAGAGTTTTTCGAGTGCTGCGGCTATGCCTGATGCGACTGCCGCGTTGTTCTGGAAGAGCACGTGGACCCATGGTGTTTTCCACGCAGAATACGGGTAGATTGTTGTTCCGACTTCGACGCAGCCCGTTGCGTTTACTATTACTGCTTCTGGGACGGCGAGTGTTATTAGTTTCGCGGTTATTGCTGGGCCGCATCCTGCGCAGAGCCTGTGCCCTGGTCTAAACTTTGAGTCTTCAGGCAGGTCGGATATTTTCGTTATCGGGTTGAGCTTGCTCATTCTCCCCTCACCCCGTGAAAGTACACCCTGTCTGTTTTACCCTTATCTATGAGCTCCCTGCCCTTTTTGTAGATCTCTATGATTCCCTGTGTCGAGATGTCTCTCCCGCCGAGACCGTATGTGAAGTCTATCATTTTAACGTTGTAGTTAGGGTATAGTGTTGCAGCGATATCCCCGTAGACTGGTCCTGCTCTTGCCCCCGGGCTCACCACCTTCTCCATGATGATGATTCTTCTGAATCTTGAGAATAATTGCTCAGCCTCTTTAACCGGCCAAGGTCTGTATTGGAGTATTCCTACTACGCCTACTTTCTCGCCTGCTTCCCTAAGGGTTTTAACCGCGTGTCTAGCTGTTCCAACTGTGCTTCCCATCGCCACTATGCAGGTTTCCGCGTCGTCCGTCATGTATTCTTTCAGGGGCTTGTAGTTTCTGCCGGAGATCTCCCCGTATTTCTGGAAGACTTCTTTTATTACTTGCCTAGAGTTCTCCATCGCCTCATACTGTTGTCTTTTGAACTCGAAGTATGAGTCTTGAAGGGCTAGGACACCGAAGGTTCTTGGGTTTTCCGGGTCTATTTTTGGCCCGGTTGTTCTCACCCCTAGGAATTCTTTGACGACGTCGTCGTTTAAAGCGTAGAAGTTGGTTATAGCATGTGATACTATGAAGCCGTCGTACGAGACTACGACCGGCAGAAGCACTCTGGGGTCTTCAGCTATTTTGAAAGCCATGATTGTTAGGTCGTAGGTTTCCTGCGCCTCCTCGCCGTTGAACATTATCCAGCCAGCATCCCTCATTCCGAAGAAGTCTGAATGATCGTTGTGAATGTTTATCGGTGCCGACAATGCTCTCGCCGCTAGAGCCATGACTATTGGCAGCCTTAATCCTGATGCTGCGTAAAGCGCTTCCCACATGTATGCGAGGCCTTGGCTTGCTGTCGCTGTGAACGTTCTAGCCCCTGCTAGCGAGGCCCCTATTACTGCTGAGAGGGCGGAGTGCTCAGACTCCACGTTTATGAACTTTGCATTCAGCTCGCCGTCGTTCACGTATCTTGAAAGCGTTTCAACGACGAATGTCTGCGGGGTTATCGGGTATGCGCTTATCACGTCGACGTTAGCCTGTTTAACAGCGTAGGCTACAGCATCGTTCCCGGTTAACGCGATCCTGTGCTGCCTTGCTAAGGCTTCCGTCATCATTCTAAATCTCCTCCGGAACCATTGTTATCGCCTTCCTTGGACATTCTTCGGCGCATATTCCGCAGCCCTTGCAATAGTTGTAGTCTATCTTGACCTCGCTCCCGTTTCTAATTATCGCTGGCTCAGGACAGTAGAGCCAGCATATCAAGCATCTCACACACTTCTCATAGTCTATGACTGGCTTCTCAACCCTCCAGTTGCCGGTCTTATACTTCTCGCTAGTCCCGCCGGCGACGCTTCCACCCAGGTCTATCTCTCTCCATGATACGGTTGTGCTCATTGAGACGCCACCTCCTCGTATCCCCTCTTAAGCATTTTCACGTTCAGCTCTCCAACCCTTCCCGGAAACCTGTTTAAAAACAGTTTTTCAAGCGTCTCAAGCCTAACTATGCTCGTCAGCCTCACAAGGCCGCCTAGCACAGGCGTGTTGAACACATAGGTGCCGAAGACCTCCTTCGAGATTCTGGCTGCATCCACGACGCCAAGGGTCTTAACGTTTAAACCCAGTTTCCTCCTCAGGTCTCCAGGGTTTTTAGCTGAGTTGACTACTGCGACTCCCTCCGGCTTAAGTCCTGTGTAGACGCTTGGGTCCTCAGCCAGGTAAGGGTCTATAACCGCCAGAATATCCGGCTCGTATACTGAGGAATGTATGTCTATAGGGTCCTCTGAGAACCGCGTGTAGCCTCTCACCGGCCCACCGGTCCTCTCCGGTCCGAAATCCGGGAAAGTCTGGATGTTTTTGCCTTCTTCGAAGAGAGCTATTCCTATTAGCTGGTTTGCTAGAACAACTCCTTGACCACCCCTGCCGTGCCACCTTATTTCAACAATCCTGCTTGTTTTCACCATCCTCATCAGCCCCGGGGAAGCTGGAAAACACTGACTTATACACTTTGCCCTAACTCTGAGCCTTCCGAGTGGAAAACGTTTAACCATTGATTTTAGCCAGACATGTTTTTAAGCTTTTAGACGGAGAGGGTTCTTCCCTGATGCTGATAGTGGTTAAATAGGAGGCTTAATCTGTTTCTGCGTCTAAATGTCTAGGAGGCCTCTTAGAATCGGCGTGTTAGGCGCTTTAACGATAGACGTTAACAGGAGCAGGGGCGGATCCTACAGTTACATGGGTGGGGGAGGATTCTACTCTTCGCTCAGCCTCTGCAGAATAGGTGTTGAAACAGTTCTTTTCACAGCCTACGGGCCGGATATGAACCTGGAGTGGGTGGAGAGTCTTAAGCTGAAGGGGGTTGAGGTTTACGCTACGGAGCTTGACAGAAGCATCCTGTTTGAAAATGTTTACCAGGATTCCTCGAGGCTTCAGAAGACGTCTGGAGAGCCTTCTAGAAAGATTGTTGTTGAAAGGAGCAGGCTTATAGGGTTTGACGCTATACATGTTACGCCTGTTTTAAACGAGGTTGACCACAGTGTTTTCAAGGAGCTTGAGGAGGCAGACTGCAGGCTTTCTATTGACGCGCAGGGGTTCATTAGGACTAGCGGTGTCGACGGGTGTGTTAAACACGTTAAGAGAATGCTTCCGGAGGATGCTCTCAGCAGGGTGAATTATGTTCACATGAATGTTGACGAGCAGTTTTTCTTCCTGAACCATGACGTTAAGGAGCTTTTCGAAATCAACCCGGGGATGATTGTTGAACTGACTAACTCTGAACATGGCTCCATGATTGTTTGCAAACAGGGATGCTTCTATATGCCTGTTTTCAGCGTGCAAACGCTTGACCCGACTGGTGCGGGGGATGTTTACGCGGCTGTTTTCCTTGCGAAGCATCTTGAAACAGGAAGCCTGCTGGAGTCAAGCCTTTACGCGTCAGCCTGCTCAAGCATTAAGGCTGAGAAAACAGGACCCTTCTTCGACTTCAGCGTTAACGAGGTTGAAGACAGGGTTAGGAAGCTGAAGAGGCTTGTTGAAAATTTATATTAGTGTCCCTAGGCGTAAAGGCTGATGAGCATACTGGGGAAAAGCGAGCTGCTTAAAATGGTGAAGAGGCTTCCGATAATACATCCGTTCGACGAGAAGTACATGGATGGAGACGGGTATGTTTTAACGGTGATGGAGGACGTTAAGCTTCAATACTTGGAGCATAAGAATGTGATATCTAACGAGATAGTTTTCACGCCGCCGAACATCGTCGCACACCTCACTGCTAAAAGCCGTTACGGCAGAGCAGGCCTGTCCTTTTTAAACGCGGCTAAGGTTCACAGCGGCTTCGTCGGGAGGCTTGCACTGGAGATTGTAAACCTGAACAACGAAAGGGAACCCGTGGTGGTTAAAAAGGGAGATCCTTTCATGCACATAGAGTTCATAACCAGGGCTGGAGAGCCTTCTCCATATGAGGGAGAGTACCAGTTTCAATACATGACCGGTGAAGAAATAAGCTTCTACCTGCCATATCTTAGAAAGGTTTTCAAAAAGGATTTTGAAACGCTGGCATCAAAGTGGAGGCTGAAGGAAAAGCTGAAAGGCTAGCAGCCGGTTCACCACCGTTAATCCTTATTAACCGGTATTCTAGCTTATTAACCCAATGTTGAGCCCATTATTTGCGTTTTCTGAAGAACATTAAGCCATCCTTTTCGCAAACATACTCGAAGCCAACCTCGAGAAGGCTCTGGATCTCCTTAGGGTCTTTAGCTACTTTAACGGTGAATTCTGAGTTTTCTTCTCCAAACAGTGTTTTCTCAACCTGAATGTAGAGCATCGTGTCCTCAATATTCTTATGGCCTAAAAGCTCCCTAACATGTAGAATATCCTTAGTCTTATGGTACTCCATTGTTGCTTTCCAATGCCTGAAAGAGTGGAAGGTTATGTTTAGAAGCCTAGGATTGTTAAGCTTCTTAGCCAGTTTCTCCCTAGATTTTTTGAAAGTATGCTCAATACTGTTATAGCACGTTGGGAAAACCTTTTCATTCTTCTTAGGCAGCATGTTCAACATGGTTATCAGCCTATCACTAATCCTGAAGATCCTGGGATTCCCATTCTTCTCAGACTCGTTGAAGATTATAACCCTCCTCTCCAAATCCACATCGCTCCATTTCAGCCTTAAGGCTTCACCTACCCTTAAACCCGTCTCCTTAAGCAATTGCAAGAATGCAGCAGTCTTAGGCCCACAGCATGCGATTAAAGCGTCAAGCTCGCTCTCAAGCGGTATGAACGGTAGTTTACGAGTTATGTTAACGCTTGGAGGATCCCAATGCTTACCATTCATCCTTAAGTATGCTCCGTAAGCGAAGACCGCTAGATTCTTCCACCTGCTGCTCTTATTCAACCTTGCTAAAGCCTCCTTAACGCTCTCAGGATCATCCAGGTTAGCGTTATGCTTAACCAACAGGCGGAGCATCTTACAGTAGTCCCTTACCGTTGCCTCACTCCTACCCTGCTTCTTAAGCCACCAGGCGAAGCTTATCAGGATGCCTTCGAGCTCTCTAGCCTTGCCCTGTGCAGCCCCCGGTTGCTGCACCAGGACGCTCATCGCCTCGTCACCAGCGAGGTTCATTTCCGGTTCATCAGCAGGAGGATTGCTTCCACTCTCCTCCTCCCTGCTATCTCTAGCTTCGAGATATAAGCTATATAAGGCTTTCCCAAATTTGGGTATAGCATGCACTCCAGAATATTCAGCAGGAGGGAGCGTGAAATCCTTGAGACCTGGCTCAGGGGCGAGAGGGTTGAGCCCATCGAGATCGCCAAGATCCTCTATAGGTTTCGAAGGTTCAGAGAGCTTCCTGGAGACGTTGACCTCTACCTCAGGGTCTCTAGGAAGGCTAAACTTATGAAGACAGCTTCGACATAGGTATCTTTGAACCCTCTTACCAGTCCTCGTTACCCTGAAACCAGACTTAAAGATCCTTGTAGAGTAGCAATAGGGGCATGAAACCAACTATAAACCACCATAATGTTTCAGAAACAGCTTGAAACAGTCTTCGCATAACAATTCTAGGCTAAACCCTTTCTGAACAGCCCTCCACAACTGCTCTTTCTCAACTCCACAGATGAAGCAATTAGCCCTAGCGTAAACCGGGGGAGAATGGTTATAGCCTGCAAGCCTGCGGAGCTTAACCCTCAAATCATAACTTAACTCAACCATTAAACCAGAATCATTGGCAGAATCATCAAGGTTTTGAACAGGATTATTAGCAGAAATTGACGGGTCTACTATCTGTCTTCCATCTTCTAAAACAGTATCTTTAACAGAATCTAAATGGTTTAAAATATTGGAAGCAGGACTCTGATCAGAACATATCTGTTCCATAGTGGCGACACAAGCGTCACAAGCGTCACGAGACTGCTCCGCTATGAAAGTTTGAGATTTCAACACCTCAGGCGTGACGGCTGTGACGCTTGTGCCACCACAGTAGAACACACCACCTGGCTCAGGCTCCTTGAAATAATAGCGTCCCCAAGCCTCCCTCCAAGCCCTCTCACTTGGAAAAACCCATAATCTTAATATCCTCTCCTTCTCTTCTGGTTCATTAGTATCCTTATTCCAAATTAGAACCTTTTTCCGTCTCCTCTCTATCACCATGCCCATCCTCTGCAATGCTTTAACTATGGCTTTCTGGCTGAAACCAGTCTTTTTCTCAAGCAGTCGTGTCCCCACGCCTACAAGCCTATGATCCTTATCTATAAAGCCGTAAAACTCGGGCTCGTCAAACCTCTCCTGGAAACATAGTTCTATGATCGTGTTGAACAAGACTCCTTCGATTGTCGTGGTAGCTATTCTTCTTTTGAATTCTAAATTTGCTTGCCGGTAGAAGTTAAAAACCTCGTCAACATTAAGACCTGCGATCTCAGCTAAAACAAACATCGGAAGAGCGTTCTGCTTAAACCTATCTGAAATGCTCTCATCCTCTCTAAGCCTCTTCTCGAGATCTGGGCTAAGACGATAGTGTTCAACATGATGTTTCAGCCTGAACATTAGAAGCATGTTTCTAAGCTCAGCTGCCTCTTCATATGCCTCAGGGGGAAGCTCGATAGGGATGTCCTTTCTTGCTTTGCGCTCCATCTTAATGATTAACAACCTAGATTGGGCTGCAACATTCTCGATAATGTTTCTAGAAGTCAAGAGCTTGGGACAGAAGGGGTCAAAAAAGTCCTGTTTATCCGGATCCTTCTTTCTGCTTAGAGCAATCGGTAAATCCCTCTCAAAACCATTATTGAGCCAGAGGATCAGCTCGTTCGAATCTTCTGAGCTCGTCCATGGCTCAAACTCGTTGATAAGCAAAGTTCCCTTAAATCGCTCCTCCAACCTCCTGTAGGCTGATAGCGATGAACCACCAGAGAGGGCAAGTGAATTGTAACATATTAGCCTGAGAACTTTGAGTAGTCGAGTTTTGCCAGATCCGACATCTCCCAACACTAAAACCTGCATAGCATAGTCGGAGCAATCATAAACCCAAGAATGGAGAACAAAGCAACTAATAAGCTCTAGGTCCCCAGCTCTGAGCTCCACATATTTACTTATGAATCTCCTTATTCTCATGAGGAGTTCAGCTTCGGAATCATAATCTCTAGGCTCCGACGCTAGGATGACTCTTGGCAGGTTGTTCTTACCTATTGGAACATTTGTCGGCACGTAAGTTACCTGTTGACCCGGGTCATGATACTCGGAGAGGATCTCAAATCTGCCAGTCCTCTGGTCGAACAGGATGAACATAAAGGAACCGGTGGCAGAATCATAAACCTCCTGCAGCAGCTCATGGTCATTAAGCCTAACGAATACTTCTTTTCTCCTCTTGCGCTTCCGCTCTTCTTCCTCAATCTGCGCAACAGCCCACTCCTGGTCCTTCTTGACCATTTCTGCCCTATTCATTCTTTCATTCTCCTCCTAATGTAGCGAAAAAGCCTAAGCTTGAACCTGGAGTCCAAAGTCTCAAAATGCTCGCAGAACCCTAAAAGTAGCCTCCATGTCTCAACCTCTAATTCTTCGCTAATTCTTTTTATACCCTGTTCTTTAAATAATTCTATAACAGACGTCTCTACAGCTCTAACGCCGCATCGAATTCTTACATGATAACCTTTAAACTTAAAGTCTAGACGGTCCAACTCTTATCACTCTCCACCTTAAGCCCCTCATGAGCCTCTTCAGGCAAGTTCAAAGCTCTAAGAAGTAGCGACTCAATCCACTCATTACGGCGCAAAAATGGGTTTGCTTCTTTAGCCTCCTGAAAACGCTGAAAGAGTAATGCTAATGTTTTTGCTGAGATTGTTATCGACAGAGACACGCGGAGACTATCTTTTTTCATTTTCAACAATATTTTAGATTAAAAATCCATTCTAGATTGAATACACTTAAATACCGTTGATGAAAGCTTAATCTTAAAATGAAAATAGGAGTAATAAAACGAAAAACAATCTCTAAAACCCTAGAAGCAATACTCTCTAAACCAGGGTTGGGGGTAAGAGAAATAATCAAGGCTACTGGCTCAAACCCTATGACAGTCATTAAAGCATTAAGGTTCTTAGAGAAGAAGGGGATAGTCTGGTTCATACCTGGTAAAAACCGGAAGAAAAGATACTATCCTTCCCCTGGTGCGTTAGTGCCTCAGGGACTCAACCAATTGGCAAGTGAATATGATAAAATCATGAAGAATGTTCGAAAGAAATACAATAGGGAGCATAGGAAAGCAATGGCTGAGATTACCAATGATTACCGTAAGGATGATCTTAAAAGTATTCCAGATATCGTGAAGTTGAAGGCTAGGGTTAACGAGTTAAACAGATTCTTCAAACCTAGGGGAGTTGATCTTTATGAACTGGGGGTCTTGGAAGCGCTCAGAGTGGTTCAACACCCTGAGGATGCTAAAGTCTTACTGGAGTATGGGGGTCCAGAAGCACTTAAACAATTATTCTCCTCTCCAGAATATAAAATTAGGAAAGTCGTCAGAGACACTAAGGCTAAACTAATCAAATTTGAGCCAATCATGGAGAAATGTCCAGAATGCGGAGGAGTCTTAATCTTCAGGGGCGTGCATGTTTGCAAGAGTTGTGGCTATGAGCCTCCTATACCAAGGTTCAGTAACCCCATTAAGCTTTAAAACCTGTTAACGCTTAACCTACTCTAGGGAGACATCTCATACCTATGATGAATCTCAAGGGTTCATCTCTGCCTATAGTGTTTCCCCTTCCAAATGTCTCTAGGCATTAGCCATTGTAACCTAATCTCATTGTCTAACTTCTTACCCTTAGGGACTTTAAAGAATATTCTCCCTGTTGAATCTATTAAGATATGCTCGTTCTCTCCATTCTTCAAGTTCTGCATCGCTTGAATAATAGCGAATGGTATGGGAGCATTAGCCTCACCTACTTCCACTAAATCATAGTCTTCAGACATCGAGAGGTAAAAAACATGAGTCCTTAAAAAGCTTAAATCTCAAGCTCACGAATCCTAATCCATGGAAGAAAAGGATCTTGGCTTAACCATTACTGAGCTTCAGAAGAAGGAGAGACAGATTAGAGAAGAGTATGCTAGGAGCATCGCAGCCAAAGACCCTAGGAGCCTGAAGCATCTCGTTAAAGAAGAGATCAGTCTTGGAGACGAGTTCTTCAAAACAATTAGAAAGTAGAGAGAAGGCGGCACTGATCCTCAGGGCTAGAGAAGAGTTGATCAGAGTAGCCAGTCAAATTGCCCAGTTAGAAGAACAGGTTAAAGACAATAAGCAATTATTAACAAGAATATATACCCTTAAACTAAGCATAGAAACAGCAAGCATAAAGCTCCAAACACTGGAAGAAGAAGCAAACAGAATAGAAGCCAACAGGATACCAATCATTATAACCATGCTTCTAAGTTAAAAATTCAAGAAAAAACCACTTAAAAATAAAACAACGTTAGTGGAAGATGCTTATGTTAGGTTTGTTTCCCTATGTTTCTTTCTAAGTGAAAAATTTTTTCATTATGATTCGTTCTGTTTACTTAAGACACGCCCGCCAACCAACACAAATATCAATAAAACGAGAAAACAGTAAGATAAAAGAAAGGAGACTAGGATGATTTTTCCAGTCTCCTACGCGCTAGCGCGGGTTGGTGTCATCCTCTTACTTTTAAGAAGTATAATTGATCCGATTATAATTACTATTGGACCTAAGAACCATATTTTATAAGGAACATCTTTGATAATCTGTTCTTCCCACGTAAGAATCGTTTTCACTCTTACAGTATTATTGAGAAGTGGTGTGAATGGGTTTATAACTATTATATGGTACGTCTCTAAAGAACCATCGTCCTTTAAAGCGGGAAGAATATAGGTCTTATTGCTTAACATCGGAATGAAATCTTCAAGGACTGTGCAGCGGTAGGAGACACCATTTAAAAGCCTTTGATAGTTCTCATCATTTAAGATGCAGAGCTGCACTTCAAACAAGTTTTCTAGAAGCACAATAAGGCCGAGATTACGTCGGGGATTACTGCTTTGCGATAATGAAGGCTTTACAGTAAACAGTTTAGAATAGACAAGGGCAGGGTTCTCCTTTTCATATATACGTGGGCTGGTAACGAGTATTCTTACAGTCAAGTTCTCTTGAGAATAAGGATTAAGAAAGAAGAAGTCGGGGTTAACTGGCCCATACAATCCCTTTACTTGATTGTAGTAAATAGTCTTATTAAACTTAACATGAGAAACCCCTTTTGCTTCGAAGAATGTGCTATAGCTCTCTCCTTTCATCAACTTTTCTTCAAAAATATACGAATTCATATAGTAAACATCAAATTTTCTCCCTTGCTCCTCTTGAATAGTACAATTAAAGTAAACCGAATCAAGATCGTCATAGGGTCTTTCAAAAGGAAGATTAAGAAAAACTTGTTCACAATACCACCTTAAGTAGTTGGATTTAACAGTAATATTAACGATTAGTTCTTCTTGCCTTTCATACATTTCTGTTGCACTTAGACCTCTAACAGTTTTTTCCACTACAAAATAATAGGATGACGGTGGAGCAAAGGAGATATTAAAACTGTAATAAGGCTTTCCTTCCCCTTTAAACCAAAACTTATATTCCTTCCTTCCAAGCCAAGCTAAAAAGTTATCCGTATCTAAGATATAGAAATTAAATGGTTTGGAGGATTGTTCTATGGCAGTTCCGACTACCGTAAGATTCTTTGATCTCCATGTTGATAAAATTTTCGAGAAATACTTGTATTCAGAATACCAAGGAACCTCAACCTTTTCGCTGAACCATGGCTTCTCTTCCCTTTTCCAGAGTGGTGGAACTGTTACAGTTTTATTAAGAAGCACAGGGATCTCTACTACCATTTCTTTTTTAGGCTTAATCATGACTTTCTCATCTAACAATGTTAAATTTACGAGAGTCCATTCTTGCATACTTTGAACAATGGTTGGAGGCTCAAGTATCATAATGAAACCAAGCGTCAATATAATAATGCCCAACACTATTACCTTATGCCTCCTTCCATCCATACGGTATTTTATGCATTCTCCCTTAAAAATTTATTGTGTGCCAGAGCATATTTTAACACGTGCTAACGTGTTTAGAACCACTCCTTGAGAGATGAGAGATCCTCGCTTTCCACCGTCTTCCTGCTTTTCTTATGAATCCTCATCCTCTCAACTTCTTCACCGGCTATCGTGCGCGTGCGCTAAGTGTTTCAACAAAACCATATTCAGGGAAAAGAAGCTCGATAAAAAGTATGTTAGCCTGCTCGTTAAAATTAATATACTTAAAGAGTGTTTTGTAAAAATGGGAATGTTTATGCTGGATGATCGTGTTAAGGCGACGATTACTGGTTTCCTACCTGGTTTCAGGAAATGGCTTGATACTGATGAGGGCAAGGGGTTCTTGAGGGAGAGGGAGGATAAGGAGCGTGAGTTTAAAGGGTTGCTTAATTCGACGGCTATCGACCAGCTTTCGGAGCCTGACTTCAGACGTATAATTGTTTCACTCTGGGCCTACGTAGGCTGGACCAATAAGGATTATGTTGCCGACAGGATTTTAAAGAGCACAGACTTCAACATTTTAAGGAATGAGCTTAAGAACCTGCTTTACGGTGCTGCACCTTTAGCAAGCCGTTACGACAGGTTTTTCGAAAAAGTGAAGGGCATTGGGCCAGCTGGAGTAACCGAGATACTTGCCTTCGCCAAGCCTGATCAGTACGGCATATGGAACGATAAGAGCAGGAGAGGCCTGGAGATCCTTGGTCTTGGCGAAGTGCTGCCAACCAAGAAGTATAGGATTAGCGGCTCCGAATATGAAAGGGTGAACGAGGTCTTGAAATCCATCTTCAGGGTAATCGAGCTTGGGAAGGCTGAGCTGAACCTCCTCGACGTAGACCTATTCCTGTTCTACCTAGTTACTAAGGAAGCTAAGGAAGAAATTGTTGTTAAGGAAGAGGAGGATTATGATTTCGACCATGACGAGATCGTTGACAAGCTTGTTGAAATAGGTAACGGCTTGGGCTTCGAGGCGAGCAGCGAGCAGCAGATAGCTAGGGGTGCTAGGGTCGATGTCCTCTGGCAGGCCAGGATAGCTAACCTCGGGGTTGTAAGCTATGTTTTCGAGGTTCAAAGAGGCGGGAGCATCGACTCCCTCATACTCAACCTGCAGAGGGCTAAGAATAATCCTACTGTTCAGAAGCTCGTGGTGGTTGCTAACACTAGAGACTTGAGGAAGATAAGGGAGGAGGTTGAGTCTTTAAGCGAAGAATTCAGGAAATCATTGGCGTATTTAGAAGCGAAGGATGTTGAAAGAGCCTCAGACCTGCTGGCTGAGTTGAACACGATAATAAGCAGGCTTGAGCTCGTAAAGAGTTTCTAGAATAACATGTGAAGAAAGACTGGGAAAAAAGAAAGGGGGGGCCAGGGGAGACTTCTCCATTCCATTTATTAATCCTTATTAACCCTGTTCTGCTTCAAAACCTTTTGTAGAATGGGGTTTCTGGAGGAGGCTGAAAGAATAAGGATTCACGTAGACCAGGCGCTGGAGAGACTCGGGTTTACTGGTAGGGCGAGGGTTGAGGAGCCGCCCATCCCTGAGCTCGGCGACCTTGCAACCCCCGTGGCCTTCGACTTAGCTAGAAAACATGGTTTAAACCCTGTGGAGGCGGCTGACAGGATTATATCATCCTTAGAGGCGAGTAAGATGGAGGTTTTGAAGCACGTTGAAAACGTGAACGGCTTCATCAACTTCCGCTTCGACCCAGTGAAATACTCCGTCAAAGTGTTGAATGAGGCTCTCTCTAAACGCGGTGACTACGGAAAGTTTCCCGTCGCTAGTAGGAAAATACTCATAGAGCATACTAATTCTAACCCGAATAAGGCTCTGCACGTCGGGACGCTGAGAAACGCCGTCATCGGAGACGTTTTGGCGAGGCTCCTAAGGTTCCTGGGCCACGAGGTAATTGTTGTAAACTATATTGACGACAGCGGCTCCCAGGTTGCCGATAATATTCTTGCCCACTACTTTATGAAGACGCCTCTGGAGCCTCCGGAGGGCACAAGGTTCGACGAGTATAGTGGTAGGGTTTACGCCGAGTACAGTGAGAAGATTGAGAAGGATGAGGAGCTCAGAAGGATGAGAAGCGAGATAATAAGAAAGATTGAGGAAGGTGGGAACGAGGTGGCTGATTTCGCCAGGCTTTTCTCGGAGAAGGTTGTTGAATGCCAGCTTGAAACAGCCTGGGGCTTCAGAATATTTTATGACTTGCTAAACTGGGAGACGGATGTGTTGAGGTCAGGGATATTCGAGTGGGCTGTGAACGAGTTGAAAAGCAGGGGTGAAGCCTACTTGGAAGAGGAGGGTGAAAACAAGGGGTGTCTAATGATCAGGCTCAGAGATGTTGAGGAGTTCAGCAGGCTTAAGGCGCCCGACGAGGTTCTCGTGAGGTCAGACGGCACCGCCACCTACGTGGGAAAGGATATTGCTTACGCAGCTTGGAAGCTCGGCTTGACGCCGAGAAGGTTCAGAGTGAAGAAATGGTTTAAGCAGCCCAACGGGAGGACCCTTTTAACCACACACTGGGATGGGGAGGAATACGATTACCACGGAGCAGACTTGGCAATAACTGTTGTTGACAAGAGGCAGGAGTACCCGCAGAAAGTGGTTGAGCATGCTCTGAGAAAGCTTGGAGCCCCGCCTGAGAAAAAGTACCTTCCATATCTCTACGAGGTTGTCGCCCTCTCCGGTGAGACAGCCAGCGAGCTGACGGGGGTTGAGGAGCTGAGGGAAAGAAGGATGGTTCACATGTCCGGTAGGAAAGGAATAGTTTTCAACGCTAACGACCTTTTTAAGACAGTTTTTCAGAAGGTTTACGAGGAAACCCTGAGGAGAAACCCGTCTAAGGATGAGGAATGGGTTAGGAGTGTGAGTACGCATCTGAGCGTCGCATCCATAAGATACTCGCTCTTCAAGACTGATAAGAACAACATAATAGTTTTCGACGTTAAGGACGCCACGAGGCTGGAGGGCGACACCGCCCCCTATCTCCAATATACCTATGCCCGAGCATGCAGAATACTTGAGAAAGCAAGTGTCGACGTGAACAGTCTGACCGAGGCCTCTTTCAACACTCCTGAGGAACTGAGCCTGGTTAGGCAGATAGGCAAGTTCTCATGGGTTTTAAACATGGCTAGTGAAACACTGGCATTGAACATTATCGCAGTATACATGAGGCATCTTGCAGACATGTTCAACAGTTTCTATGAGAAGTGCCCCGTGATAACGGGAGAGGGACCCAGGATGGATAGGCTGGCTTTAGTTAAAGCCTTCACGATAACCATGGGCAACGCTTTTGAAATAACGGGTATCGAGAAGCTGAATGAAGTTTAAATAAGCCCGGCGTCGAAACTTTAAAGGGCCCGTGGCCAAGCCAGGATAAAGGCGTCGGCCTGCGGAGCCGGAGAACCTGGGTTCAAATCCCAGCGGGCCCGTTTTAACCCTAATTGATAAAAAACCTGTTGCTTGCTAGCGTCTAAAGGTTGTTACAAACCAATGTTTTCATGCTCGTCATCTCTAAACTCTTCTTTCATGACTCCTGAATGCACGGCTTTAATCCTGAAGCCCTTCTCAACCAGCATCCTTCTCAGCTCCGAAAAGTGGAACCTTCTAAGCTTATGCTCTCTTATCTGCATGTCCATTCTATCGTCCTCCTTAATCAGGTAGATCGGTCTCCAGACTATCACGTCACGGTTTCTAATCCAACGCGTATTATAGGCGAGCATAACAACCTGAAGCTTTTCCTCGATAATAATGTGGTCTAGGAGAAGCTTGCCCAAGTATTACTCCCTGATTTTCATCGCATTCCGAGCTTTGAAGATGAAGAGACCATTCTTTTTCAGAACTGCACGCAACCCGTCTAGGAAATCCCCTACATCCCTGTTTGTCAAGAGATGTGAAAAAGTCTGCCCTAGACATATGGCAGCATCAAACTTTTTTTCTAAAGCCAGCTTGTTCAGCCTCCTCATGTCTCCCTGTATGAACTTGACCTTCGCATCCTTATCCTTCTCCTCGGCTATTTTCAGCATGGCTGGGCTTAAGTCAACCCGTGTTACATAGTATCCTTTCCTGCTTAACCTTAAGGAGTGACCTCCTGTTCCGCATCCGATGTCTATGATCCTTTTACAGCCGTACTCCCTGAAAAGCGTGTCCAAGAACTCTACGTCAGAATCATAATCGTATCTACCCCAGATTTTGTCATAGAGTTTTGCCTCCAGGCTGAAAACATCCTTCATTTTCAACGCCTCTTAATGTCTCCGCCAGATGTTTGATATTAACTTTATTCACATTGAAAAAGCCTTTTAGGTTGAACGACTTTAGCGCTAAACATTTTCCAATGAATAAACGTCCATGGCAATCTTTAACTAGCTGTTTCAATCAGGTCTTGGATGAGCTAATGAAACGAAACCTGTTTACTTGCTCCGGAAGACCGCTTGTAAGCAGAGTTACCCCTAACGGAAACCTGAAGAAATCGGTTTAGCATTCCGTGTCCCTTATCTGGGGATTAGACAAGCTTGTTGAAAAAGGCGACACTATTCTTCTAAAGCCGAACATAATACTGCAGACCCGTTTCCAGGCTCAAGCGACCCAGAGTTCGTAAGGTCAATCATCGAGCTGCTTTACGATGCTGGGGCAGCGAGAGTCATTCTAGGAGAGCGGACGGCTTTCCTCCACAGCCGGAAGGTTTTGGAGCAGGCGGGCATCATCAGGGTTGCTGAGGAGGCTGGAGCTGAGGTTAGAGTATTCGGAAAAGACGGTTGGGAAGCAGTATTCGACCGCAATGGGTGGCGGAGTGTCGAAGTTAAGGGCGGGCGATACTTGCGAAAAAGTCTCGCTGGCTAGGGAAGCATTGGAAATAGAGAAGATTGTTTATGCTCCACTTATTAAAACTCATCACGCTGCAGACTTCACAGGATCCATTAAGCTCGCGATGGGTTTCGTCAAACCGTTTTTGACCAGATCACATTCCACATGAAGCACCTCCAAGAGAAGCTTGCCGAGTTAAGTCTAGTAGTAAAACCCGATTTGATAATTATGGATGCAAGAAAGGTTTTCGTCACAGGGGGACCGGCGAAAGGCACGTTGCGCGAACCAAACCTTATTCTGGCTTCAGGCGATCAGGTAGCAATAGATGTGGAGGGTGTGAAGATATTGCAAAGCTACCTTGGCAACAGCTTGGAGGGTAGAAACGTTTGGAGCCTTAGGCAGATTAAACATTCCATAGAGCCCGGGCTTGGACCGTGCAACGATAATGAATATGAAGTAAGAATATCCTAACATCTATGACTATCATACTAAAATTTCTGTAAACAGAAGCCTTATATTTTCTTACTGGTGCTTTCAAGCGTTAAGAGTGTTGATAAAGATCTGTGAATGTAAACCTGAGGATGTGAACGAATCGTTGAAGCAATTATGGTTGAGTCTGGCTCGTGAAATGTTTAAGATTGAACGTTTCATACTGCCTTCAGAGGAGAACGCCGATAAATGGATTAGTTTTACTCGTGATACCTTAGTAAGGGGAAAAGGCTTCCTTTTCGTGGCGAAGAACGGTAATAAGCCTATAGGGTTTTGCACCAGCTCTATTTTCGAGATGCCTCTTGAAGCTTCAGAACTCATGGGCAGTATAAATGATCTTTACGTCCTACCGGAGTTTCGCGGAAGAGGTATTGGCCGGAAACTGGTGGCTGAAAGCTTGAAAAAGCTGAAGGCTCAAGGTGTGAATACTGCTAGGCTTAACGTGTTGAAAGAGAATAGGGCGGCGGTTAAGCTTTACAGGAAACTTGGCTTTAAAATTTATAATTATGGAATGGAGAAGACTCTGGAAGAGTTTTAGAATAATAATTGTTAATTCTGTCTTGATGGTTTACATTTTGACGATTATTCGTCCTAGGAACACGTAAAGCAATCTTCTAATTCTATAGTCCTAACGTGACCAGTATTTAGAACAGAGAATTGCAGCTAATTATTTTACCACTAAGACACAGCCCTCTTTCACTACATAAACTTGTTTAAATCCGACTTCTTTTAACACTTTTTTAAAATCTCTCGATGTCCATTTGATCCGAGGATTCATGATTGATGCTATCTCAATCCTTAGAAATTCTCCTTTCTCAACTAGAGAAACGTTGTGTTCGAGAATCCCTTCCGAAGTTTTCTCCGCGATTTCAACACGCGTAACCCTTACAGAACCCTTCATGGAAGGCAGATATGCGTTGAAGCGTTTCCTCCTTTTCCATTCTTTTTCAATCGTCTTTTTCCAAGTCCCCACCGGGTGGAGCTGTGAAAACAAGTTTCCCGCCAGGGTTTAGCACCGAGTAAATGCTTCTGGCAGAAGTTTTAAGGCATCCGTATGTATTTATCTCGTCAAAATTATCACTCCATACGCAGTCATACTTCCTTTTGCATTTTCTACCTAGCTCTTCGTAACGTGAATGGAAAAACCTGATGCTCACTCCCTCATCCTTAGCAAGCTTAGGCGCATACTTGATCGCGGTGGCACTAGCATCAGAGCCTTCAGCCTCATAACCCGCCTTAGCGAAGAGAACAGTCTTATAGCCTAAGCCGCATGAACAGTCCAAAACTGATTTAACCCTCAGCCTGGAGAGTAGCGTTAAAATTGGTTTTAAGGCTTTTTTCTCTTCCTTCCAATATTCTGTTTCCCAAACTTCCCGTGTAAACCATAACCATTTCCAAATAGTGTCCCAAGACTCTGATTCGCCTGAGCAAACATGGATTTTTAATCTAACCACAGTTGCAAGTTAATTTAGCCACTTATAATTTTTACACCGGGCTTTGATCTTTTTAAAGAAAGTTTTTAACTTATTTCATGCTTGTTAGATTCTTAAACATGCCTCAGCCATTTCCTGAATAACTTTCTTCCTCAAAAGCTCATATTACATACGTTTTAATTGTATGTTCTCATGCTTTCTTAAAACTTTTAAGGAAAAGACGACAAGTTTGGTGAGAATGCAAATCACACATGGTCCCCTGAAGTGCGGGAAGTCCTGTCGTAAATGCGACTACCTTAAACTCGGGCTATGCGGCGGATGCAGCCCTTCGAGGAGGAATCTATGCCTGGTCTACCAATGCATCGTAGGGAGGGTGAGGATTATGGGAATAACCCTTAGATGTAGCACTTGTCCGCTCGCCCCAGCCTGTGTTAAGTCCGGCAGATTCACTCCCCCCGAGGTAGGTGCCTACTGTAAGCTGAGCCTGACGCTAGACTCATGGGGCAAAAGCCCCCCTGATATCACTCTCCCACGCTTAATCCCCGAGATTCCGCTCGAGGACCCTGTGAAGCCAAGGAGGGACCTCGGAATGGACGGTGTCATAGTGTCGGTCTCAAAGGTCGACGGCGAGAACGTGAGGAGGGTTGAGAGCGAAGGCATACATAATTTTCTCGACTTCGACGGCCAGATTCTGCTCTCCACCATAATGCCGGACAGGCTTCTAACCGAGGAGACGTTCAACTTCACAGTGGGCTTCGCGAAGAAAGGGGGCTTCGACGGTGTGGTTGGGTGGGATATGCCTGTCTATGCCGACTACCCTAAAGCCTTGAATTTATTCAATCTGATCAAAGCCACATTTCTAACAATAAGATACGTGGAAGAGGGGATACCGACGATACCGTTGCTGAAGGGCGGGGGCTCCTCGGAGATAGAACTCCACGCGGAGTGGTTTAGGAAACTGGGCTTCAAGAGGGTTGGGCTCCACGCCACCGAATACGTCCTAGCCAGGAGCCGCGCTGAGATTCATGGAGATATGGCTAAGATCGCCGACGACTTCCACTCGCTGGGGCTGGTGAAGATATACGAGATTGGGGCGAAGCCCTTGATGATAGGGGCATTAGGCCTCAAGGGCATTCGCGACCTTTACAAGTCCGACGCGGAGGTCTCTCTAGCGGGCATGTCTTGGCTGATAGAGGCCAAGAAGTGGCATGCTTATGCGGGCACGCCCTCCGGTGTTGGCATCGTAGACCTTGGAATGAGCCTCATGGGGTGTAACTGTAAAGCATGTTCAGGTAAGTCCCCGAGCCAGGTTGCTGAAAGCCCGGATAATATAGCGTGGCACAATTGGGTCATGCTCAAGGAGTATGCTGAGAGGGGAGAGCTCCCCGAGATGCCAATTTACGATATGGTGCTGGAAAAGGATGATTGCTTGGCGGTTGTAGGGGATCTACACATAGGAGCTCCCCAATCCCTCTGGTTACCGTGCTTGAGGAGGCTTAAGAAAGTTCATCCGACTCGCTTGGTCCTCTTGGGAGATACGTTCGATTTCGTAGAAGGAAAGCCAAAGGCGTCACACGTCGTCAGCTTCATCGACCTCCTGAAGAACCTCGACGTCCACGTGAGGTGTGTGCTGGGATGCTCGGATTCAAACGCCTCCAAGTTTTTAAAGACCCTGATGAGGTTTGCATTCGCAGAGGGGCCGAGGGAGCCTCAGCTGTACAACCCATGTCCGATGTTAGTGGAAGCCATGAGGAGCCTGGCGATGCTCTGGAGGTTTTCGAAGGATAGGATAAGGGTTAAGTTAGCAAACGAGAAAGTAGTGACGTTGAGCCACGGCCATGAGCTCGGCCTTCAGAGAGGTGCGAGCCCCGAGGAGGTGATGAAGAGGCTCTTAGAGGATAAGAGTCAAGAAGAGATCCGCGTGATAGGGCATTATCATAAATCGCTTTATAGGCCCGAGGAAGGAGGGGTGATGCTGGGCGCCTGGCAAGCTGTAACTCCCGAGGAGAGGAGGATGGGGCTCTCGCCCGACGTGGCAGATATGCTGCTGATCAGGGGGAATGGGCCGATGGAGCTGTTGAAGGGGATGTAGGGAATGGGCCAGTTCAGCGCAGAGCTGAACTACGAGAGGAGGCTGAAGAGGTACGAGGAGGAGTGGGAGGAGCGCATCATCAAGAGCGAAAACTGGGAGGAGGAATTAGAGCGCTACTTAGAGGAGGCCATGGAGAGGTGGGAGGAGATAGAGGGGCAAGAGGAGGAGCCTAAGGTTGAAGCAAAAGAATACGAGAACTCCTCCCTGCTGATGATGGAGGGTAATTTGTCCGAGGACGAGAAGCGGGAGGGGAAGGAGTATATGAAGGAAGAATACGAGAAGGAGGAACGTAAGGAGAAGGAGCGCGAGGCAGTAACGTCGGGTGGGCTTGTGCTCCTGCATAAGCCTGGGAAGGAAAATGAAGGGATCGAGGCGGTGGAGACCGAGGACCACCTCCGGGAGTTGATAGAGGCGATTGAGATGCTGGCGGAGGAGGGGACCCTCCAAAGGGAGGAGAAATTAGAGGACCTCGCGGAGGAGCTTAGTAAGGAGGAGAAGAGGCAGGAGGAACTATGTAGGGAGGAGTTGTTCGAGGCCACGGCGAGGAAAATCGAGAAGGAAGCGGAATCCGAGGGCCCCCTCGAGAGGCTACTCGAAGGAGTTGCGGAACCTCAGGAGATAGAGGAGCGGGTCGAAAAGCTCTCCAAGTTCGTGGAATACGAGAAGCCCGAAGAGATATATGAAGAACCAATGGAAGAACTCGAGATCCTGGAGGAAAAATTCGAAGAGCTGATGGGATGGGGAGAGTCTCTTGAAGGAGTCATCGAGGGCTTCGAAAGGACTGGCAAGGAAGTTAGGGAAGAAGGGGTTGAGGAACCTGGTGAAGAGCTTGTTGAGAAAAGGGTTGAGGAGGCCATTGAGGAGAAAGTTGAGGAACCTGTTGAGGAGGAAGTTGAAGAGCTTGTTGAAGAAAGAACTGAAGAACTAGTTGAGGAAGCCAATGAGGAAGAGGCCGAAGAGGAAGAGATTGAGGAGGAAGTCGTCAAGGAGAGAGCTGAGGAGTTAGTTAAGGAGGAAGTTGAAGAGAGAACCGGGGAGTTGGTTGAAGAGATTGAGGAGGAAATTGTCGGAGAAATTGAAAGAGATGAGGAAGAGATTGAAGAAAAAGAGGAATCGTCAGAAGTAGGGGGCACGTGGGAGGAGGCGCTTAGCTCGGAGGGCGAGGAGATAGTCATTAGCAGGTTTGAAATGACGATACCTAAGTCCGGTCAAATACATCGCAAGAGAATGCGGCTTGAGAAGGGCCCGTATTTGATAAGGGTGGCGAGGAAGGAAGATGGAAAGATCTTCGAGTGGTATAAAGAGAAAGGAGGAACCGGTGAACTCTTTATCTATATTCCTAAGAGACTTAAAGATAAACTGGTGGGGAAAGATGTGGAGATCGCCATCCTCAGATACAATTATTCGTTACACTTCAGATGCAAAGGTTCAAACTTCTACTTCAGCCCGAGGAATGGGTTAATAGTGGATGGAAAAGAAATAGAGGTTGAAAGAGTTGAGCCGCTGAGCTGGGGCACAGATCATGGAGCATCAATGAGGGTTAAGCTTAAGCAGAAGAGCATAAAGGGGGTTGAGATATACTTCGCGTTCTTCGAGGATGGAACAGTTTCCCTCATTTCTGGTAATATTCTTGATGAAAGATCCTATCAAGAAGCCACATTGGAAGTTAAGCAGAACTTGTTGATAATAAAGCATAGAGACCGAGAGTCAGTTGTCCCGATCCTTGTCAAGGAATGGAAGGTAGGAGAGGAATATTACCTCAATATTCCAGTAAAAGGAAGAGAAAGGCTTAGACTACTTCAAGAACTGAGGAAGATATTCGGATACTACAATACCGAAGAGCTGCAGAGGAAGATCAAGGAAGGGGAGCTGGTGCTAGTTGCATACTTCGACAATGGAAGGTATGCCGTTTGCGGAACAGAGGGGCTAGAGGTTAACGTACCCAAAGATGCTGAGGCGCTGAAATACGTTGAAATTCAACTTCTTCCCAAATTCTCATGCTTAAGGGAGCTGAGCGGTGAAGAGGTTGAAAGGATTAAGAAGGCCAGCAGTACTACGGAACTAGGAAATATCGGGAGAGATAAGGTCGCTGCTGTCATACCGGGTGAGGGAATTCCAGAAATTACGGATGTGAAATCGATATACAAGGAGGTTTGGATCAGGGATGAGAGTGATAAAAGAATAGGAAAAGTAGATTTAGTGATCGAGATTAAAGACGGCCGCTTCATGGTGGTGGAAGTTGAAACGACAGAGAATCCAGATAATCTTGCGAAACGTTTTAGGGATGGTGCGAGGCAACTTAGGGAGGATTACATGGAGCCGATTAAGAGGTATGGCCTTATCCTGAAAGATGGGGATAAGGAGAGGGTAATTAAGGGTATCGATACTTATTGGGTATTCTCAATCTACTTTGACATTGAGAATAAAGTTGTAAGAATGTCCTACGATTCAGTGTCATATGCACTGCCACCGGGCTAATATAGGTATTCGAAGCTCCATCCCCTTTCCCTTTCCAGCTTCTCAGCCTCTTCCTTCGTCAGTACGACTACTACGTAGTAGTCCACATCCCTTTCGTTTATCTGATAATACTGGTATCCGGTATCCTCGATGATCTCGTTCAATTCCCTGAGGCCCATATCCTCGATGAAATCATGTCGTAGTACGATTTGGATCGTATGCCTCCTGCCTTTGTAGTCGAAGCTGACCTCGTTCACGCACCACTTGAGCTCCGGGGGGAGGGTCCACCTGCTACTCACACTGATCGGTTGAAAAATCCCTCTCGATATTCTTGAAAGCCTGTTGATTATAGCTATGCCCATCTCGTCTATAAAACCTCTCGTCTCCGGATCCTCCACCATGACCCTCTTCGTATCGAATTGGATCATCTCGTAATCTATCTTAGCATCGCTCTTCTTCATCCAAGAGGCCTGGTTCTTCTCTATGGAGATGAGAAGAGAACTTCCATGGGAATAAGGATAAAAATTTGATTTTCCTCCAGCTCCTCCTTCAACAGGATGTTCTTTTTTCCACTCCTCCCACCAATCCATATATTCCATCTCCCCGTTGAGAATCCTGTCGAAGATCTCCTCCGAGGACAGGTTAGAGTAGTCCCGGAAGAAGTCCATCTTCCTCAAATACTCTATAGAATCCACAAACCGCTTCCTAAGCTTAGGATTCATCCCATTAGATACTAGTAAGAACTCGCATTTAAGCGTAGCTACGAATTTGAAGAAGTGTTCAGCAATAATGGCGTGGGGAAAAGTCCAGCACTTTGATGGTCACATGTCTTAAGGATTTGGATGAGGTAATTTATAGGAATCACCTTTCAAGGGCTACTCTCAGCGGTCAATTTCCATCACTTATACTACACTAACAGAGAGTTACCTTCCCTCTTGGAATTTCAGGCATGCCTCAGCCATCTCTCGAAGAACCTTCTTAGGATCTTTCGCCTTAACCACACCGCTCGCCAAGAGAACCCCTACTGTGCCGAGTTTAAGCGCAGCATAAACATCCTCGCCCGTCGTTATGCCCGCTCCACATATCACTTTAACCTGCGGGTTAACCTTGCTAACAATGTTCACCGAGTCTAGAACAACTTCCGGCTTAGCCTTTGAAACAGGTATCCCCGTCCCTATAAGCTCAGGAGGCTCTATAGCTAAGAAGTCTGGGCTCAGGGCTGCTCCAGCACCTGTTACCGCGGGCGTGTTCGTGCAGAGCACGCTTACGAGGTTGTTGCGTTTAGCCTTGTTTATCAGCGTCTCGATATCCGCTAGAATCAGCCTCTTCTCAGAGTGGTTGATCAAAAGGCCTTTCGCACCAGCCTCTTTAACCATCTCGACGGTAATGGCGCCGGTGTGGGCGCTTGGCTCCACCGGGTCGGCGTGTTGCGCGAAAACGGGTATCTCCACCGAGGAGGAAACTTTGAAGATCTCCGTCGCCGGGGGGGCTACAACTATTTGCACGCCAGTATCCTTGTAAACAAGCTCAGCAGCCTTAGCTATGTTGAGACAGCTTAACCCGATTGACTCAAAGTAGGCTTTGAAGTTCACTATTATCACCGGGGTCTGGATCATTTGAAAGAGGTTCCACCCTAATGTTTAAAAACTTAACCCTTTTGAAAACACTAGTAGTAATACTTTCCCTGGGCCCTTTGAAGCCTGTCTGTTTTAGAATCCTTCTTGTTTATCCTGGGTCGAAGGTTTTCAGGCTCCCTTCTGAGAGTTACATCCAGATACTTGAGAAGACTGTTCATACCCTCGGCGACATTTAATGGTTCAGAAGCATACCCCTGGACACCGGGCTCACCCTGTATGAAGATAAGCCTGTCTGAAAGAAAATCCAAGGCGGCAATATCGTGTTCAACAATGAACGCTGAAGCCTTCTTAGTCATAACAGTATGGCGTATCGCACGTATGACGACGAGCCTCTGCTCAACATCCAAGTACGCGCACGGCTCATCCAAGAAGTATATTGGAGAATCCTTCAGAAGAGCCACTGCTATTGCGAGCGCTTGAAGCTCGCCGCCGCTAAGTGTTTCAGCAAGCCTATCGTAAAGCCTGTCAAGCTTAAGGGGCTTTATCAGCTCGCTTTCAAGAACCTCAGGCACCTCGCCTCCGTAAGCCTCTTTCAAAAGGTCGCTTACAACCCCGCTAAACATGCCGGAGACATACTGCGGCTTGTAGCCTATTCTTTTAGCTAGATCCCTGTCTGACAGAGATTCTCCGCCGGAGAAATATTTCAAAAGTTCTTTCAGCATTGTTGTCTTACCTATCCCGTTTGGGCCAGCTATGCCTATGACTTCCCCAACTCCTATGAAGCCTTTCTCAGCCTTAAGGGTGAAGCATCCTAGAGAAACTTGTATAGATGGCCATTCAAACATTTTCAACGCTGGAGACGCTTCCGCCGGGCTGTGAGCATGAAACCTTATTCTTTCCCTCCTGAAACGGACGTTCTCCTGCCTTATATAGCCTTCCAAGTAGGAGTTTATTCCGACACGCGCCGATAAGACCTGTGAAACAATACCGTAAACAGATGGCTGCCCATAGATTATGACCAGATAGTCGGCAAGATAGTCGAGCAAAGTGAGATCATGCTCCACAACAACGACTATCTTACCATCCTCCTTCAGAGAGGATATTAGCTCAGCCACATTGAGACGCTGCTTTACATCCAGGAAGCTCGATGGTTCGTCGAACAAGTACACGTCGCCCCTCCTCATGAAGGCCGCTGCAACAGCCAGCCTTTGCAGTTCTCCACCGCTCAGGTTGCTAACCTTGTTGTTAACAATGCTTTTCAAATCCAGCTTTTCCAAGACTTCGTTTAAAACTCCTTTCTCATCCACCTTCTCAAGCGTTTCCCTTACGCTTCTACCGCCGATGATTCGGGGAATATCATCTAAATACTGTGGCTTATAGATGCATCGCACCCTACTCTTGAAAATGTCTTCAATCAAGTTGAATGAAACATTCCCCCTTAGGAAAGACAGGATTTCATTCACATCCACGTCTTCACCAACCCTGCCAAGATTCGGCTTCACAATACCGCTTATTATCTTCAACACTGTCGACTTGCCTATTCCGTTTTCACCAAGAATACCTGTAACAGCGCCCTTAGAGAGAACTGGGAAACCATAGAGCTTGAAAGCGTTAACACCATACCTGTGGAAAACCTTTTTCTCAAGCTCATCAGGAAGGTTTACCACCCATATGGCGTTGAAAGGACACTTCTTAACGCATATACAGCATCCGCTGCACAGATGCTCGTTAATCACAGGAGGATTCTTGTCCTCCACGAAGTATATTGCCTCCTGGCCTATTCTAACTATTGGACAGTATTTCCTACAGGGTTTTCCACACTTCTCAGGTTTGCAGGAGTCCCTGTCAATTACGGCTACTCTAACCAATCTGTATCGACCATGAAAAACTCTGAAAAACTACGTGAGAAAAAGCTTTGCCTTGTCTACCATTCTTCCTCTAGTTCTTCCTCTTCCCAGTCTTCCTCCCAGTCCTCTTCCTCTTCCTCCCACTCTTCCTCCTCTTCTTCCTCCTCGTCAAAATCCTCGCTCATTTTGGGTCGGATGAAACTTTGAAAAGCGGTATAAAAACATATCCCCCGGTTAAAAACTGTGAAGCATGCTTCTCAATCTACATTTCTTCTGCGGTCAGGGTTACTGTCGTCCTTTCCTCAATCCTCTCTATAACCCCGTCTCTAAGCCATGCAAGCCTATCCGACACATCCACCATTTTAAGGTCGTGAGTAGCACATATAACAGTAGTGTTTCTCTCCACCTTAAGCCTGTAGAGCAGCTGGACTATTGAAAGCCCCGTGGAGAGGTCAAGGTTGCCAGTAGGCTCGTCTGCAAGTATTATGGAAGGATTGTTCGCTAACGCTCTTGCGATCGCGACCCTCTGTTGCTGTCCGCCGGAAAGCTCCTGCGGCCTGTGGCTAAGCCTGTCTCCCAATCCGACTAGGCTTAGAAGCTCAGCAGCCTTCTTACGCCTCTCCTCCTTGCTTATTCCGAGGAAGACCATTGGCAGCGCGACATTATCCTGGGCCGAGAGCACCGGTATCAGGTTGAACGTTTGAAATATGTAGCCTATTTTCCTGCTTCTAACCCATGCGAGCTGTCGGTCATTCATCTGCGCTAAGTTTATACTATCTATGGAGACGCTTCCGCTCGTAGGCTTATCTAGGCCACCGATCATGTTGAAAAGCGTCGTCTTTCCGCTTCCAGAGGGGCCCATTACAACCACGTACTCACCCCTCTTCACCTGTAGGTCAATCCCTTTTAAAGCCTTAACCACACCGCTCCTAAGAACATAATCCTTAGTGACCTCTTTAACGTCCACTACTATTTCCGGCGCCTCCAAGGCTGTTTCTTCTGCATGTAAACTAGTATTTTAATCTTGCGAGCCTCTTCTTCAACTGTCAGGCTCCCAAGAAAGCCTCTTAAAGCCGTTCAAAGCACGAATTTACATGAGCAGACGGCTTCTAGCTACAAGCCTGTTTTAAACATATAGTAGTGCTATTCTTTCCTTGACAAGCTCAAGCACGTCGGAATACTTTAATGCTTCAACTTTAAGATCCCTAGAAAGCAGGCTGCTCCAGAAGGCTGTGAACAATTGCTCATCATCCCTGAAAGGTTCAACAGACAACCCTCTCTTTGAAAACTCTTCCTTTAAAGCAGCAACCGCCTCCTTTAAGACTGCAACATCCTCTGAAACCACTAGTATGGCTGCCCGCTGCGAAACTGGTGCTCCAAGAGTGGATAACGCCTCTTGGAAGCTCCTCTTTCCGTAAAGCGCCACTAGAAGCTCCTGCTCAAATCCCCTAAGCACGTTATACCTGTGTTTGAAAGCCTGGTGAACATTGTAGACCAGGAAAGGTATTAGTTCGCTCACCAAGCAGGCCGGGTTGAAAAACTGAATAAAAATCCTCCTACTCTTCTTCAAATCAGTGGCTATATTAACCCATTCTTCCGGGAGTCTGTCAACCAATAGAAGTGCGAAGCACGTGTCCAGTGAATCTATGCTTCGAACAGGTTCCAACATGAATGTTTGAACCGAAACCGGATAAAAACATTTATTTTATAGCATTTAAGTTTTAAAGCCGGAATGGAGTTCGAAGTAATAAGCTGGGAGCATTTCTACCAGCTTACCCTAGAGCTCGTTGAGAAAGTTTTGAAATCTGGATATATGCCGGAAGTGATAATCGGGGTCTCAAGGGGGGGACTAGTCCCGCTCAGGATTTTTTCGGATGAGTTTGAAAAACCGGAAATAGGCATCATAAGGGTTGCCTTCTACGAGGATGTTAAAAAAACAGGTCGTGAGCCAAGGATACTGCAGGATGTTAACGTCGACGTCAATGGGAAGAAGGTACTGGTTGTTGATGATGTTGCAGACACTGGTAGAAGCCTAGAGATAGTTCGCAAGCATCTCGAAGACAAGGGTGCTCGCGAGGTTAAGGTTGCAACCGTCTACTATAAGCCTTGGAGCACTTTTAAACCGGATTACTACGTCAAGAAGACAGAGAAATGGATTATTTTCCCCCATGAGATTGGGGAAACGGTTAGAAGCCTTGCTCAGAAGAACCTTAAGGAAGGCGGTAAAACCATAGATGAATTCAGAGATATGCTGATAGACATTGGGCTTCCGCCCATGATCGTTGACAGTTACTTGAAGAGACTCAGAAATTTTAAGCATGATTGAAAACCTCAGAGAGGTGCATGGTCTTCATAGAGGTATTCTCTCAGAGCAGGTCAGTTCACATCATTAAAAAACTATTGTTGAAAGAACTATTTAAACCTGAAAAGCATATTGTCAGCCAACCCAACTAGTTCTTACTTAAAATCTGCTCGAGGATTGTGGAGGAAAGATTATACAGGAAATCGCTTATCTCCACAGCCTCCTCCTCTGAAAGCTGTATTTTTTCAACTTTTTCAAGAGCCTTGTCGTATAGGCTTCTAAGCCTATACTCAATAGGGTTTAAAGCTTCCTCGCTAATATTAGCGTTTTCATACTTGCTCATTGGCGGGAAAAGCATTGTCACAAACATTCTGCTTGAAAGGATTGACATCCTCGCGTATATGAGTTTCAAAGGAGGAGAAGCCCTCTTAGACTCCTTGAGATAGGCTTCAGCCTCCCTAAGAGCCCTCTTCAACCAGCCGTAGTCGAAGACGGATAGGAAGAGTGGGAAATCACTCTTCTCCAACTTCAATCACTTCCTCCTGTTGTTTCCCCGCCTCAGAGGATTTAACCGATGTAATATATCCGGCAACCCTGTTCAGAATCTTCTTAGACCGGAAAACCGCTATCTTCCTCAAAGCCTGCTTGTTTGCATAATAATCGTTGCTGAAGAGATCGCCGTATTTAAGCAGCAGCATCTTCGCAATCCCTTTAACCCGGCTGTCATAGATCTTTCCCAAACTTGGAGGGGAGGAAGACTCATGACCTAATAAATGTTGTCTCCCAAGAAAAGCTTTTAAAAAGTCTTTTTAAAGAAGGAGTATCGAGGTGATACGAAAATGGCCTATGGACAGGGTAGACCAGCAATAGTGCTTAAAGAAACGACTGTGAGAAGAAGCAAGGAGGAGGCTTATGAAAACAATATTGTGGCTTCGCTCGTAATAGGCGAGGTTGTCAGAACCGCCTACGGTCCAAGAGGCTTAAACAAGCTCTTAGTGGGCACGGTTGGAGACGTTACGGTGACTAAGACCGGGGTCACTATTCTCAGTGAAGCGAGCATTGAACACCCGGTGGGCAAGATAATAATAGATGCAGCTAAGGCTCTTGAGAAGGAAGTTGGAGACGGCACGACTTCGCTAATACTTTTAACCTGCGACCTGGTTAGAAATGCGTACAGCCTGTACAAGCAGGGAATAAGCCCGATTTCAATAGTTAGAGGCTATAACAAGGCTTTAACTGAGGCTCTTGAAAAGCTGGAGAAGGACGCTAAGCCGGTTGACCTTTCAGACAGGGAGGCTTTGAAAAGGATCGCTGAAACAGCTATCACTTTCTTCTCCTCCCAGGAGGAGAGGAGGAGGATCGCTGAAATCGTCCTGAGCACTGCTGAAAGGATTGTTGAAAAAAGGGACGGAGGGTATTATGCGGACATAGACTGGGTGAGCATAGTTAGGAAGCGTGGACACGAGGTTTTAGACTCAAGGCTTGTCAATGGTGTTATAGTTGACAAGGAGGTCGTTCATCCGAACATGAGTAAAACGGTTAAAGACGCTAGGATTGCACTGATAGACTATGCTTTAGAAGTTAAGAAGACGGAGATATCGACTGAAATAGAGGTTAAGACGACTGAGGAGCTCCGTGGGTTCATTAGGGAAGAGGAGGAAATGATAAGGGAAAGGGTTGACAGGATAGTTAAGTCTGGGGCCAACGTTGTTTTCTGCCAGAAGGGCATAGATGAGCTTGCTCAGCAATACCTATATAAAAACGGTATCACTGCGGTGAGAAGGGTTAAAAGATCAGACATGGAGAGGCTGGAGAGAGCAACCTACGGGAAGATTGTTTCAGACCCGGAGGACATCTCCGAGGATAAGCTTGGAAGGGCAGACATCGTCAAGGAGGAGGTTTTCGAAAACGAGAAAATAGTTTTCGTAGAGGGCTGCCGCGAGCCCAAGGCCGTGTCAGTACTGTTGAGAAGCGTTAACGAGGATCTTTTGAAGGAGTATGAGAGAGAGTTTAAGCACGCTCTCTCAGCAGTCCTCAGCCTGTATAAGGATCCGAGATATGTTGTAGGCGGCGGGGCGGAGCTGCTTGAGATAGGACGCGCTTTAAGAAGAAATGCGGAGAAACAGACGGAGGAGGACAGGCTGATATATGAGGCTTTTGCCGAAAGCGTCGAATCCCTAGTAAGAACCCTTGCCACAAACGTTGGCATGAAGCCTCTAACAACAATGGCCCTGCTCAACAGCAAGCATTCTAAAGATGGTGCAGGATACGGGATTGACGCTGTCAGCAGAGAAGTGGCCGATCTAGACGGAAAAGTAGTCGACCCATATCTTGTTGTTAAAAGCTGGCTGGTTTCAGCCGTGGAACTGGCTACGACGATAATAGGTGTCGACGAAGTAATACTGACTGTGAAACCCAAGACTGAGGAGAAAAGCTAAGACTTATCAAAACAGCCTTTCAAACGTGTAGCTTTTTTAAACAACTAACAAAGATTCACTGCAAGGAGCCTGGCTATTTTTCTTTTTAAAAAATGTTATCCAAGGCATGAGAAGTACTGCGGAGAACAATGATAAAGCTGAGGATAAAGCAAACATTGCCCACAATCCGCGGTAATCTGAGACCAAGCCCCCTAAATAGGGGCCGGAGGCCGTTCCAAGTTGAAGCGAGAGATTGTAAAAACCCGCGTAAAGCCCCCTTCTCCTGCTTCCACCAAGGCTCGAGCTAATCGACATTCCTGAAACAGTGTATAAAGCGTAAAGAACACCTCGAACACTCTGAATCAGCAGATAGCTGTAGAGGTTCGCTACGGTCCCGTAGAGCCAGTAAACCATGCCGAGGCCTACTTCTCCGAAAACCAGGACAGGAAGACCCCCGATGCGGTCGGATAGCCAACCACCTAAATACATTGCGGGAACTTCGAGAAGAGCTCCTATGGCGATCACGAGGCCAATGAAAAAAGGATCGCTGCCCAGCTGCGACAGTGAAATAGTAAGGAAGGAGGATGTTGCTCCCATGCCTACTCCCGAGATTAAGATGCTTGCCGTGAAGCAGGCGGCAAGCTTAAGAGAGGATGCTCTGTGCGAATTAATGCTGGGGTGACTCTTGCCCGTTCCCTCAACACTTGGTAGAAACAAGCTTACTAGAAAGGAAACGGTGGAGAACGCTAAGGCGAGTGGAAAAATGTTCCACAGGTTTCCTCCGGCAAGCAAACCAGTGAGAATGCAAGAAGCCGCCCAACCTATGGATCCGAACAATCTGTATCTACCCATGTATACACCAAGCCTATTGTCTTCAGAGAGGTCTGCAACCATGGATTGGGCAAGCGGCATGAATCCTGCTAGAAACAATCCGGCGGCAACGTAACATATCGACATGCCGAAAACATCTGTAGAAAGCATAAGCAGCAAGTAGGCTAAGCTTCTGGAGAAGAGCGATATGGAAACTATTACTTTCCTGTTCCGATACCTATCTGCAACAGCGCCGAACAAGGGTTGGAGGAAGGGGGAGAGAAGGGTGGAGACAGACATAAGCAGGCCGATAGAAGCGTAGGATAGCCCTAGGGACCTTAGATAGACACCAAACAGAAGGGACAGGGGTGCGAATGATGCCCAAACCAGCCCGCCGGTTATGGATATTGTTAGCAGAGCGCGGTTCGATCCCGGTTTCAACTTTCTGCATCCTTGTTTTCCAGCGTATTTGAATTTTACTAATTTCTAGATCAATCGCACAGTTACTTCATCCTTCCAGATGTCGATGTCGCCGACTTTATAGTCCTTAACAGTTCTCCCCAATTCATAACCCAAGATTCTCTTTGCCAGATTTTCTTTAATAATCCTGCTGCTTAGCGAATCAAGTAAGCTTCTCATAATTGAAAAGTTCTCACCTATCACTTCTACGATTATTTTATTAGCAGTTTCAGATTCCAATTCGCAAAGTATATTAGTTTGGAGAGTGAACTCTACTCGTCTCCCCCTTGCTGCCTGCTTTACCTTAGGATGATTCATAAACTTACCGGCAAGAGTCTTCTTACGTTCTTCAAGCATCTTTGTCACTTCTTCTAATGTATTATGACACTTCCGGTTTATAGAGAGCATTGTATCAGACAATCTGATTGAAACGAAGTAAACCTTGGTATCTCCTTCACCGAGCGCTACGAAGAATAGACCCTCGGCTAATTTCCCGACGATTTCTGGGTTGTCTGTGTATGCAGTGATACAATAAGAAATCCCTTCGTTCCTCTCCAGCGCTACGATATCAATGCCGCATTCTTTTATCGTTTCCTTCCACCTTTTGCTAACATATTTCTCGCTATTCGTTTTAACGTTCTCAAATTCATCGCCCCACTCCCAAATTGTAGCATTCGCCATTTTCGTTTAATCCCTCCTCTCTTTACCTCTTTGCTTTATCAGCCTAAACCTATTTATATGCTCCTCCTTTTCAGATCCTATTTCCTCTATAAACTTTAGATGCTCCTCGCTAGGGATGGTGAAGTAATATGATTTATATTCCTTTCCTTCACGTACATATTTCTTCTCGTGAATTTCATACGGATGGAACCCCAAATCTATGAACATCTTCCTTAACTCTTCCAAGCCATCCCTATAGCTTGAGTCTATACGAATTTCATACCTTCCCTCATCTTTAAGAGCAACGGTGCCATCTCCAGAGAAGAAACCTCTCAAATAGGCTCTTTTACCCTCTTCATCCAAGTGTTTTAAAGGTGGATGGAATTCATAACGCGCCGGTCCCTTAATACTGAGATCCAGTAAGTCAAAAACTACTTTCTTACTATATATTGCCACCTTATAATGTTTGGCCTTTCCTTCTTTGGTTTTGTGGTATTCAATATCACGATGAGGAATTACGCCATAAATCTCTTTAGATAGCTTCTCGAAAACTTCAGCGAGTCTCTCGTTAATTGTGGTCAAAGAGGCCTCGTATGTAACTCCTTCCCCTTTTATCCATCTGAGCTTACGGATATATCCGTCTGCAGCCATTAGGCCGCATACCTCAGCCTTTTCCGGATTAAGAATTTCTCTAACCCCTTTTTCTGAAACCTCTAGATTCGTTCCTTGGCTAAGCTTAAAGACAATTCTTTCTTCTTCAACTTTAGCTTCAGAAAGGGTACCGATAGTATTACCACTCTTGAGTAGCGTGTATCCACCCCTTTCTGCTTTAAGAACTTCATATTCTCTGAAAGTCTTTACAATGTTAAAAGCCCCTTCTTCCTTTTCTTCATGCATCAGCTCTTCTTGAAAAAATCTTCTTTCGTATTGTCCCACTCTTGAGCCACTGCCCAATTATCTTCCTCCTGCCAAAGCCCTCTTCATATCAAGCAGGTTGTGAAGAATAAGCGTCTTTAGGCCAAGCTCCCTATCGCTGAGCATTATGTCAATTATCTCTTGAGGCATTAATCCTTTACAGACTTCACAATTACACTCTTCAAACCTGATTTCAGGATCTCTAAGGTCATAGGACCAACCATTCTTATAGTAGAATCCGTGCTTCGCTTCGAGGAACCAAGAGAGGTTGCTGTAACCGTTTATATCCTTATGCTTAAGCCTGTGGCCAACACCGTAGATTAAGAGCTCGAAACTAGTCTTAGTCTTTTTTGAGACCCATTGAAGGCTCATAATGGCTCCGGGTAAAAGGTCTTCAAGCAGGTTATCCTCAAATAGTTCCCTCGCGGGCATCGCGAAGGAAACATAGCCCATCTCAACCTGCTTCCTGATGGCCCAGTCGATTTGAAGAGGATTAGCACCCTTAACAAGACCGATTAAAGGGACATCAAGCTTAAGAAAGTCGTTTGCGAGGGAAACGAGCTTTACGGTTTGAGACCATGAGAGGAACAGTGGATCGTCGACATAAGTGTAGTTATCAGGTATCATCGTAGCGTCAGGTCTAAGGTCATTGATCAGCCTGAAGTAATCCTCCAAACTAAGCTTGTCGATGAGCTCGTCAGGCATAACCATAGATAGGAAAATCCTTCCGTTAAAACCGAGGAAATCATGCAAACCCTCTGAAGAGGTCTTTCTCAGAGTTTCCTCATTAGCCAATACCTGCCAGAGGGGAACGAAGATCTCCGGCAAATCAATACCATACCTCCAAAACCATGTCCTATCATCAGTGACGTCTATCTCAGGCACGAATATTTGAAAACCGATCTTAGTTAAGGGTTTCTTGCCCAAAGATGGAACAGGAACCGGTATTCGTTCTTTACTTTTCACTGGGTAGTATGGTCTGAGGGTGCAGAAAGACCTGGGGGAGGTTATCCCGGTGTATTGGGACCCCTCTGACATTGCGCTACGAGGCACATTTTGAAGGAGCAGCCGCGGCAGAGCCTTGAAGCAAAATAATAACAATCCTTGCAACCGTCAAAGCTGCACCAGCCTTTCCTCATAGAGGAATCACTATCCTAAATTATATACCTAACATGCAGATTTAAATGCTTCCTTGAAAAATACAGTACTTATGCAGCGATTCAAGATAAGTAGGCAATAGTTGGTCCGAGTAAAATAAAGAAAATAAAAAATATTTAAAAATGCTCCGACCGGGATTTGAACCCGGGCCCCGAGCTCGAGAGGCTCGTATGCTTGACCGGGCTACACCATCGGAGCTGAAGAAATATTCTTCAAAGGGGGAATTAAATCTTTTGCTGTTTAAAACCGGTCAGGAATATGAATTTTTATAACCCGAGTGCACAGCCTAAAATGTGAGAAGCAGGGTAATAGTGGTAACAGGCACTCCTGGAACCGGTAAGACCTCCTTGTGTAGACGCATTGTCAGCAGGAACAAAGGCTGGGTTCACTTGGATGTTGGGCAGTTTGCGGTTGAAGTTAACGCGGTCATCGGGTATGACGATTCGTTGGAAACCAGTATTGTTGACACGGATATTTTGAAAAGGGCTCTGCTAAAGCATGTTTCAAAAAGAGTCGAAGAAGGATTACACATACTGATAGATGGACATTATGCTGCTGAAGTTTCCCCGGTAAAGCATGTTGACTACTGTCTAGTCTTAAGATGTAGGCCAGATGTTCTCTGGCGAAGGCTCACGAATCTCAAGAGATATAGTGAGGATAAGGCCAGGATGAACGTTGAATCCGAGATTACGGACTACTGTTATCTGATGGCGAAGCTCCATTTAAAGAGAAAGAGAATTGTGCAGCTGGACACTACTGGTATTAGTGTTGGAAAAACCTACACCCGGTTTATGGAGTGCTACAGAGAAGGGTTCAGGTGTAAGGGGGACGTGGTTGACTGGGTTAACTTCCTCTTGGAGAATCCTGGTAAAATGAGTTTCCTCTTCCGTTAAGCCTTATGGTAAAAAGTACTGGTTTAGAAAAGCCCTCCGCCGTTAAGAAACCGTATCCCGGTGTCTGCTTCTTTAGAAGCTCATAATCTCCTTGGGAAAGACCCATTATGTCTGTCAAAACCCTTGACTCCTCACCTTCGCATATCCTGTGGGATATCTTCAGGCTTGTGGACTTAACTATCTCAGGGGAAATTTGCGATGGAAACTGTGACACAAGTATAAGGCTCTCGTTGAACTTTCTCATCTCCAAGAAAAGTTTTTCAGCAATCCCCGGCGGAGAGTCACGCCTCCTATACGGCAGAATGTTATGCGCTTCCTCGACGACAGTAAAGTGGATCCTAGCGCTCTTGTTTTTAACCCTAAACTCGTATAGCAGCGCCAGGATGAATAGTGAAACCAGCTTGCGAATATCCACTTCAACAATATCACCCAGCTCGAAAACAACGTTCCTATCTATAACGTCGCTAATCTTCACCAGTTTACTAGTGTTGCAGAATATCTCTCTACTCTGCCCAGTTACCAAAGGTCTCAGTCTTCTCAGAAGTGCGAACTTTGTCTCGTTCTCGTAGAACGATTTAATGCTCCATCTCTCCAAGGCTTCTACAAGCCCCCTGAGAGAGTTTGAAGCAGGAATCCCAAGCTCTTTCTCAGTGAGTGTTTGAAGAAGCACTTCTCTAAACATATAGGACTGGGAGGGGGTGAAGCCATATATCTGGTCGAAAATATCTGTGACTATCGCCACGTGCTCAGACAGGCTGTTAGCCTCAACCGGGTTGAGTATGTCTAAGGAGAAAGAACCCAGTGTGAAAACAATTCCGTTAAGCTCCTCAGCCAAATGCCTATACTCGTTATGCCAGTCTAAAACCATAAAAGGGTATCCGAGCTCAGCGAGCGCCCTTAAAACATGTTTCACAGTCGTCGTCTTACCGGATCCTGTTGAGCCGTAGACAGCCATATGCTTCTTAAACTTGTCTGCTTCAAGCCTAAGTGGGATGATGCTTGAACCGTTGAAAACAATCGATCCGAGGCTAACAGTCTCCTTGTTTTCAACATAATCGGCGGAAGGCCTGCATGGGGATGTGAGAAAACAGAGCTCGTCATCAGGCATATGTGGTGTAAGAAGTTTGACAGAGCTGCTTGCCTCAACTCGCCGGGAAACAGAATCATCCACCAGGATCCTTCTCAAGTACTTAAGTAGTTCCCTTCCTCTCAGCCTGACGAGTTTCAACTCTGGGAAAACCGTGTTGTAGACAGACCTTATCTTTTCAAAATCTGTTCCAAGCATCTTAACCGCCTCATCAACCCCTCCGCGCCCTATTTTCCTACTGACTACGAGCAGCTGGGCGAGAAGAATATCCTCTTCCGTGTTACCCGAAGGAAGAATATGTGTTACAAACGTTATTGAGACGCCTGCTTTAAGAAGCCCGTTTACAAGACCCTTGGTCTTCAAGTATAAGTCCTCCTCCCCAACCCCCACTTCACCAGATCCCTCCTCAGGAAGTACTAAAACAGCCCCTATTACAAGCTGCGACGAGCCTGTTTTCGCTATGAAGTAGTCATTGTTTTCTCGGAAAGACAAGTGTTCAATAAGGCTCGGCCGCTTGTAAAGAAGGAGAAGCGCTGCGGGGAGCAGAAGCATCATTAAGGAGAGATTAACACCTGGTGAGGAAAGGCTTAGAAAAAACTGGAGAGCTGGAAAGTTTTTCAGCACGCTTATCAGCAGTATGATGATTACGGCAACGTATGTCGGATCCAGCTTTCTATCCTTGCCGTCAGCCATTATTTAGGCAGTAGCCAGCCGAATAGGCTTTCACCCAGTTGGCCCACTTCATCTATAAGAGAGTTGAAGAACCCCGATATGCTGTCTACGATTTGCTTTGAAACTCCGAAGACTGCTCCGAGCATGACTAGAGCCAACACTATCAGCAAACCCTCCTCTATGAGCTGTGACGCTTTTAGCCTGGTTTTCAAGATCTCCTTCAATTCACTATTACACTATTCCTAAACAATTTAAGCGCCAATGGCTTCATCAGTTGATTTGAACAGTGAAGCTGCTGATCATGCTGTTGAAAACCAAGAATGAAGCAGCGAAGCTTAAAGTGGAGTAGAGAATTGTTTTAGCCAGGTTTCTAAAAGCTAGGGAGCGGTGGACAAGTATAGAGATGCTTAACACGTATAGGAAAATGGAAAGCAGCAGCGAGAAATCACTCTGTAAAACGGGTGTGCCTGAAAAGGCCGAGAACGCGTTAAGAACAGGGGTTGCAGCCGCTAGGAAACCCATTAAGGAGGCGCTTACTATAAGCATTATTCTAGCCCTGAACCTGGCTTCTGAAAACAGAGTTCTTCTCTCATTCTTCAAAGCCTCGTTTTCCCTGAGAAGAATCACGTAGTTTTTCAGGATCTTTTTAGCGGATACAGCGTTATTGGTGAAAAGACTTGAAGCAAGCCTGATTAGAAGCCTTCCTGTTTGGCCGAGCCCACTGGAAAATAGAATTAAAGTTTTCTCTACCGGATGCCCATTTACACTGCGGCGCACAGCCTTTTCGAAAAGACCACGGTAATCGGTTTCAAAGCCTAAATCAGACAGTATTTTGAAAACTGAAGCCTCGAAGTTCAGGTTTTCAGGGGAATCCGCCAACCTCCCTACTAGTGTTAAGTCAACAGTCTCAGAAAGATTTTCAGCACCGTCTTCCTTTCTCTGACACAGCATCAGCGTGTAGACTAAGAGTTGAATCGAGAATGCGACATACGGTTTAAGCCTTAACACGGGCATTAAAAAGGCAAGTGCCCCAAGCCCCATTACTAGGAAAAAGCACGTTTTCCTCAACCTAGCAGGACACTCCTAACTCTACCGATCTTATTGAAAAAGATTCTGAACACCACCATGCTTATGATGAAGAACACTGAGAACAGGATGAGTGAAGCCTCAGGTGAAAATCCGGAGGCCAGTATTATCGGCGTTGGAACAAGAAACACGTAGAAGAAGAACAGGGAAACCATAGAGTTAAGCTTCAACGTGTACTCACGGTATTTCATTCTGGCTTTCGACTCAAGGATTCTGAACAGCATTAGCGTCTCCTCAGGATCGCCTCTCAGCCTAGCAGTGTTTTGAACCACGTGAGTAATTGCGTTCAGTAGGTCCGAGTGTTTCCGGAGAGACTTGTCCAACATTCTCTGAATATCCGCACCGTTCAGATTCTGTTCGAGACAATGATGAAAGGCTTTTGAAAAACCCTCATAATTTTTGCTTGAAACATCACGAATGGTTCTGTAAAGGTTGTTGTATGCGGATTGGGCGACTATTATTTCAGCCACGATTGGAGTTATTACTTCGTAGGCATGCTTATCGTCATTGCTAAAAATTTTTAAGACCCTTTGTAGAGTCACTTTTGAAAACCCCCTTCAGTTTTCCCAAGCATTTCCGCATGGATTTTTTCAACAAGCCTTTTAAGGGTTAAATTATCTGAAAAACGGTTTTCCACAACCGCTTTCAAGATGGCTTCATATTCCCCGTAAAGACTTTTCTCATCAATGCAGCTTAAACAAGCCAGCTTCCCGAAAAATCCTGATACCTCTAGCCCAAGGTGGCAGCACAACTCATCCGTAACGGTGTTCCTCGAAAATAATTCTGTTAAACCTGAATCCCCATTTACCATGGTGATTTCCCCGATAAATCGTTTAGCAAAATTATTTGCTTCAAGCCGCTTCATTACGATTACTAGATCAAGCTCCGAAAGCAGTATTCTAGGAATATTGTAAACGTCTACAAGCCTTTTAACGAATCCCCTGCTGGAGGCGGCGTGGGCAGTATGCATTATTCTCAGACCAGCTGAAACAGCATGGAACATTGCCTTAACGTGGCTCTTGGTTTGAACCTCCCCCAGTATAAGATAAGAGGGAGTCCTGTGAAGCGCCTTGACTATTTCAAGCGTCTTAGTGTTGCTTTCCCCCTTGGTTTCAAACGGGTCCACAACGTACACTACTCTATGCTGGTCGAAAACCCTTGGGGGAAGCGTTTCAAGAGCATCCTCAACATGCACGATGCGCCACCATGAAGGGGCGAAGTAGCTTAGAAAATTCAGAAGAGAGGTTTTCCCAGAATTCGGCTCCCCTACGATAGATATGTTGGCACGGTTGAGAAGGGCGAAGATTAGGAATGCCGCAGACTCAACTGAAAAATACCCTGATTCTAAAAGGTCCCTTAGGTGAAGCACGTTCACCACGTGTTTCCGAACATCTAATACGCCTTTCCCCAAGGCCAGGGGAGGAATATCTATCGAAACCCTTGTCAAAACCCTGTTGAAGACAATAGCGGTTTTAATCGAGGGGTTAGAGTAATCAAGGTTTAGGCCGGACTCTCTTTTCACGAGTGACACTAGGCTTTCAAAATCCCTTTCTCTAAACAATAGATTTGTACTGAGCCTTCCGAAACGAGCGTGGTCAACGTAAAGCCTACTTCCCACATCGTCAAGGAAGAAACACTGCACACCGCTATCGTTCAACAATGGATATATTTTCGACAAGCCTATCGAAGAGTACACTGCATGCATAACTATTGAGCTTGCCGGCTCCCCCACTTCCTTCCGCGTTAAAACCTTCAGAAACCTTAAGCCAGCTTTAAACCTGTGGCTAAATATGTCTTTAAGCCTCCCGGTTCTAAGCATCCTCTCAGAGTAGGCTAAGCGCAGAATTTTAGAAAGCTCCTTTTCAATCCAGAAGTAATCGTCAGACTTGAAAAAAACACTGTAGGAACCTTTTTTAGAATTCACACAGTACAACAGGTGGCCAAGCACGTAGCTGTATTCAGCCTGCCGCGAGCCTTGAAAAGCCGTTTCAAATTCTCGGAGACCGTGTTCAGAGAAAAGTTCAATGGATACTGGAAATCGCAGCAACTGCTTAGAATATAAGGTTCCGTAGAACGGTCTGATGGAAAGCATCCCTTGAGCAGTCTTCAAATCAAGGCTATTCTCATCATGTTTCTCCAAAAGTCTTTTGTAAAGCTTCTCCTTCTCCTCCTCAACCTCTCTAGAGAAATCCCTTAACATTTCAACATATTGCTCCCGGACTTCAAGCAAACGCCCTTTAGCACATACCAGTATTCTCTCCGGCCTGAAATATGTGAGCTTATGCATAATGTCGCAGATAAGCCATGGATCTGTTTCTCGGGATTCCGGGTATGATAGGAACAAGGTTTTACCCTTATTGTCCCAAGCCCATTTCCTTTCAAAACCAGCATTAAGAGAACCCTGTTGGATACTGCTCATTTCGGAGCAACCTTTACGAGCTCGCTCAACTCTCGATACTTCTTCTCAAGGTTTGAAATTCTAGTGTTCAACTTACCTATGTTCACCTTTAAATCCTCTATCTCCTGAAGTATTGCGTTAATCAGCAGTTCGTCTTGAAAGATCATCCACAAGAACAGAATGAGAAAAACCTATTTAGTCACCAATATTGACCCGTTGGCGGTTATAAGGCTCTGGACCTTAGTATAGTTCTGGTTGAGAAATGAACGCTGAAGCCGGATGGCTTAAGAGGAGGGATGCCTGTGAGCAGCCTTCTTGAGAAAAGCCTTGTAATAATGCTCTCTGCAGTACTCCTTGGACTAGGCTTACTCTACTTATCGGAGCGGGTAATGCCTCTACTTAAGCAGATTTACGAGAGCGCGGCTAAGCTGCTCGTCGCAGGCTAGGGTGAAACAGCTTGAACGAGATTCTCGAGGAACATTTGAAGGACGCTCTCTGGATATCTTTAACATTCATAGTAAGCGTTATACTGCTCCATGCCGCAAATACTGTTAGAATAGTTTTCTTAAACAAGGTTTTCGACAGCGTCCTGTTTTTAATCGGGAAACATGCTGATCTTTCAGCCGAGTACAGAAGTGAATTAACCCTATCTATGCCAAGAACACTCTTGTTCAACTATACGATCCTACTTAACGATAATGAATACTCCATTATGATTCATGGGATCCGAGTCTTCCACGGGACCTGGAAATATAGCTTTAACAATGTGTCTTTAGAGCCGGGTGGAGCATACTCAGTGAAAACATTTGAGGACAGGTTTGTGTTAACCAAAAGATGAGCGACAAGCTTCTAGATTTCCTAGCCTCATCATTCCTAATTTTTCTGCTAGTCTTAGAACTAGCATTGGCTGTTCTCCTCACCTTAAGCAATGTTTCTATACTAATACGGTTGACTGAACAAGTGTGAAGAAGAATGCAGTTTTTAGAGGGCATTATTGCAATCGTCTTAAGCACTCTCATGTTAATACCGATAATAACCGTCTCACAAAGCATCAGAACCCTGTTTGAGAAAATAGCAGCTATGAGAACGGACTTGGCTTTAGAGAGAAGCCTATCGGAGATCCCTACTCAAAACCTGGCTGATTCCAAAGTCCTGCTCAGCGAGATCATCAGGATCCTGAGCTCTAACAGAGTTACGTGGGGCAAAATAGAGCTTCTGAGTAAGAAGAATGGAAGAATAGTGGTGGATAACGAGCAGGCCTTGAATAATCCCGGTGAACAGCACACTAGACCTATTCGAATAATCAGGGTTAGCAGCGAAGACATTGTGTATATAGTGGTGAGTGTCGGAAAATGATTAAAACATGGCTGATACCTATATTCGCCTCAACAATCATCATGTCTTCACTTTTGATAGTAAACCTAATGATCCAGTCTGAAAGCATTCTTCTAGCAGACTTTTTAAAACAGAGGACTAGGCTTGTTTTAGCCGATTCCTTAGCAAAAGATATTTTCAACAGCGTAGAAAACATCGCAGAGGCAAGTATGAGTTCTTCCCAAGGAAACTTCTCCATGTTTAAGAAAAACCTGATGGACAAGATGGAACGATTCAAAACGGAAAACCTTCACGAAGAATATTTCAAAGAGTATGGAATAATTGTCCAGTTTGACTATATTATTGAAACCCATGAGGAAGAGTTTTCAGTAGAAATCGTATGCAGGATTCGCGTGAGCGATTCAGAAGGCTTATTTGAATTCGAACGTGTTCACAACATGGTTAAACGGCAGGATTCAACAAGTTGAGATGTTTTTCCGAAAAACTCTTCATACGTTTCTCTAACGCTGTACTCAGCATACCCCACGTATCCAGCTAACTCCCTCTGTGTCACAGGATTTTTGATTTTCAATATGGCAGCAGCCTCCTTCGACGCTGCGTAGATGGCGGCTGCTAAACATATCATGGGATTTTTACCATGAAAATAGTAGTGCTTAGACTTTAAATCGTCGAAAAGTCTGAAAGACATCGACCTAAGAATGTTTAGAAACATTTCTCTTTCAGCGAGAACCTGAAGCTTACGATTATTCCTCATTATCAGAGATATTATCTCGTTGATTGTTTTACTAATATCGTATTTAGCCTCCACAATCCCAATCCCCCTTGCGATAGAAATAACGTTGAAAAGGTCCCTCGGCCGGATTTTAAAACCTATACTGCATAGGTACGTCTGTATCTTCTTATAGTGTGGAGCTATGTTTAAACTGCAGGATCTCGCTGCGCTGACCACGGAGTATGCTGCAACCGCCGCCAAGTTGATCTTTCTGCTTTTAGAATTACGCAATAGTGTTAAACCAATATTGTGAGAAAACAATCTTATCGAAGGCCCCAAGTGAAAATTGCTACAGACCTTGTCTATTATCCACTTCAGCTCGTTCTCCTTCCTAGTGGCAGAGTAAAAAATGTTCCTCTGAAGCTTAGAGACACTGTTTTCGAAACCTCGTTCCGCAATCAGGCTCCCATAGCAGGAGTCTCCATGATACATGTGATCCTGATCATGGGATGCAACATATTTGTCTAGGAAATCGACCACTAGGCCACATTTGCTGCAAACAAGTTCGTTCTCTGAGCTAACCAGCTGGGAGTTGCAGTTTGGACATTTGATGGGGTCAAATGGTTGAACAGTTTTCTGCCTCATCTCTAGAAATAATGTTAGCAGAACAATAAAAGTAGCCATGAAAAAAAACTATGTTTCAGAATAAGCTCTTTATCTCAGAAAGTATTAAAAACAGGGAGTGTACTGTAAAAGTGATGTTAAAATGATGAGAACAGGGTTCACGACGGAGGTTAATCGTTTAATAGGCAAGAAGGTCGCAGTCGTCACTCAGGGTGGAGAGGAGCTCCTAGGGGTTTTAGC
This sequence comes from Candidatus Brockarchaeota archaeon, assembly GCA_017601225.1. Lineage (GTDB taxonomy): Archaea > Thermoproteota > EX4484-205 > EX4484-205 > JAAOZP01 > JAAOZP01. Next base: position 193,529 of record JAFNIX010000001.1, on the reverse strand, counting down.
TTCACTAGATATTGATACTTTTTCAGTGGTTTTGAACGATGTGGAGTTGAAAGGAGGTAAGAAGATTCCTAAGGCTATACTCAATGGGAATGATGTTAAGAGGATAGAAGTGAGGACAGCGATACTGGATTTAAGGAAGCTTGCTGAAAGAATAGAAAGAGTCTTCCCGAAAATGGTTCAGTATAACGAGGAGGCTGGAGTCATAATAGTGATGAATAGGATAAGGGTTACTGAGAACGGTGTTGTAGAGGGAAGCGGACTGGCCGCCGAGAAGGTGAATGAAATATATAACGATTTCATTAAGGAGAGTTCCATAGAGAGAGAATAGGGCCTCCGCTTAATCCACGGAAAAATATTTTTTAAGAAAGCTGAGGACACTATTCTGAGCTGTTTTAGCAGCAGCAAGGTCGGGACTCTCACCATTAGTCTCCACAAGTATGCATGCGTTATCCAAACCATGCAGGCTTGCAAGCCCAGGTATTAGGCCAGCAGCCCCCACCACGGTACCTCTTAAAGGCAGGAACCCGAGGGAGGCCCCCAGCATTGAAATCCTCCAGTTGGTTGAAGAAATATAGACTTTTCTTTTCTCGCCGACACGGGTTATAGCATACCCGCCTATACCTATGACGATCCTGACTCCCGATTCTTCCGCGACCTCCACCAGCCTCCTAGCCAACTCATACTGGCTAAATTGATTAGTAGGTTGAGAAGCCCCCCTAACTATAATAACGTCCCTAAACTCCCCTGTGCGGATTTTATTAACAGTTATTTTCGGAGGAGTTATCAAACCTTCCCTAGAGGTTACCGACACGTATAGGAGAGACTCGGGATAAAGCTCTAGCAGGGGAATGTTTTCAGCCGCCGACTCCATGAGAAGCTCCCCAGTCAACGAGCCTACAAGCCCGATGCCTGGGAGACATATCAGCATGCAATCCGCAGTCCAAGCCTCCTTTCTAAGAACTTTCTCCAACAAGCCTTTCCTCACTTAAAAGGCCGGTGTCCTATTAAAACTTTAAATAAAAGGCCGAGTGGAAAAGCGATGAAGAGGATCGAAACATGCTTATAAAATTTCTCGGCGGAGTACGTGAAGTAGGAAGGTCCGCTATTTATCTAGCGGGCAGCGAGAAACGCCTCCTCTTAGACGCCGGAGTAATGCTTTCCGGGAGGCAGGTTAAATACCCTATGCATATTCCGCCCAGAGAAGTAGACGGTATAATCATAACTCATGCGCATCTGGATCATGTTGGAGCCGCCCCAATATTTTTCATAAGTGGGGGGAGAGAGTCTTTCCTTACAAGTTTAACAGCACCGCTTGCTAAACTGATATTGTTAGACTTCCTAAGGGTGTCGAAAGAAACTGTTCCATTTGAAGTTCTTGAAGTAGACAGGTTCGTGAGCAAGGCGAGAAAACTTGGTTACCAGGAAGAGTTCACTCAAAATGGTTTTAAACTTGTCTTCCTGTCAGCAGGCCATACTCCTGGAGGAGGACAGGTTTTGCTCGAGCTTGATGGAAAAAGAGTGCTTTACACTGGTGACATTAACACGATTGAAACAACCCTGCTGAAGGGGGCCTACACCGATTATCCTCCGGTCGACATAGCGATTGTTGAAAGCACTTACGCAAATAAGAACCATCCTCCCAGGGAGGAGGTTGAAGCGAGGTTCGTCAGAAAGCTTAGCGAAACTGTTGAAAAAGGCGGCATAGCGCTTGTCCCAGCCTTCGGGCTGGGGAGGTCGCAGGAAGTTATAACAATACTTGCTAAACACGGTTTCCCCCACAACATCTATTACGACGGCATGGCCAGGACTGTGACGGAGATACTTTTCGATTTCCCAGAATGGTTGTCCAATCCGGATCTTCTTGAGAAGGCAGCTAAGCAAGTAACATGGATAACCACGCAGAGGCAGAGGGAGGAGGCTTTAAAGAGGCCCGGCGTGATCGTCACGCCAGCAGGTATGCTTCAAGGAGGCCCCGTCAACTTCTATCTTAAAGAAGTTGGGAAATCAGGCAGAAACCTGATAGCGTTCGTCAGTTACCAGGTTGAAGGAACACCTGGGAGGCTTCTCCTAGAGAAGAAAATAGTGACGGTGGATGGGAAACTGGCTAAGGTCAAGGCTGAAGTAAAACATTTCGAACTCTCCTCGCACAGTGGGAAGGACCAGCTTGAAGAACTGGTGGGCAGGATTAAGGCGGAGAAAACTTTCATAGTTCACGGTGATTCAGATAACTGTGAGAAGCTGGCCGCATACTCTAGAAACCGTCTTGGGCTTGACGCAGTAGCCCCGGAGCTTGGGGAAAGCTACATTATCTAATATAAGTGGAAACATGGGCCGGGCCGGATTTCCGATTAAACCCTATTTTCGAACCGGCGACCTCCGCTGTGTGAGAGCGGCGTCCTAACCATCTGAACGACCGGCCCGGTTGAAAACTTAAAGCCTGTTTTATATTCTTTTCTATTCACCTTATTTCTTGGCTCTCCTCTCAGTCCTCTTCGGCCTTAGGTTTTTACTCCTACATTTCCTGCACTTCTTCGCATTAATAGCATTCCTTGCGCCGCAGTTCCTGCATATCATGAACCGCAGCCTCCGTTTCTTAACGATTTCGATCAGCACCGGGTCGCTTATCTTCATGCTAGAAATCACGCTCCAATTTAGTATTTAAAAGGTTTACGTGGCCCTTGGATGGAGAGAAGATTTAAAAAGAGTTTAATGGCCCACAAGACCGTACATGAAAATACCTTTCTGCGATTTCTGCGTGAAAAGCGGAATCTTATGCCAGAAATGCAGAGAGCTCATAGATAGTGGCAGGAATAGTGATTTTGACTTAAAAATATCAAGGATCCTGCTTGAAGAAGCCAGCAGGATCCGCGAGCTTGAAAAAATCGAGTTTAAGAAGGCTCATGTCGAAGACGGTTTTCTACTTATTTTAAGCAATAACGATGGCGTGAGGATTCTCAGAGATAGGAAGGAGATTGTTGAAAGAATCATAAGGGATACTGGCGTCGAGAAAGTAACAGTCGTGGATTACAGAAAGGATCAGAAGAGGAAGCTAGAGGAACTAGTATACCCTTCTAGAATAGTTGGCTTAAGCAAGGTGTGGCTTCCAGGCAATATTACCGAGTTTAAAATCATGGTTGAGGGTAAAGAGCTGGATGAGAATCAGGTTCAGAAGCTTGAGAAGCTCGCTAAGAAACTAGGTATTAACGTCAGGATTCAGATTCCCTGAAGATGATGGAGAATGTTTGGAGAAAGGAAGAGAAGCGTTGACATAACGCTTGAAGACGAGGGCAAGACGGTTAGGGTCTACGGTTGGGCGCTCGATAGGAGGGACCTAGGTGGAGTCAAGTTCATCGTTCTAACAGACCGCTGGGGCAGGATACAGATAACGTGGGTCAGAGGCAGGTCCAACCCTAGTGTTGAGAGCACACTTGACAACATAAAGCTTAACGACGTGATAGAGGTGAGTGGAAGAGTAAGAAGAACACCCCAGGCTCCAAGAGGGCTTGAAATAGACCCCGTTGAAATAAAGATTTTAAACGCTTCTGAACACCCCCTGCCGCTGGACCCTACCGACAGGATTAAAAGCAGTCTTGACGTTAGGCTGGACGCGCGGCCCCTGGATGTTTTCAGACCAAGAGTTAGAAGCATCTTCATAATCAAGAGCGCCATTCTAGAGGTTTTGAGAGACTTCTTCCATGAAAACGATTTCGTAGAAATAATCACACCAAGGATAATAGCTTCCGCAACAGAAGGGGGGGCAGCCCTCTTCCCACTGCCTTACTTCGACAAGATAGCTTACCTAGCCCAGAGCCCTCAGCTTTTCAAGGAGCAAATGGTAATAGGCTTTGAAAGAGTTTTTGAAATAGGCCCGTTTTTCAGGGCTGAGCCCTTTAACACGACTAAGCATCTGAACGAGTTTACCTCAGTAGATGTTGAAGTTGCCTTCGCGGACATGGAGGATGTTATGGTTATCTGTGAGAAAATGATAAAGTACGTTCATGAGAAGATTATTGAAAAATGCAGGGATGAGTTTGAAAACTTAAGTTTAAAAGTAAGAATCCCAGAGATCCCGCTGAAAAGATTCAAGTATAACGAGATTATCTCCATGCTTAACGAGAAGGGGGTTAAGGTAAGTTTCGGAGACGATGTTGGAAGCGAGGAGCTGAGGAATCTTGAGGAGCTGAAAGAGGAGTATTATTTCATAACCCACTGGCCGAGTAAAATCAAGCCTTTCTACATAAAGGTTAACCAGGACGGTACTTCGCAATCCTTCGACTTGAACTACGGACCTTTAGAGCTGGGCTCCGGCGGAACCAGGGAGGAGAATAAGGAGAAGCTTGTAAGCCAGCTGATAGAGAAAAACCTGAATCCTAGTGACTTCTCATACCATTTAAAGGCTTTCGGATATGGCATGCCTCCCCACGCCGGATGGGCAATAGGTCTTGAAAGGCTTTTAATGAGCATCCTCAGACTCGACAACATTAGGGAAGCAACGCTATACCCAAGGGACAGGTTCAGACTGGAGCCCTAGCCCTCTTCACTGTAGGCTTCTTCCTCAACGTCAGTTATACCGTTCTCAGTGATTTTAAACAAGCATTCGCCCTCGGGCCTGTCTAAGCTAACTATCAGCCTAGCGACCCTCAAACCCTGTTCACCCCTAGCCTTACGCAGGTATATTCTAGTGTGGCTCCTGTGAGCAAGAATATGGCCGCCAACAGGATACGCTCCCATTCCGAAGATCTCATCAGGCTTAGCCATAACCTGGTTCGTAACAACAATCACAAGATTGAATGCTTTAGAAAGACGCTCAAGCCTGTGAAGATGAGCGTTCAGCTTCTGCTGTCTTTTAACAAGGCTCTCCCTGCCCAAGTATTCGCTCCTGAAATGGGTCGTCAGGGAGTCGACTATCACGAGCTTCACCCTCTTGCTCTTAATGATTTCATCGAGGCGTTCAGCTATTAGTATCTGGTGATCCGAGTTAAAAGCTTCCGCCACAGTTATGTTTTCAACCGTCTTAATCGGATCCAGCTTCAAGTACTTGGCCATTGCAACGATGCGCTCAGGCCTGAAACTGTTTTCAGTATCGATGTAGACAACGTTTCCGTTTAAACCTCCTCGTTCCACAGGCAGCTGAACATTAACGGCAAGCTGATGGCTTATCTGGGATTTCCCCGTCCCATACTCGCCGAAGAACTCGGTTATCGTCATCGTCTCCAAACCTCCTCCTAGGAGAGCATCCAGCTTCTTACTCCCCGTGGTTAGCTTCTGAATGTGCTCCCGCTGCTTAAGAATGTCCAAGGCTGAAACGAATTTAACCTCAATACTGCTTCTCGCCAGCGATATTATCTTGGCGGCAGTCTTATCAGGAATGCCTCCGCTTACAAGCTCGTTTACAGTAGCAGTAGCCAGTGCTTCAACCGTGGTGTAACCAAGCTCCTTGAGCTTAGCGGCAGTAGAGGGGCCTATGCCCGGAATGTCCTCTATTGATTCGAAAACCTCCACTCCACTGGAATCCTCTTCACCCTCTTCCTCAGCTTTCTTCCTAACCATGATTTTTTCCTTCTGCTTAAACCATTAAGTATCTAGAATGGTAGCTTATAAATTTGAAACAACCCCTTAAAGGGTCTTCAAACTTATAACTCCCGCATAGTTGAGACTTCAGATGGCCGGCGATTACCGGGGGGAGGTCCGTAGGCTCTACGACACCATATTCGAGGAGTTTGACAGGACAAGGGTTAAGCCAGACCCTTTTCTCGAAACACTGGCCACCAGGGGTTTTTCAAGAGAGGCCGGCTTAATGCTTGATAACGGGTGTGGAAACTGCAGGAACCTGAAAGCGTTTAAAGGAAGCACCGTGGTTGCAGGAGACTTTTCAAGAAACATGCTTAAACAGTGCGTTAAAAACGTTTCGGGAAGAGAGGTTCACTATGTGCAGTACGAGTTAACCCACCTGCCTTTCAGGAACAGGGTTTTCAACAGCATAATATGTGTTTCAGCGATACACCATTTGAAGGAGAATGATGCCGAGAAGGCTCTCAGGGAGATGGGGAGGGTTCTGAGCGACAGGGGATGGATGCTTGCCTCCTCATGGTCGATAAAGATGACTCGGGATAAGAAGTTTCAAAGTAGAGCTCGAAGGATCGGTGGGAACTATTTCATGGTCAACTGGGGGCCGCATAAAAGATTCTACTTCCTAATGGATGCTAAAACCCTTGACGCAATATGCAGGAAAGCAGGCTTCAGCGACACAATTACCCTAGAATACGGGATGAACAATTACAGCCTAGTGGACAGGAGAAACAGGAAAGCTGGAGCATGTGGAGAAGCTTCAACTGATAAAAACGATAGATGAGCGGAGAAAGGAGCACAACAGCTTATTAGTGCTCTTATATCCGATCGAGCCAGACGTGAACCTCATCCTCCCAAGCTTCCACGTCCTCGATCTCAAGATTGTCAACGTTTACATTTAACTTATAGCCCAAGACCCGTTCTGCCAGACCTTCCTTTATCAACTTATTGGTTAAAGAATCTAGAAACTCCTTCATATTCGAGAAAAAGTGATGAACAACTTCAATAAGTATCTTGCTGGCACGATGAGATTCCAATTCGCAAAGTAGACAGATCTCTGGAATGAATACTACCTTTTTACCTTTAATAGCTTCCCTAACCCTAGGATCGTCGCCAAACTTCTCAGCGATATTTTTCATCAGTTCCTCTAATTGGCTTTCCACTTTTTCCATCGAATCCCGATACTGCATGCTGGCCGAGGAGACAGAATCAGTCAATTGAACCACAACAAAATCCACTTTGGTACTTCCCTGAAGGAGCGTCACGTCAAATAGGTGCTGAGCCAGATTATCGATACCCTTAGGATTGCTTACAAATGCGGTGATAGTATAGATAATCCCCTCCTTTCTCTCTCTTGCTAGAATCCACACGCCGCATTCTTTGACGCTTTCACTCCACCTTTTGCTAACATACTTCTCACAATTCCTTCCGACATCCCTGAATTCTTCACCCCAATACCAGACAGTAACACCTTGCTCCCTTCCCTCTGCTTCCCTTGTGTACATTCACCGATTCTATTCAAGTAAGACCTATTTATATGCTCCGATACTGATGCTACAATTATTCCGGAGTGCATAAAAAGAGTTTTTATTCTAGCTCAATTTTTAAAGTCGTATTGCCTAGAAAAGGATGGTGCGGCTTTGACTGCAAGGGATGCCCGTATTTTCATAAGTTCTGCCGCGGTTGCTCTTTTAAAATGTGCCTTGTAGCACAATGCCAGAGGGGTTTCCAATATACTGGAATAACCTATCCCAAGTCCTTCTGCAGACTCCGGCCTTATTGCCCGATTAAAACAGCAAATAGACCCTTTGCACAAATGGCTTCATTAAGCAAAAAGGCTATGACCAAGATCGGTTTCAAAAGATTCATCCCTCAAATCGATATCGGCGATAAAAAGTCTTGGTTCTGGAGGCATGGAGTAGAATTGCCAGAAATATTTGTTCCTCTTTGGCAGCTCCTTGTTAACGAAACCCTCCTTGCAGAAGTCTCCTCAAAAGGCTTGCATGACTTCCTGGGTTTTAACGGAAGGATTTTCCTATCTATGGTTATGCCTGATGAGCTTATCGATAGGCTTAGGTTAGAGAATTACTTCAGGCTGATTAATGAGCTTAGGCCTGATGCCACGATGACCCTCGATAACTACACCTACGTGGATGACCCGCTTTTTCTCTCATGGTCTCAAACCGTAAAGCTCGTTTCCCTCGCAAACGACTTTCTTAAGCTTGATGTCCCTTTAATCGGTCTTGTTAAGGGTGCTAATCCTCTTCAAATCGACTGGGCCATCAGGAAGCAGGTTGAGATGGGCTATGTTTCCTTCGCGATGCCCGCGAGGGAACTATTTGAGGATAACCTGCTTGAAGACCTTTTACCCGGAGCCATTATGAGCCTTCAATGGGTCTCAAAAAAGACTAAGACTAGTTTCGAGCTCTTAATCTACGGCGTGGGCCGTAGGCTGAAATACAGGGGGCTTAGCTACAGCAACCTTTCCTGGTTCCTAGAGGCTAAACAAGGACACTACGTTAAAGGAGGAAAATTGTACAGTTTCAAAGATCCAGAAATCAGATTTGAGGAGTGCACTTGCGAAGCATGTGGAGGGATGATGCCGCAGGAATTGATCGACCTGATGCTAAGCGATAAGGAGCTGGGTCTCAAGACACTTGCTCTCCACAACCTACTCGACGTGAATGAAGCTTTAACGAGAGGAAGGTAAATGGGCGGGGGCTCTAGAGTAAAGCAGTATGAAGAAGGTTTTACGAGGGGGAACAAGTACGAGGAGAAAGAGAAGAAGAGCCCTTTCATGTCTTAAGGACTTTTGAGAAATATGAGGTTCGCGAAGCAGAAGGCGGTGGATATGAACTGCTTAAAGGCGGCGAAGTTATCGGAATCTTTTCTGAAGCCAAGGTTGAAGAAGGCAGGATTGTTTTCAAGCTGAGTAAAGGAATGAGTTTGGAAATTTTAGAGAGAAAAGTTAGGGGAAATACTTGCTCCAGAAAAAGCAGAGTTATGCGGTCTAATAGGTTCTGACGGTGGAATTTACATTAATAGTGATAAAGGCGTATATGAAGTTTATTTCGATAGTGAGGATAGGGAACTCGCTGAACTTTTCATTAACTTAATTGGAGAAGTCTATCACGAAACTGCTCGCGATTACATTCGTTTTGAAGAAACGGGAGAAGGAGAGAAAGCATATCATAAGCCAGGGATATACAGTAAGAAGATAGCTTACGATTTAGCAGATCTGGGCATTAAGGGACCAGAGGACTTTGAGTTCCATCCGCCAGTGGACCATTTAGACGAAGAAGGGAAAAGAGCATACTTAAGGGGTTTCTTCTCTGGCGACGGAAATATCTCCATGACGGAAGGAGGACGCGCTCATAGTATTCGTATCTACTCAACATACAAGGAGGGGTTGGAAGAAGTGAGACAGATGTTCATAGACTTAGGATTTCATCCTCACGAGATCCGCACGGACCATAGGAAACCAGGATGGCGTGATCTACATAGTTTTACTATTCCTGCAGAGGATCACCTGAAATTCATAGAGGAAATAGGCTCTAGAAAGCCGGAGCACGTGGAGAAGCTTCAACTGATAAAAACGATAGATGAGCGGAGAAAACAGGACTAAAAGTTTTATTAACCACCCTCTCTATTAAGGAGACGGCGGCGCTGGTCTAGCCTGGTTAGGACACCAGCCTTCCAAGCTGGGAATCCCGGGTTCAAATCCCGGGCGCCGCATAAGCCTAATAATCTTCAGTGTTTACCTTTAAGCGTTTAAATGGGAAAGAGGAGGGCGGTGGGCATTGCGAGGGAGAGGATAGATATCCTGCTTAGGCTTGCCCTGGAAACCGCGGATTCAGATTTGAACATGGCTGAATCATACGCTAGGCTTGCCTGGAGGATTGCTGAGAAGTATAATCTTAGGAACAAGACTGTTTTGAGAAGATACTTCAGGTGTAGCAAGTGTAAGAGCCCTCTGATACCGGGTCGCAGCCTCAGGATTAGGATTTTGAAAGGCAGGGGGGTGGGGCTTATCTGTTTGAAGTGCGGCGGTGTCAAGCTTATTCCTGTTTTCCACGAAAAAGATAAGAGTCCTGGTTTCGAAGCTTATTCGACTAGGCTTGAGTCTGGAGCTTGCAGTTGAAGCGGAGCGTTTCACGAAGGCATTCATACTGTTGTTCGTCATACTGGATTCTGTTGGAAACATTCCTGTCTTCCACACTTTTTTAGAATCCTTTTCAAGCGAGAGGAAGAGGAAAATAATAAGGGAGTCTGTTGTTGCCGCAACAGCAGTGTTAGTGTTCTTCGCCATTCTTGGAACCGTAATGTTCAGCTTCCTAGGGATAAGGCTTTACGACTTCTACGTTGCCTCAGGAATGGTTCTCGTAGCAATATCCTTGAAATATATACTTGTGGGAGAGGAGAGTGAGCTGAGGGGGGAGAGGGCGGAGGAGATATCTGTATTCCCTTTAGCTACGCCGCTTCTCGCAGGCCCGGGGAGTATTTCCACCGTCATAATAATATCTAATCCCCCGTACAATATTTTCACCTGCATACTGGTAATACTACTGAACGCTGTTTTGGCTTACGTGATCCTCGTGAACGGTGAGAGGATTATGGTGAGCATAGGTAGAACGCCTTCGAAGCTTATTGCTAAGATATTCAACCTGATAATAGTGGCTTTCGGAATAGTTATGATTAGAAACGGTTTAGAAGGGTTTCTAAGGTTACCCGGCTGAACGTAGTAAAGTTAATATAGTGGCCTAGTGGTCTCGGCTAAGGAGGTGTGTAGCACACACATGACTCGTAACGCCCAAAGGGGGCGAGACTACCTGCGTTCCAGAAACAGTGACACCTCTATTAGAGACTGTTGAAAAACAATATTGTTTTAAACCTGTTTTAGGAGGGACCCGTAATGGTTTGGAGAGGATATCTTACTGAGTCTAAAATACCTGACAGGGTGGTTCTTTTCGACACTACTCTGAGGGATGGTGAGCAGACTCCGGGAGTCGCGCTTACGCCTGAGGACAAGCTTAGGATAGCGAGGCAGCTTGACGCGCTTGGAGTACCCGTAGTGGAGGCAGGCTTCCCAGCGACGTCGCGCGGCGAAGAGGAGGCTATTAGGCTGATAGTTAGAGAAGGGTTGAACGCGGAGATCACAGCCCTATCAAGATGCGTGAAGGAGGATATTGAGAAGGCCGCTTCAACCGGCGCAGGCAGAATACATCTCTTCATAGCGACCTCGGACATACATTTGAATAAGAAGCTGCAGATAAGCAGGGAGGAAGCCATACGCAGGGCTGTTGAATCCATAGACCTCGCTAAATCCTACGGTATGAAAATAGAGTTTTCAGCCGAAGACGCGACTAGGACTAGCATTGAGTTCCTAGTGGAGTTTTACAAGAGGGTTGAAGAAGCGGGAGCAAGCATAGTCGATATTCCCGATACTGTGGGCGTCGCAACACCGTTAGCCATGAGGGAGATCGTTAAGAGGGTTCGTGAAGCCCTGAGGATCCCGGTTGCGGTGCACTGCCACAACGACATGGGCCTGGCCGTCGCGAACACGCTTGCAGGAATTGAGGGAGGGGCTGCTGAGGCACACGTAACCGTGAACGGGCTTGGAGAACGGGCAGGTAACGCTAGCCTGGAGGAGGTGGCGGTTTCCCTGAAAGTATTGTACGGTGTTGAAACAGGCTTGAAGTTTAAAGAGATATACAACACCTGTAGGCTGGTCTCCCTGATAACTGGCATAGCGATACCTGTGAACAAGCCTATAGTTGGGGAAAACGCTTTCTCCCATGAGAGCGGGATCCATACTCACGGCATACTAGCATCCCCAGAGACTTACGAGCCAATAGACCCCGGGTTCGTTGGGGCTCGGAGAAGGCTGGTGGCTGGGAAGCACGCTGGAGTCCACGGGATTTCAGCGCAGCTTGAAGAAATGGGTTATAGGCTTAGCGAGGAAGAGTTGAAGCAGGTTCTTAAAATAGTTAAGGATATTGGCGACAAGGGTAAGAAGGTCACTGACACTGAGCTTGCCTCAATAGCTGAAAGCGTCATAGGGTACGGGGTTGGCGATAAGGACCGTATAGAGCTTGAAGAGCTTCTCGTGGTTACAGGGTTGAACACGACGCCAACAGCGACAATAAAGATAAAGAGGGGGGAGCAGGCGTGGAGGGGGGCTGAGTTCGGAGTCGGGCCGATAGACGCGTCGATTAAGGCAGTTAGCAGGCTTCTCGGAGACCTGGTTAAGATAAGGCTTGAAAGCTTCAGGCTGGAGGCGATCACGGGAGGCACAGACGCGCTTGCGGAGGTCACAGTAAGGGTTTCAGATGATGAGGGGCGGAGCGTGACTGCGAAAGGATTCAGCGAGGACATCGTGCTAGCAGGGGTTTACGCAATACTGAACGGAGCCAACAGGCTTCTGCAGATTAAGAAGAGGGCTGGCGGATGACTGGTTTAACAGCAATACAGAAAGTGGTTTCCAGGAAGACAGGCAGGCCTCGAGTGGAAGTGGGTGAAATAGTTGAAGCTAAGGTGGATTTCCTTATGCTGCACGAGGTGACTGGGCCGCTGGCTGTTGAAGAGTTTGAAAAAATCTCTGGGAAAGTCTGGGATCCTAGCAGGGTGATAGTGGTTTTCGACCATGATGTCCCCCCGAGCACGATAGACTTGGCCAGCCAGATGAGGAGGATGAGGAGCTTCGTTAAAAAACACGGGATAAGTAATTTCTTCGAAATAGGGAGGGGAGGAATAGCACACCAGGTTCTTTTTGAAGAAGGCTTCGACGTGCCTGGCTGCCTGATAGTTGGTGCGGACAGCCATACTTGCACCGCTGGAGCAACCGGTGCAGTCGGGATAGGCGTTGGCTCTACTGATGCTGCTGTTGTCCTAGCAACAGGGGAAATATGGTTGAGGGTTCCTGAAACAATGCTGGTTGAGATTAAGGGTAGGCTTAGGAAAGGCGTTTTCGCGAAAGACGTTGCTTTAAGCATCGTTGGGAAGATAGGCAGCAATGGGGCAACTTACAAGACTATAGAGTACTCTGGGGAAACAGTAAGCCTAATGTCCCTGTCTGAACGCCTTACTCTCGCAAACCTCTCCGTGGAGACGGGTGCTAAAACCGGGATTGTTCAAACAGATTCTAAAAGCATCGAGTATGCTGAGTGCTACGGGAAATGCGGCGGACTGCTGGAAGTACGGAGCGACCCTGACGCGGATCTCGAGAGGATTGAGATGGATGTGTCAAACCTGGAGCCTGTTGTAAGCCTGCCGCACAGTGTGGACAACGTTAAACCCGTCGCAGAGGTTGAAGGCCTTGAGATAGACCAGGCTTTCCTAGGCTCCTGCACGAACGGGAGGCTGGACGATCTTCTCGTAGCCTCTAGGATACTTAAGGGGAGAAGAATCGCGCCGAATGTAAGGCTGGTGGTTAGCCCAGCTTCAGTCAAGGTTTACGCGGAGGCTTTGAAAACAGGAATTATTGAGGAGATTGTGCGAGCCGGCGGAATAGTGACGAGCCCCACGTGCGGCGCATGCCTGGGAATGTCTAGAGGAGTTCTTGCAGAAGGCGAGGTTGCGGTTTCAAGCAGCAATAGGAACTTTATAGGCAGGATGGGAGATAAGAAGAGCAGAGTGTTCCTCGCCTCCCCAGCGACGGTAGCGGCGTCAGCAGTAGAAGGGAAAATAACTGACCCGAGGAGGCTTCTGGCTTGAAAATACGCGGCAGGATTATCAGGCTTGGCGACAACGTGGATACGGATGTGATAATACCTGCAAGATACTTGGTGACTCATGATGCTGAGGTTCTCGCGAAACATGTTTTCGAAGACTATTATCCCGAGTTCAGGGCTAAGGCGTCTGGTGGAGCAATAATAGTTGCCGGTGAGAATTTTGGACTTGGGAGCTCTAGGGAGCACGCGGTAATAGCGTTGAAACACTCCGGTGTGAAAGCCATAGTTGCCAAATCCTTCGCGAGAATCTTTTACAGGAATTCTATAAACCTGGGTCTTCCCGTGCTTGTCATCAGGGAGGCGGAAGGTTTAGACAGGCTTAGGGATGGGGATGAGGCTGAGCTTGACGTTGCCAACGGGGTTTTAACGATTATTAAAACCGGGGAGAAGTTTTCCTGCGATAAAATGCCTGAATTCATCATGAAAATAATAGAGGCGGGAGGTTTAATAAACTATTTTTTGAAGAAAAATGGTTGAAGCCCAGTGGAAAGCTGGGCCCGATAACTATTTATAAACCGGCTCCGCATAAAGCTATTACTGTTGCAGCGGAGAGAAGCGGTTAGAAGGGAGGCTGTGGGCACTTACTCCTGCGAGCAGTGTGGTCGTCCACTCAGCCCCGAATACAAGTTCTGCCCAGCCTGTGGAACTCCGCGGAAAGGAGTCTCCTATGTTAGAAGGGTTTCAACAGGAAACCAGGCTATAGACGAGATTCTGGAGGGTGGTTTCGAATCCGGTAAAACATACCTGCTCGCCGGAGAGGCTGGAACCGGGAAGACGATTTTCAGCCTGCAGTACCTCCTATACGGGGCTAAGAACAATGAGCCCGGGATCTATGTTACTATAGACGAGAGGCCGGAGATGCTTGTGAGGGACGTGAGGAACTTCGGCTGGGATCTTCAGCCGCTTATAGAGACTAGGAAGCTTGCAATCCTCCCGGTTAGAAGATACTTCACCTCCAAGATGTGGGGGAGAGAGATGGACACTATAGTCAACAACATAATAGAGGAGCTTGACAAGAGGAGGAGGGAAATAGGGGCCAAGAGGCTCGTCATAGATCCCATAGCCCCGCTGGTAACCACCTACTCGAACGAGGTTGCATGGGTTAGGGAATACATCAGGAGCCTAATATTCTCGATCGAGGAGAAGCTCGGCGTAACTACCGTGATAACATCAGAGGTCCCCACTGGGGAGAACATGATGAGCAGGTATGGTGTTGAAGAGTTTCTGGCGAGCGGCGTCATAATACTCTCCCTGTCTAGGGTTGGGAACTCCATAATAAGGACGATGTTCATAAGAAAGATGCGCTGGACTGCGGTGAACCCAATAATCTACAGGTTTGAAATAGAGAGGGGCCGCGGAATAGTTCTTAAAGAACCGTTAAGCTAAGTGGGCAGCCTGGTTCCGCATCTGAAGCAGAATTTGTAGCGTGCATTGTTTATGGCTCCACACTTTGGACAAGACTTGGTTCCTGCACCACCTGCTTCCTCGGGAGCAGGCCGCGGCACAGCGGCCACGGTTTCAACCTGCTCGGGTTCTGTCTCCTCGTATTCAGCAGGCTCCTTGAAAGAAGGCTGAGCTTCGGGAACCCCGGCTGCACTGCTGGCGGGAGCAGCCTGAACCTCCGGCTCCCTTGGCACATAGATAGGTGGCTTCGCTGAAACCTGCTCTCTCACCTGGGCCTTCGGCTCCTCACGTGTCTCAACAGCAGGCTTCGCAGGCGCAGGAGGTGCGGCGGGAACAGTAACCTCTTTCTTCAGTATCACTATGTCTTCAGCAGCGTCAACCTCGCTCCAGATGAACTCCATCTCCCTATTGTCTCTCCCAACCACAACTATTCCAACAAGGTTCTCGCCCAAGACGAACCCTATGTCTTTAACGGTGCCGACGTATCGGCCTCTCTTATCGTAAACCTGGAGGCCTATTATCTTGTCCTTTCTAATTAGCAACTCGTAGAGGAATTCTCTCGAGGTGACTTTTATTCTTTATCTCCATATTAGTACACAATGCTAACAGCTTAGACAAGGCGTTAAACCAGCAGTTAAAAGGTTTCCAAGGCGTCAAAAAGCCTTTAATAGTGTTTTTAATCTTTGGAGAAGGAGAAACCTTCCACAAGCCTGCTTACGGAATCCTCGAGAAGCATCCTAGCCTCCCTGTCCCTCTGAATCATCAGGCTAAGCCTGGAAAAACACTCCTGTAAAACGTTCCGCCTGGCTGCAAGCATCATTTTATCAGCCTCTGGTGAGCCGGCGCCCAAGGATACTCGCTTCGAAACTAGAACACTGGTGTCAGCCTCTTTCAGAATGCCCGCCAGTAGACTACTCATATCCCTGCCTAGAACACTCAGGGAAACCATTCTAAGATCGTCCTCGTTGAAACTAGTTATTCTCCTACCAGTCTTAATGCTGAGCCTCACCATCTCCCCCACCAGCCTATGGGCTAGCCTGAAGGGAACACTGGCCTCCTCAACTATTCTTTCAGCAATATCGAGGGCAATAATGCTCGGCTCAGTTAAAGACCTTATTCTCTCACGGTTCTCCTTAATGTTCTCCAGAATAATCCTGACTATTCTAATCGCCTCCCTAGTTGTTTCAATCGCCTCTATCAACGGGGGCTTGGTCTCCTGAAGATCCCTAACGTAACCGCTGGGCACCGCCTTGCAAACCATTGAAAGCTGAGCTAAGCTTGAGAAAACCCTCCCCGTTCTCGCACGGGTCAGCTCAAGTATACACGGGTTCTTCTTGTTAGGCATCGCGCTAGACGGGAACGCCAGCTCATCTGGGAGCGTGAAGAAACCGTACTCGGAGGAAAGCCAGATAATCAGGTCCTCCATAATCCTGCTTAGGTTAAGCATTAGAATGTTAAGGTTTGAAACAACCTCCAGGGCGAAGTCCCTTGAGGAAACAGCGTCGAACGAGTTCTCTAAAACCCCGTCGAAACCTAGAAGCCTTGTGGTTAAGGCCCTGTCTATTTTAAGCGAGGAGCCGACTATAGCGACGCTTCCGAGAGGATTCTGGTTAACCCTTTTAAACGATTCTGAGAGACGGTTGAAGTCACGTAGAAACATGTCGAAATAACCTAGGAAGTAGTGTGAAAGAGGAGCGGCCTGAGCCTGTTGAAGATGAGTGTAGAACGGAAACACTACGTCAACAGTTTCCCCAGCCTTCTTTAGAAGAGCCTCCTCAAGCTCAAGCAGTTCCCCCATGATGCTTAAAACCTCTCTTCGAGTCTTAAGCCTCACCGCTGTGACAACCTGATCGTTCCTAGAACGCGCCGTGTGAACAAGACCCCCGACCTCAATCCCAGCCTGCTTAACCACGTAAGACTCTATCAGCTCATGAACATCCTCATACTTTTCAAGATCGATCTGGCTCAAGCCCTCGTCCCGCAGCCTTTTAAGAGCCTCAAGAATCCGTTTAAGCTGCTCCTCAGTAATGTAGCCCTGCTCCATAAGCATCAGGTCATGTGCAACAGTGCACTCAATATCCTCGTTGAATATCCAGACGTCTTCCCTAATGCTTGACACGTATCTCGTGGCCTCTGAGGAAACAGGCCCCAGCCTGCTCCGGTATATGCCTCCACCAGCATCATGCTCCATGGGCAACCCTAAACCTGATGAACCTGCAGAAACCTGCTAATAAGGGTTATATGAGGCTCTTCCAGAAAAGCCTTCGGAAAACTTAAAAGCTATCTGGAACACCTTCCAAGGCTTAAACAATCAAACAAGTTGGTGGGTTTCCTTAGACATAACTGGCTATGCACTAGTGTTAGAACATTCTACTAAGACTAGCGCGCGCTACGGATTTTCCCAAGCTTACTGTATTTACTAAAGGACTATGTACTCTGTAGCGTGGAGAGCCACTTGCTTAAACCCGATCCTCTTAAGCCATCGAGAATGAGTCTCCATCTTCCTTGGATCACTGCCCTTGAGGAGTGGTATTGTTGTTATTCTCTCTTTAACGAGTCTAATCGTGAACGAGGTGGCAGAGATGAGGTTAATAATATTAGTCATCTTTGGGGCATCGATGTACACTGGCATATCCCAGCCTATAACGCCATCGAAACCTCCCTTCTTTACAAGCTCCAAGGTTAGGTTGAAGGTATCTTCGTTCAGAAATTTATCTGGAATTATGGTGGATAACAATAATGTCCCATGAAAGCCTAAAAGCCATTTAATGCCCTCCTCCTTAGCCTTCTCCACGTTCTCTCCTTGGGGTCGGAGAAGGTAATGATGAGAGCTCTGACACCCAGCCTATTCCATCTCAGCCTTAGTAGTTTCTCTATGGGCATCTCGGGTATGAGGCGAGGTAGTTCTATGGTAGGAGGCACCATATCCCAAGATTTCAGAACCGTGTCGAGTTTTGCAAAAACACGTTTACCTTAGGTGGAGAATATGCCTTTGAGGCAGGACATGCAGATGCATATTTGCATGTACCGCAAGTCATGGTGACACCCATTACCTTTATGCCTTTAGAGAGACATCTATTGACCAGACAAATCTCTTTTTTAGAGGGTGAACACCCCCAACACAGCCGATATATCACATTCATTACATACCTTCTCGCACTTCTTCACATCATTGCCTAGTTGCCTAGGACATGAAAAATTTTTTCCTTTCCGTTAGAGTTTCGCATTGCGGATGGGTTGTTTTTAATTTATTGTGAAATTAAAGGTGCGGGCAAAAACTTAAAAGGCTGGAAAGCAAATATTTTTCAGAAAAGCAGTTATGATTATAGAGGAGAGGTTGGAACTCGGAAGGCTCGTCACATTCGTACCCAATAAGCATATTCCAATACATAATTGGTTTTTTCTATAAGGAAGGCTTTTCCCGTGACTTCGTCGTTCTTGTGAGCAGGCAGCTTGGGCTTGGAGAAGGCTCCTGGATGCTGGACCCGTTCTGCGGCGTCGGCACAACCCAGCTTACGGGGAAGGAGCTTGGAATAAATAGTGTCGGCGTCGACTTGGCTGAGCTCCCTGTCTTCGCCTCCAGGGTTAAGACTGCCAACTACGATGTTGATCAGCTCAGAAGGGTTTCCGAAAAAGTTTTTTCAGAAAAGTTTAGGAGGCCCAGCCTAAGTGGTTTAAGCAGG
This sequence comes from Candidatus Brockarchaeota archaeon, assembly GCA_017601225.1. GTDB lineage: Archaea > Thermoproteota > EX4484-205 > EX4484-205 > JAAOZP01 > JAAOZP01. The sequence goes on along the minus strand of JAFNIX010000001.1, from coordinate 175,144 downwards.
CTTGTTAGAAGAGCCTTCCCGAGACATGTTCTGGAGGATGTGTTGTTCTTCAGAGAGATTGTTGAAAACATTGAGGACGAGACCGCGAGAGACTTCTTCAAACTCGGCTTGATAAGTGCCGCTATGAAAGCATCCTACGTGGTGAAGGACGGTGGCCTCATTAAAATAGTTAAGGAGAGGAACGTGCCGCCTTTCAGAAAGTTCTATAGGAACAGGATTAGGAGGATGATTAAGGATGTTGAAGCCATTAAGATGCGCAACCCTAAGGTGGCGACTTTCAAGGCCGACTCGAGAAACCTAGGGTTCCTCGAGGACGAGACTTTCGACGCGGTCATCACTTCGCCACCCTACTTGAACAAGATAGAGTACACCAGGGTTTACAGCGTTGAAAACGAGCTTTTCTTCAAAGGCTCTGAACCCATGCTGCGCTCATATATAGGGGACGCGGTTAGGCTCACGGAGGGTTCTGAAAAAATTGGAAACATGCCTGCGATAGTTGAAGCCTATTTCCAGGATCTACGCAGGGTCCTGTTTGAGCTCCACCGTGTTCTCAAAAAGAATGGGAGGGGTGTTTTCGTCATAGCTCAAGGAGTTTTCCCGACGGGCGTTGTTGAAACAGAGAAAATATTCGTTGAAATAGCTGAGGAAACTGGTTTCGAAACTGAGAGGCTCTGGCTGGTTAATAGGAGGGTTGCAACCAGGGACCGGGTTGTCAAGATCGGTTATGCTGACGAGTATGTTGTTTTCACCCGTAAACCGTGAAAGCTTCTAAAGCCTGAAGCTGGCCTCCATGCTTGGACGTATAGGTTTAGAATCGTATCCGAGCCTCCTAAGCTCCCTGGAAAACTCCTCCTGGAAACCGTGGACTGTGAAAACCTTCTCCGGACTGGTTTCCCTCACGATCTCCATCAGGCCGTTGAAATCAGCATGATCGCTCAATGGGAAAGCCCTGTCCACGCCCAGCGCCTCACTATACCAGCTGAAAAGCGACCTGCCTGAGAAACTTACTAAGACAGCTTCATACTTTCTTTTGACGAGTTGCATGAAAGCATTCCTGCCCGATACATTCGGGTAGTAGAGAGCCCAAGAGCCATCTGGCAGTTTCGAGGACTGTGGCGTGAAAACCTTCTTCCCACCTATTCCCACCGAGAAAAGCCTATAAACGTTGTTATACTCCGCTATGGATGGTGAAACATATGTTTCGACAACATCTTGGAGAACAGGGTCTAGAACCATTTGAACATGCTGAGACTTCCCCAGAGGATACCCCATTAGAACCATTGGCCTACCCCTCTTAACTGTTTCACTCACATAGTCAACAATCTCCCTTATCAGCTGTCTCCTCGGAGGGAAAACCAGGCTGGGACGACCGTAGTTAGACTCTATTATCAGCGTGTGAACCCGGGGGAAGCGCTGCCTAGGTATGGCTTCAACGGGCGAAGTGTTAACGTCCCCCGTGTAAAGTATTCCACCTTTATCTGTTTCTATGAGCAGGGCTTTAGACCCCAAAATATGGCCTGAATCCAGAAGATTGAAAGGATTCTGCTCAGCACGATTTACTTCAAGCCCCCTGAGCATTGAAAGCAGAAGAGTCTCCTCTGAGCATACTGCTATTGCTCTCTTAGCGTCAGACTTACCCAAATGGTCGAAGTGAGCGTGAGATATAAAAAGATAGTTTAAAGCTTCGTCTGAGCCTGTTTTCAGAAGCGCTTCCCCTTCTTTGAGGCGAATGGTTGCGAAACGATCCAGCTTAACCGAAAAACTCTTAGAGCATGGTGTAGACATTGGCTATGTGAAAAACCTGTTTCCCCTGAGCTTAGCTAGGAACCGGCTTTCAAGCCTCTTAGTCGGCGGAGCCCATCTCCGCCTCCTTTCTTCAAGCTCACCACTGTCGACATTCAGGTCCAGCCTCCTAGCCCGCACGTCTATAAGTATCTCGTCATCATCCTCCACGAGCGCTATGGGTCCTCCCGCGTAAGCTTCTGGAGAAACATGGCCTATCGCAATACCCTTCGTGCCGCCTGAGAACCTTCCGTCGGTGACAAGCGCAACCCTTTCAACAAGCTTCCTGCCGACTATGAGCGAAGTGGGCATGAGCATTTCACGCATCCCGGGTCCGCCTAGAAGCCCCTCGTAACGCACGACAACCACCGTGTCCACAGCGAAATCCTCCTTCTCAAGCGCTTCAACAGCCTCCTCTTCAGAGTTGAAAACCCTAGCCCTGCCCCTGAAAGTTCTAAGCTGAACAGGAGCCCCGGCGAGCTTAATCACAGCGCCCTCCGGCGCCAGGGAGCCCCATAGCACAGCTATGCCTCCTTCACCCCTGTACGGGTTATCCGGGGAACGTATGAACATGCCGCTCGGAACCGGAAACTCTTCAACAAGCTGCCCAAGGCTTTTACCAGTAACGGTTAGAACATCCAGGTTAAGATGTTTCCTAAGAACCTTCATTAGCGAGGGGATTCCACCAGCGTCGCGTAAGTCAACCATGAAACCTTCGCCAGACGGCCTTATCAGAACCAGTGTAGGTATCCTCCTGCTCAACTCGTCGAAAGTCTTAAGCGAAAGATCGTAGCCAGCCTCCTTGGCTAGAGCACTCAGATGGAGAACAGTATTGGTGGAGCCTCCGAGCGCGTTGTCGACAATTATCGCGTTAACAAGGCTCTCAGGCTTAACAATATCCTTGAACCTCAAACCCTCCCTCCAGAGCCCAACTATCCTTATTCCAGATTCGTATGCTAGAGTCTTCTTAGCGTCGTCCTCAGCGTGAGTAGCAGCCATTCCCGGGAGCGACATGCCCATTGCCTCAACAAGGCAGGCCATAGTGTTCGCGGTGAACAGGCCGGCGCAGCTCCCCGCACCCGGGCAGGCGACCCGTTCAAACTCCCTCAGCTCCTCAAGCGTAATCCTCCCTTCACGGTATTCTCCGAGCGCCTCGAAGACTGAAACAAGGTCCACCCTCCTCCCCTTGAACACCCCTGGGTACATGGGGCCGCCTGTGACGAATATGGATGGAAGGTTCAGCCTAGCGGCTGCAAGCAGGTGGCCGGGGACAATCTTGTCGCAAGAGGATATGAAGACAAGGGCGTCGAACATGTGCGCTGAAACCATTATCTCAACCGAGTCCGCGATAACCTCCCTGCTCGGCAGCGAGAACCTCATTCCATCATGGTTCATCGCAATACCGTCGCAGACAGCAATCGTGTTGAAGACGAAGGGCACTCCGCCCCCGTCTCTAACACCCTTGGAAACTTGTTCCGCGATCACGTCGAGGTGAACATGCCCCGGCACAACGTTAGTGTAGGAGTTGACTACGCCTATGAAAGGCTTGTCGAAGTCCTCGCTCCTTAAGCCTAGGGCGTGGAGCAGAGACCTGTGCGGAGCCCTGTCCACACCCTTCTTTACAGCGTCGCTCCTCAAACCTTTCTCAACCGTAAACCATCGACCTTATTTTCCTTCCAACCGTCTCTATAAGGTGGTTTCTCTCTCTTTCAACGAGAGTCTTCAGAACAACCTGGTTGGAGCTGTTCTCCAGTATCCATTCTCTTGCGAAAACACCTGTTTGAACGTCTTCAAGAAGCTTTTTCATCTTCCTTTTAACATCCTCGTCTATAAGATAGGGGCCGCGCGTAAGACCGCCGTACTTAGCAGTGTCGCTCACAGCCTGCCACATGCCGGATAAGCCTTTTGACCATATTAGGTCGACGATAAGCTTCAGCTCGTTTAAAACCTCGAAGTACGCAACCTCAGGCTGGTATCCTGCTTCAACGAGTATTTCGAAGCCGCTTTTAATGAGTGACGAAACGCCGCCGCACAGCACAGCCTGCTCGCCGAAAAGATCTGTCTCAACCTCCTCCTTGAAAGAAGTCTCTATCAAGCCGATTCTGCTTAGCCCAACAGCCTTCGCAATCTCTCTGACTGTTCTCGAAGCATTACCAGTGTAATCCTGGTGGACAGCTATTAAGCCCGGGACTCCGGTTCCGCGAACATACGCGTCCCTTAACGCGGGGCCTGGTGCCTTGGGAGCCACGAGTACGACGTCGAGCCAGGGCGAGGGCACTATCTGCCTGTAGTGAATGTTGAAAGCATGCGCGAAAACCAGCGTCGAACCCTTTGAAACATTCGGCTCAACATGATCCCTGTAGACAGCAGGCTGAACAGGATCCGGTATGAGCATGAGAATAATGCTGCTTCTCTTAACAGCCTCACCTATCTCGTAGACTTCGAAACCGTCCTCAGAAGCCTTTTTCCACGATGCGCCTTCTCTTCTCAAGCCTATTATCGTCTTAACGCCGCTATCCCTAATGTTCTTAGCCTGAGCCTCACCCTGCGAGCCGTAGCCTATGACCGCGACAGTCCTATTCTTAATCAGCTCAATGCTTATCTCATCATCCCTTATTATCCTAGCCATCCTCAGTCACCCCTACTCCACGGCCACGTTTTCTTTTAAGCTTTTTACTTTCTGAAACGGTTCAGAGTGTGAATCATCACGCCGCTCCTCGAAAAGCTTTCAATACGGTCTTTAAACTCCTCCTTGAAATCGTCAACAGTCCTAGGGTCAGCTAGGAGCTCAACTAGAAGCCTGGAGCCGCTGAGTAGGGTTGTCCTCGCCCTGTACCTGACCCTAATATAGTCGCTCACACTCGTGTCGCAATCCTTCAGCACAGCTATGAAGGCCTCCCTTATCACGTCATACTCTAGAGAACCTATCTTAACCTCGGAGACACAGGGGTTTTTCTCAAGAACCTTCACTATGTTTTCAAACTTCTCCTGAGGCAGGCTGAAGGTTAGCGATATCTCCGAAGTCTTCCCGTTAACCATGCCGACCGTGATCGTGTCAATGTTTATCGCCCTCCTGGCGAATATTGAGGATATCCGCTCCATCACCCCAGGCATGTTGACAACCCTGAGCACGATGAACCTCTTATCCTCGTCGGAAGCCATCCCAGCCCTACCTCCTTACGATGACGCTGTCAAGCGGGGAAGCCGGGGGAACCATTGGGAAAACATTGTCCTCCCTCTCGACAATAACGTCTAACACAGCCGCCTCATCCTGCTTCAAAGCGTTCTCAAGAGCCTCCTTAAGCTCGCTTATCCTAGTCACCTTAAACCCTCTGGCGCCGAAGCCCTCTGAAACCCTAGCTATGTCAGCCCTACCCTTAAGGTCCACGGCAATATACCTCCTGTCGTAGAAGAGCTCCTGCCACTGTCTCACCATCCCCAGGAAATAATTGTTGAGAACAATGACTATGATCGGCAGATTATAGTCGACTGAAACAGGAAGCTGGTTGCAAGTCATGAAGAAACTACCGTCCCCAGCTATGTCGAAAACACGGCTCCCCGGGAAGGCTGCCTTAACACCTATCGCAGCCGGAAGCCCGAATCCCATTGTCCCCAGGCCGCCGGAGGATATGAACTGCCTTGGACGCTTGGCTATGAAGTGGAGCGAAGCATACATTTGACACTGGCCAACCTCCGTCGTAACAAAGTCTTCAGGCCTAACGTAGTCGTTCAGAACCTTGACGGCGGCACTCGGGTCAACTGGGACAGCATCGTAATCATATAGAAACTCAGACTCCTTCCTGAGCTGCTTCACTCTCTCACCCCATGTGCCAGCCTTACCCTTCTGGAAAAGCTTGAGAACAGCTTCGCGAATCCTGCTTAAAACCTGCTTAGCGTCACCGGCGATACCCAGGTTGGGCTTAAGCAGCTTCCCGATTTCAGACCTATCTATGTCAATATGTATCTTCTTCGCCCCCGGGGCGAAGCCGCTTAGCTTACCCGTAGTCCTGTCGCTGAACCTCATGCCTACGGCGAGAATAAGGTCGCTCTCCTGAACAGCCTTGAGCGCGCCGAGCCTCCCGTGCATCCCAAGCATCCCAAGGGACAACGGGTGGTCCTCGGGAATACTCCCCTTACCCATCAGCGTCGTCGCCACTGGAGCGTTTAGAAGCTCGGCGAGAGCAACAAGCTCGCCGGATGCTCCTGATATTATAACTCCGCCGCCGGCGATGATGACAGGCCTTTCAGCCTCAACCAGCATCCTTGAGGCGGTTAGAATCTCCTCGTCGGAGGGAGAAGGGAGAGTATAGGAGTAAACGTAGAAATCATCGTCGGGCTCACCCTCCATCAGCTGAACATCCCTGGGGACATCTATGTGAACAGGCCCCGGTCTTCCAGATAAGGCTATTTTAAAAGCGTTCTCAAGAGCGGAGTTAAGCTCGTTCAAATCCCTGGGTAGGAAGTTCATCTTAGTCAACCCTATCATCATTGAGAAAATATTAGCCTCCTGGAAGCCGTCGTAGCCTATGAGCGGCGTCGCAACCTGGCCGGCTATGCTTAAAACCGGTGAGGAATCCAAGTAGGCGTTGGCAATACCCGTGGCAAGATTTGTTGCGCCAGGCCCCGACGTGGCTAGGACGACGCCAACCATGCCGGTTGCCCTAGCATACCCGTCAGCCATGTGGGCAGCACCCTGCTCATGCCTGGTTAGAATGAACCCGATGTCGCTAGCCTTATACAGCTCATCCAGGAACGGGAGCACAGCTCCACCGGGAACTCCGAAGATTGTTTTAACCCCGTTCTCCCTCAGCTTCTCCACTAGTAGCCTAGACCCTGAAACCATTTTACAACACCTCTCGCAAACAGCCTTTTGAAAACCCTTGTTTCCCTAGCGGAGGCTGGTCTTGCAGCGGGACTCCTGCAGTTGGTGGACGGTGTCCCGCCCCCTTGGAGCGTGAATACTATGGTACACTCAGCGCACCTCCTAAGCAGTGTGCCCACAGAGAGGCCTATATTAACCTTTCCCCTTAAGCCGGCTAAATATCGTCGATACGAATATTCCTGACCAACAGTGAACACGCGAACAAGGCTGAAAAGAAGAGCACCAAGGAAAGGATTAGAATAACCACAATCAGTATGAATGATACGTCAGACTTAAACATGTCGAGGAAGAAAGATTGAGATGATTGGCCTGACTTCTGATTACTAAGCATAACCGTCCCGTTGAAAACAAGAGTCATAAAGCTAAAAACAATCACGCAGAGAAAGACAGCTTTAGAACTTGCAAGTTTTCTAAAAACTTCTTCAGAGAAGACATACCCGAAGGATAGTGAGAAAAGCCAGCTGCCATGTGTTATTAAGAGAAAATACATAAGGCTAGAAAATGCTTCTCTCAAAAACGGGATTAAAGGTGTTAAAACTATTAGCATCTTTAACTCCAAGAGAATGAGGGAAGCCAGAAAATGCAGTAGCAACGGTGTGTACTCAGACATGTTTACATAAAGTCCTAGTTTAACCCCCCTGTTTAAAAACTGTCTCCTCCATATCTCAAGCTCAAAAAACGTTGTGAAGAAAACTATCGTCAGCCATGCGACTGGAAGCAGTGGGACAAGGGGTTTAAATGGATCTGAATTAGAATATACTATGATATAGGCTAGCAATGCTGCGGGAGCAATTTCCAGAACCATAAAGAGTGGTGATGTGAAGAAGAGCTTCAGTTCCCGGTCAAAAAGGTTAGTCAACGCATTCACTCCTCCATAAACCTGTTGGCGGACTCAAGCAGGTGCTGCCTGCTGCTGACTATCTTGTTCACAGAAGCATTGTTCTTAACAAGGAACTCGAGAATCCTCTGGATTTTCTCAGGAGTGTTTTCCAGCTCGATTATCGCCTCATTCTCACCCGTCGCATACCAGCTTACACCCATTTTCTCAAGCATTTCAATGTTGCTTTCAACGCTGAAGCCTGAAACATGTATTGAAAGCACGCCGGGGCCGCCTACTCCGGTGACGAAGCTCTCAGTATGGTCTAGGACGGCCTGCTGCCCGTTGTGAAATATGACCACCCTGTCGCAAACATCATCCAAGAGAATGGGAACTGTTGAAAACACGACTACGGACTTACCCAGGTCTGTCGAAGTCTTAATGAAGTTCCGCATAAAAGAGGCCACATCGTAAGTCGCCCCCCTGAACGGGTCGTAGAGAAGCACCACCGCCGGGTCATGTATGAAAGCAGAGGCGAAGCAGAGCTTCCTCCTGACTGAGAGGGAAAGCCTGAACCATTTAACCCTTGAAACGTTAGCCGCTTCAAAAAGGGAGAGCAATTCCTCAACCCTTTTAACAGCCTTCTCCCTAGGCATGCCGTGCAAAGAGGCTGCTAGAAGAAAGTTTTCCATGACCGTCAGGTCTTCAACCAGGTTCATGGTGCAGGAGTAGAACCCAACCCTCCTGCTGAAATCCCTCCTGCTGAACCTCGGGTTGTTGAAATATATTATGCTGCCTGAGGAAGGCCTCTCAAGCAGGAGCAGGAGCTTGAAAAGGCATTCGACCGGCTCAGTCCTGTTCGAAATAATCCCTAGTATTTCAGCATTATCCAGGACGAAGCTTGCTTTCGAAAGAAGCGTGTGCTCACCTTTTTTGAAGGAGACGTCTGAAACCTTCAGCGGCGCGCCAACGGGTTCAGCCAAGCTCAACCTTAAGCATCCTCCTTACGGTGGAAGCTCATAACTCAAGATCACGAGCACACGGCTCAAAGGCCAGAGAATTCATCGTCTTCCACCGCGTTAACAATACTTGAAAACAGGGGCTTTTAAGCTTTCCCATGGGGAACATGGGCAGGGCTTAAAGATAAGCCTTATCCAGAAGACACTGCCTACACCGCTTGGTTAAAACGGTTTAATAAAATGCATAATGCTTTCTTAGCAGCATTAACGCCCGTAGGGATAAAACTTTTAACCATCCAAACTGTTTTACCCTCCAGTACCCGCGGCGCTGGTCTAGCCTGGTATGACACCAGCCCCCCAAGCTGGGAATCCCGGGTTCAAATCCCGGGCGCCGCATTTCAACATGTTTGGCTGAATTAAGTATCTTAAGACAGGCTTACCGCTGTTTCGTGTAACTGAAACCGCTGTTAAAATTGTTTTCACATCGTTAAAAAAAGGATATATGTTGGCGTGCACACTACAACCACCATGTCTAAAAAGACCCTGTGCTGGCATTTCAAACAGTCTGTTGGAAGCTTAACCTAGGATGAGTTTAATATGACTAGGAAGCCCAGCGACAGGGTTTTAACGTGTATCGACAAGGGTTTAAGCCGTCTAGGCGGAACCGTGAAACACGTGGTATACTGGTATATTGAGAACGAATACGGTTTGAAGAGGAAAGAGATCCCTGAAAAGCCTGAAGAGTTCATAAGGGGGCTTGAAAAAATGTATGGTCCGGGAGCCAGGGTGATAGAGTTAAACATCCTTAAAGAGTTTAAAGAAGAGTTTGGAGTAGCGTGTGAAAGCCTTGTCGAAGCCTTTAAGAGTGTTGAAAAACCTAAGGATAAGCCGGACTAGGTGTGCGTTGAGAAATTAGAAAGAAAAGAAAAAAGGTTTTGGAAGGTTTCAGGTCCTTAGTCCAGTTCCCCAGCGCCGCCTTCCTCAGGTGGCTTCGGGGGCTTCTCCTTCTCCTTAAGCTTGCCCGCGGCAATCACGTCGTCAATCCTCAGGATCATGCTTGCAGCCTCGCTCGCGGACTTCACTATCTGCTCCTTCACGAGCAATGGTTCGAGAATATTGTTAGCCCAGCTGTCGGAAGTCTTCTTCGAAACAATGTCTATTCCGTACCACTTGTTCCCAGCCTCATGCTGCTTCCTGAGCTCAGCTATAATGTCTATCGGGTCCATCCCGGCGTTCTCAGCGAGGGCTGAAGGTATTGACTCCAACGCGTCTGCGAACCTGAGCACTGCGAGCTGCTCCTTGCCAGCTATGGTTTCAGCCTTCTTCCTTATTCTCATCGCAACCTCTATCTCGGGAGCACCTGCTCCGGCTACAATGTACGGGTATGTGACAACATCCTTCACGACGCAGAGAGCATCGTGGAGAGCCCTGTCAGCCTCGTCAACCATCTTCTCAGTCCCGCCTCTTATCAGGATTGTTACTGACCTCGGATCCTTGCACTGCTCTATGAAGACCCACTTGTCCTCTCCGACTTTCCTCTCCTCAACGAGGCCGGCGTAACCAAGGTCGTCCTTGGTAAGCTCGTTCACGCTCGTAACGATCCTTGCACCAGTTGCCTTAGAGGCTTTCTCAATGTCGGACTCCTTAACCCTTCTTACAGCAATCACCCCAGCCTTAGCCAAGTAGTGTTGAGCAATGTCGTCAATACCCTTCTGGCAGAGGACCACGTTTGCACCAGCCTCGACAATCTTGTCAACCATCTCCTTCAGGATCTTCTGCTCCTCCTCGAGGAACGCTTTAATCTGCTCAGGCCTCTCTATGCTTATCTTAGCGTCGAACTCGGTCTTCTCGATCTCAAGCGGGCTGTTGAGAATAGCTATCTTAGCGTTAACGATCTTCCTAGGCATGCCGGAGTGGACGATCTCCTTGTCCAACACTATGCCGTTTATCAGCTTAGTCTCCATCACCGAGCCGCCGGCCTTCTTCTCAACCTTAACGTCGTCAAGCCTAACGTTGTACTTCCCGTTCTCCTCCCTCGCCACCTTCAGAATAGCGTCGACAGCGATCTCCGCAAGCTGGTCACTGTACTCTCTGACAACCTTGCTCCTCAGCGCAGTCATAGCTATAAGCTTGAGAATATTCCTGTCAGTCGGCTTAACCTCTTGAGCAATCTCCTTAAGGAACTGGAGAGCCATGCCGGTGGCCCTCTTGTAGCCGTCTACAATGATCGTCGGATGCACATCCATGTCTAGGAGCTCCTCAGCCTTCTTCAAAAGCTCCCCAGCCAAGACTACCGCGGAGGTTGTCCCGTCACCAGCCTCAACATCAGTGCTTTTAGCGACCTCAACCATCATTTTTGCAGCCGGGTGCTCAATCTCCATCTCCTTGAGAATGGTTGCACCATCGTTCGTTATAGTAACGTCGCCAAGAGAGTCGACAAGCATCTTATCCATACCCCTTGGGCCGAGGGATGAGCGGACTATTTCTGAAAGGGTTATTGCAGCGTTAAGATTGTTCCTCTGAGCCTCCCTGCCCCTCGTCCTAGTGCTCCCCTCTTTAAGGATCAGTACTGGTGTTCCACCCACTGTCGCAGGTATAGCAGCCATTTCAATTTCACCTCGAAACCCCCCATTAATAAAAGGGGTATAAAAACTTTATTTCAAGTTTTCCCAGAGTGAAAAACTTAAGTCTATCCTTCTTCTCCAATAATAGAAATGAGTCCAGCTTTAATCTGCCCCTGCGGCAGGAGTATTGAAGACGCTTCAGAGTTTAAACTCCTCTACCTTAAGAAGGAGCTTAACGAGATAGATATCCTGTGCCCGAACGACAACTGCTACCTGAGAGAAGTAGGATACATAAAGTTTGAAATAGTCGACGGAAAGCCGAAGTTTAAGGAGGCAAGCTTCTACCCCCCGTTCGTAACATGGAACGCGAGCCAAATGGGGAGGGATGCGGCGATAGCGGAGTTGAAAGCCACCCTTAAGAAGCTTGTTGAAAGAATAGACTGGACAATGATAAAACCGGTTGAAGCAAAAACCTAGGGAAAACCCCTGCGCACTACTCTATCAGATCGTCCACCTTAGGAACCTCAGCCGGAAGGCCCTTCCTCTTCCTTATTTCAGCGATAACGTTGCCCATAAGCTGGCTTGGAACAGGCTCCCATCTTGCGAAACTAGTGTCCCAGAAAACCCTGCCGCCAGTAGCGCTCCTCAAAACTTCAGAGAGGTCGAAGCTCTCGGCAGCAGGAAGCTCGCCGACAATATAGGTCATCAACCCCTTCTGCTCAATGTTCAGAACCTTGCCCCTGGCACGGCTAATAACCCTAGTCACGTTCCCAACCTGATCCATACTGGTTCTAACGTCAAGCCTTAGAATCGGCTCCAGAATAACAGGGTCGGCAAGGAGAATAGAAGCGTGCGTAGCCCTTCTAACGGCGGGGATTATCTGCGCGGGACCGTGGTGAGCAGGATCCTCGTGAATAGTCGCGTCCAGAAGCTTAACCTTAACACCCCTAACCGGCTCCCTAGCTAGAATACCCTCGTTCATAGCCTCAATGAAACCCATCCTAATGCTTCCAGAAACCTGCTCAAGCCTCTGAACACCCTTAGTGGCGTCAACCAGAAGACTGAAGCTCTCGCTAACCGCCTCAATACCCCGAGCCTCGTCAGCAGGCCAGCCGCACTCCCTCAGCATCCTAGCAACCTCCCTCCTGTCAGTAAACTCCCCAATCTTACCCGTGGCGACAAGCTCAATAACCTTAGGCTCAAGAGGCTCAACCTCAATCATAATCTTATTATGCCCGTTCGGAGACCTCACCATCACAGGCCCACCCTTCCTACGGATACTCTCACGGTAGATTACGATTGGACGCGAGGTGACGATCTGAATACCAGCCTCCTGAATAAACGTGGTGGCGACCTCAAGATGGAGCTGACCCATCCCGGATAAAAGATACTCGCCAGTCTGCTCGTTAATAGTCACCTTAAGATTCGGATCCTCAATGCTAAGCTTATGCATCGCGCCGATAAGCTCAGGAAGCTGAGCAGGATTCCGAGGCTCAACAGCAATAGTCATAACAGGCTCAGAAACATACCTAATGCTCTCGAAAGGAACAAGGTCAGACACAGTAGTAATAGTCTCCCCAGCCCTCGCAGCCTCAAGGCCAAGCAGAGCAGGAATATTCCCAGCAGACATCGCGCCCACAACCTCCCTGTGCGGACCCATATAGATGCAAACCTGCTGAACCCTGCCCTTACTCCTAGAGTTAACAAGGTAAACCTCCTGACCCTCATAAACAGTCCCAGAGAAAAGCCTGCCAGTAGCGACGACACCAGCCTGAGGATCAACACGAATATGGGAAGCAGCCATCACAATAGGCCCATTCGGGTCGCACTTCAACATCGCCCTCCCAACCTCACTATCCAAATCACCCTTCCAAATCCTCGGAATCCTATAGGCCTGCGCAACCGAAGGAGGAGGATGAAACCTCACAACCATGTTCAAAACAGCCTCGTGCAGAGGCAAAACCTTAGAAAGCTCAGCCTGCCCACCCCTCTGGTAAGCGGAAACAATATCGCTAAACTTCAAACCAGCCTTCTGCATCATAGGAATAGTGAAACCCCACCTGTCCTTAGCACTACCGAAAGCAACCATACCCTTCAACGCGTCAACACGCCACTCAGACCGAAACTCCTCGGGACCATAAAGCTCAATAAGCCTGTTGAAATCAGCAATAATACGAAGCAAAGTCTTCTCAACCTCCTGCGGAGAAAGCTTAAGCTCACGAATCAAACGATCAACCTTATTAATAAACAGCACAGGACGAACATACTCCTCCAAAGCCTGACGAGTAACAGTCTCAGTCTGAACCAAAACACCCTCAACACTATCAACAACAATAACCGCACCATCAATAGCACGCAAACTACGAGTCACATTACCCGTGAAATCAATGTGCCCAGGTGTGTCTATCAGGTTGACGATGTAGGATTTTCCATCGAATTCATGAAATAGTGAAACATTTGCAGCCTTGTATGTGAACTGTCTCTCCTGCTCAATCTTCAAGTAGTCTAATGCTAGCGCTTCACCCGCTACCGTTGGCGACAATAATCCTGAGGCGGCCAGCAGAGAGTCGGATAAAGTGGTTTTCCCGTGGTCAACATGGGCGCAGATAGAAATATTTCTAATGTTCTCTAGGCTTCTTGAGAGCCGTAGCACTTCCTCTGTTGTCTTGTATCTGGGCAATTCTGGTTAACACCCTTGTTCTTGACAGGGCTTCTGGGAAAAGGGTTATTAAGCCTTTCCTTCAACAAAAGTAACCTTGTTTCCCCTGTTTTCGGATGGAGGTTTAAATACCTTTTCAGGGTATAATCTATTGTGATGAGTGGGGCTAAGCATAGTGTAAAAGTGTTGAAACATTATCCCGACAGGAGGTTCGTGGAACTCGAGGTTGATGGAGAGAAGGTTATGGTTGAGAAGTTTACAGAGGAGGATTGGAAAGAGTTATGCGAACGCGAGAAAAAAGAGAACCTCTCTATTGAATGCATAACTACCCATTTCATTTTCTTGGAGAAGGAGGAAAGGGAGAATCCTGAGGTAGTGTTTCAACGCATGGCGCTAGCGGCTTATAGGTTGCTTTGGTATTTCGGTCCTCCTCTTCCTATTTCTCATATCCCACCGCGCTCAGTTTACGCTTTCAGTTTGAAATATAAAGGATACATCTTCGATATACATGATGATCTTAGTGGTCGAGCGCTAGCTATTTACTCTGTTCACCTCGCGCCTAAAGGAGAGGAATTCGATAAGCAAAAATACATTCCGCCGAAGGAAATAAGGGAGGAGATAAAAAGCATAATCAAGCACCTTGTAATGACACCCGCCGAGATGTATGCTGGCGACTATTATGTTTCAGTTTAGGATTCTGCCAAAATTCTCGCTAAAAGTTTTACATATTCTTCAATCTCTTCTTCTCCGTTACATATTTTCAGCCAGCGGAGATCATCGAACCACTCGTTTAATTTACTATTCAAATAAGATATCTTTCTTTCATCGAAGGGATTACAGAGGAATAATACCGTTTCCTTAGCTTTCCCAGCTTCAACAGCTTTTCTATACCTTGTGAGTTCACTCTTCAGATCCTCCTGCCATTTAGACCAGTAAACGGTATCTGGGTCAAGGTTCTTCACCTCAATAAGGCGTTTGAGCACCGCTTTAAAATCAGCCGTTATGCTGGTTTCACCTACTCTGACCTCTAATTGAAAGTCTTCAAATAGACCGTAGTCCCATAGTATTTGGAAGGCCATCCAATAGCCAAAGTGTTCCTTAATCTGTGTATCTGTCACCGTCAAACCTTCCTCCTTGCTCAGCAGCATTGCGTCATTCGTATTTCGTGCCAAAGAATTGGCAAGAGTTTCATCTTCAATTCCGTACTGATTTTTATAGATATCTTCGGCCTCTCCCACGCTCAATATCTTGCCTTTCCAACTCACCATTTCGAACTCACAGATAATGATGTCTTTAGGGTTCGCTATTTCTCCAACCCTTATCCTGAGTACCCCTTGTTTCTGGGGCTTCAATAAGACCCTCCTTATGCATGCCTCTTCATCTTTTGTAGCTGTCACTATGAGGACCATGCAATCATGATCAAGTTGCTTAAAGTTCAGCTCATAGCCATCTTCAGTTTCAAGAAGATATTTCTCCCTGTATTCCGCATCTTTGTGGAAGAATCTTTCGAGCCATTCTGTCAGCGCGATCTTTCCGCCCTCTTCAACGGTTACTGGTATGATTGTCTTGGCGTTTCCCGGCTTGGTTTCCGTGAACAGGATTAGGCCTGTGTCCTTAAGCAGGTACCCAATGCTCTTAAGGTATTCTTGCGCATCATGAGGAACCCCGACGATGTAGGATTCCCTGTCCGGTATTCTTGTCGCTATCACCGGGATGTATGCCTCTTCGCCATCCTTATCCACCCTGATGTAGTTCATCTCTCTCGGAGTGTTCGCCTCATACCTTATGGATCCCTGGGAAACACTGGATCTCAGGAGTGAGACATGGGAATCCTTGGTTCTCGATGCGATTTCCCACTTGCTTAAACACTCCTCTAGAAGGCTTGGTTCAACCTTTTCTCCACCTAACCCAGCGTAGTCGAGCAGGTGGGCGTGGAGGTATTCGACGAAGAGGCTGTAGGCGTCTCTCCCGCCATGTGTTTCCAGCAGGTTCTCAAGTATTCCGGAGACGCGTAGCATCCGGGTGCCATCCAGCTTGAATTTAGAAGCTTCCGCCAGCTCTGTTACCTTGTCTACTATCCATGTGCGCCGATTATCTCCTTTTTCAAACGCTTCCCTATCTTCGGTCATCCAGCCTAGTGTTTTTTCAAGGAAGGCAACCATGTCCTCGTCTCTGGTTTCAACAAAGCCGTTTAGAAGCGTGAAGATTTTCTCCATGCGTTCCTCGCTCCTCAATTCAAGCGCTGTTCCCACCCCTTTCAGAAGCTTGTAGAAATCGTCGGCATCCTTGTTGAGCCTCCAGGCTTCGCCAACGTCGTCCAGCACTTTTCCCTCAAGCCCGCTTATATCGCCCAATATGCCTGATTTCACAACCTCTTTCAACCTGTGGGGTTCAAGCTTCATGAGCCACTCGTCTATGCTTCTCGCAGCCTTCCATGATTTCGCTTTAATCGCGTTCAGAATTGAGAAGGCTTCAGCCCTCTCCGGTATGTCGAAGCCCGCGCCGTCGAACGCGTAGTCTGTTTCAACGGCTTCCTCCTGACCGATGTCCTTGGCGAAACTATGCATCTCGTCGCCGAAGGTGACGAAGTCTCTCAACCTCTCCATCGTCCTGCTCGCGAAGCCCTCGATCTTCTCAACCCCGGTTTCGATTTTCTCAACGAGCTCCTTCAGCTCGTTCTTCACAGTGTCCCATGTTTCAAGGGCCTTGCCCTTCAGCATTGAGAGTCCTCTGACAAGCAGGAACTTTCCGATGCTCAAAACCTATGCGGGATGCTTCGCTATGAAGATGATTGTTTTCCTGCCTTTCACAATGGTTTCAAGCAGGTCATATATCGCTGGCGTAACCAAGGCCTTAACCGTGCTGACGAAGCTCCAGGGCTTCTTCGCGTTCGCCGCCTTAGCCTCAATGCTCTCTATTTTAGTGGCTATTACGAAGGCTGTGAACGAGAGTGCTGCCCCCACTATCCTGCCTGTTGCACGGCCTCTTTCACACTCCCAAGCATTCGGATTCATCGCCATCTCAAAGTCTGTCACGCCGCACCCCACCTTATTATGATAGGGCTCTCGCGCACGCCTGATAGCCTCCCTCCCAGCACCCTGATAGGCGGGAAATCTTCATGACGGTAGTTAACACCACTCTGGGTAGAAGCATCAGTATCATCAGCAAGGTCTACAGGAGTGATAACAAGGTCACAGGCTTCGGAGAAGAAACGGTTTCACCGGTGAGGGGCGGAGCACTCTTCATCCCCCTCCCTGACACAATCCTCTGCTTCTAGCAGTATAACCGAGTGCCTTTAGAATCAGTGATTAGGAGAAACGATTATGCTTAAAAGCCTTCTGGAATACTTAGGTCGAGTTGGCTTTAACACACCGATTTCAACCTTTTATAGCGTAGAGAGTGCAGAAACGTTTAAATTTTGAAAGCGTGGTCAACCATATGGTTATACTGATGACTGAGGTTGAAGTTAAGGTTAACGAGCTTGAGAAGAAGGTTGAGCTGCTTGCCAAGGCGGTGAGCCTCATGATGATGGAGGGTGAAGAATTGTCTGAAGAAGAAGTTAAGGAGGTCAGGGCTCGGCTCAACGACTGGCTGAAGGGGAGCAGGGAAGAATTCGTAGATTTTGAGGAAATTGCTTAAAATAGTGCTTCAAAGAAAAGCAGTTAAAGAGCTTAATATCTTAGTCCCACTGTTGGAAACAGAATAAGAGAAGCCATCAGAGAGATGAGGGCTAACCCTTTCTCCGGCGACGTTAAGCCAGTCAAAGGGTTTAAAGGAGTATTTAGAAGAAGAATCGGCGACTACAGAATCATCTTCACTGTTTCTTTTGAAGAAAACACTGTCGTAATACTTCGCATAAGCCCTAGGGGAAAAGCTTATGAAAATATTTGAGGATCCTGCATTAGCAAGATAACGTATTCAGGACGTTAGCGCGCGCTACTCTCTGGCTACTTCATGAGGTAATCGACCTTTTATCGAACTATAGTTTGGCGTAAGGCGGCCATCTGTGTAGATGGTGAATATGGAGAATGGTTTCCCAAGCTTTGTAGGCTTCGAGGATTTTTTTCGTACGCGAGGGTGCTACGCTGAGAATTTAAAGGAAATGGGCTTTACTTTTCCTTAAACGAGAGGCCTTTTCTTTTTAAGAATTTTGGGGCTTTAGAAGCCATTTCCATAAGGGCACTAGTTTTACAACTCTACTATTTGCTTCGATTTGCTCTTCAACATCCCAGGTTATAACGAGTAGATTATTACAATTCAACACTGAGCTTGCTTTTAAAAGAGCCTCTATCTCTCTCCTGTTTAGCTCATCTATATTAGAAACGTAGCTAGCCTGTATTAATTGCTTAATTTCCAACCCCTCTTTTAATGCAAAGTCTACTTCTTTCTCATCGATCTTAACATAGTAGATTCTTGAAGTAGGCGATGTTGACAACCTCCTTAAAAGCTCGATCGCTACAACGTTCTCCATAACTTTCCCATAGTTCTCAAACATTTTAAAGCCTGCAACGTTACTCATGCCAGTATCTATAGAATACACTTTTCTAGCGGCTTTCTCTTGTTCCTTCAAAGTCGGTGAAAATCTTGGGATGAAGAACAGGGTTCTGGATGTTGCTAAGTATGACGAAAATCTCTCCACAGTCTTTTTGGGTATTTTCAAGACTTTAGAGATGCTGCTATAAGTTATCGGAGAGGAAATATTGGTCATGTAAAAATTTGCAAGAAAATCGAGTTTCCCCCTCTCCCTTATGTTGAATCTTCTCTCCACGTCCTTCACCATTATTGTTTCAAAATACCTCTTGAGAATCGAGCTCTTTTTATCCGCATTATTTTCCAGAACGACCTCAGGGAAACCTCCAAATTCCAAGTATTCTCTCAGCTTTTGAATTATTTCAGATTTTTTAACGATGATTTGTCTTTCATCCTCTAATTCAACGTTCCTAAACTCTAAGAATTCGCGAAAGCTCAGAGGAAAAACCTCTAACGGAATATCCCTACCAGCCAATAGCGTGGCTAATTCCTCGCTCATCAACCTGGCGGAGGAACCAGATACAATAAGCTTAGCTTCGCCTCTCTCATGGAGGTTTCTAACAAACCTCTCCCATCCCTTTATTTCCTGAACCTCGTCAAGTATTATCAGCGGCTTTCCACTTGGCCTTATGAATTCCTTGTAAGCATCGTATATTTCAATCAGAGTCTCAACGCCATAGCTTCCAAATCTTGCTTCTTCAAAATTAACGTAAAGAACACGATCCTTACCGAGTTTTTCAGAAAAACGTTTAGCAATCTGCCGGAGTAGAAAGCTCTTTCCACTTCTCCTCACCCCATATATTGAAACCACCTTCTCAACGCCCTCAAGAAAACCAGCGACTCTGTCCAAGTAGAACCTCCTTTCTATACCGGTATCAAGCCCCCTACCCCAGAAATTCCAGGCTGAAAGTATGGAGATTATCTCCTCCTTTTTCACATGGAACACATGCGACACAAGTTTATAAATTTTTGTGTCACATGCGACACAACTTCTTCATGAATTGGGTTTTAAAAATAAGAAGCAATCACGGCGAAAAGCGCGCGCTAGCATGCTTCATGCCTGATAAGCCTCACTCTCAGCATCCTGGCAGGCGGAAAATCTTCATGACGATATTCAACACCACTTTAGGTAGAAGCGTTAGCATCATCAGCGAGGTCTATAGGATGGAAACAAGGCCACAGGCTTTGGAGAAGTAACGACTTCACCGGTGAAGGGCGGAGTACTCTTCATCCCCTACCGGATACACTCCTCTGCTTCTAGCAATACGGATCGGATGCCTCGACGCACTAAGTTCAGAATTCGAGGCAGGGCTTAATTTTATCACAAGCTACCGACCCGGGGAAACAAGTAGTGTGTGAATCTTAGTTGCAATACGTATTGGCAGTGCGTCAGATATTTAAGAAGGATGTGAGGATGTTCTAATGGATTGAAAGATACGGATCCGAGGAAAAGAGATATCGCGCATACTATAGATGAGATAGTGAAAATTGCAGATAATTGGATTAAATATTTGAAGGAAAAAGAGGATGCTGGCAGGATGACAAATGCACTGATATTGGGGCTTATAGCTGGAGCTTTGGAGCTGGTCTCCACGTTTTTCTTCATTAATTTTACTGGATGTAGACCCTCTATTTATCTCACGCTTCTTGTCTTTGTAGGCTGTTTATGTTTAATAATTGTAGTAAGTATGTCTACATATTTAATCTTAAGAAGGCGGAAATATCGTTTTTCGGAATTGCTGAATTTGCTTGAAAGGGTGAAGAGTGGTGGTAAAAACCAGAATATTTTGGAAGATGCATTGGAGTTAATAGATAAGATGCTTAGATTTTTGCCTGAAGTCAAGAAGAAGAGGCTGGATGAAGCTTTTGCTTATGGTGTGGCTGCTTTCTTCTTGGCTTCAATAAGCATGAACTTGGGAATTGCCATTCTTGTAAGCGTTATTGTATGGCTGTACTTCAGATGGGAGATGGTAAGGACTTACGAAAGAGAAGTTGCCAAGTTTGAGGAGCTGAAGAATAGATTCGAACAAGGGGGAGACAAGTTCCTCGAAAGCCTGTGATGATTTTTGAATAAACCTGATTTACGTGTAGTCGCACGTCTCATCGAAATACTGTATGTTAATGGTTCGATGAAGAAGACTCATCTCCAGATGCGTGCCGGCCTGAATTATAATGTTTTTAAAGAATATCTAAAATGGATGCTGGAACGTGGATTGATCGATAGGATTAAAGATGATGAGGGAGAAGAGAAAATAGAATTAACAGATAAAGGTATTGAAGCGTACTCCAGATTTGTTGTATGGGTTAAAGAAATGATGCAGGGTTTACCATTATAGGCTTTTCGTTACCCTATTTGTCATGCTAGCGCACTAGTAAAGCTTATTAAAAGCGTTGTTTCCATCGTCGTATGAATAGGTTGATGGTTATTGGGATTCTGGTGACACTATTGTTAAGCAGTAGCACCGTTGGCTTATGCTGTTCCAACCCAAGCCACGGATGTTGAAATTACTCCGAAAATTAGCGTTAAGGGGCCGAAGGGGCAGGGTAAGCCTTTGAAGCAAGCGGCAACAGGCGTTTTAGGCGTTCCTCCACCAGGTTCGGGAAGGAGGTGGGCAATAGTTATCGGGATTTCAGATTATGCTGGCACCGGTAGTGATATTCAATACGCTGATGATGATGCTTTAGATATGCTTAACGCTCTAGTTAACGTATACGGGTATCCGCGCAGCCATATTCTTCTACTCATATCCGACTATAAGGTGAACAATGCGACGCGAAGCAACATTATAAATGCCATTAACTGGTTAAAAGAGAAGGTTAAGGAGGGTGATGAGGTTGTCTTCTTCTACAGTAGTCATGGGGCAAGAGGCAAGGCTGACGATGGAGACCGAGAACTCGTAGACGAGGCTATTGTTCCGTACGAATGTACCGCTGAATCTCTAATCTGGGATGGAGAGCTTGCAAGCATGTTCTCAGGCTTACCCTCTTCAAGGATAATTTTCATTTTCGACTCGTGCTACGCTGGCGGCATGAATGATTTGAAGGCTGAAGGGAGAATCGTGGTCATGGCGTGTTCTGAATCAGGCTTATCCTACGAGTTTTCAACGGTTGAAAACGGGCAGTTCACATACTACTTGGTGGATCAGGGAATACTATTGGGGAAAGCAGATGTATACGATCATGATAATGACAGTGTTCTTGGGGAACCGAGCGATGTTGTTGTTGAAGAAGCTTTCGACTACGCGAAAGCATATTGCGTATACCAGACGCCTACAATAAGCGACTCGTTTCCAAACGACCTGTTGCTTTAAAACCTGAGCCTCCGGATTTTCCTCAACCCGAGAAATAAAATATTTCGCGCGCTATTTTTACTCGTAAACCAGGTTGCGTGGCCCAAGTATCTCGTCTATAGCCTTCATCTGGCTCGGCTTAAGCGGCCCGTATTCCAATGCTTTAGCGTTCTCCTCAACCTGCTTCACTGTTTTGAAGCCGGGTATCGGGATGGTCATTGGGGATTTAGCCCAGATCCAGCCTATGGCTCCCTGGACAAGCGTTCTCCCGTCTTCCATCAGTATCTGCCTTATCTGCTCAAGTTTTTCAACATACTCTGGTGCCGGCTTCCCGTTTTTAAAGTAGACCAGCCAGCTTGGCGTGGATTTCCGAACATCGTTATCAGGCAGGCTCGGAGAGTCAAGTTTGTATTTGCCTGTGAGAAGACCCATCGCTAGGGGTCCACGGTTTATGTTGGCCAACTGTTTTTCCTCGCAGAGCCTGACGATTTCGTCCGTAACCCTTAGAACGTTCAGCTCGCTTTCAACAGCCACGAAGCGTTTACGGTCGGCGAAAGCAGCTGCACGGCTTGTCGAGTCAGTGCTCCACCCATAGCCTCGAACCAGGCCTTCGTCAACAAGCTCCTCCAGCGTGTCCATGGTTGCAGCCGCTTTTTCAACAGGATACCCCCATATGTGGAGCAGGTAGATGTCTATGTAGTCTGTTTTCAGCCTTTTAAGCGAGGCTTCAACAGCCTTCTGAGCATACTGTGGCGAGCCGTCCTCGCCTGTCTCCCGCCTAGTTTCAGGGTCGAAGGTTAATCCAAACTTGGTTATGATTACTATTTCGTCACGATATTCCCCTAATGCTTCTCCAATAAGCTTCTCACTGTGGCCGCAGCCGTATACGTCAGCAGTGTCGAAAACCCTTACACCGAGCTCGAAAGCCCTTTTCAAAGCTCTAACGGCCTCCTCGTCATCGGTTTTCCCCCAGCCGTGGGCCAGCCCGTCAGCCCCTGTGATAGGGCCTCCGATAGCCCATGTTCCAAGGCCTAGAGCGCTAGTCTCAACATTCAGCTTCAAAATCCTTCTCTTGTACAGTTTAACCATGTGCCTTATCGCCCTCTAATCTTTTTATGTTTTTCAGAAGCGCGGCAAGCCTTTGATACAGCGTGCACTAGTAGCAACATCCTGATGCGTGTGACGCTTAAATGTGCCGGTGCAATATTTTAATAATGCTTACGGATACTTTCGCTGAGAACCCGTGTTTGCTCACCTTTTCTTTAACGCTGATCTGGATGCCGCCAGCGTTAGTACCCATCCTATGAGCCCAGCTAAGATGGCGAGTGGGCTCAGCAGCAGGCTTAGCAGAAGGTTTACTGTGAAAATGGCTGCGGCGGCTGAGAACCTCGGGTTTTCAAGCTTCCCCCCTAGTTTGAAGAGCCCTGCCACCAGCCCTATTTGCCCGATGACCAGTAGAGCCGTTCCAATCCAGAACAGTATTGTTGGAATGGTTGAAGCAGTTTTCCAGTTTGAAATATCTGCGGCGAGTATGATTATGGCTAGTAGGAGGATTATGGGGCCGGTGCAGCCGATTTCAACGAGTGTAAAGGGGATTTTAAAAGACTCGTCGTGCTTCCTGAGGGAACCGAATGCTGGAAGAAGAAGACCATATTCTATTGCAAGCACCGTTAACCCCCCGCCGACGGCGAACAGGAAGACCATGAGTATCGGCGCTGCTATCAGAGAGAGTTCCCCCGGGAGGCCTTGAAGCGGGAACCAGAGGCTTAAAACAATTGTTAGAAACTCTCTGGGAATAGTGAAGCCGATAAAGGTCATGAAGCCCGCGGCTAATATTAAGATTATAGCGCCGGCTAGCGGCGAGCCGACGATGTAGAGGGGAAGCATCCAGCTGAGCCTGTTAAGACCCTTAGCGAGATTCTCGTCAAGAACACTTTCCTTAGGTCCCCTGGCGACGTTGGCGAGAAAACCTTCCGCCGACTCAGCCGGCCTGCTCACGGGCCCCGGTGTTTCCCGGTGTTCAAGCCTTGGACGAGTAGTTCTAAGCTTCTTCAGAGAAATGCAGTCATGCTCCTCCGGGTCCGAGTGTTTCTCGCAGAAAACCCATTCGCAGAGGGGGCAGGGCTTGTAATCCTCGCTCATCCTGCCGCATACATGACACCTTTGCAGCACGTTTCTACATAGTATTGGTTTAGGATAAAAATGTTTTCTTATGAGAAAAATCAGAATATTGGCACTTAAGAATATCTTTAAAGAAGTATTCATGGAATGCGTTTTAAGGTGGAAAATCCGGGTTCTCCGGCTTTCAGGATCGTGTTAACAGCAGGAGGTTGCCCCCATGGTGAGAACCTTAATAGTAGCGGTTTTATACGGAAATCACTGTTTTAGAGACTATAGTTCGGCAAACCGTATTTCTCCAAAGCTTGCCGAACCCTCTGTTACGAAGAAACCTGCTGGCCTATCATAATCTCCATAAGCCCGACAGGATAATGCAATACGTCTACCGATGAAGGCTTCCACAATGCTGTCTTCAACGAATACAAGGAAAGGTGTCGGCTTGCCAAGTGTTAGAAACACCGGGCACTCGGCGAGCGGCGGTGAATCGCCTGCCCTTGGAAAACGGTTGAACACCAGCCCGTTCAAACCCCAGCATATAGCCGGAGGAGAAGTCAGCACTGGTTCTGACGAGTAGCCCGAAGGAGCGAGTACCAGCTTGGAAGGAAAACACTCCTTTCAACGCGAAACTGTTTTTCAAGCAGGGAATGGAAGCGTAGGCAAACCCGTCCACCCGCTCCCCTTGAACACTGTTTCCCTGAAGCCTCCACTTGCCAAGCTTGCCCGAGACATTTTCCTCCGCATCTAGGTCTTTAAACTGGAAGGCATCTGCCACTTCCCTAGGGCACTGCACAGAAAGGCTTCCATCAGTCTCAGCCGTCAATTCATGGGGAATAGCCAGATGCCCACCCCATTGCCATTTACCCTCGTCATTCTCATTCTCTCTAGTCGGAACCTATCCGAATAAGAATCTCCTTGCCCCGTCTCCAGCAGTCTTCGCAGCGTAAAAACGCTGCCCGTTTAAAACATCCGGTGTCGCTACACGTCAAGAACCCTTTAAAATCGTCGGCTACACGGTAATGCGTCTGAAGGTTTTCCGTAAACTCTGAGAAAACCAGGTACCAGCGTCCACCAAGCTGGAACAAGTCTGGACACTCCATGGGGCCGCAAATATTCGGCGCGTAGAAAGGCGGGTGGCACTCCCATTTCTCCAGGTCGTGAGATTTAGCGAGCCCAACGCACCCCCGCTTCGCCACAGGCCCATCGTTGGTAGTTGCGCAAACCAGCATGAAGAAGAGCTTTTCCTCAGGATTCCAGAACACGAAGGGGTCTCTCCAGTCAGCCCCCCATACCAGCGTTCATCAGGCATTAAAAACGGGTTACAGCCATCCTTAACCCAGGTCACAAGGTCACTGCTGACAGCATGGCAAACCGTCTGAGGAAAACGGTTGCTTGGATTCCGCCCGGTGTAAAACGCGTGGAAAACACATCCTTCTCCAAAACGCACCCGGTCCAGCATCCTCCGCTGTCAGGCGCATCCTTCTCGCCGGGTAGAATCGCGTCAGGCATCTCCCTCCAGTGCACCAGGTCGTTTGAAACAATATGCGACCAGATGAGATGGTCTCCCGTTTTCCGCGTAGTCTTCAAGTAGAAAACATGATAACTGCCCCTCCAGTAGAAGGGAATAGCGTCTCCGAAAAAACCGTCAACAGGCCTATAATGAACATTCTTCATGCTTGTCGGCCACCAGCAGGAGAGAATATTCGACTCATATAAGTTTTTCAGCCAGACCGTCATCTGTTAACCCGAGCGTTCTGAGACCCATTCAATAAGCTGGCTTAGAAGACTAGGTTTCACACTCTTCAACGCTGCCATAAAAATCCATATATCTCTCTATAGAGTTGCAGAGCGCATCAACGTTCTCCGGAGGGACATCGGGATAAATGCCTGCTGTCAACATGAGGCCTCCCTTCTTGGAGCCAAGCTCAACTATGCTGAGTCTAATGTGATCATCTATTTCCTGAGCTGTTCCGAAGGGCAGGAGAAACTGCCTATCAATATCCAGGTCGATGCAGACCCTGCCCTTTATTCTCCTCTTTATGTTCAGCAAGCCGTTAACCCTGTCTTGAAGATTCAAAACCGAAACACCGGATTCGATCAAATCGTCAACCACCTCCATAATGTGTCCGTCAGTATGAAGGTAAACCCTTGCCCCAGCCTCCCTTATCCTGCGGAACATCCTGCAGTAAGAGGGGAATATCAGTTTTCTGAATTTCTCCCTGCTTATCGGCATCCTGTCCTGCAGACCCAGGTCGTCCCCGAAATAAACCACGTCGACACCCATTTTAAGAACTCTTTCAATCAGCTCAAGATTGTACCGTGTCAGCCTTTCAATGAGCTCGTAGAGCTGAGGAGGCTCTGTGATAACATCCCTCATAAAGTTTGCGAAACCCCTGAGGTAGTAAAGCCTCATGAAGAAGAAGCCGTGTGGAAAACCAACAGCCGCAACATCACCCCTCTCTTTAGCAGATTTAACGGAGGCCTCGATCTCCCCCCATGGCTGAGGCGGGCTGTGGATGCCGGCTATGCCTTTCTCCACGTCCGGGATACGCATGTGGCCTAGGCTGCTCCAGTCTTCAAGCGGGTGCTTCACAACCTGGCCCTCCAATCCGTCTATTTTAAACGTCCAAACACAACCCCACTCGTCAACCACAGTATTCCCCCTCCTATGCGTTCCGAAATCGTCAAAATCCACAGTTCCTTTCTTAAAGCCGGGGAAAATCTTGGGATGCTTGACCAAAACATCCTCGAGGCGCTCCCTATACTTATGCCAAGTGGCTTGACTAATCGCGACGTTCGAGGGAACGAAGCCACATCCATCTAGATCCATCACCTTCAGCAGGATTTTTTTAAACGGCATCGCTCGCCAGAATAGTTGAGCAGAACTATAAAAAAATATCTAAAACTGGTGCCGGTCCCAACCCGTTAATAAGGTTGAAGAATGATAATGGAGAATAGAAATAACCGTTTAGCAAGCAGTTCAATGTTTATATTTCCCAATCCGTATTTTCCCAGAGGACTGTGTCCCCCATGGTAAGCGAGACGACCGTAGTATGGTCTCTGAGACTCATCACACTCATAGTGGTTTTAGCGCCCCTCGTTTTCAACTACTTCGCCTCCGGCTCCCTACAGGGCTTCATAATGCCAGGGTTAACCATTCCCTTAGGCTCGGCGCTTAACATTCATCATTCGCTCCACGTGACAACTATCGACTACAGCATCACTGGAGAAAAGTGCCTGTTAAGCATAGGATTATCCAACACGGGGACCATCGGGATCGGTTTGAAAGAGCTCGACTGCAACATAACCGTGCCCTCGCTGAAAACGAGCGGTAGACTCATGCTCCAGTCACCATTCATCCTGAAACCAGCCGGCAGCAGTAAGGTAAGCTTCTCACTAACTGTGGAAAACGGCAGGGTTGAGGATTTTCTTAGACTACTCTTCCAAGAGCCTCAGGCAAGCATCTCTGGAAAAGCCATATTGTTATTGGATTCAGCCGAGCTCCCCCTCAGCATGGAGATAGAAAGCCTGCCAGCCGGCTTCCCACCCTCATGGTGATTATGCTTGGAGAAGTCTAGAGTATTCTACTTGGTCGGCGGCATCTTGTTTCTAACAGTGTCTGCAGTCGGAGGCGCCTGGTGGGAGCTGGTTGCAGGAGATGCTTCTAAGCCTGCTCTATACGTTGGCTTCTCCCCGTTCGAGTTTAAAGCCGAGCTCCTTGACACACGGGTTATTAATCCGTCTCCTCTAATGAATGCTCTTTTCACATCTGAAAGGCTTCTCGCCATGCTGGGGTCGACGACAATAATCCTCGGCTCACTGCTTCAAGGAAAAACCTGGTCCCGGAGGCTTCTTAACCTAAGGCCTCTAACCATGCCCGTGTGCTTCGGAATCCTGACTATTGCCATAGCCGTAGTGTCGGCAAACATGGTTCAACGCTTCACACCCTACGTGGCCCAGGCTCTTCCAAACCTAGGCGACGCCCTGATGCCCTATTCAAGCAGATACTTGACCATCAACCTCCACCCGTTTACTGGTGTCAACGGCCTCGTGAAAATCAGAACAGAATCCAGATTCACCGTCCAGTTTTGGATTGCTTTAATCTCCGGAGCATTCTGCCTCGCAGGCTGGATTCTTGGCCGGAAGAAGGCTGGAACAGAGCCTCCCCCCACCCGCCGCCTAAACACCGTGTGTTTCACGGAGGATTAGGAACGCTTTTAAGGAAGAAGCATTAAAAGACTCATGAATGTGGCGCCGGAAACGCGGCGGGAAGAATCCCTCCAGCATTAGCAGAGATTCCTTCGCCAAGTGGGCGGACGAGTGCGTTGAACTAGTCGCCGAGAAGGCTGGCGTGAAGCTCGACTACAGCCTAGAGTCCCTGAAGACCCTTGACGCTGCAGTCAGCAAGCTGAAGCCGGAGGATCGTGGGGAGCTTCAGAGCGAACTACTCGGTGCCTACATTGTTTTAACCGGAAGCTACTTGGGTGAGGTGGTGGTTAGAAACCTGAGCGGGAAATGGGAGAAAACCGGCTCCCCATTGGGCTGGGCGGTGAAGCTGGGCGACACGGAGATAGATGTTTTCCAAATAGCTTTCGAAAGCGTTTCCCAGCCGGATAGGTTCAGCAGGTTCCACTCTGAGCTTAATTCAAAGGGGGAACAGTCAGGAGGTAACTCCCGGGTTCTTTCAGAGCTTGAGGAGCTGATAGTTAAAGGGTATACTTCGGAGATCGAGATGCCTGAAGAGAAAGAGCCGCTTCCCTGGGAAACCCTGGAGGAGGATTACGAATACTGACTACCGTTTTCCAGTGCGTGGAAGCCCTTAAAGCTTTTTTAAAAACTTTTTTAAACCTGTAGACAAATGTCTTTGAGACTGGACCCGGATAGTGCTCTAAACCATCTGCCGCAGCCCCTTGTGATAGTTACTGCGGGGGACTTTGATAAGCCGAGCCGGAGAGGAGGCATGACTGCAGCATGGGTTAGCAGGGTCTCCATGAGCCCCCCGCTAATAATGGTGTCAATCGCCCCTTCAAGATACACGTTGGAGCTGCTCAGGGAAAACGGGGAGTTTGCAGTCAACATAGTTGGGGGGAGGCTTGAGAAGGCTGCTTACGGCGTCTTCGGCTCCAAGACGGGCAGGGGGCTGGACAAGATTGCTGAAAGCAGGGTTAAAGCTAGGAGGGGGGAGAAAACAAGAGTCCCATTGCTTGAGGATGCGACCGTATCGTTAGAGTGCAGGCTTGTGAAGACTGTGGAAGCAGGGGATCATGTTTTAGTGATTGGTGAAGTGGTGAATGCTTTGAAGTTCGGTGACGAGCAGCCGATTGTCTTCACCTCCTAGTGAAGCAGACAATGCTTGATGCCTTCCGGGGGTTTCTTCGAAGAAGCATCGTAAACTTATAAGCGTGTTTTACAACATGAGCAGCGTGCTGAAAATAGGCCATAGGGGAGCGAGATTCTACGAGCCGGAGAACACGCTGCGCAGCTTCAGGAAAGCGTTGGAGCTTGGTGTCGATGCTGTGGAGCTGGACGTTAGGAGAACAAGGGATGGTGAACTCGTGGTTATTCACGACGCGGAGGTTGACAGAACCACGAACGGAAAGGGGCTGGTGAGAGAGCTCACGCTTGAAGAGATAAGGAGGCTTGACGCTGGGAAAGGAGAGAAAATACCCACCTTAGAGGAGGCTCTCGACTTCCTAGACGGGAGAGTGAAGATACTGATAGAGCTGAAGGAAGAAGGATTTGAGGAGGAGGTTTTGAAACTGGTTCGTGGAAAAAAGTTGGAGAAGAACGTGGTAATAATATCCTTCCTTGAGGACGCGTTGAGAAGAATCAGGGAGCTTGACAAGGATGTTGAAACCGGGCTTATCTACGTGAAACACGAGAACCCTGTGGAAACAGCCCTGGAGCTGAAGGCGAACTACCTGCTTCCACTATACCGTTTCACACACTCTGCTTTAATCAGGAGGGCACGTGAAAAAGGTTTGAAAGTGATCGTTTGGACGATAAACGATGAGAAGGAGGCTTCTGAATATGCGGGGAAAGGGGTTGACGGGATAACTAGCGACAAACCGGACATTCTTAAGAGAGTATGACGTCAGCGAATACTGATTAAAACCATGTTCGGAAAACTTCTCAGCAGCGCGACGAATAGCTTACCTCATGCTAAAAGACCCGTTAGAATGCTTTCTTAAAGTTTATTTGGAAAGGGTTTTCTCTATTCCCTCAGTTAAGCTGCTAGTCTCCACTCCAAACTCGTCAGCCATTTCCGAAACTATTAGCCTCTCTATGACTCTTGCCCCGGAGCCATATATTTTCTCCAGACCCGTGATGAACTCCTCCGGCTTATCAGGTATCTCCTCCTTCTTCAACCCGTGTTCATTCTCCAGATACCAGTATATGATTCGCTTAGCAGTCTCCCCTAGACAGCGAAGAGCATTATCCACGCATCTTAAAACCCTATCCTTTTGACTCCTTATCATTTTTCAACACCCGCCTTAAACTGTTGGAGTGGCCTTTAGCAAGACGGCTCTTCGAATAATCATAACTCGAACGGTATGCACCAGGTTGGAAGACACCATCTTAGTCTCGACTCCCATCGCCAAGGCTAGGCTCGGAAAATCCTGCAGAGGCTTAAAAGCATTATTTCTGCGCGGTCTATTCTATAGATTTCAAAACATTTACTTTACGGATAATGCGTGCTCGCGCGGCTTTTACCAGAAGACCCTTTTCTTAGCCTGCATCTGCTCCATTATCTTTGCAACAAGGCTGCTGAGAACATATGAGATGCCGAGGGCGAAGCCGCCGAAATAGGTTAAACCTGATCCGGCGAGAAGATTATCCCCGTAGCTGTTCCACCAGTTCCAGAAGACATGCAGGGACATTGGGAGAAAAATATTCTTGTAGCGCACTTGGCATACTGCTGCAATAATGCCGAACAACAGGGGCCAGAGGAAGCCGCCGAGCCCATAGTGGAAGAAGTGAGTTAGAGCAAATATTAGGCTGCTCACGGATATCGCTAGGGAATTGTCTATTTTAGCCAAGGTGGAGAGAAGAAGCCCCCTGAAGAACCATTCCTCGAGAAGGGGGAGAATAAGGATTCCGCAGGCGGGGGTGAAGGATTCCAAGAGTAAGACAGTCGGCACGACGAAAAGCGCGGTGGTTAGGAATGTAAGCTGCTCCCCGCTCATACTTCCCTGGAAACCGGTTAAAACCCTTATCTGGCTTCCCATCAGGAGCAGGGGGGTGATCGAGGAGAATAGAATGATTAACGTAAGTTCGAGAACCCTCTGCTCCAGGTACGGGGTGACTCCGACAGTCTGCAGAATGAGAAGCCAGAAGACAAACAGGTTGACAACACTGGCCAGAACCCTCCACTGCTTGAACCCCAGCTCCACAAGTAGCAGAACCTAAACCCTAGTATTATGTTTTGCTCACAAGCCTTTTAAACCTTGGAGAAGGTTTTTAAAAGCATGTTAACCGGGTTTTAAAGCAGCGGAGAACCCTGGGTAAACATTTCCTTCGCGGAAGGCTCTCTAAAGTATTTAAACATCAGCAGCCTGTTTTACTTTAAGCATTGAGCGAGCAGAAGAACCCGGTGTGGATGGTTGTTATCACGCTCACCATGCTTTTCGTCAGCGGCGCGTGGACGATGGCGGCGATCATGTCTGTCAACATGAATAAAACCCTGGGGTCAATAATGCTTGCCACAGCAACAGCCTCGAACGTAAGCTTCCTGCTGGCAATGCTCGCGGCAATACTGGTGTACACCGGATTGGAGAAGGGGGAGAGGCTTAGAGTAATCATGGTTTGCCTCTTCGCAATCGGAATAGTCAGTCTCATCTACACAGTGGTGCTCTTCCTACTCACCTTCCTGACGAGGTATCCAGTACTACCGGATTAGCAACACGGAGAACACGGTTTTCTCCAGCAAAGCCTTATTATGAAAACAGAATGGGCAACTGTTTCAACACTATTCTTATTAATCCGTCCTGATATGGAGGAGCGTGAGAATAAGTGTTAAGAAGGATACTCGGCTGCTGATCGAGGGCAAGGAGTATTCTTTGAGGCTTGACCCGTACGACCCCTTCGTCAGCACCGGCCTCGTGGTCGCCTACTCCACCCGCTTGCTGAAGATTTCAAGCCGATCATTCTCGACCCCAGAGGATACGGCTCCAAGCCCTCGTCCCCGAGGTTCATAGCATACCGGTTGATAATCGACACGGAGAAAAAGAAACTATGCGTTCTCTACGAGGTATACTGGAGCAGGCAGGACTGCACCTGGAGAAAACTCAACAAGGATCATAATCATGATTATGAGCAGTTGCAGATACATTTCGACACGGCTGCAGGAGTGATGGAGAAGGTTATTGTATCCTCCACGGGGCCCGTGGAGAACGGGGGGCACGGTGTAGAAGTCTTCTCGAAAACCCGTGAGGCGAAGAGTAGGAGAGTGGAGTACGTTACCTCACCCCAGGGACAGTTCCCCTGGGGTGGATCCCGGGGAAGAAGGAATGCGACTGAAATCAGAGAGATCCCTGTTGAGCTGCTCGCCTTTGAGGGAAATAGGCCTGTGGTACTTGTTGTGAACTGCTACCATGTTTTCACAGGCTTAAAGGGGACGCTTAGACTAGAAGAGAAGGTTAAGTTGAAAACTCGATTGAGAAAACTCGACCAGAGACTTCTGGAGAAATGGTATTATCAGCATTTCAGGGAAAGGTTTGGCCACGACGTTTCCAACCCTTTCAGGGAGCCCTATATCATGCATTATCCTCCGTCTGAAGACGGGTTGTCCCGGCTGGCCTACAGCTTGTTGTACGCGTACGCCTCAGTAAAGAGGTTTTTCTCCTACCCGTTTAGAATACTTTGCACACGTTAAGAAAGCAAGTGAAGAATGGTTCGGGAGACGCCAGTTGGGAACAGTTATTTAGCTTCACTAGGCAGGTCTGAAACAGTGAAAGGTGGTAGCTGGCCGTGATAGGGCCGGTTCACGCTCTTGCAGGATACTTGGTTGCCCATGCTGCTATAACAAGCTTAGGGGCAGCGGGCTTCGCGACGGCGTTCTTGCAACCATGCTTAGAGTAGTTCCCGACGTTGACTACGTTTCCCCGCTTCCATTCGGCACGCCTTTAGGAAACCATGGGCTGGCTCATTCTCCATTCCTGCTGATCATATTTTCCATGCCTTTTTTCGCCAAGCACGGGTTGAAGGCTCACCATACTTCTTAGCACTAATGCCGCACATCATACTGGATTTTATTGACAACACCATACCCATGCTGGCCCCGTTCTCCTGGGAGCAATATGGGTTGAACCTGGTTTTCACACACCCGTTTGGAGCCTATTGCCTGCAACTAGCCATAACAATCGTTTCAGCCTACTTTTTTAAGGAAACCCGGCTGCCTCCCAATATCTCTGCCCGACAAGTATGACAGGCTTGCAACACTAGTCTTAGTATTAAGCATACCGGTCTTCCCATTCATACTCCTATTCTTAGGCGAGGAGTCTGAACGGGTTTTCGGCTACCGGCTGCAAGACTACCCCGTGATACTCGTCACCCTAGTTTTATCCTCGGCTCTCATTCTCCTGATCCTGGCTAGCGCGCGCTAGTAGCTGGGCAGCTCGCAAGCTATAGGCTTATGACGAGGGAAAACCTAAGTGCCTACGGGAGAATCAGCCTGATCACCCTGGTTTTCAATGGCTATTGTTTTCACGGTTTTCACCTTCTACCCACCTAAGCTAGAGGTTTTCCGAGATCCTGTGAGCGGGAACTACGGGATCTCAGGGTTTTAGCAAGACAGGCTCAGGCGAGGGCAGTTGTAAGAAGCGCGCGCTTCAACAGTTGAAGTTTATATTTCTGAGCGGATTCACATCTTATGATGGATAGGGCTAGGGTTTACAGGCAGATGGAGAAGGATTTTGAAAAGCATGTTGAAAACCTTCTACTTTTCATCCGACAGCCCTCGGTTTCGCCTCAGAACATC
Organism: Candidatus Brockarchaeota archaeon; assembly: GCA_017601225.1. Classification (GTDB taxonomy): domain Archaea; phylum Thermoproteota; class EX4484-205; order EX4484-205; family JAAOZP01; genus JAAOZP01. Next base: position 141,567 of record JAFNIX010000001.1, on the reverse strand, counting down.
GGCGTGAGGGATGCTGCGGAGCTTCTGAGGGAAATGGCTGGCGGAGCAGGCTTCAGGAACACGAGGCTCGTTGAAACCGCTGGAAACCCGGTTGTATACGGGGAGCTTGACGTCGGCGCCCCCGTGACGATGCTTGTCTACACGATGTACGACACGATGCCTGCTGACGAACCAGGGTGGACAGTGGATCCTTTCGCGGGAGAGATACGGAGGGTTGAGCCGTTCGGCGAAACCCTGATAGCGAGGGGAGCGGTTAACACGAAGGGGCCTCTCATAGCCTTCCTCAACACCGTGAAGGCTATTGTTGAAAGCGGGCAGGAGCCTCCGGTCAACCTGATTTTCGCCGCGGAAGGCGAGGAGGAGCTTGGAAGCAAAAACCTGCCGGAGTTCATAGGGAAGTATGAGAGCCAGCTTAAGAAGGCGGACGTTCTCTTCTTCCCGGGCGCCAGCCAGAATTCAAAGGGCAAGGCGATAGTGACGCTTGGGGTTAAGGGGATTGTCTACTTCGAGCTTGAGCTAGACGGCAAGCAGTGGGGAAAAGGCCCAACAGAGTTCGGTATACACGGCAGCAACAAGGCGTGGGTGGACAGCCCGGCTTGGAGAATGGTGAAAGCGCTTTCAACAATGGTTGATGAAACAGGAAACAGGGTTCTTGTTGAAGGCTTCTACGACGACGTTAGGGTTCCAAGCGAGGAGGACAAGATGCTTCTCGCCAAGCTGGCTGAAACCTTCGACGAGCAGGAGGTTAAGGAGAGGATGAGGGTTGAGCGCTTCATAGATGACCTCCACGGGGTTGAAGCCCTTAGAAAATACTTATTCACACCGACCCTCAACATAGACGGATTATGGTCAGGGTACACAGGGCCCGGTTCAAAGACACTCCTACCTCACAGGATTACTGTGAAGATGGATGTTAGACTCGTTCCCCGGATGCAGGTTGAGAAAACGATGAGCCTGATTAGAAGCCACCTAGATAAGCACGGGTTCAGCGAGATAAGGATAAGGAGGCTTGAAGAAGGATACGTCTGGGCGAGGATGAGCATCCACTCTCCTTACACGAAGGCTCTCCTAAGAGCGCTCGGCGAGTTCAACGTGGAGATAGAAATATGGCCGACCATCGCGGGCAGCGCACCGTTCTCAATGTTCGCAGCACCACCCCTTGGGTTGCCGTTCATAGTTGGAGGAATGGGTCACGGCGGCCTAGCGCACTCGCCCAACGAGTACCTAGTCATAGGGGAGGGGGGACCGACCGGCGGTCTTTTAACGATGGAGAAGTCTTTCGCCGCAATACTCGACAACGTTTCAACAGTGAAGAAAAAGTAACAGTTTGAGAACGGCAGACATTTCAACCGGCCTACGTTAGAACAGCATCCGCCGGCAGTTAGAGCCGGGAAGACCATTTACGCTTATTCATCCAGTTAGCGTGCTGACTGATCCTGTTCATTTCCACGCATTAAGCAAAGCATGACGTTTAGCCACCCCTATAATGAAATACCTTCTTTTTATCTTTAGAATCCAGCTTAAGCCTCGATTAAGGCTGTTTTTAACCAAAATTGCTGATTTTACTCTTTTCTTTTTTCAAGGTATTGAATGTTATCATAGTTTTCCTCAGTTTTCCTTTCCTGCTCCCTCAGCCACTTCACGTAGCCTACCTGCCTTATCCTCTCATAATTCTCTTCAATCCTATATGTTTCCTTCTGGTAACCAAGCTTCTCGCAACCTGAAAACTCTTCGCAAAAATAGCAGTTATTTAACCCTCTTTGCAAGCAGCAAGCCCTCACCTCGCAACGCGGCATTCCCCCGCCTTTTAAACAGCCTGGGCAGCCCGAGTTAGCAAACCAGTCTAGACCCTTCATCAAATCATCGAAGTCAAAGCCTCTAGCAACATTACGTATCCATTCAGCATACCCGTAAGCGTCGATGAACCGCTTCAGATTCCTCGCCATTTCCGGAATGCGTTCCCGCATTCCGCAATGATTACAGCACACGCCGCAAAAACCTATTATCACATCTGCAACCGGCATGCTCCACTTTCCTCATAGTGCCCTTTAAGTATTTAAACCTGTTCTCACGCTTATAGAATGATTAGCGAATCTAAACCAGACCAGTTTTAGATGCTCAACTTAACCACCATAATATGAATGTTTAAGCCATTTGGAAACGTTGACTTAAACTCACGTAAAGTAATCACGATGCGAGAACACAGGTGGAAAACGTAAAAAGCGAGTCGGCCTTAAATATTCATCTACTTCTAGCTGTTTTGGAGGTGAAATGAAGATGAGGCGGTTGAAAAGAAAAAGCGGGAAGAGTATAGAGCAAGAGGAGTTCGCGAAGAACCTTTCAGAGATACCGGTGTCTCAAGCAGCGTCTGCGCCACAGGCCGTTTACGACTATCTCTCAATCTTAAACAGATCAGGCATGAGCCAGATTGGAGACAGAGTGCTATAAAACGGGCTTAAGGCCTGGCTGACTCGTTTTCAACAGGCGGAGAAACCGGTAGACTAACTTCCGCTGGAAACGCTGAATACTTGGTGCACCGCCAGAACCTTTAAATCCGCTGAAAAGATGCTTCAGACGGCGGGGGAGTATAGGGCAACCAGCCTGGAGCGTGGCAGAAACACGATGAAAAAATTCGGCGAGTATCAACTGAGCGATGGGCGGAGACTGGTTTTAAGGACTCCGAGGTGGGAGGACTTGGATGACCTTTTGGAGCTCATAAACTCGGTGGTCGAGGAGGAGGCGGATATCATTGTAAACAGGAAGGTTACGAGGGAGGAGGAGGCTGAATGGCTAGCCAGGTTCCTGACGAACATAGAGAAAGGAAGGACCATAGGGGTTGTGGCGGAGGTGGATGGAAAGGTGGTTGGAAACTCCGAGGTCACTAGGGGAGCGGGGGCTCAGAGCCACGTTGGGTTCCTCGGAATAATTATTGCTAGGGAATACAGGGATCTTGGCATCGGCACAAGAATGCTGGAAACGCTTGTCGAAGAATCCAGGAGGGCTGGCCTCAGGCTGCTGGTTCTGGATGTATACGCTAGTAACACTAGGGCGCGCCACGTTTACAGTAAGCTGGGGTTCATGGAGGCTGAAACAATACCGGGGATGGCGTGTAAAAAAGAAGGGTATACTGACATCGTCAGAATGTACTTGAAGCTCGACTAGTGTTGCACAGCTTTTTCGGCTTGCTAGTGCGCTATTCAACCGGAGGCGGAGGCAATGGTTTTCTCGCCCTCAGCCTCACTACGATGAATACTGCGAGAAGCAGCATGGTAACCAGTATCGCTACGTATATTAACGGCATTGTGTAGTCTGCTCTGAATACGGCGTTGACAGTCTTGTCACTGTCCATCGTGACCGATACCCTTGTTTCCTTCGACACAAAGTCTCCACCCCAGCCTGTGAACTCGTAGTAGCCTCCCAGCAGCCCTAGAAGCCCATCCATAGTCCTCTTTGTGAAGAGCACGCTGAAGACCGCTTCCTCACCCTTCAGATACCACCCAGACCCGTTGACCCCCCCGATCTCTGATAATACTTTGAGCTCAACATAGGGGCCTATGCTGAACGGCTTCGAAAAAACCTCCATGGTGTGAAAGCCGTCGGACACTTTAACATTGACCAAATACTGGTCTCCAGGCTTGAAACACCATGTGCCGAACCCGATGCTAGTGCCCGTGTAGTCAACCTCCAGGGGCAGCCATGAGGTCCCATTGTCCGGGCTGATAGCCACATAGTAGTACAGCGTGTCCCCGTCTGGATCGTTTGCCTCCCAGCTTATCCAAGTCTTATTGCTCCGCAGGTTCGTCAGCCTCTCGCCGCCCAAGGGGAATTTTAGACTCAGGGTCGGAGGATTCGCAGATACTTCTCTGCGGGCAAGTGTTCTTCCATCGCGGTCCTTTAACTCGACCGCCCGAATTCCGTCGACAGCCTCCAAATAGTAGTTGAAATAAGACTCGTCCTTCTGATTCTCCAAAGGATTGTCGAAAACCAAGAAGCTGGCGTTGAAGCCGAACCGTTTCAAAACCCTGCCCTCCTTATCAAGGAAAACTATGTAATAGTCTCCGACTGAACCCGGCAGAAGGTCTATCTCCGCCTGCTGAACCAGAAACGGCTCGAAGAACGCTGAACCATTCTTGAAAACCGCCCCGCCCACCAGGATGGCGAGCGGATCCCTTGAGTGTTCAGGGTTGAACCATCCAGCCATAAGTCTTTGATACATCTGTAACGTAATCCAGTGGCTGCTCTCCCCAGCCCATTCGAAGTAGGGAGGCTGGGAGCGTTCAGAATCATTAGTCCTCCCTAGAAGGGTTCCGGGGGTCGAAACTACACCCCCCGCCATGAAGTAGCTTTCCCCCACCCCCCTAACCTAGCCCTTGTTAACCCAGTACCCAGCGTCCGCAGGATACTGACTATAATCATCGTAATCCATTGGGCCTAAAAGATGGTACAGCTCGTGCGCGAGCGTAGCCACCGGTGCGAAAACATCCGTGAAAACAGCCCACTTGACTCCTCGCGACTGACCCCCTGAACCGCATATCCTCATCGCCACGCCAGCATCGTAGCCATATATCCTAGCCTGTCTGGCGACCTCCCTCAGAACCCGCCCGTGATTCCTATCTTCCAATATCATTATGGGATGGCTTGGCTCCTCCAAGTCCATCCAAACGGGCCTCACAGAATATGTCAGCTCCAACTCCGCTATCGGGTAAGTGGCCTGAACGTATTCCGCCAGAGCCCTAGCTTTAATAACATAGGTTTCAGTGATGTTTGCGAAATCGGACATGCTGACGGGGAACTTCACGCAGACGACAGGCGTCCATTCCCCCCAGAGGCCGTAAGTCACATCGTTCACAACCGTCCAGTTGTAGAAATAGTCGCCTGAACGCCATATCGCGTACCTTGGAACATCTGGGAACAACCCTATTGCCGCGCGAAGCTCCTCGTCATCGCTAACCCATGGTACGAAGAGAAGCCTGAGCCCTCGGGTTCTGACAACCGGCCAAGAATCCTGATAAAGATTGTTATCCTCGTTCCACTCAGATATGTCTGCTCCCGCGTCCAAATAAAGCGTGTACCTGACGGTGCGGCTTGGCGTGAGCCTGGGCCGCGGCATTGACAATGGGAACGAAACATAGAAGTATTCGAACCCTGTTTGAGAGTGTACAGTAGGAATATAGATGGTGCGGGAAACCGGGGTTGTCCAAGAGGCGCCTGAAGGTAGAACAATCTCAGTCCTAGGAATGCTTACTGTGACATAGGAGACCCCGTGGGTTCCTGAACTCGAGTCTGGAATGTCCCAATACCAGTCTTCAAAAGGCAAATAAGTCACCTTGAAGCTGATGTCCACGCGGGGAGGCCTGCTGCATATTACCCACACTTGGGTCTTGAAAACAGTGGATTTGCGTTCAACAAGGCTTACTTTCTCAAAGTAGCTCTCCACAACCTGGATCGGCTCAGCATCCCAGAGACGGTACCCGAAGTAAACATCTATCTTAAGGCCTTTAATGGTCACTGTGAGAGGGTGAGTCTCGTTCCTCACCCCTGTGACTTTAACAACCAGGTTTCGATGCACATCCTTCGTGGTGAAACTCTCGTAATGTAACAGGTATGTCCTGTCAACCTTGACAGATATTCTTCTCACTAGATCCGTGACGCCGAATTCTCCCCTCCAGGGAGACTCCATCTCCACTGTTACTCCAGGCGGAGTTGTCTCCGGAATTGAGAGGAAAAGCTCAACATGCTTGTCCCCTCTTCCAGAGGTCCGGTGGAGCCTGACTTCGAAAACATCTTCAGCCAAGTAGGGCTTTCCGGTGGAGGAGTCTACCGGCAGGGTTCCCGGCGCTATTATCAGCCCATCTATATACACTGTGGCGCGGGAAGACTCTCCTTCAGAGGTTAGACGAGTTATCGTGACGCTGTAATCCCAAGCGGGTTCCTTAACCGTTAGAACATATGTTCTTGAGACTACATTACCCTTATGGTCGCGGACAGTCACCGTGACCGAGTAGTTTCCAGCGGAGCCGGCTTCCGGGGAACCGTGTATCGCTGCCACCTCTTTGTCTCTTAAGTCAACATATTCCCATCGTAAGCCTGGAGGCAACCCGGCTATGCCCCAGTCATATGGGGGTGTTCCGCCGACCACGTAGATTTTAGCACTGTAACTCGTCTCCTCAGTTGCTTCGGGGAGAGACTCTGGGTGGATCCCGAGCCCAGCTATCGAAACAGTGTAATCCTTCTCCTCCTTGATTATCGTTATTAAGCCGAATGGTTGTTGAGCCCTCACTCTAAACTGGTATGTTCCTCCTTGAGCCGGCGTCCCCCATATGTAGCCGGAGCCGTCTCCAAGCGTTTCCAGACGCAGCCCAGGCGGAAGACTGCCGGACACTAGGAGCCATGTGATCGGGGGAGGCTGCTGGTGTCCCTCCCAGCTTAGAATAACCTGATAGAGCTGGCCAACTCGTCCGTCTGGAAGTGCATCAGGCTTGATCGCTGGGGAGGCGGAGACAGGCATTGCGGAGAAGAGCGTTAACGAGAACAGTGTTAGGGGCAACAGGTGCTTAACCCTTACAGTCAAGACTTTATAGGAGACGTATAGAAACTTATAAGCGTTGTGTAAAAGGGTTGTGTAGCACACGCTGAGAAGGGTAGGATTGGCTTTTGAAACCGGCTACGACCCGTTTAAGCGTGGAGGGAAAGCAGGTGGAAGCGTTGACGCGAGTCCAGCAGGGTGGAGGAGCACTACTACAGGTTTAAGACGCTAGCCTACATTCCTTGCATAAGCATAATGCGACGTGTTGCTCCAACTTGGCACGCCGCTAGCGTATGTTTAGAACAGGCTTCGGCCGGTAGGGCTCCTCCAAGTACTTGACCTCGTCTTCAGTCAGCCTAACGCTCAGCGCACCCACAGCCTCCTCTAAGTGTTCCACCTTCGTCGTGCCTATTATCGGCGCAGTGACACCCTTGTGGAAAAGCCACGCTAAGGCGACTTGAGTCGGCGTCACACCCTTGTTCCCCGCGGTTTCCACAACCCTCTTAACTATCTCAGCGTTTTCAGGAGGCTCGATGTAGGTCCTGTAAGCGTAAAACCCGGTGCCCGGCTGCAGGCGTTCACTGTCGCTCGGGCCGACGACGAGCCTACCCTCCTTCAAGTATCTGCCGGTTAGAACCCCGGCGGCGTTAGGGCTGTAAGGGATCAGCGCAATATTATGCGCCTTGCAAAGGGGTATCATCTCCCTCTCCTCCTCACGGTATAGCAGGTTATACAGGTTCTGCATGCTTACGAACTTCTCATACCCTTTCATCTCGCTGGTGAAGAGGGCTGTGGCGAACTGCCATGCCCACATGCTTGACGCACCTATGTACCTCGCCTTCCCCTGGCGCACTAAACCGGTTAACGTGGACAGGGTTTCATCAATCCCCGTGGAATAGTCCCACCTGTGTATCTGGTATAGGTCAACGTAGTCAGTCCTAAGCCTGCTTAACGATCCCTCGATCTGCCTCAGAATGTGCTTCCTGGAAAGCCCGGAGTCGTTCGGCCCGTCCCCCATGGGGAAGAAAACTTTCGTAGCCACCACCGCGTCCTCCCTCCTTCCCTGCAGGAACTCTCCGAGAATCTCCTCGGATTTCCCCCTCGAGTAGACGTTGGCAGTGTCGTAGAAGTTTACGCCGAGGTCCCACGCCCTGTTTAAAACCCTGAAAGCATCCTCCTTGCCGCAAACCCAGCCCCCGCCCCCATAGGCCTGTAGAGCAGGATCGCCGAAAGACATTGCTCCCAAGCAAATCCGTGAAACCTTAAGCCCCGACCAGCCTAAACGAACATACTCCATGTTAAACATTTCTTCCATAATCTTTAAAAACGTTTCCACGAGTACTACTCTGTTTTCCCAGCCTCAGCTTTAAACGAGGCTCTTCCGTTGCTTCACACGGGTAGGCCTGCTTCCAGCCAGACCTTTTTCAAGGCTTCACCAGTTGTCTTCACAGCCTCCTCGGGGCTCATCCTGCTTACCTTCTCGCTGAAAGGCTCAGGAGTCACCGGGCCGTCGTAGCCGATGCTTTTCAACGCCTTCAGAAAGCCTTTAAGGTTGATTACACGCGTCTCCCCCGGCAGAAACCTAACGTTGTCGAGAAGCCTGTCTAAAGACACGTTGACGGGAGCATCGTTAACATGCACATAGACAACATCCCTCCCGCGGAGCCTCAAAATATCCCCGATGGTTCCACGAGAAGCATACCAGTGCCAACTGTCCAGCAGGAGGCCGACATTCCCATACTCTAATGCTCTGCACAATTCCATCATACCGTTTAAATCATGGATGAAAACATGCTTACGGTTAGCCCGGAGCGACTCGGTTCCCACGAACTCCAGCCCAAGCATGCAGCCGTTGTCAAACAATATTCTGGCCACCGGCTTAAGCCTTGAAACATGCCATTTGAAGTTCTCTTCGAAAGGCTTGTCGTCTGAGAAGGGCATTATGAAGGTGAAAGCCCTTGGGCAGCCTATTTCAGCAGCCAGGGAAGCCAACCGGCTGAGAACCGTTAAACCCTTCTCGTAATCATGCTCGTCGCCACGCCAGTTGAAAGGCAGACCCCAGCCCCCGGGCCTTACCCCGGCTTCAAACAGGCTTCTCACGTAGCCGAGAGACTCCTCCTCTGCGAGCCTGGAGACCTCGATCATGCTTACTTCAACACCCTGGAACCCCCCAATCCTAGCCAGCGTAACGGTTTCAGCAAGAGGCTTCTGAACACCTATGGCTCCGGGACTCAGGTTTCTAAACATGGTTAACAATGACCCTTTGGCTCCTTAAAGCCTTTTAAAAAGGCGGTGTTGGGAAAAAAGTTTAGAAGCTAATCTATTCGAACACTGCCGCCTTTTTCAATGCTTTTAACAATCGCGTCAAGCGTTTTCAAAGCGTAATAAGCATCCTCAGCATCAGCATGGGGATGCCCTCCTGAAAGAACTGATTCCGCGAAGACCTCGAGCTCCTCAACGTAGCCTGGGCGGGAGACACCCCGGTAGTGGCTTCCATGCTCGAAAACCAGTGTTTGAATCGCAGAGGGATCAGTCGGCTCAATCCATCTTTCCCTACCCGCGTACCTAAGCCTCTTAAACTGCTCAGCCTCAGCCCAGCCCCCGGTTCCCTGAACACCGACACGCTCGTAGAACAAGGGGGAGCAGCCGCCGAGCGTGAAAGACCCCACGGCGCCTGAGGCGAAAATTAGGGAAGCTGAAACGGCAAGCTTCCTGCCCTCCTCCACCACGCCCCGGGCCTCAGCCTCGACAACCCTTCCCCCTAGGAACTGGAGGCAGTCCATCGGGTGGACCGCCTGGTTAAGCATGAAGCCCCATTCGAAAGACAGGCCCCAGGCACCCCGGGTGTCGGGAGCAAGGTAAGTGGCTTCAAGACGGAAAACCTCGCCGAAAACCTCCCGCTCGGAAAGCGTTTTAAGAGCCCTGTGGACAGGCATGTGGCGCCAATGGGTGCCGACCATGCAGATTCTTCCGGAGGACTTCATCGCCTCCATAAGCCTCCTGGCGCCGTCTAGGGTTAGGGACGGAGGCTTCTCGACGAAAACGTGCAGACCCTTCTTCAAGCAGGATACTCCAGCTTCCTCGTGAAGCGGGGGAGGGCCGACGATTACGACGGCGTCGGGAGACTCCTCGTCAACCATTTCAACGTAGTCAGTATACGTTTTCCTGGCTCCGAAGCGCCTCGCAGCCTCCCTGGCCTTCTCCGCGTCAAGGTCGCAGGCAGCAACATAGTCGAACCGCGGGATGAGAGAGACAGCGGGCTGAAGACTCTCCATAGAATGATGGCCGCAGCCAATGAAGCCCACACGAACCCTCTTCTCAAACATCTGGAGAACACCCTGTTGGAAAAACGGTAGCGATGAATTTAAGCGTTCACTTGTAGCGCGTGTTAACTCTTTCTCTAAACATGCGTGGCGGCTCGCTCCTTAGGGTCCCCTTGTTTAACGGGTTTTTCTAGGCCGGCGTTTCCTCTGTTTCAACAGCCATTCGTAGAGCTTAGGGTTATCGTAGGTGACTGTCCACGAGTCGTGACCCAGGTCAGGATAGATTGTAAGCCTCACTTTCCCCCCGATTTTCTTAAGAGCCTCGTAAAGCTGCTTCGAGTTGTCAACAGGCACAAGCTCATCCTTAGCGCCGTGGAAAATCCAGATCGGAATGTCTTTCAAAGCCCTTATGCGTTCCTGAAACTTTTCATCGGGAAACATTCCTCCGCATATTGGGACAACGGCGGCGAAAAGCTCAGGATATGTGGAGGCCAAGTGCCAGGATCCGAAGCCACCCATGCTCAGCCCAGTAAGGTAGATACGCGTCTCATCGATACGGTACCGTTTCAAAGCGTCTAAGAGAAGGTCGCGAAGCTCATCCACCATCATCGGCCACATGGAGTACGATGGGCACTGAGGCGATATGGCGATGAACGGGAAACCAGGTTTCTCCTCGACGATCTTAGGGATCCCATGCTTCTTAACGAGCTCAAGGTTGTCTCCCCTCTCACCCATTCCATGCAGGAAAAGGATCGTAGGCCACTTGACCCTCGGCTTCCTATCGTAGTCTTTAGGCAGGTAAAGCAGGTATTTTATGGAAACCTTCTTAACAACCTCCTCCTCAAACACTTGCGCAGTCTGACTCATAAACCATTATCTGTTGAACCGGATTTATATAAATGTAGGGATTGGGCTGCCGACTGTTTTCCGGCGGGTGCGCGTTAGACCGCCGTTAAACCACCGTGCCTGCGGCATTCTAAGCTGAATAGGATGTTTTTAGAGGCGGCCCGCGTTACTTTCGAAGAAGCACGCAAGGGCATGCTACACGTCGACCAAGTATTTCTCGTAGTCGCTAACAGCGAGTTTTCTTCCTCTTCGAATAGTCTTGAAGCCTTCTTTCTCCAATAGTTTCTTATGGTTCTCCACGACGCCAGGATACTTCTCATTCAGGAACCCGCCTGCTTTCAGCGTACGCCAGTAGGGAATATTCAGGTTTCCACCCTGCTTCGAAGCCTCTTCAGCCGCATTAGCCGCCACCATTATGAAGATGCCTTT
>JAFNIX010000001.1:0-129698 GCA_017601225.1 Candidatus Brockarchaeota archaeon | reverse complement strand
TCCGAAATATTTTTCAGCCGGGTATTTCTCCTCGTTTTTCTCAAGCTTTCTGAACACGGCTTCCGACAGGTCTATGCCTAGGGCATTAGCCATGCTTAGACAATAGATTAAAACGTCGGCCAACTCGTCTCCAATGTTCTCCATTTTTAAAGCATCGTTCCTCCAGCCTGAAGCCTCCTCCACGGTGGACCACTGGAATACCTCGAGCAGCTCTGCCGCCTCGATGCATACTGCTTCAGCAAGATCCTTAGGATTATGATACTTCTCCCAACCCCTGTTGGAAACGAATTCTCTAACCCGGTTTTTCAACACTTGAAGCGTAACTTCCGAGTCCATCCGCCTGTTTTCCAAGCCGGTGGAACAGTTGCCAGCCCGCATTTAAACAGTTCGCCACATTTAGCCTCCAAGGGTTTAAATCTTGGAAAGCAAGCCTGAATACTTCTCCATCCTAATCATGCGTCCCTCTCTCTGAACCAGCTAGGTCATCCAGCAGAGCTCAACCGGCCTGTATCCGCAGCTTAACGCAACCTGCTCAGCCGTCTCTATGAATTTTAAATCATCCTCAACAGGCTGGAAGCCGGCTTCAGCCAGAATCATGTTCACCACTCTTTTAACGATCTTGTCTGGCATAATAGTGTCCACTCCACCCATCATCCGCAAGTATTGGAAAGTAACTAGACCGACCCCCTTGATCCTTCCAACAGGATCCTGCCTCCACTTCTCGAGGCTAGCGTTCCCCGCCCAGGTTCTAAGAGCAGTCTTATCATCCGTGCTTATAGACGACAAGCGGGAGGCTATGCTCCTAGCAATATCCCAAGACCTCCTGTTCCTCCAAACCTTTTTCAACTCGTTGAGACGAGCCTTGGAAAGCTGTTCCAAGCTCCTTATTCTACCGGTTTCAACAAACCTCCTGTTGAACTCCTCAACCCTCGGGACGACGGCGGTGAAATAGTTTAAGCCTATGGAGGTGAAAGCTGCGTCGACAACCATGAGCACAACGCTCCCACCCCATCTTTCAGTCCTGAGACACCTTTCGCAATGCTCCCTTAGGCCCGGAACCCTCCCCATGTAGCCGTCAATAATCTTCTTCAAGAGAGGCAGCCGGCCGGCATCCATGTTCCCGCTTCCCCGGCTGTCAAAATGCTGCTCTCTTAGATAAGCATGCTGTTTAGAAGCTATTAGCACCCAGCAATCTCCAGGTGTCAACTGGCCTAGGGCGGGATGAAAAAACACGTGTCCCCCTGAATATTGGTTTAAACATTTAAGCTTCAGGATTAGCCTGGGGAGTCAGGATGCCGGCGAGCATGGCTGAGAAAACACTTGTTCTAATCCTCACGATAGCCGCTATCCTATTGTTTACTCTGCTCTTGATAGGGACAGGCCCGATTCGCCACCGCGGCCCATGGAGGCTTTTCCCGGTTGACGTGGCACACTGGTTCGGATGGGTTGGCGGAATCATGCTAGGGGTATCAGCAGCATACTCAGCTTTGAAGAGAGGTTTCCCGGGTAAAATCAGACTATGGCTGGCCTTACACTGTATTCCAGGCATCGCCTCACTGCTGCTGACGAGTATTCATTTGGCTAACAGGGTTTTCTACGCGAGGCCTGAGCATTTCCTAAGCTTCTTCACCTTCGGGCTTATGGTCGTGATAGTTGTAGGAGGAATACTGGGAAGATATTTGAATAAGCCCAGGGTAATCAGGGATTATTGGAGAACCCTCCATATTCCTCTTACAGCAATATTCTACTTGACGCTGAGCATACACGTGCTCGTTAAAACGGGTTTGCTATAGGCTTTCGCGCACTAGAGGATGTGGAGCTAGTTTTAATCAACGTTGAATCATAGACACCTGCACGGAGTTCGCCGTTCCGCACGCCTAGAATATCGCAACATATTCGTTAAATCCTTATATAGTTGTTTGAGCCTGCGCCGGCTGTGAGCACCGATGAATCCAGGTAGAATAGTAGGCGTGTTCTTAGGCATAGTCATCCTGATAGCGGTTTTCATACTGCCTTTCGGGACGCATGGGGACACTTTCTTCACACTAGCAAGATGGAACATGGAGAACCTTAGAGAGATACAGGAAATAGGGGAACCGGGGCTGGTCGCCCTGGCTTATGTGACTATAGTTTCCTTCATACTGCTAGCCATAGCTGGGCTCGTAGGCTTCTTCCCTCTGGGCTGCGGCGTAATAGGGATTGTTGGCCTAGCACTCTTGACAGCTGGACACGTTTTAATTTACAACTCCTATGGGGAAACGTTTAACGTGATGGATCTTGGAGCCGGCTACTTCGTAGCCTGGGTGGCTTCAATAGCAGCGTTAGCAGCAAGCTTCTGGAGGAAGAGCATGGAGAAACAGCATCAAACAGTAAACGTAACAATAATAAACCAGCCTCAAGCTCCCCCGCCGCCCCCTCCACCGCCAGCGTAGACCAAGACTGTTTAAAGCCTTCCTACGGTTTCTTAGAAGTTTTTAACACTACTAATCTTTCCCCAATAAGAAGCCTTATATAGTTGAGGCCAGCAATAACCAAGTGGAGCTGACGCTCAGGATGAGGCTTAGAGCATTATTGGTTGCAGGCATCCTGATTCTAAGCATTTTTTCCGGCTGCACTTTCAAAGCAGAGGGGCTTGACGAGGAAACCATTATTGTCACAGCCTCTTACTATCCCTGGTACCATCCGGTTGACGGAAAGTGGGAGGATGGAATAACTGGAATGCCATTATTAGGCTTCTACGAGTCCGATGACTGGAGTATCATCAGCCGTCACATCGAGTGGGCAACCGGATGCGGGATATCCGGCTTCTTTGTCGAGTGGTCAGGACTCAAGGCACCAAGTTATGATGATTCGCTTAAGATCATGCTTCAACACCCGGACAGCCGCAAGATCAAGTTCTCGTTGACGTATGCTGTGAGCATTGCCCTAGGGACAGTTTGGGAGCAAGGGGCGCAGGGTAAAAAGCCCGATGAAATCGATTGGACTGTGAACTGCAGCGACCCTGATGTCGAAGCCAGGTTTCTTAAGGATATTGATTACGCGGCCAAGAACTACTTCTGGAGGGAGAATTTCCTTAAAGTCAAGGGCAGACCAGTGTTCTATCTGTGGGCCAGCGCCACTATGAAGGGGGATGCTATAGGCTTGCTTCAGAAAGCTCGGAAAATGGTGGCTGAGAAATACGGTATGAACGTTTACTTCATTGGAGAGGAGGTCATGTGGGGCTCTTCGCCGGAATTGGAAAGGGTAAGGGCGTTCGACGCGGTTATGCCCTACGTAATGATTAACATGTCTGTGCCGCCTTCCGAATCCTACCCTCTTGAGAAGTCTCTGAGCAGCATAATAGCGCAGTACGAGGGGTGGAGCAACGTTTGCAGAGACCTGGGAATAGGCTTCATACCCGGGGTCTTTCCAGGGTACAATGATAAGAACAGGACTGCATACTATTTGGAGAAAGACGGCAAGGTTGACACCATGACGCCCGTCGTAACTAGGAGCGTTGAAAGCTTCAGGAGCTTCTGCTCCGAGGCGAGAAAACTCGTTGACCCGGATGTCGGGTTGATTAACATAGCCTCGTGGAACGAATGGTTTGAGGGAAGCACTGTTGAGCCGTCTAAACAATACGGGTTCGAATACCTCGAGGTAATTAAGGAAGTCTTGTCTAATTACAGGCTGGTTCAAGGGGAGGCGAGAAACCAGGTTAAATTCGTCTTCAACAAGGTTGTGAGGCCGTGCGACGTGTTTCCGGGCTCATCGGACGAGAGGCACAATGCTGTTGCCTTCGACTATATCGATTTCCTAGATAAGGATAGGAGGCTTATCACGAGGATTGACATTGGCACGGACGAGGCTAGAAGAAACTTGGGAATCGGGTGGTCTGGAAACGAGGGGAGATGGGGAACTGCTGTGGAGAACTTCGTCTGGGCCGGCGGCGTCGACAAGTATGCTACGGTTTACACTAAGATACCGAGGGATGCTGCATACATTAGGATCCATGCTCTACCGATCGTAGACGGGGTTTCCATAAGGGTTTTGATAGAGGGCAATGAAGTCTCAGAAATACGCATGGGGCTTGATTGGAATAAGTATGAAGTGTTAATAAGTTTGAACACGATCACGCTTAGCCTGAGCCAGTCTTCAACCACGGTTAACTCAAGCATTACCATGTCAGGAGAAATAACCCCGAAATACTCGGTTCCAGTAACATTAGAGTATAGGATTCAGGGGGGTGAGTGGAAAAATCTCGCCACAGTAGTATCCAACACCGGTGGAAGCTATTCTTACACTTGGACACCACCCTCCTTAGGAACCTATGAGATAATAGCTTCATGCGGATGGGGAGCCAACTACACGGGAGCAGTCTCAAACATCGTTTTCTTGACGGTCACGAGGATCAGGAGCATGATGATTCTTAACGTTTCAGAGTCCTCGGTGACCGTAGGGTCCCAAGTCAGGGTGACCGGTTTCCTAACCCCGTTGGAAGCCGGCGCCAAGATCACGCTGACCCTGATTAAGCCTGATTCGACAAAAATGGTTGCGACGGTTACAACAGGAGGCGACGGGATGTTTACACACGTTTTTACAGTTGGCGAAGCAGGCCCATGGACTATTCGGGCGACGCGGGAGGGGAATGCTACCCACGAGGCTGCGGAGAACACTATTTCCATCACGGTGGGGAAGAACAAGGTGTCCGTCTCCTGCTCCGTTTCAAAACAGAGGATAACCCTGGGCGAAACGATCATAGTTTCAGGTGCAATGAACCCGCCTATTCCGGGTGGAGCCGTAAGCCTTCTTTTTACCAGGCCGAATGGGGAAACATTCTCGGTAATGGTGGAAACACTGGCCGACGGGTCGTTCAGTCACAGTTTTAAACCGGAGGATAAAGGTGAGTGGGGGGTTGAAGCCAGTTGGAGTGGAAACGAGGCCTACGGTTCGGCGGCAAGCCCGTTAACCATTTTCACCGTTGAAGAGCCTTTCCCCATTACGTATGTTATGCTAGGTGTAATCATAATCATGATAGGGTTAGCCGGATGGCTTTTAGCTGTGAAACACAAGGGGAAATTAAACCCTACTAAACCCCATAGAACCTCAAAATACAGTTGAATCCTTACTCTCAAAGGTAGCGAAGCTATTTCGGTCAGGTTTCCGGAAGCAGCAACAGTGTAGTTTCCGTCTGAAACATTAATGTTGAAAAGCTTGATGCTTTTAATGCCTCCATGCTTAGCCAATGATTCGAATAGGTGTTAAGCTCGGTTATTGCATCCCTGAAGTTATTCTACGTATATCCCACGGTGAGTCTATTTTCGAAGTCAAATAGCTACCTGCAGAATCGATTATGCATATCTGGCCACTTTGCGTTGAAATAATTCTGCAGCATGCCCTAAATCGTCTTGAACAACTACTGCTGCAATGTAAAGAATTAATTCTTTCTATAGATGTATTTATGATAATAAGTTATCATTGCGTAGGCAAGTATTGCTTGATCCTCGCAGTCACCTTGTTTATATTTAAGCGTTACGCTGGGAGGCTGAGCATAGTCATTAGTGGTTCCGACGGTATAATCAATCAGGCAGTAGCCTGAATCAAAAGGCCTCCACAGAACTCCTTCTAGATAAGGCATGTCTATGTCGAAAGCGTAGTGAATGTTGGATTTGATGTAGTTATAGGTTTTTCATAGGTTGCCCAAGGGCCGCTCCGGTTGCCGATCAGTGAAACAACGGAGCGAGCTCTACGCTACCGCGTCTGCTTAAAAACTCAACCCACTTTAACAAGGTTTTCCCACAGGAAGTGGATAAAGACAATTCAAAAACTTCTTGTAAGAGGAACAATTTTTAAGTTTTCTAAGCGGCAAGCCATTACGCGTTCTAATGAAAAACGCGTGCGATTTCGCGATACGTTAAACCGGGAAATTGCGTGCCGTCGCGAAAACGTTAAAAACAACCGGTAAAAAGGCTTACCGTCATGAGACGGATGGTTAAAACGGTTTTCGCACACCGCTTCAATGCAGGTGTTTATTGCCTTGAATAGGTTTGCCGCTTACTATTTCGGTCTGGCCCTGTTGATCGGCAGCCTAGCTTACGCCCCATGGGTTTTGGCTTCATACGGAATGTTCCCATCCGAACCATCCATTGTCTTCGTGATCATCGGCGGTGCCTCCCCAACGCTCGCAGCACTCTTGGTGGCGAGGCTTGAATATGGAGAAAAGGGTGCGGAAAAATTGTTCAGCCAGTTTAGCCGTAGAGGCTTTTCAAAACTGTGGCTGGCGGCAGCTGTTCTTATCCCTCTGGTTATCGCAACCTGCACGGTCCTTCTCGGATCCATAGCTGGGGGAGCATATGTCCTTGACTTAGCGAAGCTAGCTGGGTTTCCAGCAGCTCTGATCGCCAGTTTCTTGATGAACATATGGGAGGAAATAGGGTGGAGAGGCTATGCTTTACCCGCTTTGCAAGAGAAGCGCAGCGCTCTTGCTTCAAGCCTGATCGTCGGAGTCTTCTGGGCATTGTGGCATTGGCCCCATTTCACGGTTAAAGACAGCGTGATGGCTGTAAACTATCATAGCTTCCTCTGGTTCACAGTCTTCACGCTCCTACTCTCGATCTCCTACACGTGGCTCTACAACTCGACCAGTGGAAGCCTTCTCGCCGTTTCGCTCTACCACGCTTCCACAAACGCGTCCAACATCACACTGTTTGGTGAAGGAAATATTGCCAGCTCCGTCTTCCCATTCTATTTTCTGACGATCACTATTCTCGCCCTAGCACTCGTTTTAATTTTCAAACCGGATTCCCTATGCGGCGGAAAGAGGGTGACGCTAGGCTAACCTTCAAATGTGCGCGACCCCTATTATACGCATCCGAAACAGTTTTTCACAATACATGGTGATGGGTTTTTATCTAGCGCGAGCTGTGACTAGCGAATTAGTGTCGTTTGGCTTTCGCAATGCGCGTGGTTCGAAAGGTTTTTAATTCTAAGCCTAATAGTTTACTGAGGGTAAGGTTGAAAGCAATTAGGATTAGTGATGTTCCTGAGCAGGAGGTTACCGGGGGAATCTTTACGGGGACCGTCAGGATCAGAAGCCTCGTTAACGAGGCAACAGGCTCGAAAGACCTCAGCATTGCAATCGTACACTTTCCAAAAGGCGTTAGGAATGTTTTTCACAGTCATTCCAGCGACCAGGTGCTCTACATTCTTGAGGGAAAGGGCATTGTGGCAACGGAGAAGGAGAAGGTCACTGCGGTTCCAGGCATGGTCTTCCTCATCCGGCTGGAGAAAACCATTGGCACGGAGCCACGGATGACAGCGACTTCACCCACATATCTATAATGAGGCCGGGGGAGACAAGGGTTAGAGAAGAGACGGAGAAATAGCGCACGCTTCTCTTAATCTTAAAATAACCGCTGGCTAACCGATTCTTAAAACACGGTCAAACTTATCCATCAACAAGTCGAGCAGTTTTTTCTCTTTTTCAGAAACCCCGGAGCCTTTATCATCCATCGGGATTTCACTGTAATAGGAGTTTGCGACAACAGTTTTTGATAATTCTAAGCATTCAACTATTTTAGAAACATCTCCAGAATGCAGGTAGATTGAAAGGTCGTTAATGAGAAGAATCGGCGTGGGCTTCACGAGGAATTCTTTAAGCAAGGGTTCTATCGAAATTCTGTTGAATTCCGCAAGGCTTAGAACCTCCTCCCTGCTTCTACCCTCTATTCTGGGTGCTCTTATCACCTTGGGCGTCAAATACCTTGCTTTAAAAACGTTGGAAGTATAGGTGGAAATCCTGCCTCCCACCCCCTGCACCGTCGTGGGAGACATATCTATCACCGTGATCCAGCTAGGGTCAGTTTCCTCCAGAAGCCTGTCTAATATTTCTGCAGTAAGCTTTGTTTTACCACTGCCCATTTTCCCAAGTATCAGTATCCGTCTCCCTAAAACCTCCCGGATACTACTCGACACTCCTGATAACACCCAGCCTATCCAGCTCCAAGGCTAGTAATGCTCCAATAGCACATCCAATTACGGAGCTTAAAGCCCACCCCAAGTAGAAGGGAAGTAGAGCGCCGAACCTTGATTGCAAAACCGCGCCGAAAAAAGGATCCACTATAAACCATGAAACAGTCCCGCCTATTAGAACCGTCCCCACGGGCTCGCCTAAGGACGCGAGGACAATGGCCCTTCCTCTTCCAAGCCTCTTCTTAAGCGAGAAGTATAGAACCCCAACCATTAATCCCCCGGGGATTCCGCCTGGATATGCGAAAACTGTTCCCAGTCCAAGCATTATTCGTAAAGTGCCGACGATAATCGCGCAAAGAGAAGCCCAAAACGGGCCGACCATTATTCCGGCTAAAACATTAACCATATGCTGTCCCGGAAAAGCCCTTGTCGGACCCCATTGGAACCATGCTACTGGCGAAACAGCTAAGGCGAGCGCTGAAAGAAGTGCGGAGAGCACGAGCCTCCTTAAAGACCTGCTTTCAATTATTTTTAATCACCCAGCTTGGATGAAATCATCAAGGCTTTCGTAGCTACTTCGACAGCATTCCTGCCGAGTATTCTAACCATCGGCTCCTTTCCAATATCCCCAAGATCATATATTACGTCAGGTATTCTTCCGGCTTTTTCAACAGCCTTCCCAACGCCCCACGGCAGGCTCTCCCCCTCTCTGGCTTTAACCTCTTCAGGCTCCTCCCTCCTGTCGAAAAAGGAAACAGTGAAACCTAAGGATTTACATGCCTCAACTATTTCACTGGAATACTTAATGTTCATAGCTGCCCTCCACTCCTCATCGTACTCCATCACCTTCAAGACTATTCTCGCCACGTGCGACGAGGCGCCGAACTCCGGTCCTCTGAAGGCAAGAACCCTGTCTCCAAGTTTAAAGAGTCTCCCAGGTATTCCAGCAACGTCTCCGACGGTTTTAGCATAAGGCTTTGGCAGAGCCATAGCTATGTTGCTCCCAACCTCAGGAACCAGCTTCGCGGTTCTAGACGACTCCAGCAGCCTGACGGCTTTAGACAGATTCTCAAGAACCCTGTATTTCTCAGCGTCAACCTCCATCCACGCGGACGGGTTAACCGGTCCATGCCCCCTGCCGATGTTTAAACCGTGTTCTATCGCAACCTGGATGAATTTCTTAGCCTCCTCCAACGCCTCCATGATGCTCCTGCCCTTGGCGAGCCCTGCGGCAATCGCCGCGGAAAAACTACACCCGGTTCCATGAGTATTTTTAGTTTCTATTCTAATACCGTGAAGCTCATGGAATTCACCGCCGGTGTAAACCACGTCAACAGCCCTGCCGTTTTTCTCCAAATGGCCTCCTTTAACGACAACCGCCCTGGGGCCCAGTTCAGCAATCTTTCTCGCAGCCGCCTGCATGTCGGTCAGTGTGGAAATCTTCACGCCGCTTAAAACCTCAGCCTCAAAAATGTTTGGAGTAACAACCGTCGCCACAGGCAGCAGGATTTTCTTCAAAGATTCCTCGGCCTCAGGCTTAAGCAGGCGAGCCCCGCTTTTAGCAACCATCACCGGGTCCACAACCAGCGGAAACCCGTATTCCCTAACCTTTCTTGCAACAAGCATTAAAACCTCGCTTCTGTGAAGCATGCCTGTCTTAGCAGCATCTACACCGATATCCTCTAAGACAACATCTATCTGTTTCTCCACGATGCTGAGATCAACATCCTGCACGGCGAAGACTCCGACAGTATTCTGCGCGGTTATTGCTGTTAAAGCCACTGTTCCATGCACCCCCATGACTGAGAAAGTTTTAAGATCCGCCTCTATTCCGGCGCCTCCACCGGAGTCGCTTCCCGCTATAGTCATGGCGACGGGGATCCTCCTCATTTTTATTCGCCCAAGAAGTTTATGAACACGTTTTTATAAACATGTTGGGGGACACAACACGCTTGATAGGAGCACGCATGCTATGGCGGTGAACGGCGAGCACGTAGACTCGAGAAATGAGGTGCTAGGAGAACATTATGGGGAATCTTTTCTCAGATCTTTCTCCTTCGCAGCATGATTATTCTTAGGCATCATGCAGAAGTAGATGGAGAGCTGAATAGGCTAGCTTGCTAGCAGCCATTTCCATAAGGGTATGCACTTAATTGTTTCATGGTTCACCTTCAACTCGTCTTCAAAATCCCAGGTGATCATTAACAAATCTTTACATTTCAACTGCTCCGCAGCCTTCGCTAAGGCCTTGGTTTCCCTTCTCTCGATCTCGTCCCTCCCTGAAGCGTAAGTTACTTGTATCAGCTGCTTGATCTTTAAACCATCTTTAAGAACCAGGTCAACCTCATTCTGCTGATAGTCTTTCCAGTAGAAAGCCTCAAGCATCGGGTTTATCTTCCTCATCCTTTTAGCTTGGAGGAAAACCAGGTTTTCCATTAGCCTGCCAAGGTTTTCAGAAAACCTTGAAAACCTTTTTATGAAAAAGTTATCGATTACCGAAACCTTTTTCGAAGCCCTAATGCTCTCCTTAACCTTGGGGGAGCAGACCTCAATGAGATTTATGAAGAACGAGGACTCCAAGTATTGAAAATAGTTTGCAACCGTTTCCTTCCCCACCTTGTGACCCAGGGATTTCAAGGTTTCAAAGCTTTTTGAAAAAGTGGTGTACGTGGAGTTAAGCAGAAGCCGTATCAAGTCGACCATCACACTCCTGTTTCTAATACCGTATCTTTCAAAAATATCTCTCGTGAGAAACGTCTTGAAGTATTCGTCTATTATTAGAAACTTCCTGCTCTTTTCGCTCAAAACTATTTCTGGAAGCCCGCCGAACTCCAAATACTCCCTCGCCAAGTTTAAGATTAGCCCCTCGCTTAAATTCTCCAGCTTCTCATTCTTGAAACGTAGGAATTCTTTAAAGGATAACGGATACATTTCGACCGGAAGGCTTCTTCCCCTGAGCTCAGTCGGCAGCTCTTTCAACGAAAGCTTGGATGAGGACCCGGAGAGGAGTATCTGGCAGCTCCCAGTGTCAAGCATCCTCCTAACCCATCTGCTCCACTCCGGAACCTCGTGAACCTCGTCTAGTAGAAGAAACAGTTTCCGCCTCCCGTATTCCTCCTTTATAACTCTTGAAAACTCTGTAAGAACCTCCTTTTTCCTAGGAATCCGTTCATCTTCAAAATCAATATAGACCGAGTTTTCCTTTCCGACTTTTTTCGCCACGTTGAGAAGGAGGAAAGTTTTACCGGTTCTTCTAAAGCCTACGATTGGAATCGCCTTAACCACGTTCCAGTCGGCAAGCTTCAGCGGATCATCATCTCTTTCGATGATCGGTGGGAAATCCCGCTCCTTCCAGTCTCTGAGTATTTCCCTTAATAATTGTCTCATAATTAGATTATTACAGTACAAAATTTAAAGTTTTTGTACTACAATATCCTTTTTAAAGGACATCATCATGGTTTAAAAGACTTCGTGTTAAGCTTTTCCAATACCCCGTGCGGATTATTAGCATGCCTTTAATCACGGATTTCGGTGGAGAATAAATGGTTTCCCCGCAGGGTTTTCTAGTGGTAACAATACTCTCTTTAGCGCGCTAGAACTTTTTCCTCTAGGAATTCCAGTTCTCGTTCCATATCTATAAATCGGTTCACAAAGATTATCCTTTATTTCCGAATTTATAGACTTGCCATTCAAGCCAGTCTTACCCATAGAGATTTTTCCCAAAGGAAGTTTATTGGCTTCACAAGCCTCTAACAATTTTTCCTTACTGTAAAGAACCATTAATTATTCACCGAATTTTGCAAGAAGCAACTCCTGTTTTTAATGTGCTGAAAACGCGTTTCCGGAACTGTTAAGTATGAAAACAATTGTTAAAGAAACATAGCCGTAAGGGATGCACGCCCGTCTAAAATGTTTTTAATCTAAGACTGCTTCAATATCTGATGCTTGGGTTCAGCGAAACAGCGAGGAGACTTAAGACGGAGACGTCTATTCTCGTGGACGCTTTCAGAAGGAGGGCGAGGCAGATCCGCGGCGCCAGAGAGCTTACAGCCCTGGTTAAGCCGCTTGAAAGGGAGACTGCTGTCAGAACAGCATGCGAATACTTTGGAGAAGGCGAATACTTGGCCGCGGGGATAGACGGGTCCATGCAGACGGATGAGCTGCTTGAAATGTTCATATTCTACATTAACGCTTCAGCCTACGCTTGCCCATTCAAGGTTTCCACGAGCCGCGTGGAGTTCATGCTTGACCAAGCTGAGAGAAACGATAAGCTGTCTGTCTCCGCAGCCGTACCACTCTGGATGGAGGACCTGCCTGAGGCTGCTGACACCCCGTCTATAGAGACCGACACCCAGGTTGACGCGGCCTCAAGCAGGATTAGTTTCGCTATAATGACGATGGCGGAGCTGAAGATGGCTTGCGAAGCTGTGGGCCCGGGGCAGGTTAAAATCCTGTTCCTAGATAGGCCGCTGTCAGGCACGTTTCCGCCTCTCGCGAGAGACTACAGGGATGTTTTGAGGATGAAAAGGTTCTCCCCAGCCGGCATGAATACTCCGGCTGGCGTCCTCTCGCTCCTGGACATGACGCTCGCCTACTACTTGGGCTCCGGTGACAACCCTCTGCCGCCCAGGGAGAGGCTCTTACCGTACGCTGTTGTAAGGATGCTGCTAGACGGCGAGGCTCATTCAGCCACGGAGATAAGTGGGAAGCTGGGTCTCAGCGTAAGCGGCTTCGAGAAGACTGTGAAAAGGCTTAGGAGAATAAACGCGGATTCAGACGGCTTGCTGCTTGAGAAGGGTGGTGGAAAAGGGGAGGACCGTTTTCAAATCACGGCTTACGCTAGGGACTATTGGAAGAGGGTTCAGCATGCTTTAGACTGGGTTCTTGAGAAGGTTTTCAAGAGCGCGGAGCACCCGTTGGCTTTCGGAGAGGACAGGTGGCTGACCGCCAGGGATCTTAACGTTTTCAACACTCTTCTAGTGTACAGGCTGAGAAGCCTAGCTCAGGAGAATAAGACGCTGGTCATCGGGGTGGCGAAGGATGTTGGCGCCACAGACTTAAGCAGGGTGGTGATGCCTTTCGCAGCCTCTATTGGCATGCTTGAACCTGGAGGAATCCCGCGGGGGGTTAAGAGCGACAGGGCTCTCCTAGGCTTGTTAAGCACCTCTGAGGAGATTGATTTTCCAACACCCTGGAGGACGCTTGGCTACGACGCTGTCTTCACCACGCTTGTCTTCAGAGAAGGGGAGAAGCCCAATCTCTCGGCTGCTAGGAAGAGAGCAGGCCTAGAAGGGTTTTTCGTCAGAAGCTACTTCCAGCTTAGAAGCATGGAGACAGACTCCAGGAGCAAGTCCTCAGTATTCCTCTACGACAGGTTTCAGAACGAGGTTTTCGACGGCGGGCAAAGGATGAGGGTTAAGATAAGCGAGATGGATAAGGCTTGCGACGCAAACATCTATTTCGAAAGGGAGAGTCGCAACAGGCTTGACGAGCTCATCCTGCTGATTCTGAGCCTCTCGGACAACCCGCATGTAGCAGAGGCGTTCGGCCACAACCAGCTTTTATTCCTCGCCGATAAGGCGGTTAAGGCTGAGGCTAAGCAGGCTAGGCCCATGCTCAGGGGGGTTGTGGAGCTGGAGATAGGGCCGCTGGCTAGGACGGACAGAATGTTCAACATAGCCCGGAGGTTTAGAGATATAAGGGCGGAGTACGAGGGTTTGAGGGAGGCTGGGGGAGGAGAAGAGTGAGCCTGAGGGAGGAGCAGCTTTTCGACGACCTGGGTGGAAGGTTCCAGGCCAGGGTTAGGACGCACGGAACCTCTTATTTGAAGACATCCATAAAGGGCTCGGAGGTTACTCTTAGAAGCTCGACTGCGACGCTTGAAACAAGGTTCAACATGCTTGTTCTAGACAAGCTTCACTCACCATCCTTCGTCGGCATTGAGAGGCCGACCGCGTTAAACCCCAAGACGTTCCTGATATACGAGGTTATAGGGGTTAGGGCGACCCACCTGCAGGAGCTTGGCGTAAGAGTATCCATGCCCGGGGTGCTTAGGGAAGAGTTCCTCCAGACGATTGAGAAAGACTGGGAGACGGCGAGGGAGAACTGGATAGACGTTGTCGCAGCGCCCACAGGCTACCTAGCTAGAGTTGTCAACGGTATTGTGGAGTTTGAGAAGACAGCAATGACACCGCTCACAGGTAAGCAGGCACACCTTCTTTCGAAAAAGGCTGTGGAAGCATTCGTATGCGTCGAAAACGGGGCTGAAGTTGGGAGGCTGATGGGGCTGGATGTGCCTGTGACCGCCAGGATAGACGCTATGATAAGGTACCATACTGGAGTGTTCGGGTTCACCGGAACGGGTAAGTCGAACCTGACCTCGACGCTTGTTAGGAAAGCGGTTGAAACAGTTGAGGGCCTGAGGGTGGTGGTTTTCGACGTCGCGGGAGAGTATGTTGTGAACCTGCTGGACCTTCTGGAGAACGGCGTTGTCTACACGACGGAGAGGGGGGCTGTTGAAGACGTTGAAGAATTCGTGAGGTCTCAGACAATTCCTGAGACGCTTGAGGAAGCATTGGGCGAGGGAAGGATTGAGAAGGCTCTTAGAATGCTTCACGGGAACGGGAGGGTTCGCCGGCTGGTTTTAACCCAGCAGAGCATGATGGAAGTACGGGTGGAGGATGTTTTGAACCTTCTAGACTCGATTGTAAATTCAGGAAAGCCGGGAGCAATCGCGGCGAAAATAGCCCTCGGGAGGCTGATAAGCTTCATTGAGGAGAACAGCATCAGGGAGACGGATAGGCTGCTGGACGTGGCTTCTGACCCTGGGAAAGCCGAGGCTTTTCGAAGCATTCTCGAGGAATTTGCGAGAGAGCTGCACGGAATGTCGTCCGAGGTGAAGGCGGTTGGCACGATTCTAAGGGTTTTGGAGAATCCTCGAGAGATAACACGGGTTGGGAGGGAGACGGCGGTGAACCCTGAGCGGCTGGCTGAGCTCACCTTGGGCGAGGAGGCTCCATGCCTGACTGTTGTCTATGTTCCAGACCTGGTTGAGGCTAGGCTAGTGGTGTCAAGATACGTGGATCACCTGCTTGAGTTGAAGAAGAAAGGCTTTTCCCGCGTCAACGTTTTAACAGTGCTCGACGAAGCCCAAGAATTCGTCCCAGACAAGGCGAGGAGGGAGGACGGCACGGAGCAGTCTAACACGGCTGTCGAAACCCTTCTCAGGCAGGGCAGAAAATACAGGGCGGGATGCTGGCTGAGCACGCAGAGAGTAGCCCATCTTAACGTTAACGCTCTGCAGCAGCTCCACACTTATTTCACCAGCACGCTTCCAAGATCCTACGACAGGATGGTTATTGCGGATGCTTACTCGCTTGACTACGAGGTTGTTAACAGGGTTGCTGAGCTCGACACTGGGGAATGGATGTTTGTCTCATATAAGGCGACGAAGAGGAGGAACGTCCCAGTATTCATAAGCACGTTTAACAACGAGGAGAAAATCATCGAGCACGTTAAGCTACTGCCATAATACTTTTTCAACGTGGCTGAAACGAGCTTAAAAAGCACTTTTTAAAGCAATGTTTCAACTTTCAGCTAGATCTTGTGACTGATTATGCGGAATCCTCATTAAGCTTAAAGGCATCCCTTGGGCTATTGAGATTCACCTCCGAAACGTATAGCCGTTCGTTAAATATGGAATAGTATTCCATAAATTTTATAAGTAACTTTGGAATAGTATTCCATAAATGGGGCAACTGTTAGAGATCACTTACGAGTATCTAGATTCGTTAAAATATGTTAACGAGATTCCGAGAGAAATCATGCTGCCTATTGCAAGTCCCGACGTAGTGGCTATAGTGGGACCAAGAAGAGCCGGTAAAACTTTTCTTATGCTTAAAACAGCAAACGATATGTTAAAGAACAATAAGCAGACCGTTTACGTTTCATTCGATGAACCTTCACTTAGAAAGATTCCTGTTAGGAGGTTTGCCGAGCTTGTGCGGAAGGAGTATCCGGAGGGCAAGGTCAATCTTTTTCTCGACGAAATACAGGAATGGAGGGATTGGGATTTCAATTTAAGATGGTTACATGATGTTAAAGATTTCACCATCTTCATTTCCGGCTCTTCTTCGTCACTGCAATCCTCCGAAATACCATCAAGATTAAGGGGAAGGTATGCTTCAAAACTAGTAACCCCCTTTTCATTCAGAGAGATCTGTAACTTTTCCCTGAAAACCTTCAGGGAGAAGGGTCGAGTGCAAAATGTTTTCGAGGAATACGTGAAATGGGGAGGCTTCCCTGAGGTGTGGATCTATAAGTCTAGAGAGAAAATCGTGTCATTACTCGAAACAATCTTCTACAGAGACCTTGTGGAGAGGTTTAGAATACGGAACATGGCGGAGTTTCAAAGCGTCTTCTATTTTGTTCTCTCAAACTACTCTAACTCATTCACCTGGAACTCTTTAAAAAAATTCATGGAAACACTGGATGTTAAAATCGACACTAAAACACTCATAAATTACATAAACTACATGAGTCAGGCTTTCCTAATATTCACTCTCCAGAAGTTTTCATATTCAGAAAGGGAGAAAGCAGTTTCCCCGAAGAAAATCTACGTTATTGACCTTGCTTTTTCAAATCTCTTCGAAAAACCCTTAGACTTAGGCAGAAAAATGGAGAACCTAGTATTCATCGAGCTTTTAAGAAGGCTTCAAAACAGGGCTTCTCAAGTTTTCTACCATACGACAAAAGATGGGAAGGAAGTAGATTTTATTCTTAAAACCGGCGGTCGAATCGAACGGATAATCGAAGTATGCCATGAAGTAGACGAAGAACACTTAAAGAAGATTGTGAAAGCAAGCGAAGAACTAGACTGTAAAAAACTGTTATGCATCACTAGGAATCAGGAGGGCGAAACCAGAGTGAAAAATAAAGAAATAGAATACATGCCTATATGGAAATGGCTTCTCGGAGTTTAATATACCGCTGACAATTCTAGCGCGCACCGCTAGGATCTGCTGTAAGAGTATTTTTCAACCTCCGTCTTGATTCGTTTAACATCTTCTTCTGAAATAACGTTTTGCTCCTTAAGCGTCTGGAAGAAGCTTCTCAGGTTGGAGATGTGGAGCACGGTGACCGTGGGGCTCCATGTTTCCAGCCTGGTTTCAAGGTTTGTGAAGCAGACGATACCGTTAACATAAGTGTTGATTCCAAGCCTCTCCGAGAGGAATCTTCTCAATGCAAGCGCGTTCCCCTTAACCTGTTTGCTCGGGTTCCCAATATCACTGGAGTAAACCGTCCCTTTTCTGCCGGTTTTCAAAAGAGTCCATGCGTCGCCCCTGCACCTGACTAGGCCCTTATGGTTCTTAGTCTCGATAACGAAGACCCCTTTGGTCGACACCACCACGTGGTCTATGTTAGCCTTCCCGCCGGGGAGAACAACGTCGCTAACAGTTTCAAAACCCTTCAGAGAACCCAGCACCTCAGCAACGTTCTCCTCCCCCTCGGCGCCAGCACTCCAGATCTGATACTTGCTGTAAACTATTTTTAAACAAGGGGTGAAAATCCAGAGAGGGATGATTACTAAGAGCTGGGGGAAAAGCATGAAGTAGCCCTGCTGGGTTAGAATGAACATGGCTGCCTCGCAAAACGCGAAGAGAGCGATGAGGAGAATAATAAGGTTCCTGTAAAAATTGGCCTTAGCCCTAGAGCGAAACACAGGCCTACTCATCTAAACCATTAACCGTAATGCTCTCTTAAAGCTTAACACCCCATGAGCCCCTAATCCTGTCAAGAAGCTTCTCAACGGTATCCTGGTTCCTCAAGCTGTTTAAGCCTGCTCTAACGCTCACGTTAAGATCCTTAACAGGGATTCTGCCTGTCTCCCACTTGTCCTCGTCGAGTATGAAAACTGGTTTGAAGAGTATCCTGTAGGGGTAGAGGACCCTTCCTACTACAGCCTCGTCACGCCAGAGAATATTGTTCTCCTCAGCCTTACCCTCGACACTGGCAACACCAACAATGCCGCGGACAGGGCTAGTAACATAGAAGAGGAGAAGGTCGCCCTGGGCAACCCTATTCCAAGAATTCTTAAGCCTCATGTTAACACCCCACTTGCCCTTCTCAATGGATGTCTTCAGATTCCCGGCAGACCCTGATACTATCCAAACTTTCATGCAGCATGATCAGCAGGCCTTTCAAAGTATAAAAACTTGAAGCTGCAAAGATCCTTGCACACTAATTGATCAGTCTCCCAGCATCTCCTTAAGGATTTCCCTACAATAATCCCTCCGCCTGAAAAGATCCTTAAAAGCAGGGAAGCTTCTCAAGAAGCTTCTCTTTTCCCTCCATTGTAGCCAAAAGTTGGAGAGAGGGATGCACTGCCAGTCTGGACAGTGCATAGTGCTAACGAAAAGGCACATTTCCTCCCAGTAGCCCACGTTTGGATGTATGTATTCAACGATCACGATGGACCCTGTTTCAAAATTTACTCTCGTGGCCCTCCAATGGTATCCATCTTCTTCTTCTTGAATCTCCACCTTTTTGGCGGAGAGCCATGATTTCTCCTTCTTAATCCTACCATTTATGACAGGTGGTTTTCTATCCATGATCCGATCAAATAATATCCCCCTATTTATGGATGATCGAACATCGTCGAAACAAGACTTAAGATCTTCCTCCCCCTTACTTGGGGAGATGGAAGAATATTTCCTCGTGGCGGTTTCCAATCGAGAAAACCTGAATCTCTGTTTGGATTGGGCCATGGCAGGATTCCCGGATACTATAAACGGGGTCTGGGCCTATTGCGACATAAAGCTCGGGGACTTCGTAAGTTTCCTTTACGGTGCCAAGGCGTACAACCTTTACCGGGTAGTCGGGAAAGAAGCGGTGAGGAACCCCCAAGACCTTCCTCCCCCTTGGAAACCCATCTTTTTCAAACAGTCAGGCAAAACCTGTTATTTTCCCTTCCGACTCAAGCTGGAACTCATGCGGGTCTTCGAGGAACCATTAACCAGAAGGGAATTCGCCTACATCGCGGAAAACCTGCTTCAAAGGGGAGGGTATTGGAAAACGCACTTCCAAGCTGATCAGACCACTTTGCAACAGGTCTCAGTAATGGGGAAGATAGGGAAGGAAGAAACTAAGCGAGAGCATACTATCCCAGCGAAGCTTTTTCAGCCCAAATTCTCGCGTGGCAGACAAAAGGTGGAAGGAACATATCCCTTCCGGGAGGTTATAGTTCAGTCCATCCTCCGGCAACACCTGTTAAGACCAGAAGTTCTGCGGGAATTATTGAATCGCTTGGGTATAGAGGAGGATAAGGAATTTGAGGTCTTGGGGGAGAAGGCGTTTGCGGAGGGATATGTGGATATCCTGATTAAAAATTCCCGTCCTATCGGAAAGAACATGATGGTGGCGGTGGAGGTCAAGCTGGGTGCCGCTGGCAAGAAAGATGTGGAACAGCTGGAAAGATATGTGAAGGAATTGGGGGAGGAGTGTAAGGGAGGAGTGCTGCTTGCGGAAAAGGTACCGAAGAGAATCACCTTGCCTGAAGGGGTTCATCTAGCAAAATACTCCTTTTCTACGGATCTATCGAGCTCTCGCACGTTTGAGGAGCTCCTTGGAAGTATCAAGCTGGAGTTCTAGAGGGTTATCGTTCGCCTATATCCACACCTTAGGCATTTTGGCGTATGCTATCCTCAAAGCTATGATTAAGGGCCCGTAGGCCTGAGTATGGATAACTTTACCTTCAAAGAGTCTAGACAAACCCGATAACGGTTAGCGCGTGCTTAAGGAGGGCGTCTCCGAGTTTTTCTTCTGAAGAATAATCCTACTAAAGCCATAGTTATTATTACTACAACTCCTATTGCGAGCAATATGGTTTCTGGAACTAGGCTAGGAGTTTCCCCTTCACTTTCCTCCTCGCTTACTGTTAGGTCCCCGGTTAAACCGTTAACATCAATGCTGTATATTCCTTCTTTCTCCGGCGTGTAAGAGAAGCTTACAGTAGTGGACTGGCCTGGGTTCAACTTTACCGTCCTAGTATCCACAACCAGACCGTTAACCTTTAGCGTAAGTACGCAGGAGCCTGTTTCTCCGCCATTATTCTTGACGCTAACCGAAATCAATGCCGCTTGACCAACTTTAATCGTATCAGGGTTTACATTTAGATTGCTAACCTCGAATTCTGAAGGCGATGTTTCAGGCATATTGATAACTACAAATCCCCAATAGTTTAAGGAAGGGAGGGTTATGTTTACATATCGTCCATCATAGTTGAATTTTAACTGTTCCATAGTCTCGGGCGAGAGAAAAGCAATGTTATCTATTTTCCCTACTATAGTTGCATCTATTGAGATCTGCGTACTGTTTGTTTTCAGGAATTCGTCTGTTTCAAGAAGATACTGGTAGTTAATAAAGTGTATTGAAACAGTGTTGTCTTTCTTAAGAATATTTACTTCTACAGATTCCGGCAAGCTATTAGTAATTACTAGAGGCTTCTCTATCAAACTGTTCAGGAGGCTTTTAAACTTATTCAGCGTGCTGTTATACTTCTCCTCCTCAGTGTAGCCTCTAATCATATTTTCATACCATTCGCAGCCTAATAGATCCCTAATCAAGACCACTTGGTCAGTGTGTTCTAGGATAATTCTGTTTAAACGAGATTGTTTTTCTTGAGCCAGATGGTTATGGTCTTGATCGTAGATTGGAATGTTGCCCGTGAAAATGATTTTCCCTCCGTTTTTTACAAAGTTTTCAACCGCTTCGATTTGTATGGCTGAAATATCGCTGACATCCGGAAATATTATGGCATCATAATTCTTCAACCTGTCAAGGTAATAAGTGTCGTCCATTAAATCAGGATGCCCGAGAATAATTATGTCATAAGGAAAGTGGAGCCTCTGAAGCATATCGGCTAACCCTGTCAACTCGCGTCTCTGCTCCTCCGGATAAATGTTGAATGCAGGAAAAGTATTCCACAGGAAGCTTGGAACAGAGTAGACGAGTGCGATTTTCGAATAGGGTTTAAACCCTACGAGCAGCCTCCTGTTCACCCATATGAAGTCCAGAAGCTCCTGAACATTTTTCGGAATACTCATGTTTGGAAGAACCACGGTGCCTGCTATTGCAGGGACACCGGGCCAACCGGCTAGATCAAGCTCTTTAATAGCCCCGTTCGCATATGCTTCAGCTATACCTAGGATCGTCAGGTTCACCTTCTTATGACTAAGCTCCCTATATCCTAAATCGCTGTAGAATGCTCCTTGATTCCATACGGGCTTGCTGCTTTGAGCCATGGCATGGCCAAACCGATATGTTAGTGTAAGCCTGTTTCTCGGAGGAAAAGTGCTTGGAACAACCTCTATCTGAATGATATCAAGATAGGGGGAGAGAAGTATTGAGTCCAAAGCGATATCTCGCAAAAAATTATCATCGTACAAGGTGCCTAACCACTGGTTACCGTACACAGGAATATTCTTTCCGTATTCGTTTCTACCGTACTCCTTGACTCTCTCAACGAAATTATTGATAAAACGAACCAGCTCCATGTGCAGAAACTTCACGTATTCTCTTAAAACCCTGTCTTGCGGAAAGCTTGGGGGCATCCCAGTACTGGTGACATTCAATCCTAAACCCGTAGCCAGTTCTGAGAAACGGCTGTAAAGATACCATTCTGGATGCTGTGCGTTCATCGCGCAGGCCCTTTCGCTGGAGAGTGTTGCTTCCTCCCAGTGTAACTCGTCGAACATTAGAGTTTTCCTGTTTAAGACTCCCTTCCCCAGCCAAAGCAATGCGTTTCTTAGAAAAACCCCGTAGGAATCGAAAATACTATCCTGAGTCCTGTCTCCGTGGATTATAACTCTCCCCTTTCCATATTCTAGCCCAACAATAACCGGGAAAGGCCCCCTTTCCTCATTTGAATCTATAAGAAGATTATTATTCGAGTCGACCCAAGACTTTTCGTCCGTTTGAGCCAGAATCACTGCACTTGGGTTGTTAACCTCAAGGGCCACTCCCCAATTCCAAGTTAAAGAAGCAACTCCCCTAGTAACCTCATGGTCACGGTTTATCGCGTAAACCTCGAAACTCCCATAGTCCCATAAGTGACTAGAGGACACCAGGTTTCCACATTTAACGGTTACACCAAACTCTTTTGAAAGCCCGTTTGCAACATGGCAGCCATCCGGCTCTATTTGCAAAAGCAGGCCACCCCCGTTTTTAACGTATGACTTTATTGCTTCCACCTCCTCAGGTGAAAAACTTGTCTTCGGTGCAGCGATTACGAGTATATCGGCAGCAATCCTGCTTGCGTCGAGTCTCTGTTTAACATAGTTTCTTATGTCAAACTTGTCAACATCGCGCACGCCTAGGTTTGCTAATTCTTCACGTGTGAAACGGCTTGCCAAGTAATTCCTAAACTTATACACGCTCCATTCTGAGAAATCCCCTCCAAATGCAAAAGGCGGTACGGATATGCAATCAACATCTATAGCATTTAAACCCTTATCCAATATTTTTTCCGCTGACCTTATGAAATGTTCCTCCCACTGGGGGCAGCTGACTGAAACAGTAATGTGCAGATTATCGGGATGGAAAAGCACAACACCGTTTAAATCGGTTCCGCCGGCAACTTGCCGAAAAGGTTTAGTGTTGCCGTAAGGATCAGTATACATTGGTTCAGGGCTTGGAGGTATTGGAGTAAGGACCATGTAGGACCCGGTTACCACCCCCTTTCTTCTAGCATAGGCGATCGTAAGACCGTCGACATCGGGCTCATGCCAATGACGCCACTCCATGAATCCCGTTGCCCTATCCAAGAATTCCATATGAAGCTGTTCAACGATCGTATCCCAGAAATGC
The DNA here is from genome assembly GCA_017601225.1 of Candidatus Brockarchaeota archaeon. GTDB lineage: Archaea > Thermoproteota > EX4484-205 > EX4484-205 > JAAOZP01 > JAAOZP01. Next base: position 106,883 of record JAFNIX010000001.1, on the reverse strand, counting down.
TGTCTGTTCCACTCAATCCAATTGAACGGGTGTACCGCTACTATCGTTAGCTCGTCTAAGTTTATTTCTGAATCATTAACGTCTGACGTAACTATTAGGAGGAAAACAAGCTGGAGAATCATGAGCAAAACTAGGAACAGCTTTCCCCGCCTCATTTTCACTACATATCCTTCTCACGCACATTTCTAAAACTTTATCTAAACCTCCGACTTTTCATCTACATAGGGTTAAAATGTGCTTAGCCGGGAAATGTATCGTATTAGTGTTTTAAAACCCTGCTGAAAAAAGTTGGGGTTGTGAGTAAAAGTTTAACACGCACTACGATGCCAAAGGATATTTACTTAGAGGCCTCCTAATAGGCGTGCTTAAGAGGGCTGATAGAATAGCATGCGCTCCTAGGGGTCAACGGAATCTTTATACTCTGCGTTTAAAGTATTAAGGTGGATTGAGGAGGCAACGCATATTGCATGTTATTCTAATTTTCGTGGCTATTCTGGTTTCAATAGTCTTAGCGGCTGTTCTGCTCCAACCACCCGGGAAGTCGTTGGTGGAGGAACTTTATTCGGTTGAACTATCCCGGGGTGAAGTGGCTTTTATCCATCTCGGCTATAGTGGCGTGATTCTTAGGACCGGGAATTTCACGATAGGCATAGATGTTGCTAACCTGTTGAGCGAGAAGGAGATTAAGGATATTCGGGAGATGAGCCTGCTGGTATACACGCATATTCACAGCGATCATTTCAACGCTGCCACAGCTCAGGAAATATTCGAGAAGACCGGCTGCTTCATCGCGGCCGAACAAGCTGTTTACGAGGCGTTGTCAGGCAGGGTCTCCGCCGAAAAGCTGGTTAAGCTCGAGGGAGGAGAATCCAGGGAGCTCTATTTACGGGAGGGAAAGATAACCCTCCACTTGGTTTACGGGGTTCACCCGGTGCAGATAATCCTACTGCTGCTGGAGGCTGATGGTTTAAGGGTTTTCCACGGCGGAGACTCAGGATACTCTCCGTCGATAAGGAGCCTTGGGCATGCTGACATAGCCTTCCTGCCAACCGGGGACCCGTCGCCCTCAGCAAGCCCGGGGGACGCTGTGAAAATGGCTTTAGACCTTAATCCAAGCGTCATAGTGTTGTTCCATGGAAGCAAAGCCCAGCATAACTCGTTCACCGACGAAATAAAGTCGAAACTAGCCTCGAAAATTATTCCGGTGGAAACTGGAAAAATATACGTGGAGAAACTATTACCCTAGTCTATGTTCAAGCCTTTCAGAGGCATCCACCAGTTTTCCAAGCTGGTTGCTTCATCTATAAATATGAAGTTGAAATTTTTTCTTGAAACAGTGATAAGTGTTTCTTCAAACTTCCCTATTTCCGGAAGCGCACGATAGAAATAATAATTCTGATAGCTTATAAACCTTTGGAATTGGCATTTCTAACATTTTAGCAAGGCCAACTGGTTTAAATGATGAAAGAACGGTGCTTTCACTCCTGCATCATGAAGAGGTTTAGACACTTGCCTGCTGCTGGGGGAAAAAAGGTTTATAAGTTATGATTCATGATCTATTAATTATGAGCACCATTCCAGTGAGCAAGGAAACGAAGAAAAGGTTGGAGAGCATTAAGGGGGAAAAAGCATGGGATGAGTTTCTGAACGAGCTTGCGAACATGGTTCTAACAGAGAAGAGAGCCAAACATAGGAAAAAGATTCAGAAACTGCTGGAAATAGGGTATGATGAGACCAGGGTTAGGAAATGGGCGAGAGAATATTAGTAGATACTGATTGCCTGATCGACTACTATAGGGGGGAGCTGGAGCTAAACCCTGAGGACTCCCACCACATTTCTGAAATAACTGTTTACGAGTTCATCAGGGGAACTAAGGATGCTAAGGAGGCGAAGAAAATCCTTGAGGAATCCTTTTTCATCGTTTGGCTAGACAACGAGATTCTGGAGAAGGCTTCAGAAATATGGAGGGCTTTGAAGGCTTCAGGCAGGCTTGTTGAAGACCGGGATCTTATAATAGGGGCTACGGCAATTGTGAAAAGACTTAAGCTACTGACAAGGAACGCTAAGCATTACGACGTGTTGAAACCATATGAATTAGCATTTTACCGTTAACCTCAATTCTTCTCTAGCTGAGAAACCTCTAACTTAATGTTCATCTAGAAATAGGAGCTTTATTCATCTCGATTATAGTTGTGCATGTCTTGGGACCGAGAATTTCACTATAGATATAGATTTAGTCGCATTGATTAAAAAAATTATAAATTTTAATTTTATAAAAATTAATATTTTCAGTAGATTTAATAGTCACGCTGTAGCTAGCGAAACATATAAATAGCTAGGGAGAAGTAGATACCAGGTGATAACGGATGGTGGAAGAATCTGTTAAGGAGGAGAAATTGCAAATCGATTTTGGAGAGGCCGTGAAGAAGATCATGGAAGTAGCGAAACATGCTGAGGAGGAAGCTAAGAAGGTTGAGAAGAAGATTGAGCAGGAAACGAAGGAGCACCCTGTGATCGCGTTAGCTACGGTTTTCATCGCTGGTCTGGTTCTCGGTGGCTTAATCTTTTCATCTCTTTCAAAGAGGAAGGACTAGGCTGAAGCGTTTGAAAGAAGAAAAATCTAGTGCTGACAGAGTAATTGAGGCAGTTACCAGAATACTTGTGGAGCAGTTTTCCCGATTTTTAAGAGAAAAAGCGAAGCAGTGCGTTCGGGAAGTTGCGAAGAGAATCGCTGTAATAGTGATTGGCATCCTACTCATGGTGTTAGGCTTATTCTACGTGATGCTCGGAATCACGAAGGCGATCGCCCTCTATCTTCCAGAATGGGGGGCCTTCGGACTAGTTGGCATCCTTGTTATCGTCATTGGATATTTGGCATTAAGGATGGCGACAAAATAGTTTTTATGCAATTATAAGTACTGCTGTCAAGACGAACTGCTTCGAGTTTAGACTGCATCTCCCATTGTTAAAGATGTTAGACTGCTAAGGAGGAGTTGGGAAAAACCCGTTACGGATTTTTCGCCGACGGTGAGCTTAATCTGCGAGACGTTGATTTCTGCGGCAACAGAATAAAAGGTTTCTAAAGGGTTTTTGCGGAACCGTAGCCGCCTTTAATGCACGTTAAAAAGGCTTATTAGCCGATTCATCATTGCTTTCCTGTTCCAAATGGAACAAGAGGTGTGAAGTCAGGTGAAAACAGTTTTTCCAAACACACTTATTTTTAGTATTATTCCGCGAGGGAAAGCTCCCTTAAGACTATTGGAAATAGTTGAAGCGATAAAATATTGCTTCATGCCGTCAGGGGCAATATTGGGGTTGATTAACCGGCTTGTCTTTTGAAGTCCAAGAACTGTCTGACGTTATAAGAATAATTGTTCTCATTTGCTTTGGGAGGGAGACTAGGCTTACAAAATCTTCGCTTAAAAGAAAAGTGGAGAATTATCTGGCGGGCAAGATTAAAATCGAAATGGGTGAAATGAGTGAAGCATTAAGAGAAATGGTTTCCGAAGGCCTTTTAATAGAGCGAGACGGTGTCTTTGAGCTTACGGCTGAAGGCAACCGTTTGAGCAAGGAATGGAGAAGCCTATTGATAAAGAGAGAACCCGTTCTCGAGTTCGTGGCTGGATTAACCGACGGCACTATCACAAGCCTCATAGTTATAATTTCAGCGTTCCTAGCCAAGTTACCGTTGCAAATGACATCTTTTGCCGCCGTTCTAACCGTGACAGCTGCAGCCGTCTCGAATTTTTCAAGCTTCATGCTAGGCGGGAAAACTGAAGACGTGGCGGATCTTCTTGTCCTTAAAGCCTTGATGGATTATAGCCTGAGGGATATTCCAGATAAAGAAGAAAGAATAAAATCATTAAAGATTATTAAGCACTTATTCATCATCTTGAGAAGAGAAATAACCAAGTCGAATCTATTAGCGGCTTTAGTTTGCAGCACTACAACCTTTCTAGCTGGAATCATACCCATCGCGGCTTTCTTCGCCTTGCCTCAGCCCTTCGGCTTTATTCTAGCAATCATCATAGTTGGAGCCATAACATTAACATTTCTTGTTCACTACCGCACCAAAAAAACCCGGGTGCCTTGGAAAATAACCCTCTTGGAAACACTAGTAATAGTTGCGGTTGCGATAATTGCCTCGCTGATAATTGGCAGTGGTTCGTAAGGGTTTCATATATGGTTCTTGTCCTGTAACGCTAAACTGAGCGTGATAAACATGTATAAAAAAAGAGGGTTAGATGGTGAGAGCTGCTCGCCAAGCGTCCTCGAAAGCGTTGTATATTTTGCGTGCTTGGACACAGTCTCCTATAACGTATACCTCGGGTGCAAGTCCTTCAAACTTCTTCACAGTGTTCTTTCTCGCGCTTAAGCCTACGGCTAAAACAACCGTGTCCGCTTCTATCGCGTGTCTACACCATGTTTTATCCATACAGACAATCCCGTTCTCAGTGACTTCCTCTAAGCGCCATCCAGTGTGTATAGTGATCCCTGCTTTTCCAAGCCTTTCCTTCAGCGCCATTACGCCCACGGGCTCGACTCCAACAAGTATTTCATCGAGCATTTCAACAATCGCGACCCTCTTCCTTAACTCCTCCGCTATGAAGAGTGCTGTTTCGCACCCTACTAATCCTCCGCCAACCACCACAACCCTCTCGCCCACGGTTTTTCTGCCTAGAAACACGTCAGCACTCGTAACAACCCATGGTTTATCAATGCCTTGTACTGCAGGCGTTATGTAGTCAGAGCCAACGGCTATTATCAAAACATCAGGTTTCAACTCTTTCACCATTTCCGGCGTCGCTTCTTTGTTAAGCTCTATTTTTACACCGGCCTTGCTAACTTGTGTTGAGAGCCAGTTTATCAGCCGCTTTATATCCTCCTTAAACTTGGGCACAGAAGCCTCGACTGAATGCCCACCCAGCTTTCCCTCCTTCTCGATCAGCGTAACCTCGTGCCCCCTAACTGCCGCAACCCTTGCCGCTTCCATGCCAGCGACGCCTCCGCCGATAACCAGAACCCTCTTCTTTCTCGGAGCCGGGGAGACTGTGAACTCGCACTCCCTGCCTGCAGCCGGATTAACCTCGCATCTCATAGTGTGGCCGAGGAAAAACCTTGAGATGCATCCCTCATTGCCCCTTATGCATGGCCTTATGTCCTCTATCCTGCCTTCAACCAGCTTTCTGGGGAGTTCAGGATCCGCTATTAGAGCCCTTCCGAACGAGACTAGGTCAGCCTTCCCGTCTTTTAAAGCCCTCTCCGCTGTTTCAACGTCGAAAGAGCCTACGGTGATCACCGGCAGGCTGACTGATTTCTTAATGCCATCTGCAAGAGGGAGGAGGTGCACACGCTCAATATATTGAGTCGGGATTAATTTATGAATCGTCTCGTAAATTCCGGCGGACACGTGAACGTAATCTACACCAGCATCCTCCAGCATTTTGGCGAATCTATCGGTTTCTTGGAGGGTTAGCCCTCCTGAAACATACTCGTCGGCGCTCATTCTATAGCCTAAAGTGAACTGCGACCCTACTTTCTCCCTGACTTTACATATGGTTTCTAGGGCGAATAATGCCCTGTTTTCAAGCGATCCGCCGTATTTGTCGCTCCGCTTGTTAGTGTAGGGTGAAAGAAACTGGTCCATCAAGTACCCGTGAGCCCCGTGAAGCTCAACCCCGTCGAAGCCCGCCTGCTTCGCCCTCCTAGAAGCTTCCGCGAAAGCATCCTGTATCTCCTCAATCTCGCAAAGCGTTAACTCTCTCGGCATGACGCCGAGGAACTTGCACGGCACGGCTGACGGGGCGACAGGCTGCTTCCCCATCATTGCCGGAGTGGTTTGCCTACCGGCGTGACATATTTGGAGAACAGCTCCTGCACCATGGTTTTTAATGGCCTCCGCTAGCTCGCCTAACCCAGTTATCATATGGTCGCTATGGACGCCGAGTTGGCTTATGGCAGCCCTACTCTCCTTTTCATCGATGTAAGCGTATTCAACTATGATTAGCCCAACGCCTCCCTTAGCTCTTTCAGAGTAATAGTCTATCATTCTTGGCGTTACAGAGCCGTCTGGCGCAGCAAGGCGGCTGCACATCGGAGGCATAACAATCCTATTCTTCAAAAACATTGTGCCAACCACAATAGGATCTAACAGTTTCCACCCATTCATATTAAACACCTTTCAACGATAGGAGTATGGTAAATCTTGTTTATAAACGTTGCCGTAGGTTTCGCTAATACTGGAAAGCCATGTTAGCGACGCGCCTCTTGCCAGATATGGAAAACCGTGTCAGAATATACTAGGAGTTTCATACTTCTTTGCGTGGAAGCCAAGTAAACTTCAACAATCTTTTTTATACGTGAATCGTTAAACATGCTTTAAACACTATTTTCTTAAATCCTTCTTAAAGAAAACTTGAAAATGCTGGTTTGGGCTTCCAGATCACTGTATGCAGTATTTCTGCGAAAAACTTATTTAAAACCTTAACCCTTATTAATCCAGCTATGGGTAAGCATATCAGGCTTATTCTAGCCATAGCCTTACTACCTTTTCTTCTCACAGGCTTCCCGAAGGCTTCCGCAGCGCCATTCGAGCTTGCTTATGATGACGGCGGCCAAGACTATGGTTGGAGCGATTTCTACCCTAACGGTGCCGCGGTAAGGTTCTCCCCACCATCGCAGAGCTGGAGGATAACCGCGGTGAAGATTTACGCAACCTGTATCCTAAGGGGCTCTTCCTCGCTCTTCTACGTTCAAATATGGGACGCTGGCTTAAACACTGTTTACAGCGAACCCCTTATCTTCAACAGGGTTTTCAGAAACGCTACGCTGGACTGGTATACTATCACTGTTCCGAACGTGGTCGTTAAAGGCGTTTTCCACGTTGTTATAGTGCCCATGTTCACCCTAGATGGGCCTCAACTATGGCTTGGCGTTGACGACGATCCTCCTATTGACAATATGAGCTTAATCGTTGACGTGGATAAGCATGTCCCCCTGGTTTCCCTCAACTCCTCCAGCGCTAGACCGGGCGACTTCATGGTTAAGGTTGTAGGGGAGCCGACGGAGACGCCTTCTGAGCTTAAGCTTGCTTCAATAGAGTTCAACGAGAAGGAGACAATCGCAGTGTTCAGCTACCCTGGGGAGATCAGGAGTTTTGGCGCTAGGCTTGCCAGGGTTAACGGCGACAATGTTGAGTGCAACGCTTCCAGGGTTGAGGGAGGCGTAATGGTTAGGGTTGGCGAAACAGGTTTTCTCAACGTTTACGTGGAAACATCTAAGGGTGAGGTTGTGGGAACAGGGGTTAGGATTAACGCTAGCCTCAGGATGCTCTACCAGGCTCTCCATGTGAACTACACTGCTCTAAAAGAGTCTTCAGACTGGTCGAGCAGAAGGCTGGAGACCCTTTCCAGGGAGAACGAGGATCTTAAGGCGCAGGTTAGGGACTGGAGCCAAGCTAACAGCGTTCTCCAGAACCAGGTTTGGACGCTCATGGGGAACCTCACGTTGAAGGATCAGAGGATTTTTGAGCTGAACAATACTGTTGAGAGGCTGGAGAATGAGAAAACAATTCTCCTAATCCTCCTGGCGGCGGCGATAATCCTTCCAACTGTGATTTTAACTGTTAAGAGGCGTAGACGGGGGAAATGAGCAGCCTTAAGACTAGGCTTGAGGGCATCGCTCTGATCATACTAGCTTTAACCACGTGTTTCACCCCGAGCCTCCTCTTATCAAGGGTTATAGCGCAGGGCGGGGACTACGAGGCTTTCCTAAGCAGGCTTGAAGAATACCTTTGGGACGCTATGCCCTCCGAGTCAGACCCGGTGAGGGAGTGCGAGTACATTGTTCCAGATGGTTTCGACGCTTCCCAGGCTGAGAGGCTCTGGAGGGTTTTCGCCTCCAACGTTAGCACAGGGTGCTCGGAGCAGGATTTCAGAAGAGAGCTTGGAAGAATATATCCTAACGGAACGATAACCCTTGATGTTAACGGGAGCCTCGCCACGCTGAACCTGACAGGCCTAAGGATTGAGAAGCCCGAGGACGGGAGCGTGAGAGTAAAGATACCGTTGGAGTCAAGCGTCCCGCTGAACTACACCTACTTTAACTCGACTAGTGTGAAGGTGATGTATGAGGCTTGGAACGAGACCCTGGTTAGTCTCTACGAGGTTGAAAGATACACTGGGCTCTACAGGTATGTTATTAAGAATGTTGAGAAGAACGTTGTCTTCGACATTGTTTCAAGGCTTACAGTAGGGTTATTCCCTAAGGAGATGGGCGTTGGGAGGATTATGGTCGCATACCCTGCGAAGGACTGGCCATGGTTCCTGGGGAACCCGATTATCGCTGTCCCAGGCCACTATGAGGATGTTAGGATTAGGGTTCCTGAGCATGAGGAGAACCTTAAAGTATTGTTCCCAGGCTACGACCCGGTTTTCGCAGAAGGCTGGATCGTCACAGCAAGCGTCTCCTCCACAAGCCTAACCCTGGGGGAAACACTGGAGGTGCATTATGAGGCGGGGTATGGTGGTGTAGTGCAGCCTGAGCCTCTCAACGCTTCGCTGAAGATTACCGTGACGGAAGGCTTCGAACCCCTGGATAGTGTTGAGAGGATTCTTAACGATACTCATACTAGCGGTGTTTTCAGGCTTAGGGCTGTTAAGCCCGGGCTCCACAACATTACCCTGTTTCTAACTGGGAACGCCTACCTCTCAACCTGGCCCCCTAGCGGCAACGCGTCTTTCAGCATTCTGATTGTTGGGCCAGCCTCTCCCTCCGTTAACATTCAGGTTCTCAACGTTGACCCCTCCATCATGAAGCACGCTGGGTTAACACTTGAGCTTAGCAACACCGGTGGGAGCGCTGCGAGAAGCGTGAGCATCCATGTTACCGGCGTGCACGCGGAGCCCGCTGGCGTGAGCGTCGGCGATATTGACGTTGGAGGGTCGAGGAGGGTTGAGCTCAACATCCGGCTTACAAGATCCTCCACGGAGATTACCGTAAGGGCGAGCTACAGGGATGACGAGGGCAATAATTACTTCTCCGAGGCTAAAACATGGGTCTGGACAAGGAGCATCTGGGTCCCGGAGCATTTCGAAGAAATCAAGGTTGTGGTTCCCGAGCACGAGGAGACAGTGAGGGTTTTCGTGCCCGACTCTAAACATTTTACGCACGTCAGGTTCTACGAGTTGACCTTCAGCTACCCCGGCTCAGGACTGGTTGCCTCGATGCCTACGTTTCAAGGCCACTACGGGGGTTTCGAGCTTGTCTCCCGCCTCAAGCCAACCGGGGAGAAGGAGGTTAACGGTTCAAGCGTTGAAACCGTTGCTAAAGTTGACTTCATCCTTCTCAGCATCGAGCCCTACTGGGAGAACCTTGGGGTTTACGAGGAGAAGGAGGCGGCGGGGCTGCTCGAGGTCGACCCGGCTGCGCTCAGGGTTAACGGCTCGCTTGAGGGCCATAGGGCTAGGCTGGTGAAACAGTTTTGGAGGACAAGTGGAAGAATAGTGATGAACGCTACGCGGTTCGCAGTATACAACCATACTGTCAGCAACTATGTTGTTGAGAACAGGCTTCAGAACGAGTTTATCCTGCGATGGAGAAAGATTACGAACGCGACCAGGCTCAGCCAGCCTTCCGGCGAGAAGGGTTTCCTAACCCTGATATACCGGCCTTTAACGGTCAGGGGGAGCGGGCCCCTTCAATCTATCCAGGTTAGGAACTACGCCGGGTTTAACGCGAGCTACGTGTTGAGGGTTCAACAGTTCAGGCACCAGGCTTACCAGAATTATCCCCCGGTGATGGATGTTTACAGTAGCCCGCTTCTAGTCAAGAGCTGGGACTACAATGTTACCCTAGCTGGGCTTAACACTAGAGAAGGATACACCTGTCTCGTCAGCCTCATGTACGGCTTAAACCTTGTAGCCCAAGCTGTTTTCAGCCTTAATCCTGAGCCGTCACCGTTCTGGACGGGTTTCTGGGACGGGATAAAGGGGAAGCTAACCGGGATACTGGTCACGAGCACGATAATAATAGTTACCGCAGTCCTGACGGGCGGGGGCACAGTAGCAGGCTGCGTTGGCGCAGGCTTATCCATAGCCGCCACGCTCTCCCACCTTATAGGTGGGAGCATTGTGAACATTCAGGAGTTCAACCAAGGCTGGAACACCGTCATGCTTCTAAGCAGCCTAGCAGACTTCTACGGGAACCTCAGCTACAGGCTGAGCAACTACACGCCGCCGAAGATGGAGCCCACGATGCCCTACGTGCCTCCCCCGATAGTTGAGGACTTCCAGCCTAAGGGGCCTCTGGCAGAGCTCTTCTGGGAGACTTCGAAAGAGTATAGGAGGGCCGCCTCCAAGGTGCTGGCTGACACCGGGCTGAACATTGTTCTAGATGTCGGCATTTCAGACTTCGAAACAGCCTTAAACCCTGAGGCGAAAGAGTATGACAAGGGCTTAGCGTGCGGCAGGATCGTCGGGACAGTTCTCTCAGTCCTAGGCTTCATGGCTGCGACGAGAATAGCCGCGGAGCTGAGGCCGAAGATGGAGGGCTTCAGGGCGAACATGTGGAGCGCAGTCGGCAGCCTTAAAGCATGGCTAACGTTCGCGCTGTACGACCTTGTCGAAACCCTGGTTAAAGGTGGGAGGACAATAGCGTGGATCGTTAAAAACCATGGCGTAACCCTTGGCTTCGCCAGGCTCACAGTCCTCGGAACCCTTGAGAAGCTGAAGGGGAGAGAGCTGGAGATATGGAGGAGGATAAGGGGCGAGGTTAAGAACGCGGTTGAAGAGGCTGAGTCGAAAACGTCTGAAGAGGATTGCCGGAGGGTTCTTGAGGAGAAGGCTCTTGAAAAGATGGAAGCCGGGGGCGGGCTCGGGGGGAAGCTTACCGAGGCTGCTGGAAGAATAGACCAGGAGAAGGCGGTGGAGCTTTTCTACAGGCTTGACGAAGCGGGGCTCAGCCTAGAGGAGAGAACGAGGATTCTAGACGAGCTTAACACGATAGCCGGAAAGTCTAGGGAAGCAGGCGACGGTGTGGTCGAATGGTTGAAGAGGCTTGAAGCAGGAAGGTTGAAGGAGGCTTTAGACATACTGCTAGGAGTAAGCAGGCTGGAGGAAAGCGTGCTTAAAGACGTTGGGGAAGCCTGGAGGCTGAACAGCAATGTTGACGATTTCAACGGTCTTCTAAAGGGGTTGAGCTTTACACCCGACTACCCTGCCCAAGGAAAAGGGTTCTATGAGCTTCTCCACGAGTGTGTTGAGAGCAGGAGTCTTGAGAGGCTTAGGTTTCTTGAAAGGGGCTACGGCTGGATTGCTGAAGTCAGAACCATGGAGCTTGAGCCGGGTCAGAAGCCTGCGAAAATAGTTGAGAACTCATTCCCATTCGTCAGAGACGTGTTAAACACTCTCGACGGGGACTGCTTAAGGAAAATATCCAACATCCTAGATAATCTGCTGGAATTCCGCGGGAAGAAGGGCGCGTACGATGCGATGCTAGATCTGAAACGACACCTGTTCGTTGACATTGGATTGGGGGAGGAGGAGCCGAAGATCTGGCTTGTGGAGGAATGCCTGGAGAAATGGGAAGAGGCTTCAAGGCTAAGCTACGCCGTGGTCTCGCATCAAACGCTTGATGCTCGTGGCCATTACAGGGCTAGATCCCCAGTTAAAGTGAACTATCTCGACGCAAGCAACAACGAAGTCATTCCAATTATTTCCGACGAAGACACAAAAGGAGGATTCGGCATAACAATACCGGAGGATACGGTAGAATACCTGGGGCTGAAGGATGAGGGCTTTATTATCTTCTACCAGAAGCTGGGAGACGCTGGGTTAATAGTTCCAATAAAAGCTGAAAGCGATGGAAGGATTGCTGTGAGTGAGTGTTTAGAAAGATTGCTCAGAGCAGTGCTGAGTGAGAGAGGTTTCTTCCAATACCTTGATGAAAGTGGGAAATTAAAGTGGAGTGCACTTGAAGAGGATCGTATTATACTCAAGTTTAATGCTCATGAAGAAGATGGTGGAAAAACTGTTTCAAGGATGATGTTATTAAGGGATCCTCAGGGGAAAAGCGTCAGAATTCGTTTAAGTAGTGGATTCGAAAAAAGAATGGTTATGCTATCCGATTTTGCTTTAAAGAGTCTCGGTGAACTAGGAACAGAAGATGCTTTATCCTACTTCAAAGAGCTTGGGTTGACGGGAGAAGTTTTAAATCAAGCTATTGAGGCCTATTGGAAAACGCTTCCTTTTACCGAGGAAGATGCTGATTATGCGTTTAAAGCAGGACTACTTGACATAAATCTAAAGGGAAGGCTAGGGGAACGCATTGTAACTGAATGGATCGCTGAGAAAGATCCAACCGATATAGAGGGCATAAGGCGTAAATATGGAGAAGGAAAAAAGGAAATAGATATCATGCGAAAGAAGTCATTAGTTCAGGTGAGATTCTGGGATGAAGAGACGGTGAGGCTTCACTTGCAGAGCGGTGAGATTTTTAGCAACGATGTTAAGGATCTGATAGACTATAAGAAGGTTATGGTGGAAAGTGGGAAGGAAAAAGTTGAGCTGGTATTTGTTGAGGAGATTAGTCAAGAGTTGTTTAATGAATTTGTGAACAAATTAGTGGGGACATTGGGCGAGGATACGTTAAGCTGGCTTAAGCCTGTGAACGGTTACGAGAATCTGGAGGTGACCGGTCCATGACCGAGTACCGCATCTGGTTGTCTTTCAGCAAGGACACTCCTTCTGAAATCGTTAAGAAGATATATAATGAATTCTCTGAAACGAGGGCCTATAGAATTAATACCTTGGACTTCATAGCAATGAGGACCAAGCTAATCTATATCCCGGTGATAATGGCGACTGCAGTTTACGGGCTACCCAATGTTGAACACGGAAAACTCCCTCGGCTCAGCTTCGCTTGGAACCTCTATACGGAGTCTGAGAGCTATTTCTCTTCGGTATTTACATGGCGCTGGTCTGACGAGGACCAGAATGCCTATGAGATGTTGAGCAACAGGGTCAGCGTTAAGGTGGATCGCATCTACTGGGAGGGGAGATGGGGGAGAAAACACGTGATCTGGCCAGTAACCGTTTTCGACCTGAAGGAAGTAAGGGAAGAGATCGAAAGGATTAGGAGCGGCCCCTTATTCCTACCGGATGATCCTTATGACAGGAAACTGATGGATAAGTATTCGCGGCGTTCAAACGTTGAAGAAAAAGGCGAGGAAATGATGAGGTCCCTCGTGATAGAAGAGGATGGGTTCATAAGAGGAGTAATGCTCAGGCTATACGATGTCCTCATGAAGACCCGTAATGAAGTAAAATCCGTCTTCTGGTTCTCATTCTACTACCCTGGCTAAACAGTCCCAATTGGTTCTCAATTGCTTATCATGGGATAGACCACAGATTCACCTTTTTTCTTACTTTAAACCTTTGGAATTAAAAATTCTTAGTGCACTTCTAACAACTATGTGCAGAAGCTTAGGGATGCTTTGGGAGGAGATACGAGTTGGCTGGAGGTCTGGCATGGGCTTGGATAATCACTTTACCCCCATTTACAACTAATCTTCCATCCCCTTTCCCTGATGAGTTTCTCGGCTTCCTCCCTTGTGAGCACGACGGCAAAAAAAGTTTGATTCCCGTCCAAGAGCTCATAGTACTGGTATCCAGTGTCCTCGATCAGGCTGTTTATCCTCCTCATTATGGGGTTGATCTGAAGTAGGTCGGTGTAAAAGCAAAAGTCAATGACATGCCTTTTCCCTCTAAAGGTAAAGTGAATGCGTGTGTTATGGCCGAGCCATTCCTCCTCTATATCCGTTGGTTGAAACACCCCCCTCGAAATTCTCACAATCTCCTTGAAAATCTCCGTGGAGAGACCCTTCTCCGGACCTACTACCTCTACGTCTTTTCCCAACACTCTTCTTTTATCAAAAATCGCTATAAAGCTATCGACTTCATAAACGCTCTCCTTCATCCACCTTTCCTCTACCTCCTTTACTCCGAGGTACTTCAGGGCGATGCTGTTCTCCCTAATCTTCTCGAAAATCTCCTCAGAGGACAAGTTGCAATACTCTTCAAAGAAGCCCATTTTACGAAGATACTCGATGGACTCTATGAAACGCTCCCTTGCACCCATCAATCTAGCAACGTGGCTGAAGGCTTTTAAGCGTAATCGTTTCTCCTCATCACCGATTCCAGAGGCACTCGATTATTGCTGCTAGAAGCAGAGGAGTGTGTCTGGGAGGGGGATGAAGAGTACTCCGCCACTCACCGGTGAAACCGTTGTTTCTCCGAAGCCAGTGACCTTGTTGCCACTCCTGTAGACTTCGCTGATGATGCCTATGCTTCTACCAAGGGTGGTGTTGACTATCGTCATGAAGATTTCCCGCCTGTCAGGGTGCTGAGAGGGAGGCTTATCAGGCATGGAGCCGTCTTTAGGCCGCGGTATCATCCATGCGAGATGGTTGAAGCTGTAGCCCAGCAGGAGGGTTTGCCCCTTGCACTTGCCGCAAGGAGCCTCAAGCATCGTAAAAGCTGTTTGTAAAGCAGCCTCTTGAAACTCCTCTTTACGTATCCCGATAACCGGCATAACCACTAGGGATGGAATATCGTCGCACCTGGGGCAGTAGGTGAAGGGGAAAAACACGGGATTAAGGTCTCCAGTCTTCCGGATGGTGGACTCGTCTACCGACCTGAGCTTGTACGCATGCTCCTCAACCATTTTCCAAAGCCTATTCTTATCTATAGTAATTCTCCCAGCACCCGCTTCTCTAACCGCCCATGCCACCCTCTCGTAATACTGTTTCAAACCCCTAAACCCGCGGCTCGCGAGAAGCTGTATTCTCAAAGCCGTGAAAACCCTTATGCCTAAGCCGCCAACGTTTTCAACGCAAGGCTGCTTCAGGCTATCGTCGAAACCAAGCTCTCCCCCTAAATCCTTAATGATGACCCGCGTCAAAAAGGCTGCAGCCTGGATAACGAGAAGGGCCTTATCATAATTTTCTACCTTAGGATCATTAGCCCTTGTAAACATGTATCCCTTCTTCCAGCTCTCCAGGATAAAGTCCTCAGCCGCCTTAAGACTATCCTTACCATAGCTGAGGCCGACACCCTTCCCCCTCGCATTATTCACAAACCTTTCAGCAAAAGGAGAACCGAACTTAAACCAGATGTCACGCAGCTCCCCAGCGTCAAGACCACTTAAAGCCATACGTATTAGAACAGCGTGGAAGAATATTTAAGCATCCCGATTCAAGAAAACACGAATACGACATTCCCAAAGCCACAAACTATTTCATTTTAACCCCGCATTTCGGGCAGTATATGGCACTCTCCGATATGTGAGCCCCGCAATATTCGCATTTAACCATGGCCTTTTTCTCCGGGCTGCTATGCACCTTAGCTCTGTAAGCACGTGGCGTCGGAGTGCGAACTATGCCTGTTTCAGGCACCGGCGGCTCCTCGCGGAAAGCAATCTGGTCCTCGACGAATCTTGCGAATCTCTTCGTATCCTCACCCGCGTCTTCGGTCCGCCAAACCATGTCTTTCATAGAAGCAACCGGTATCAACTCATAGAAATGGCGTTTAAGCAGTAGCCCCAGCAAAATAAAAGCCACCCCCCCAAACTAAAAATATGATTCGTAACACGATTAGATAATGCAAAGGGAAAACGTTCAATATCCCACCCCATGGCGTACTAGAAACCTGCCACATTATGAAAACGCTGATCAAAAATATTGCACCAACCACCAGCAACCAAAGACGAGGCTTCGACCTGTATACAACTGAAACGATATGTGAATAGTACAGGGAATATACCTCCTCACTCAACATGCCTTCTTTGTATAATAGGATCCTTTGATTCGTGGCATAGAAAACCCCACCCGAGGCTGCTCTTGCAGAAGCAAGTATTCTTTCATCTCTTAACAAGTGGTCTTCAAGCGGCACCCTAATCACCACTATGCTCTATTAGCTTGCCTCAAATATATAAAGCTAATGACATTACTTACATTAATGTAAGCACACTTCCCAGTGTGCACTAGTCGTGAAGCCAACTCCACCATAATAGTATTAACTTTGAAATTGCTAAATCTCATAGCACGCGAAAGAGCGATTCATTCCTGAGGCTGGAGAACGAGGAGGACGTTAAGCTAGTAAAGAAGGTAGGCTTATGGTATCAAGCTGAGTCGAATGCTAGGCTCCTCAAGTACAAGGATAAGTGGGATGGGATAAGCGGGGAGGAGAAGAACAGGGCGATATGGGAAGTCGCAATAGACATCGTTAGGCACGATGTGCTCGCGTATGAAAAGATACTCGACGCCTACAAGAAGTTTGGGAAGCCGTTCTGGTTCACTTTCTACTATCCTATTTTCTGACAAGATGAATATCTTTTCTATTAGCATGCGCTGAAAGACTGTCTAAGCCTGCTCCTTTTCCTCAGGCTTCTCCTCGGCTTCAGGGGCGTAGGCTTTTCTTATCAGTTCATCTAACTCTGAAAGAGGGATTTTGCTCTTTTCAGGCTCTCGCCCAGTTTCCTGTCCTCCCTGCCTACTCAACCCCGGAAGTGTTCTTAAAGCCCCGTAGGCTTTCTCCCTGCCTTCAGGCGGATGCTGCGAGTATAGACCCCTATACTTCCGGACAATCCGATAATAGTATAATCCGACGACCATAGTTACCATGAATAGCAACAAGTCCGCGAAGAGAAGAGAGAACCCCCGCGGAAAGCCGAGAAAATTTTTCAATACATCCAGAAGCATCCCGATTAGCGTAAATTTAAACGGATAGACCAGAGAGAAGAACCAGAAGCTCACCTCTAAAAAAGATATTGCGAGGAAGACGGAAAGCAAGCCTCTAACCCTCTTCTCCGCCATAACGAAATCCCTGTGGACACTCCTCACGTGAGCCTCTAGAAGCCTGTTTCCAAGAGGAGGCTCAAACTCCTTCCCGCATACCCTGCACTTCGACTTATGCTTATCCGTAGGAGCCTTCCCCTCAAGCCAAGCGGAAAACATGGGAATTAGGCTTAGGGAAAGAATCACGGCTATTACAAGCGGGATAATCACGAAGAAGACTCCCAGTAGGCCAAAGACGATATACGCAGGATCGATTTTAAAAGCCTTAACCAGGAAATAAAGCACGAAGGGCACCGTTATGATAATGATAGCTGCTTTAACACTAAGAGGACGTTCTCTCTGCTCCTCTTTCTCTGACAAACTCCAGTAGTTGTATAATGTGGAGATATTATTTAAGCATTCGAACACCGTAAACCACCTAACCAAGTCCTTTTCACATATTAAACCCTAAATACACCTTTAGAGAACGATGAGTCTAAGTGTATTAAAGTAAGTAATATTTCTAAAACACTAAAGAATTTAAGCATCGTATTATGCATACAATTAGATGGGTGAAAACAGACCTGTCAAGATTATATACTGCAAGAGATGCAGCTTCCCCAACCCGGCTGATTCCAATTTTTGCGGAAGATGCGGCCTGCCATTGAAAAGCACTCAGGCAATTTACGCTTCAACACAAGACGTGCCTCGACGCAAAACTAGCAGATGGAGACTAGCAGCAATTCTTCTCGTAATTTCAAACATTATGCTATTTTGCTGGTTTCTCTACCAGATTTCAGAGTGTAGATACAAGTATGAGGCTCTAAGTTTTAATTATGGTGTGCTCGAAAACCGTTTTTATTCTTTGGAGCAAGATTATAATTCGCTTGAAAACCGGTATTCTTCTTTAGAACGGGAGAAAGCATTCATGGAGGAGTGGTATAACACCATCAGGAATCAGATTAACCTTAGAAGCGGAGGGGGAGATGAAAAGCTTTTCGTAACACCTGACGACCCGATGGTTAGTAGCATCGTAGTTCAGACAACTGGGGGATGGAGTAATACTGTGAACCCCGAGGAGTATTGGGAAGACTTGGAGAAGATGTACGACTGGGTAGCCACTAATGTAAAGTACAGCTACGATTCCCCATACCCGTTTATGCCTGAAATAGGAGGCTCAGTATGGTGGTCTATAGAAGTATGGAGGTTTCCAAATGAAACAATTAGAGACAGGCTCGGAGACTGTGAGGATCAGGCCCTGCTTTTAGCTAGCATGATAAGGAATTATGGGGGTAAAAAATACGCGGTATGGGTAATTGAATGGGTCGGTGCGTCTTCTGCCCACTTAGCGGTTGCGGTGCCTGTATTAGGAGGAGATCTTGCAATTTTAGACCCCACGGGTCGTTTTTACACTAAAGATCAGTATGGAAGGCTAGCCCACAAATATTCTGGTTTGGCAGTGAAAGAATGGATTGACTACTGGAGCACTCAACAAAAGAACATCCAGATTACTCTCGCCCTCTCAGACACTGAGCATCAAACCTTTTCAAGCACGAACGAGTTTATCGAATGGGCATCAACAAGCGTGAACCCCTCCCCTCCAAAGTCATTCTTCTTGCTCTACGAGAAGATAGAAATCATGGCCGCCTTTCCAGAGCCAGTAGTAGGAGGCTGGAAGGTGCATATTATTTACGTGAACACAGGGTCGAAATCTACTGGAATAGACGGTGTGTTCATTAATAACGTACCCTACAGCAGCGGGGGCGCAACGCTAAACGTCACCCTGCCGATAGATGCAAACATCGGTGTGCAAAAATCTTTCTACATTTACATTCCCGCTGGTGCTACATACGGAGGCCAACGGATAGTGAGCAGCGCCGTTATATCGATAAAGCTTCACTCAACCGGCGGCAAAGAATACTTCACAAGCGTAGTTCTACCTTAAAACAGGTTAGGCTCAGCACACGCACTACAACCTTATCGAAAAAGTTTAGCAGTCATCTTTCCACCTATAAGGAACACAACCTCCTGTAAACCGAGGAAACATGTTTAAACAGAAAACCCGAGAACAACCTTAAAACAACCCTTTAAACCGCCATGTTTCCCTCCAAACCCATCAAAAACCTTAAACCTTAAATACACCTCCGGAAAGCTAAGGAGACAGAAGGAGGAAAAGAAAATGAGTTCATCAAGCAAACCACACCTAAACCTCATCGTCTGTGGTCACGTCGATCACGGGAAGAGTACAACTACAGGTCATTTGCTATACTTGACCGGCTACGTTGATGAAAGGAAGATGAAGGAGCTGGAGGCGGAGTCAGCGAAAACTGGTTTAGGAGACACTTTCAAGTTCGCATGGGTGCTGGACAGGCTGAAGGAGGAACGTGAGCGTGGAGTAACCATTGACGCGATGTATGTAAAGTTTGAAACAAAGAAATATTACTATACTATTATAGATGCTCCTGGCCATCGTGACTTCGTGAAGAATATGATTACTGGTGCTAGTCAGGCTGATAGTGCGTTGCTGATTGTTTCTGCGAAGCGTGGTGAGTTTGAGGCTGGTGTTAGTCCTGAGGGTCAGACGACTGAGCATGCGTTTCTGCTGTTCACTCTCGGCGTCCGTCAGATTGTCATCGGGGTTAATAAGATGGATGATCCTACGGTGAACTGGAGTCAGGAGCGTTTTCTTGAGGTGAAGAAGGGTATTGAGGATTTGCTGCGCCGGATTGGTTTTAATCTTGAGAAGCTTCAGATTCCTATTATTCCGATTAGCGGTTGGACTGGTGATAATCTTGTTAAGCCTAGTGAGAAGATGCCGTGGTATAAGGGTCCTACTTTGCTTGAGGCTTTCGACCTGTTTCAGCCTCCGCCTAGGCCTATTGATAAGCCGTTGAGGATTCCGATTCAGCAGGTGTTTTCGATTACTGGTGTTGGGACTGTTCCTGTTGGCAGGGTTGAGACTGGTGTTCTTCGGCCTAACTCGAGGATTGTTGTGAGGCCTGTTGACAAGATTGGTGAGGTTCGTACGATTGAGATGCATCATACGCAGCTTGAGAAGGCTGAGCCTGGTGATAATATTGGTATGGCTGTGAAGGGTTTGTCGAAGGAGGAGTTGAAGAGGGGTAATGTGATTGGGTATCCTGATAATCCGCCTACTGTCGCGAAGAGTTTCATCGGTAGGATTATTGTGATTAGGCATCCGACTGCTATTGCTGCAGGGTATACTCCTGTGCTGCATGTGCATACTGAGCAGGTTGCCTGCACTTTTGAGGAGTTGCAGAAGAAGATTGATCCTCGTACTGGCGCGGTTGTTCAGGAGAAGCCTGATTTCTTGAAGACTGGTGACGCTGCGATTGTGAAGTTTAGGCCTTTGAAGCCTGTTGCTATTGAGGTTTACTCTGAGTTTCCGCAGCTCGGCAGGTTCGCTATCAGGGATATGGGTATGACTATTGCTGCCGGTATTGTGACTGAGATTCCTGAGAAGGTTCCTTTCGAGGCCAAGTAGTTAAGCTAGGGTTAAGGTTTTTTAGTTTTCATTTTTATTTTTCTCCTGCTTATTGTTATTGCTTGTTGTTGCCGGTTGGAATGCTTTTCGAGTTTTATTTTCTTTCCTGTTGCTGCTTGCTTTTCAACGGGTTTTCAGGAGGATTGTTTTTGAAGAGGGTGTCCTGGTGGTCTGTTAGATTGCCTCCGGTTTTCCTCTTGGCAGCGTGCTGCAGTTTCATATGTGAGAATCACTGGCTAGGTGGAGCTGCTTTTTGGAAAATTATCTTCTTGCAAATCTTTCTACTCTTTCGATTATTTCTTCTCTGCGTCTCGGGTTTAACGATATTTGTAAGCCGTAGGCAGTGGGCTTGCTTAGTAGTAAACCCTCTTTTACCAGTTCTTCAACCATATCCATATATCTCCCACCTAAATGTTTCGGCACACCTTTCTTCACGGATTCTATGGCCGTGTGTTTTCCTCCCCAGCATTTTCTCCAGTGGAGTTTGAAAAGAATATGGTTTTTTATTTCTTCATCAGCCAACTCAGGCATGTTTTTACCAAGCTGGAGCATAAAGGTATATTTAAACATACTTTCAAAGGTAAGATTTAAATACCTTGCAGCAATAAGCGAAAGACGTAAAATTATTATGGAAGCAGGAGATAAATCGGTATTGGTGGAATGCTTCGGGGAGCATCCCGTGGTAAGAATAGTGGACTTCTTGATAGAGAACAAGCTGTTCGACTTCTCTAAGAAGCAGATAATGGAAGAGGTCGGCATATCTAAGGCTACGTTGTTCAAGTACTTTCCTAGGCTGGAGGAAGCGGGAATAGTGAAAGCGTCTAGAAAGTTCGGGAAGACGAAGCTTTACAGGATAAATATGGAGAGCCCCGTGGTAAGGAGAATAATAGATTTGGGGCTAGCATTAGCTGATGAAGCGTCTAGAAAGACTGTTGAAAAAGAATTGAGAGCAACACCTAGAAAGGAAGATACAGGCAGGGAAATAAAGAATAAAAGATTTAAGTCTTTTAGGAAAGAGTTATGAGCGTTAGCATTAGGGTTTGGAGAAGCTTGCTGAAGCTGCGGGAAAAATAAGTAGTGTTTATGGCTGTTTTCGGCTCTTAATACACGCTTTCTTTCGAGGCTAAGTAGGCTAGCGCGTGAAAGTATTCTTTTCAGGTTTTTTTCTCGTGTTTATTGTTTTTCCTCTTGCCGGTGGTTATGGGTTTTTCTTAGCTTGCGTCAAGGTATCCTCGGTCAATCATAAATTTTAAATAGTTTTCTCGAAAACGCGGAATCATGCCTGAGAAGATTCGTCCCATGGATGCTTTACTTTATCTTCCTCAACCGTTAGTAATAGTCACTGCGGGGGATTATGAGGACGCTAGTCGTAGGGGAGGGATGACGGCAGCGTGGGTGAGCAGGGTTTCATGGAGTCCGCCGCTTCTAATTGTTTCGATAGTTCCGTCAAGGTATACGTTGGAGCTGATAAAAGAGTATGGGGAGTTCGTGGTCAACGTGGTTGGGAAAACGCTTGAAAACGCTGCGTACGGGGTTTTCGGGACTAAATCGGGGAAGACTGTCGATAAATTTGTTGAGAGTGGTGTCAAAGCTAGAAGGGGGGAGAAAACGAGGGCCCCAGTTTTGGAAGACGCGGTCATAGCGGTGGAATGCAGGCTCGTTAAAACAGTTGAAGCCGGTGATCACATACTGGTTGTAGGCGAAGTCGTTAACGCTATCAAGTTCAGCGACGAACCGCCTTCGATCTTCATGCATGCAGAATTCCTCAAACGGCTTACACGTCCTGGTGACACGCGCCAATAGTCTACATCGGTTTTTAAATTAATAAGACCAAGCCAGACAAACTTTTCCCCTGCTTTCTCCCGAAACTCGCGCGCTATTACCAGATAGAAAGATCAATATGCTCTTTTTCTAATCAAGATGTCGTGGACGATTATTACTTTTGCTTTTGAATTGTATTCATATATTATTCGCCAGCCGCCTATTCTGATTCTATAGGTGTTTCTATAGCCTTTTAGTTTGTTGACGTCGAAGCTTCTAAATGGGACTGGTGTTTGAACCAGAGTATCTAAGGCTTCTGAAACACGTTGTTTCATCCCTGGAGGAAGCTTCTCAAGGCTTTTAAGTGCTTGACGTGTTAATACGACTTTAAAAGCCAAGCTAAATCTTTTTCCTAGCTTTACTCCATTCGACGCATCGTTTCTCTCGAAACTCTCTTCTTCCCTTTTTTACAGCCCTTATTTCATCTTCCTCCGGCTCAACTTCAGGAATAAGCATTTTCTCCAAGCGGTTCAAGTCTCTCCTCAGCAGCTTGATCTCACGGTAAACTTGCTCCAGAGTTGCCTTCTCCATTATTTCTCTACATATTATTTTTCTCCAGAGACTTAAAAACATAACTCCTAAGCTGGGAAAACAAGTTCACTAAAGCCGTTATAACTCTATTTTCAAAATGGATGTAAAGCCAAGGAATAGAATCAAGCCTTCGTACCATATGCCACTCATGCAAGTTGAAAAGTTAAACGAATAAAACATTATTGTTTAAAAATACGCTCCGTCCAGGTCGGGCATGTCTCAACTAGGGCAAAACTTGTCAAGAGCCTGGCGAGGATTAAGGTTTTTAGTTTTCATCTTTTATCATTTTCCCACGACTATTGTTATTGCACACGCTTATTCTCGTTAAAGAGCCGGAGAAAAGAGAAGAATAACGCTTGGGTATGGTAAGTTGCCCAGCTTTTGCCTAGCGCGCTATGATTAAGCGAAGTTTTTACGAGCTTTACGTCTGTTAATCCTGCTTGGCGCGCGAAACGGTGGGTTCTCGCCTCTACACGGGTTCGAAGAGGTCTTTGCCGGCTCCGCACACGGGGCAGACCCAGTCTTCCGGAAGGCTTTCGAAAGGTGTTCCAGGTGGGATTTTGCCTTCAGGGTCTCCGAGCTCGGGGTCGTAGACGTATCCGCAGACGGTGCACCTGTATTTCTTCAAGGGTTTCTCCGTAGGCATGCTGGTTCAACTATTCGAATTTCGATTAATCTTTATAAATCTTTACCGTGTTTTTATGTAGGAATGGCTCAGGAGTATTCTGTTTTAATAGGTGGGCAGGCTGGCGACGGGATTAGGCTGGCCGGAAGCTCTGTGGCTAGGCTTTTCAATAGGCTTGGCTACTGGGTTTTCGCGTATAACGATTACCAGTCTCTTATAAGAGGTGGCCACAACTTCACGGTTGTGAGAGCGTCTGGGAAAAGGGTTCAGGCGCATAGGAATACGGTTGACATCATGGTGGCGTTCAACCAGGAGACTGTGGAGAAGCACGGGTGGAGGCTGAAGGAGGATTCCCTGGTGATTTTCGACTCGGACAATGTTAAGGCGGAAGGCCTGGGCCTGCCTCTTAGCGAGACAGCTAGGAAGAGGAATCTGCCCTTGATAGTTAGGAACACAGCTGCTCTTGGCGCCTTGGCTTCAACACTCGGCTTAGAGTTTCACCTTGTCGAAGAAGTGGTGAGGAGCACGGTGAGAAGAAGTGTTGAGGAGAATATTGCTGTGGCGAAAGAGGGTTACGATATGGCTAAGGGTTACAGGGGTTTTACCCAGGTGCATGCTGTCAACAACCCTCCTAGGCCAATTCTGTCTGGGAACGAGGCCATAGGGCTGGGGGCTGTGAAGGCTGGTTTAAAGCTGTACGTTGCCTACCCCATGACTCCTTCAACGCCTCTGCTTCACTATTTAGCTGGTAACGCTGACGAGCTGGGGGTCACCGTAGTCCAGCCTGAGAACGAGATAGCGGTGATAGGGATGGCTGAGGGGGCAGCCTACGCTGGGGTTAGGACTATGGTTGGAACATCGGGCGGCGGTTTCTGCCTGATGGTGGAGCACCTGAGCTTAGCCGGCCAGGCGGAGATTCCTGTGGTGATAATGCTTGGCGAGAGGCCTGGGCCTGCTATAGGTCTTCCAACGTATCATGCTCAGGGAGAATTGTTTTTCCCGATTTTCGCGGGCCACGGGGAGTTCCCGAGGATAGTGGTTTCCCCAGGCGACCCGGAGGAGGCGTTTTACCTCTCGGCTGAGGCTTTAAACCTCGCGTGGAGGTTCCAGGTTCCCGTGATACTGGTGGCTGACTACAGTCTTCTCGAAAGCTCTTTCTCAAGCTTTTTGGACGAGGATAAAGTATTGGTTGAAAACCCGAAGCTGTGGACCGGTGGAGGAGAGTATAAAAGGTACTTGCTTACGGGAGACGGCGTCTCGCCGCTGGCTTTCCCCGGGACGGTGGGAGTAACTGTTAAGGCGAACAGCTATGAGCATGATGAATACGGGATAACCACTGAGGACCCGGTTTTAACCATGAGGAACGCTGAGAAGAGACTGGCGAAGTCTAGGACGATAGAGGATGAGCTTCGGAAAAGGGAGACTGTGAAGACCTACGGGAACATGCAGGCTGACACTGTTTTAGTAACCTGGGGCTCAACGAAGGGTGCTGTCGTAGAAGTCGCGGAGGAACATGACTTTGGCGTTTTACAGCCTTTGTATCTGAATCCTCTTCCCGTTTGGGAGATAGAGAAACACTTTTCGGGGAAGAAGAATATTGTTTGCGTGGAGGCGAATTCAACAGGCCAGTTGGCAAGATGGATTAGGTTTCACGGGTTTAGGGTTGACCGGACCATTTTGAAGTATGACGGGAGAGCATTAACCGTGGATGAGCTTGAAGAGAAAATAAGGGAGGCGGGTGTCTAATGGGCCTCAGGCTTGAAGACTTCTCCACGTATGCGCGAAACACCTGGTGCCCCGGGTGTGGAAACTTCGGCATCGAGAGGGCTGCTAAACTCGCGTTCGCCGAGCTTGTGAACGAGGGGAAAATCAGAAGGGAGAACATAGTGATGGTGACGGGCATAGGCTGCCACGGGAAGATCGCTGACTACATTAACGTTAACTCGTTCTATTCTCTGCATGGCAGAGCGATAGCGCCGGCGGTTGGGATTAAGCTGGCGAACCCGATGCTTGAAGTCTTAGCTTTCGTAGGGGACGGGGACGCCTTGGGGGAGGGCTTGGAGCACACTGTTTTTGCTGCTAAGAGAAACGTCGATATGACTGTTATTGTTCACGATAACAGGGTTTACGCTTTAACAACGGGCCAGTTTACACCAACTTCTCCGAAAGGGTTTAGAGGAGGCTCAACGCCGAGAGGGGCCCCGGAGGAGCCTTTAAATCCGATTGAGCTAATGCTGGTAAGCGGGGCGACGCTCGTAGCCAGAGCATATAGTGTAAACCTGAATCACACGAAGGAACTGGTTAAGCAGGCAGTATTGCACAAGGGCTTTGCTTTCATAGATGTGCTTCAACCATGTTACACTTTCTTCGACACGTATAAGTACTATGGTCCCAGAGTGTATGATCTTCAGAAGGAGGGTCATAATTACGCTGACTTGGATGCGGCGTTGGCTAAGGCAAGAGAATGGAACTATGGTGGCGAGGAGGCTAAGAGAATCCCAATAGGAGTCTTCTTTAAAACCGATAAACCTACTTACGAGGATATTGTGCTCGCCGGCAGGAGCCTGCGAGAAGGGGTGGTGCCAAGCATCAGCCGAGTCTTGCAGCGAAGCATGTGAATCCTGTTTTCGCCTAGTATTGGGCGACGACTAGTGTCCGCTGGTTACAAGCTTGGAAACCTGCTCACCATCTCATCAATATCTATTCTTCTCTTCAGGAAGTATTCGACATTGCCTATGCTGGCGTATTGCGGGCCGAAGATTAGAATAGCCTTGCCACCGCCAACTGAGAGCAGCACCTTAGGGAAGTCAACCGGATAGTCTATCTTATGAACTGTCTTAGGAGCCTCCCCGTTCACCATTGAAGCTATGTTCCTAGCCACCGTCGCCGCCTGCCCAAGTGCTTCAGCCGCCATCTTCTGAGCCACATTCCCGTTGATGCTGACGTAAGCCAGGTCGCCAATAGCGAAAGCATTGTTTCTTCCCTTAATCAGCAGCCTCTGGTCGACTTCCACGTAGCCGTTACGTAGGCTCGCGCCACGAATGTTGGAGGCGAGGTCAGAGGCTTTCACTCCACCCGACCAGATGGTTAAGTCTGATTCAAGCCTGCTTCCATCCTCAAGCATAACACTGTTTTCTGAGATTTGCATAACCCCTTTCCCCATGCTGAACACTACGCCCTTTGATGCCAATGCCTCCACAGCCATTCTCCTAGCAGGCTCGTTTCCGAAACCGGGCAGGACGTGCTGCATCTTCTCTACAACGGTTACTCTCGCCCTCCTGTCTAAGGAGGCTAGGAGATCCGTGATCTCGGCTGCAACCTCGAGGCCAACGTATCCCGCCCCAGCGATGACTATGCTAGGATGATCAGAGGCCAACTGTTTCAGCCTGCTGTTTATAAGCTCGAAATCGGATAGCCGGTAGCTAGTGGCTGCTAAGCCCGCGCCTTTAATATTGTAAAAATTCGGGGCTGAGCCGGAAGCAACAACAAGTATATCGTAGCTTCTTTGACCGTTTTCAAGCTTAACCGTCTTCTCGTCCAAGTCTACCTCTTTAACCCTGGCGACAGTAAGGTTGAAACCCCAGTAGCTGGAGAGGAGCTTAAGATCATACCTAAGATTCTCAGACCTCAGTTTTTCACTTATAACCTCTGTACCGGCTATAGTGTTCTCGAAGAAAGGGGAAGCAGATATTAGTTCAACCTGTATGTTATTAACGCCTCTAAGTACAAGCTGCCTTATGACTTCAGTGCCGGCGTAGCCTCCGCCGATGATTATTAGCTGTTTCACGCCTTATTTTTAACAGTATTATTATAAAAATTTTTGACGAAAACATTCGGTACATGGTTCTTGTTTAAGGCATGGGAAGGGGTTAGTTGAAGGAAGTCTTAGAGGAAAAGCATGCGAGCGTTAAATCGACGCCAAGAATTCTGCTGAACAGGGCTTGCACGAAGTCGCCCACGCGTATCAGGTTAGCTAGCTTAGCATGAAGTCTGCTGCCGCCTTAGCATGGATCTCAGTCGTGTCGAACAGGGGGATGGCTGCGTCTTCCTGTTTAACGAGGAGCGGTATCTCGGTGCATCCTAAGATAACCCCCTCGGCGCCTCTTGCAGCCAGCTTTCTAATGATTCTTACGGTTTCCCTCTTGGAGGATTGTTTCACTACTCCCTTGCAGAGCTCGCCGTAGATTATTCTGTGGATTCTCCCACGGTCGGCTTCCCCGGGTATTATTGTGTCGATGCCGTGTTTCTCCTTCAGCCTCCCCTTGTAGAACTCGTCCTCCATCGTGAACCTGGTTCCGAGCAGCGCCACCTTCTTCAAACCTCTCCTTCTGATTTCGACGGCCGTCGCGTCAACAATATGGATCAGCGGGATCCTCAGGCTTTCCTGAATTTTTTCCGCAACCTTGTGCATCGTGTTTGAACATATGACTATTCCTTCGGCACCCGCGTCTTGGAGTTTCAGCGCTATGCTTGTCATAAGGGTTGCGAGCTGCCTCCATTCTCCCGCGTGTTGAAGCTCCTCAACTTTTTCAAAGTCGACTGAGTAGAGTATGCACTCCGCGGAGTGTAATCCACCCAGTTTCTCCTTAACGTGCTCGTTTATGATGCGATAGTATTCCAGCGAGGATTCCCAGCTCATCCCGCCGATAAGCCCTATTGTCTTCATCCGTCAAGTTTTTGCTTTCAAGCTTAAATTCTTTTGCTGAGCAGCTTAGACGGGTTGTGAACAAGCATGTTGAAATACTTTGCTCGGCGGAAGGGGAGATTTTAATTTAGCAAACCCGGTTGGAAACAGGGTTTATGAGTAAGTATTTACGCTTGATGAGGTTTCTGGCTCCCTTTGATCTTTTTAGCGGTTTAGGCAGGAATATCTTTAAACAGGATTCTTTATAGGTAGGATATGTAGCTATATGACTGAAGTTGTTGTGACGCGTAGAGGGCAGACTACGATTCCCGCGGAGATTAGACGGAAATATGGGATTGTTGAGGGGACTCGGCTTGAGATCGTGGATAAGGGGGGAACTATTGTAATCAGGAAGAAGCGTTCAACAATGGATCTGATTGGAACCGGAAGCGTGGATGCTAAAAAGGCTCACGAGCTGCTTTCTAAGATAAGGGAAGAGGATGACCGTTAGAAGAAAGGCTGTGTATGATACGCGTTTTTCGCCACGCTATACTATTCGAAAAATCCGGATGAGAAGGAAAGGCTGAGGCGGGAGCTTGCTGGGAGACACGGGAAGTATGTTTCAGCAGTCACAATCTATGATGTCTACAAGCTTTCGGTTCAGACTGACGGCAGGGAGGCTGCGGAGCTGAGGGTAAGTCTCCTCGAGAAGGATTTTAAAGTGGTGAGTGTTGACAGTAGGATTGCGAGGAAAGCAGCTGCAATCTGGTGCAAGCATCGTGTCCCAATGGCTGATGCCATAATATTGGCTACGACTGAGGCGTTGAAAGCGGAGTGTGTAACTAATGATCCACATCTCATGTCTATAAGCGAGGCTAGGTCACGGTGGATATAGTGACCCTGCTTCTGCCAAATTAATTTTCGCGGTATTTACTGCTGGTTTTCTGAGAGCAGGCCGAGGTAGACTTGATCTATGAGCTCGATGTATTTTTACGAAGATACGTGGAACGCTTAGCCTAGCGTGCAGGCGCGGGGAAACTGTTTTATTTAAGAGCAGGTTGGTCTCCGCATGCTTGGAAGCATGCTGAGTAAACGTGAGATTGAGGAGGTTCACGGGGCTGCCCTGCAGGTTTTGCAGGAGGTTGGAGTATTGTTTGAAAGCGTTGAGGCGCTTCAGGTTTTGAAGGCTAACGGAGCTGAGGTCAGGGGGAGTGTCGCGCTTATTCCCGAGGAGCTGGTGAAGGATTGTTTGAAGAAGGCTCCTTCCTCCATCAGCCTCTACGATCTGGATGGGAGGTTGAGCTGCAGGCTTGGAGGTGACGAGGTTTACTTCAACCCGGGTTCAACGGCAAGCTGGTATATTGACGAGAACGAGGAGAGGAAACGGCCGTTTTACAGGGATATGGTTAGGTTTTCCAAGGTTGTTGAGAAACTGTCTTTCCTGCACATGCAGAGCACAGCCCTAGTGGTTCAGGATGTTGAGGAGGATCTGCGCGCCGTCTCGAGGCTTCAGGCCGTTCTAGAGGTTTCGAGGAAGCCTGTTGTCACCGGCGTTTTCAAGGAGGATGATTTCGAGAGGATGATAAGCCTTCTCTCAAGGTTTACTGATTCAAGCAGGCCGGTTGCGATTTTCGACGCCTGCCCGAACAGTCCTCTGCGCTGGAGCAAGCATTTAAGCCACAGCGTTATAGAGTGCGCGAGGAACAATATTCCCTCGACAATTATATCCATGCCTATCCCCTTCGTCTGCTCTCCCCCGACCCTCGCCGGAAGCCTTGTCCAGCATCATGCTGAAAACCTCAGCGGGATCGTGCTGGCTGAGTGCACCGAGCCCGGGGCCAAGGTCATATACGGGGGCTCACCCTCCCTGCTTGGCAAGACTCCTTTAATGAGCCACCCCGGGGTTTTGAAGCTCATCCTAGCCTACAACCGGATTGGTAAATACTTCGGGATTCCGACTCACGCCTACCTGGGTGTGTCAGATTCCCTTGAAGTTGACGAGAGGGCCTTCGTAGAGTCAGCCTACTGTTTAACCATGGGGAGAAAGGCGGGTGTAAACGTGGTGTCAGGACCCGGGATGCTTGAGGGAGAGAAGACCCAGAGCATTCTGAAGCTGGTGGTTGACAATATTATCTGCGAGAACTCTTTCATCGGGGAGTCGCCTTTGGTAAACAGGGTTCTTGAAACAGTGGAGGCGAATGATGTTTACTCCTACCGCTCCACGCTTAAGAAGGGGATCGAGGTGACTGAGGATACTCTTTGCCTCAGGCTGATTAAGGAGGTTGGTCCCGGCGGGAGCTTTTTAAAGCCAAGGTACATTAAAGAATACTGTAAGGCTTTCAGCAGAGAGTTCTCAATGCCCTCTGTTAAAGATTTTCAACAGGAGTCTTTGAGAGAATTGTTTGAAAAAGTAAGAAAGGAAGCATCGTCACTTCTTACAGAAACCTTAGAAACCATTGATTTTAAAAACGGATAAGAGTGTTCAAAGGCGTTAGGGAAACAAGCATCAATATTCTCCGATGTTTTGAAGTGTCGCATCGGAAGGCTAGACGAATGATGGATAAGTTTATTTGTCCTTTCTGTTTTCTAAGGACATGGGGAATCGAAGCAATAGCGTTGATAATCGTGCTGCTTCAGACCTGCCCCTCTATAATGTGAAAAGCTTCGGTGCAACTGGGAAAAAAGACGATAATGCTCAAAAAGCAATACAGAAGGCTGTTGATGCATGCGCTGCGACCAACGGGGGGCTGGTTTATTTCCCCCCGGGGGATTACCCGTCAGGAAAAATATGTCTTTGCAGAAATGTTCGGCTTCATCTCGAGGCGGGATCCAGGGTGTACGCATTGAAAGATGAGGTTAAAACCGGAGACGAATCGGAACTTAAGGACGCTTTGATATTCGGAGAGCATTTGGAGAACGTCACGATAGAGGGCCGCGGTACTCTCGACGGGCAAGCGGAATATGTCTGGCGTTTAGATGATTTTGAAGACGACTTCATCAGACCCAACAAGGAGCTTATGCTCTCTCTTGGAAAACCGGTTCTACGCTCTTTTCCCAAAGATATGTATGGCAGGAAGAAACTTATTCTTCTGCTCAACTGTAAAAACGTTGGGATCTCGGGCATATCTTTAGTAAACTCTCCGTCTTAGACGCTTAATCTTTACGGGTGTGAAAGAACGGTTATCGACGGTGTTTACATATACAGCAGCCTTAAAGAGGGCGTTTGGGCTGACGGAATCGATCCTGACGGTTGCAAGGATTTGCGGATCGCAAACTGTACGGTTGAGACTGGTGACGATGCCCTCGTGTTTTACTCGATGAACTGGTTTGGCCCCGCTCTTCCGTGCGAGAACATCACCGTGACGAACTGTAGGTTTACTTCGGCTTCTAGCGCCATAAAATTTTGCGACGGTAACATGAACTGCATACGCAACGTAACTATCGATAACTGTGTTATAGTAGGGGCAAACAGGGGCATAGCCTTCATGAACTTTGACGGTGGTTATGTTAGCGACGTAGTTCTATCAAACTTGGTGGTGGATTGCACGAGGCACGACTGGTTCTGGTGGGGTGACGGCGACCCGATACACTTCAACATTAAGCGGAGGAGTGAAGTCCACAGGAGCGTGAAACCAGGCACCGATGCCCCGGCAGGAGTGATCCGTCGAGTCCATATTAAGAACGTGATAGCCAGAGGAAAAGGGTCTAGCATTTGCAACGGGCATCCTGACAGTTGGCTTGAAGACGTAACCATTGAGAACATGAAGCTCTACATATCCTCAGATCCGAAGGCACCCTATGATAAAGCCGTCCACTGTCTTCAGTTCCAGTGGGCTAAGAATTTGAAGCTGAAGGACGTGGAGGTTTTCTGGTGTGAACCAGAATCGTCGACTTGGGAAAGTGCGCTCTTCCTGAAGAACATAAAGGGCCTTGTGCTCGAGGGCTTTAAAGGCCGTCAGGCTAAGCTGGGTGTTGAAGCCCCTGCGGTCAGGCTGGAACAAGTTGAAGACGCTGTGATTCGCGGTTGCGTAGCGCCTCAGGGGACAACAACCTTCCTGCAGATCGGTGGAGACAAAACAAGAGACATCCTGCTCATGGGAAACGATTTTCACCATGCTAAAGCACCGTTTAAGCTTGAAGAGAACGTTAAAAAAGACTCCGTCCGCGAGGTCTTCAACGTGCGTAGGATAGAAGGGCAGTGAAACACCGTGGGGCAGGAGTTCTCAATGCATTCTGCCGAGGTTTTTCAGAATCTACTTTAGACTGGTTGTTTCAAATCCTAGAAATACGGGATAGCTTTAAATACGCTCCAAGGGGTTGGAGCAGTTGGAGGCGGGATAATTGTCCAGATACCGTTACAGTAGACCAGTCCTCTTGGAGATGGCTATCGCGGCGGAGGAATCAGCTAAAGCCTTCTACTCTGCTTTAAGCCGGAGGTTTCCTGAACACTCGGCTTTTTTCAACCAGCTTGCTGAAGACGAGGAGCAGCACGCTAAGACCTATAGGAGGCTCTTATCAGGCGGGGAGACCCATGCGTCTGAAGAGGAGCGTGTTTTAGCTGACCGTTATATTCAGGTTTTGGAGACATCGGGTTTAGTCAACAGTCTTAGGAGAGGAGCGGAGAGGGCGGGGGAAGCCGTGGATTTAAAGTCTGCGATGCAGGCCGCTGTCCAGATGGAGAAGGACACTACGCTCCTATACCATTCGATAGCGATGGCGGCTGGGAAAGAAGACAGGCAGGAAATATACAGGATAATAGATGTTGAGCTGGGCCACCTGGTTAAAATCGAAAGCCTTCTCAAGACTCTGTGAAGCAAGGAGTTTTTAAACGCGCAGTCTTTTTCAAGTCCTCTAGCGTCTTGGACAGTAGTAGATGTTTAACTACGAATGTCTCCTTCACCATAGTTGCTTCAAAATCAAGCATGGCTTGCCCATGATTTTTAAGGCGAATATCGCCTTTCATTTCCCTGGTTTACAGAATAGGTTTTATCACAGTATCTCAGCCTCCGCCGGCAACCTTTTTCAGCCAGAGTGGACGGGTTTAAGATTTGGGTAACAGGAAAAAGAAGGTGATTGAACGCGAGCACGCGCATTATTTGGATGAGGCTCGCTCTCTCCATACCATTTATATACTTCTGCCGTATTGCTATGGGGTGGGCTGTGAGGATTCTCCCGATTCAGGAGCCCCAGGATTTCACATGCTTGGGGAGCTTAACCCTCTAGACTTGGGTAGGCTGACGGTTCTGGAAAAGGGACAGAAGTGGTGCGGTGTCGTGCTGGAGACCTCCTTTGGAAAAGATGTTGTCAGAAGGATGGGGGAGATTGCGGAGAACCTTGGGATCGTAATCAGGTTCATCCAGGTCTCCATGGTTAGGGCTCAGGAGCCTTCCGCGAGAGCAGTGGCTTTCCTGGATTTTTCAAACGCTATTGTCACGCCTGAGGAGGCCCTAGAGCTTGTGAGTAAGCAGGAGTTCGTTAAGAAGGCGCGCATAATATATCCGAGTGAAACGGGTGTTCTCTCAGACGACTATTTCTTTCCGCTCGTCCTCGATAAGGAGAGGATAGTGGTCTTCAGGAGAAGGACTTACGAGTCGCTGTTCAAGGGGATTAGGGAGAGGTTTGGCACCGCTGGAGAGGTAATGCTTTACTACGTTGGGTTCAACATCGGCTACCAGACTTACAGTGACTACGCTAGTATTGTGGGCTCGGAGAAGCCTGAAGCCATCGTTGAGCTCGCGAAGACTTTTCTCAGAACAATGGGCTGGGGGATAGTTGACGTTGTTGAGATGGATCTTGAAAGGGGTATTGCTCAGGTGCGGGTCTATGAAAGCTTCGAGTGTGAAATAGGCAGGGGCGGTGAAGCGGCTTACGGCCATTTCTCAAGGGGTCTTGTAGCCGGGTTCTTCACGCGGCTATTCGACAGAGAGGTGAAGGTTGTTGAAACCATGTGTGTTGCAAAGGGAGATCCCTTCTGCGAGTTCACGATAAGAGCTTGATTAAAGGATTTCTAAACGAGACACCAACATAGTATAGAAAAGTTAAAAAATAATCCTTAATTACGCAGTGTGATGAAACTCTCATCCGTTGGTGAGAGTATTCTGAGGGCGATTGAGGAGTTTGAGATTATCGATGCCCACGAACATCTCCCGCCTGAGAGTGTTCGCCTGGAGCATAAGGCAGATGTTTTCACTTTGTTCAGCCACTATACTAGGGTTGACCTATGGGCGGCCGGCATGCCTAGGAGCAGGGAAGACCTGTGGGGACCCGGTATGCCCGGGGACTACTGGGACATGATTCATAACCCGTCCATCCCGTTGGAGAAGCGTTGGGAAATGTTCTCGCCATACTTGAAAATGACAAGGTATGGCTCCTACGCTCGCCCCGCCTTCATTGCGGCCAAAGAGATATACGGCTTCGACGATATTAACGAGAAGAACTACAGGGAGGTTTCCGAGAGGATTGCGGCTGAGAACAGGCCCGGAATATACCGTAGGATTCTGCGCGAGAAATGCAGAATCAGGGTTGCGCTGACGCAGCACAACCGGACAGACTACGACCTGGATCTTTTAATACCCTTGATGCCTCTCGACGTCTACGCTTCAGTAAGGACTAGGGAAAAGGTGGAGGAGCACGCCGCTAGGCTCAGCTGGACCGTTAGAAATCTGAATGATTACTTGGAGATGACTAGGGAGGGCTTAGAGAGGTGGAGGAGCCAAGGCGTGGTTGGGCTTAAAATGAGTTCCCACAGGTTTTTGAAGCCTAGCAGGAGTAGGGCTGCAGCACTGTTCGACATGCTGATGCATGACGGTGGAAAACAGCTTCCGTTCATGAACCCGCTCTACTGCTTCCTTGTCGACGAGATTCTGAAAATGGCTGCTGACCTAAACATGGTTGTCGCCGTCCACACAGGCATGTGGGGCGATTTCAGGGACCTTGACCCGCAGCACATGATCCCGGTTTTCGAGAGGCACCCGGCTACGAGGTTCGACATGTACCACCTGGGTGTCCCCTACGTTAGGGAGGCGATAATCATCGGTAAGAATTTCCCGAATATTTGGCTGAACATGTGCTGGTGCCACATTATTTCCCAGAGGCTCGCGTGCACGGCTCTCGACGAGATGATTGACCTCGTGCCGGTGAACAAGATCATAGCGTTCGGCGGCGACTATGAGATTCCGGTTGAGAAGGTTTACGGGCACCTCGTCATGGCGCGTGAAGACGTGGCTAGGGTTCTGGGGAAGCGTGTCGAAGAAGGCTTCATGACTGAGAACGAGGCTTTGGAACTAGCTAGAATATGGTTCTACGATAACCCTAGAAGCCTGTACCAGCTTAAGGTTTGAAGTGGAACGGTACTTACCCGTCTTCAAGCTCAGCATAGTGTCGAAGCGCGCTTAAGCCTTTTTCTTTATGGTGCAACCTTCACGCGGGCCTGTTGGCAGGTTAAGTCCTCAGCTTTTCTTGAGAAAAAAGACGGGGGCTGCTTGCTTCCTGTTACTTGTTTTTGCCTTTAGCCTTCCCCTTGCCGTTGCTGTTTCCCTGCCCCCTCCCTTCTCCTTCCATCTCCATTTCTCTTTCCATTTCCCGTTGCTGCGTCCGTGTTTGTGTTGAAACCTGTTTCCCCTTCCCCTTCGCACCCATGCTTGAGATCGTAGTCTCCATCTTCTCTATGAGCTCCTGGGCCTGGGCTATGAGCTGGTCTGCGGTCTCCTCGTCTATGTGCTTGCCCCTCTGGGCCTCAACATGGTGGATCAGTGCCTTCAGGTTGTTCACGGCCGCGTTAAGCATGTTCGCAGCAGTATTCTCCTTACCCTCTTCAACCCATTTCATGAACTGCTCCACCTTCTTCGTGACCACGTTCACCTTCTGAACCAGGCTGACGTTTATCCCCCTGACGTCCGCGTCAATCGTAGAGTTAAGAGCCTTGAGCTCCCGGAATATTGCTTCAGCCCTAGCCTCTATGGTGGCGTTCACCCGGAATTCCGTTAAGGCTAGCAGGACGCCTTTTTCGGGCTCAGTATCATTATAGGCTTTCGCAACGTATGTTCCATCCGGAGCGTCGAAGGGTATTGTCCAGTTTACTTCGCCCACTCCAACGGGTATTGAGCCGTCCTCCGATGAGGTGAAAGGCAGCTCAGCCAGGACCTCCTCGCCGAACATTATTTTTACCACGTAGCTTGTTCCACCCGGCGTGTAGCCGGCTCCCGTGAACACCACTGTCTCCTCAACTATGTACTCATCCCTATCCGTCTGGAGGGTGGGGGCGTTCACGTAGAACTCTACACTGGCCACTTCCTGCTTGTAGGTTTCAGGGTTTTCAGGGTCAGTCATATTGTAGACAGTTGCCGTGTATGTGCCGCTGGGCACGCCTACTGGTATAAGCCACTCGACGCCGCCCGGGATTTCGCCCTCTCCTGCGGCTTCAAAATCTATGGTTTCATAGGTTTCACTGTCCTTCGTAATGTTCAGCTGGTACTTTCCGCCTGTTAAATAGCCTTCTCCTGAGAAAACAACCGTTTCACCTACTACGTAGCTTTCCTTATCCGTGGAGAGGGTTGGAGTCTGGTCTGTCTGCTCCACGGGCTCCTGGCTCTGCTGCGGGAAGAATAGGCCCGCCGGATTGGCTTGAGCCAGCGCCATTATTGTCAGCGCGGCCAGGAGGAGGCTTAACACTACGATTCTCATTCTCCTCATTGTCTTTCGCAAGAAAAGCCTCTAAGGAGCTTCTAATAAGCGTTTTAACGTTTTTCCAAAGAAATCTCTTGGAAAAGAATTTATTTCGGTTCAGAAAGGTCCATAATGGTTCTTTTCTTCGAAAAGGCCGCTGGGAATACCCCGATTTGAAAGAGGAGCGTTAACCGGCTTCCCCGGCTGAACCTGTTTCCCCCGCCTGTTTTCAACCATGGGCGAGGGCGCGCAGCATGTTTCCACGCGTTTAGGCGAGAACTGTTTAACCGGTTTAAAAAAAGACGTTTTTAAACCTGTTTATGCTGAAGCGCGGCGGTTTAGCCACCGCATACCTGAGGCTAATCTTTCCCACCTGCCCCCACACGGCGGGGGGAAGACTTATCTTCAGCCCCGGATTAACAATGCCAGGTGAGGGTTTTGAGGAGGATACGTGTGACTGTTTGGAACGAGTTTCTACACGAGAAGCAGGACCCTAGGATTGCTGAGATCTATCCTGACGGGATGCATAGTGTTATAGCGAGTTTCCTGCGCAGCCAGGGTTTTGAAACTAGGACTGCGACGCTTAGCGAGCCTGAGCACGGTTTAACAGAGGATGTTTTAAGCAATACTGATGTCCTCGTATGGTGGGGCCACATGGCTCACGACAGGGTTGACGACGGTGTTGTTGAAAGGGTTTACAGGAGGATTGTTAACGAGGGGATGGGGCTCATCGCGCTTCATTCAGCCCATCTATCAAAGGTTTTCAGGCGTCTAATGGGTACTCCGTGCAACGTTAAATGGAGGGAGGCGGGGGAGAGGGAGAGGATATGGGTTGTGGGAGGGGGTCACCCTATTGCTGAGGGCTTGGGCGACTATTTCGAGATTGAGCATGAGGAGATGTACGGTGAGCCTTTCGAGATTCCTCAGCCGGATGAGCTTGTCTTCATAAGCTGGTTTAAGGGGGGTGAGGTTTTCAGGAGCGGCTGTTGCTTCCACAGGGGTCTTGGCAAAATATTCTACTTCAGGCCTGGCCACGAGACTTATCCTACGTATTACGATTCTAATGTTCTCAGGGTTATTGGGAACGCTGTGAAATGGTGCGCCCCGGTTGAGAGGCCTAGGCCTGTTCACGGCAACGTTAAGCCTCTGGAGCCTCTTTAGCAGCACCTAAACGGTAGGCCGCCTCGTCGCAGGCTTAGCTGAAGCGTATAGCGCTAGTACCAGCTTACCCAGTCTCCGCCGATTTCCCACCGGCTTTCTGAGCGTAGCCTTGTGAAGAACTCTTTGAAGCTCGGAGTTTCCCTCAGGGGCAGTCTTACTCTCTCCCTCCTCCAGGCTGAAAGATATGCGGCGTTGACGATTTCAACCACAGCCCTGCCGTCTTCACCTTTGCAAGCAGGCTCCTCATCCTTGATGATGCAGTCGCAGAAGTGTTCAAGCTCCTTGAGGTACTGCCAGTTTTCCCTGAGCTCAGCGAGCGGGCTCCAGGAGCATCCTAGAGTAAGGTCAACAGTCTCCCTGCTCCCCCTATGTAAGTGTATTAAGGCTGGCTCCGGAGACCTGGAGCTGTGGTACAGCCACCTCATAACAAGCGTGCCCCTTGTCCCGAAGACCTCGTAGCTCTCATCCCCAACAGTGTGCGCCGCCATCGTTATGTGTAGGGTGCTCAGCGCCCCGCTCCCATGCTTCAGGGTTACGCAAGCCGTGTCCTCAGTCTCATGCCTGTCCGGCGCAACTATGTCTACGTAGGCGTTAACCTCCTTAACCTCCCCCAGCCACCAACGGGCCACATCCAGAGGGTGTGAGCCATCCTCCTGCAGGAAGCCTCCGCCCGAGTATAGCTTTAACCGATACTGGTCTTCACCCATCTTCCAGATCCTCGCGTTATCCCATCTCTCCCTCAGCTCGAAAACCTGGCCCAGTTCCCCTCCGTCTATAAGCTTCTTGACCAGCCTGAAAGATCTGTTGAAACGCTTCATGAACCCGACCATGAGCTTGACGCTGCTCCTCCTGCATGCTTCAATCATCTCGTCAGCCTCCCGGATCGTCGGCGCAAATGGTTTCTCACAGTAAACATGCTTCCCGTGCTCCGCAGCCTTAATAACCGGCTCAACATGGTGGTGCGGCGGCGTTAAGACTACGACAGCCTCAACTTCCTCGTCCCTGAGAATGTCTTCGAGACGAGTGTAGTGTTTCGGAACACCATACGTTTCGCTGAAACCTCTTGCCCTTGATTCGTCAACATCCATCGCAGCCACTATCCTCCCGTTTCCGAGTAGCCTGAAGGCCGGCTCATACAGTGTTCTCGCAGCCCCTCCGCAGCCTACGACTCCAAGCCCGATTCTCCTAGTCAACACTGCCTACAAAGGTTTTCTCCCGCTAATAAGCCTGTTTCCAAGGCTTAGGGTTGAGTTGCTATGGCTAGTGTTCAAAGTATTGGAGTAAACTAGCCTGCTCCGCCGGGTTCCTTGAGCACCTCCTAGCTAGAATGTAGAATCTTCTCGCGAGGGAGAGCCTTGTGCCCCTGTTCTGCTCGCCTTCTAAACCAAGCTCCTCCGAGAAGAAAGCGTTTAAAAGATCTTGGGCTCCTACTCCCTCGCCTCTCCTGGATTCCGCATACTTCAGGAAGGCTTTGAAAAGCGTTTTCGAGCACTCCCTCATCCTCCTAATGTTCTCCTCCGCTTGGAGCCTGAGCTCCCCGTAGGTTTCAGCGACGCGCCTAACGTCTTCACTAGGCTTCCAGTTCACACCTGTTTAAAACATGTTTAAACCGTTTTTAAGCCCCAACTTGCATCGCTTTTTTCAGCCAGGGTAGTTTTCCTCAGAGGGCCCAGCCTTATCCAGGATAAGCAGGTCTATCCCGTTTCCGCTGGCCGAGTCCCTCTGCAGCGCTGTCCTTATGGCTTTTAAAACAAGCTGCTTAGCATCGTCCCTGCTCAACCCGTCCCTGTACTCAGCCTCAAGTATTCCGAGTGCCACCTCGGTTCCGCTTCCGGCTGCAGCATACTTGTCCTCTATGACTGAGCCCAGCGCGTCCAACGCGTAGATCCCGTGAGTGTTGAACGTGAAGCCTCCGATAATGGTCTGTGTTATCAACGGGTAGAGCCTGTTTGCGAAGAGAATGTTGGACAATAGTTTTGAAAGAGCCTTCGCAGTTATCTCTCTAGAAGTATTGTACTGGAACATCCGGGCATGGTAGTTAAGCTCCCTGACTATCGTCTGAACATCCGATATCAGGCCTGCTGAAGCTAGGCCTATTTTCGGGGTTATCTGGAATATTTTCTTAACGGATTTCCCTATTATGAAGGTCCCGTAGGCCGCTCTCCTATCCGCTCCCAGTATGACGCCGTCCCTGTAGACAAGCCCCACGACAGTGGCGCCAGGCACGTATTCACCCATGTTTACTAACCACCTTTCTCCGCTGTTCAACCAGCCCGGGTGGAAAATAAGCTTTTATAGAAAAGCCTCCCGCGTAAGCCCAACGCTGAGCTATGGTTGAGACTCTTGAGATAGATGGCTCAATGGGCGAGGGCGGGGGCCAGGTTTTAAGAACCGCAGTGGCTCTTTCAGCCCTCCTCAGAAGGCCCGTCAGGGTTTTCAACATTAGGGCCAAGCGGTCCAACCCTGGTTTGAGGCCGCAGCACTTCGCCGCTGTGAACGCTGTCGCCCGCTTAACCGGGGCGAGGGTTGAGGGCCTAGAGGTCGGCTCCAGGGAGATAGTTTTCACGCCCGGCGGGGCTGAGGTTGCTGAGGCTACGCTCGACGTTGGAACAGCTGGAAGCGTTCCACTGGTTCTCCAAGCTCTAATGCCTGTTTTAGCTTTTTCAAGCCGTGGGGCAAGCCTTGTTCTCAAAGGCGGGACTAACAACCCTAGGGCGCCCCCGATAGACTATGTTAAGGAGGTTCTCGCCAAGGTTCTGGCTGAAATGGGCTACCATGTTGATATTGTTGTTGAGCGGAGGGGTTTCTACCCTAGGGGCGGGGGCGTCGTAAGGTTCAGGTCTAGGCCTGTTGAGGTTCTCAAGCCTTTCAACCTAACCGAGTTCCCAGGGCTGCGGAGCATCCGGATCCTGGTTTACAGCGCCAGGCTCCCGAGGCATGTGGCTGACAGGATTGCCCGCTCAGCCTCGCTCGAGCTTGCTAGGAGGCTTGGGATACAGCCGAGCGTTGAGGTGGAGTATATGACGGGAGGGGAGAGCAATGCTCCTCTCGACCCCGGTTGCGGCATCATTATTCTGGGGACGCTTGAAAACAATACTGTTTTCGCCTCCAGCAGCCTTGGAGAAAAAGGTAAGCCTTCTGAAAGGGTTGGGCTTGAGGCGGCTTCACAGTTCATCAAGCAGGTTGAAACCGGGGCTCCGGCTGACAGGAATCTCGCCGACCAGCTTGTGGTTTACGCCGCGTTGGCAAAGGGGGTTTCAAAGCTTAAGACCAGTGAGATTACCCTCCACACTTTGACGACGATAAGGCTTGTAGAGCTCTTCCTCCCTGTGAGGTTCCAGCTTGAGGGGGACGCTGGGGCTCCCGGCGGGTATGCTGTCGAGGGCGTGGGGTTCAAGCGCCCGGCAGCCTAAGGTTTATCAATAGGGTTGCGGCGGATTGCCGTATGATGAGCGAGCCGCACCCGCTTTACGTGGGTCGTTTCCAACCTGTGCACAACGGCCACATACATGCTATAAGGCATGTTGTCTCAAACCATGGTGGGATTATTATCGCTGTAGGCAGCTCGCTGACCAGCCATGATAAGGATAACCCGTTCACGTTCGGCGAGAGGCTTCAAATGCTCCACCTGGCTCTGGCTGAGGCAGGAATAGGGCTTGAGAAAACCGTTATAACAGGGGTTCCAGATATTCCTTACGCGCACTTCCTCTGGGTCCGTCTCGTGGAGGCCATGTGCCCGCCTTTCAAACTAGTCTACACTAACCAGCCTTTCACCGGGAGGCTTTTCAAGGAGGCTGGCTACGAGGTTAAGCCAATACCGTTCCTTGAGAGGGAGAGGTACTCGGGCGCGGAGATAAGGAGGAGGATCATTCTGGGTGTTGACTGGAGCCAGCTTGTCCCAGCCAGCGTCTACAAGTATCTTGTTAGCATCGGCGGGGCTGAGAGAATAAGGGCTCTAGCCTCCTCGGATGAGGCTGTTTAAAAACGGGAGTGTTTATAAACACCCTTTTCGAGAGGGTTTGAAGCATGGAGCCCGGTTCACTCGTGCTCGTCGACTACACTCTCTCCGTGAAGGAGACTGGCAGCGTTATAGAGACCACTATAGAGGAGGAGGCTAGGAAGGCGTCGATATACAGGGAGGGTGAGAAGTATGCTCCCCGGCTCATATACCTGGGTGGGAAATGGGTTTTGGAAAGCTGGGAGGAGGAGCTTCTCAAGAGCGAGATCGGTGTCGAGAGGACTGTTGAAATACCTCCTGAAAAAGCCTACGGCTTCAGGGATCCGAGCAAGGTTAAGACTTATGCTGCCAGAAGGTTCTCAAAGCCCCAGGAGCTCGCCCCCGGGGCCCTGGTTGAAATGGATAACAGGATCGGTGTTGTGAGAACCGTCAGCGGCGGCAGGGTTCAGGTTGACTTCAACCCGCCTCTCGCGGGCAGAACACTGGTCTACAGGTTTAAAATACTTAGGGTTCTCGAGGACGATGTGGAGAAGATTAAGCATCTTGTGAACAGGCGTCTCCCCGAGGTTGCTGTCGACGAGGTTGCTGTGGAGCTTGACGGGGCTAGGGCTGCGATAAGGCTCCCCCAGAGGGTTCTTCTTTCAGAGGGTATTCAATACGTTAAGAAGGCTGTTTCAGAAGATGTTTTAACTATTGTTAAAAACGTTAAGACTGTTGAGTTCATAGATGTTTTCACGCGGCCCGAGGCCGAGTCAACCGGTGGGGCTCAGCCTACTCCTCAACAACCTCAGCCTTAACCAGGATGAGCTTCTTCCCAGGACAGTCGAAAGCCCCCAGCTTCTCGAGAACCCTCACCCTCCTGTTTGAAACAAGCATGTTGAAGACCACGGGGCATTCAAGGATCCTGCTGCACCCTGCTTTGCAGAAGCTGTTTTCAATCATCGTGACAGCACCCTCCTTCACCCTGCCCGGTGCGAGAAGGGTAAGAGGCTCCATGGTGATTTCAAAGGGCGCGGCCTCGCCGCCTCTCAACGGGCAGTAAACCTTCTCTCCACCCGTCTTCCTGACAACCCTGTATGAGAAGCCTATGGTGAGCGAGCCGTGACACCTCTCCCTTGCTTCGCACTCCTCACACTCGTATGCTTCACCCATGTAGGTGAAGACTAGGCCCTTTTTCGCAGAAGGATCCAGGTAGCTGTACTTGCCCCGGCTAGCCACCGGCTATATCACCATCGTACTTCTAGCAAGCTCCTCCGCAGCCTTCCTCGTCAAACCCTTATCTCCAAGTATAGTGTATCTTTCAGGCCTTATGGTGTGGGCGAGGGTCAACGCTTTAACAACCTGTTTCTCAGAAACGTTTATCTCCCTGGCTGAGACGGGTGCGCCGACTTTCGAGAGCGCGCTCCTTATTCTAAACCAGTCGCCGTCGTGAAGCTTGCTCATCATTATTGTCCCTATTCCAACCTGCTCCCCGTGGAGAGCAGGGTAGCCTGCGACATGGTCGAGCGCGTGGCTGAAAAGATGCTCGGAGCCGCTGCACGGCCTGCTGCTTCCAGCTATGCCTATGAGCACCCCGGCGTGTATCAACGCCTCCACAAGTATGCTGGCCCCCTCAAGCCTATCCGCCGCGATGGTTTCAGCACACTTAACTATTCTCTCCGCGATTGTTTCAGCGAGGCTCGCAGCATACTCGCCGTAGTATTCTCCGCGAAGCGTGTGGGAGAGACGCCAGTCTTTCACCGCAGTATACTTCGCCACGAGGTCTCCAACCCCGGCGCCGAAATACCTTGAGGGAGCGGTTGCTAGAATCGAAACATCCCCTATTATCACTGAGGGCATTGTCGTGTTGAACGAGTATCTTCTCCCCCGCCTGGGCGCTGAGGCCAGTGGGCTTGCAATCCCGTCGTGAGAAGGCACCGTTGGGACGCTTATGAACTCCAGACTGTTCCTCCAAGCGAGGATCTTGCCGGCGTCAATAACCCTGCCTCCTCCGAAGCCGACGACAACGC
This sequence comes from Candidatus Brockarchaeota archaeon, assembly GCA_017601225.1. GTDB lineage: Archaea > Thermoproteota > EX4484-205 > EX4484-205 > JAAOZP01 > JAAOZP01. The sequence goes on along the minus strand of JAFNIX010000001.1, from coordinate 63,153 downwards.
TTTCCCCCGGCTTCCTGTCAACCTTGGCTAGACGCTTCTCAATCTTCAAGGCCTCTGTGAAAGCATCCGCCTCGCCTATTGGGCTGAGACTAAAGGAGAGCCTGCTCTCCGACAGGATTCTCCTGATCTTCTCCCCGAAGAGCCTCAGCGGCGTCTTGCTTGTTAAAACAACGACTCTTTTAGCCCCCAGCTCCCTTATGCTTGAGCCAAGCTCGTCAACAGCATCCCTTCCGAGTATTATTCGTCGAGGAAGCCTAACCGTGTGCATACTCCTGTATTTCAAGGTGTTGAGACGAATAGGGGAAAGATTTATCTTTAAGCCTTTCCCTAATTGGGACGGTTCGAGTTCTAGAGGTGTTTAGAAGGTTGGCAAGCATTAATATGAGAACAGGCAGAATGGGGGTAGTCGACCCTCTCTGGGGCACTACGACTGTTGGAATATCCTGCACGGACGGCGTTGTCCTAGCTTCAGACACAAGGGTTGTTCAGGGATACTATTTTATCGCTCATAAACGCGGCAAGAAGATTCTGAAGATAGACGACTATATTGCTGCAACCATTTCCGGCGGGGTTGCCGACGCGCAGGCCCTCATAAGCTCGCTGCAGTGGGAGGCTAGGTCGTACAAGCTGGAGAGAGGAGTAAACATGCCTGTTAAGGCGGCTGCGAACATTGCTTCAATAATCCTCTCTTCGACGCGCATGGCGCCCCTCTACATTCAGCTGATAATAGGCGGCTACGACAGGGAGGGCGCCAGCCTATACGTGCTGGACCCGTTGGGAGGCTTCTCGAAAGAGGTTTTCGTAGGATCAGGGTCAGGCTCCCCAGTCGCACTGGGTTATCTTGAGGCTGAGCTCAAGCCGCCGGTTAGCGTCCAAGACGCGATACCGATCGCTGTTAAATCTATTCTCGCAGCCATGCAGAGGGACACTGCAACCGGGAACGATTTTGAAGTCATGGTTGTAGACTCGAAAGGATGCAGGGAGCTATCGCTCGAGGAGAAGACAAGGCTGACTGGTTTAAGATGAGCGCCGAGAAGGACATAAGGGAAGTAATCTTCGAGAAAATACCTAGAGAGGCCCAGATAGTCGGCATAGAGATGGAGGGGCCTGCGATAGCCGTCTACGTTGAGAACCCGGGCTTCCTGGTGAATGGACAGCAGGTTCTGGCTGAGGTTGCGAAGCAGCTTAGGAAGAGGATTGTCGTAAGGCCGGCGGTTAAAGCGAGGAAGCCGAAGGATGAGGCTGAGAAAATCATTAAGCAGCTGGTTCCTAAGAAGGCCGGCGTGGAGGCTGTTGTTTTCAACGATGTTTTCGGCGAGGTTCTGGTTTCCGTCAGACACCCGGATGTCGTCGAGGAGCTGGGGGAGAAGATTCTTAACGATATTATGGTTGAAACAGGCTGGAAGCCCAGCATCATAAGAATACCCCCGCTCAGCACAACAGTCATACCGCAGGTAATGTATGTTTTCAACCAGAACGCTGAGGAGAGGTTCAAGATCCTAAGGGAGATTGGTGAAAGAATATTCAGGAAACCCTTGTTTAAGACGGAAAACATTACCCTGACTTTCCTGGGTGGTGCTGAGCAAGTCGGTAGGTCAAGCATACTTGTTTCAACAGACGAGAGCAACGTCCTCATGGATTTCGGTATAAACCCTGCTGCAAACTCTTACTCCGACTCCTTTCCAAGGATCGACAGGATACCCATCTCCGTTGAAAACATTGACGCCGTCGTGGTTTCCCACGCCCACCTGGACCACATGGGCGGTCTTCCCCTGCTCTTCAAATACGGGTACCGTGGCCCGGTCTACATGACTGAGCCCACAGTATACTTGATGTTCCTCCTGCTAAACGACCTCTACGATGTTCTTCAGAAGAACGGTGTCACACCGTTCTTCGAGCTTAAGGATCTCAGGACTATTCTCCAGCACACGATTCCGGTTAAGTTCGGCGTCGTCGTCGACGTCGCCCCGGATATTAAGCTGACCTTCAGGAACGCTGGCCACATACTGGGCTCTGCGATAATTCATCTTCACATCGGCGAAGGGCTTCACAACATTGTCTTCACGGGAGACTTGAAGTATGACCGCTCCATACTGCTCGAGCATGCTTCAACAATGTTCCCCAGGGTTGAGACGCTGATAACGGAGTGCACCTACGGCGGTGTGAACGACACGATGCCTCCCAGGGAGGAGGTTGAAAACAGGCTTGTATCCCTCGTTAACTCTACGCTGGAGAAAAACGGGAATGTTCTCATCCCCACGCTCGCCGTTGGAAGAGCCCAGGAGATAATGCTTGTCCTAGACAACGCTATAAGGAGCAAGAAGATCCCCGAGGTGCCAATATATGTTGACGGAATGATCTCGGAGGTGACTGCGATACACGCCTCATTCCCAAACTACCTGTCTAAGGATCTCAGGGAGATGATGAACAACGGTGTCAACCCGTTTAAATCCGAATACGTGATTCCGGTTAAAAACTCGATTCCGAGGGAGGAGATAACGGAGGCGAGGCGCAACATAATCCTCTCCCCCTCAGGCATGCTTGAAGGAGGCCCAGTGATAGAGTATTTCAAGCTTATCGCCCCGCAGGAGAACTCGATGGTGATATTCGTAAACTACCAGATAGAGGGGACGCTTGGAAACAGGGTTTTAAACGGGCTTAAGGAGCTTACGATGCAGAACGCTAACGGCAGGGTTGAAGCAATAACCATAAAAAGCGCTGTTGAGAGAGTTGACGGCTTCTCCGGCCACTCCGACAGGAACCAGATACTTAACTACGTTAGAAGGGTCTACACTAAAAGGGGACCACTGTTTCTAGTCCACGGGGAGGCTAAGAAGATTCAGAACATGAAGAAGCTTTTAAGCAGGATGTATGGGGAGAACGTTTACTCGCCCAGGCTTCTTGAAACCTACAGGGCGCTTTAAACAGTTCTTCGCAACCATGCTTTTAAGCTTGAAGCCTGTTTCCAACCGGTAGTTGGAAAAGTATTTATTTAAGCTTCCCGCGGAATCCTTGAGAATTGTCCGCCGACACTACGATGGAGCTGCTTCAAGCATCCCTGGGGAAAAGCATAATAGTTAAGCTTAGGGGAGGGGCGAAGATACGTGGAATCCTAGACGGGTATGATCCTCACCTTAACATTGTGCTTTCCGACGCCGAGGAGCTTAAGGGGAACGAGACGACTAGGCTTGGGCTGATCGTGATAAGGGGAGACAACGTCATCTTGATTTCTCCACCGATAGAGTATAAGCCTGAGGAGAAGGAGTAGAGGGAAATGGGCAAGACCTCGGCTGGGACAACAGCCTTCGGAAGACTCCATAAGAAGCCAACTCACAAGATATGCAGGAGATGCGGAAGAAGGTCTTTCAACATTAGGAAGAAGTATTGCGCGGCATGCGGCTTCGGCAGGAGCCCGAGGATAAGAAGATACTCTTGGCAGAACAAGAAGCTGCAGAGGACCGTGAGAGTTGTCTAGGCTTTGACTGATGATTTAAACAGTAGGGTAAGCCTCCTAATCAGAGAATCCTACGAGTATTTGAAGAGGCAGGAGGACGTTAAGTACGACCTGTTGAGAAGCATAAGCAGCGTTGTGAAGAAGTGTAGGAGCTCCGTTAAAGCATCCTACGCGCACGACTTCAAGGCTTCGAAGAGAATACTGGACAGTGTGCAGAAAGACATAGCGAGGCTGGTTAAGACTGCTTACCGGGAGGGAGTCTGGGAAACATGGCCCCCAATAGTTCAGACGTACCAGGAGTTTCTCGAAGCGGTTCTAGTGTACTGGTTCACATCCGGCAGGGAGTATAGGCTCAGGGTTAAGCCTCCACCGGCTTCAATACTCTACGCGGTCTCAGATTTCATAGGAGAGTTGAAGAGAGTAATGCTTGAGCATCTTAGGAGGGGTGAGTTGAAGGAGGCTGAGGAAACCTACAGGATTATGGCTAAGCTTTACGAGAATGTTTCAGCGATCGCGCTCGGAGACTCGGCGCTGCCCGGTTTCAAGAGGAAGATAGATGTTAACAGGTCTTCAGTGGAGTCTGCCTTCTCGATTCTGAACGAGGAGCTCCGTAGGAAAGCATTCCTATCGACAATGGAAAAATACTTTGAAAAACTCCGCTGACAAGGTTAAAACAGGAGAGGACCTGAAACTTGATCAGGCTCTTTACGAGAGGCTTTGCGAAACCCAGAGACTCATCTCTAAAAAGGTTGTTGTCTCAGAGGAGTATTGTGAGGGGGTGGAAAAGGTTGCTGGCGTCGACGCCTCCTACTGTGGAGACTCAGCCCTCGTAGGCTTCACGGTTTTCAGCATCCCGGAGAACAGGATAATCCTTGTAAGCGTTTCAACAACCCGTTCAAAAATGCCTTATTTTTCCTCGCTCCTATGCTTCAGAGAAGGACCGGTTGTCCTACCTGTTCTTAGAAGGTTTCTTGCCGAGTATGACGTGCTACTGGTTAACGGCCATGGGCTCGCCCACCCTAGGAAATGCGGCTTAGCCACATTCCTCGGAGTACTGCTTAAGAAGCCCACCATAGGGGTTGCTAGAAAACCCTTGGGGAGGCTTGACGAGGAGCATAACGTTAACCATTTAAGAGCGTTTGGAGACAGGTTTTACTACAGTGTGGGAAACATGATGACCCTTGAAGCAGCGTTCAACGTGCTTAGGAGAACCACCCTAAGGGACAGGGGACTACCAATACCTCTTGAGGCAGCGCACTTTTTCTCTAGAAAAGCGTTAACGCTGGTGGCTGGTGATGAAACAGTATAGAAAGATTTTCATGCTGATCGCCATCGCGAAGCTTGCCGGCGAGGAGAAGACGCCTGTTTCAACAAGAAGGCTCTCTAAGGCTACCGGTGTTTCGCACCAATCCATCTCCAGGTATCTCCGGGAGCTTGAGAGGGAGGGCCTTGTTGAAACCGTGATGACACCCCGTGGTCGAGTGATAAAGCTTTCAAGCAAAGGGTTGAACCAGATTAAGCTTCACGCGGGTACAATCCTATCCTTGATAAACAGGGTTGACAAAACCTATGTTTTCACCGGAAAGGTCTTCACTGGGCTCGGCGAGGGAGCATACTATGTTTCCAGGAAGCCTTATCTCGAACAGTTCTACTCTAAGCTCGGCTTCTACCCCTATCCTGGCACGCTTAACCTGAGAATAGAGCAGTACATGGATCAGCTTCTGCTCATCGAGAAAATGTCTAAGCCACCGATATTCATTCAAGGCTTCACAAACCATGAGAGAACATTTGGAGACGGTTACTGCTACCCGGTTATTGTCGCCGGTAATTACGAGGGCGCCATAGTTAAGGCTTTGAGAACGGTTTACGACAGCTCCGTGGTTGAAATAATCTCGCCCCACAACCTCAGGAAGGAGCTTAAGCTTAAAGACGGGGACACTGTAACCTTCACTTTCAAAAACGTGGAAACAGGAAGAGGGTGAAAGCGGAGAGAAGCCCAAACTATGCTCTCCTAATCTTCTCAATAATCTTGCTAGAGCTCGTGTTGAAAAACTTCCTCATTTTAACAGTCTTGATTTCAAGCCCAAGCCTTTTCAAAACCCTTTGAGTCCTCCTCATGATGCTGGTCTGATCATAGCCGAAAACTATAACATCCGGCTTAAGCCTCTTCAGAAACCATTCAATATTCTTCTCAATATCACCCCTCCTACCGATGTAAACCCTGTCAACAGGCTTAAGCCTGGAAACCATGAAAGCCCGGTCCCTAGCCCTGAACATCGGGCTCCTACCCTTATTACCCTTAACCACGCTGTCGCACGCAACAATCACAAGAAGCCTGCCGTCCTCGCCCGCCAAACGCTTAGCCTCCTCAAGAAACCTTATGTGACCCGGGTGAATAATGTCGAAGACGCCCGTGGTAAGCACAACAACACCCCTTCTACTCATAGTATATTCTCCTCCCATACCGTGTTCTACTGTCTCTATAAAAGTCCTCCGGTTTAAGAAAATTACCATCCTATTAGCAAGAAACCGTAAGGCAGCCAATATGCCCAGGTTATGCAAGAATACGGAGACATGGAACTTAACACCTATTACTCATTTTTTCAGCAGCCTCAAGTATCCTCCTCTACGTTTAAATAGTGTGAGGAGAAAAGTTTTTATCACTCTACTATACGCCACTACACGAGGGCCCGTAGCTCAGACGAGAAATATTTGAATATGTCTCGGAGCAGCATGGTAGAGCAGCAGGCTCTTAACCTGAGGGTCGAGGGTTCAAATCCCTCCGGGCCCGCTTTCATCCATATTTTATGGGCAAGCTTAAATTTCGAGGTATAAAAAATAGACGTCTTGAGAAAGGGAAAGCACGGGTTAAGCGGCACCGCGTTTTAGCATGCTACTAGTCTATTTGAAACAGGCTGGCTGAACTTACCCCGCGCTGATTATTTTCATTCGCACATCATCAAAGTTGATTTCCGCGGTTCCCAATATTGATTGCGGGAAACCACTCAGTTTGTCACCTTCCTGAGACGGGAACAAAACTATGTGAGCATGCTTGACCCGTCCACCGCGAATGAAGACGCAGACGAAATCTGGCTTGAAGGCCTTTTTTATTTGTTTGGCGACTGTCTTTGCAGTGTTGAAAACGGCGGCCGTCTCCGCATCATTCAGGTCGTGCCAATAACGGACATGGCGTTTCGGGATAATTAGACAGTGGCCTTCAGCGGTAGGATTGGTGTCCAAAATCCCTATTGCAAAGTCGTTTTCCACGACCTTCCAAGACGGCAACTCTCCTCGAATAATCTTGCAGAAAACACACTCTTCTGCCGTCATGTTTCCTGAACACCAGCATTGAATTTTAACACATGCTTTTTAAGCATTCCTCCATATGGAGGAAAATCCGCAACAGCACGCGCGTAATTAAGCTCGCCACAATTAGGAATTACTGCGTTTAGGCAAATAGCTGGATTACCACTAAGGCGATTATAATAATGGCTAACAGTTTTGATGCTTTCTTGTTGAATTTTTGCGCTTCTTCAGCTTTTTTCGCGTCTACAAGCCTCATGATGTAGACCGAGACTGAAAGGTTGTAGAGGAAAATTGCGTATATTAAAAGCATCATTCTATCAGCAAAAGTAAGGTAACCTATGGGAGGGATACCGCTGAGCAATGCCAGATGGAAAGTCGTTGCAGACATAAGGGTTGTCACACCCAAGCCTATTCTCTGGCCGAAGTTCTGGGGAGACATGAAAAAGGTCAGTAGCGATATTGTTGTTATAACTATTATCGGCAGAACACTTTTGACAAAGGAGGACAGCATGGGTCTTTTTAATGAAACACTGAAAACGAATCTGGAATAAACATCGCCACTATAAGAGTGTTCTCTTACCGCGGCTTCAAAACCCTCTATTTCCCAACCAGCGACATTAACTTCTTTATCAATGTTTGAGGTCGGATCCGCCGTAAAGATTAGATGAGAAGCATTTAGTTTTTTATGCTCCAGCTCCACGGTGAGCGTATGCATTTCGAAAGGATATCTTGAGAAATCGAAGGTTTTTATAAAGTCTCCTCTGACACGGTACTCTAAATACCCATTGTCTGCATCCGCTTTAACCTCATACTTCGTCGGAAAACCGTTAACAAACTCGAACTCCTTTACATCCTCTAAGCTTATCTCAGAAGGATCAAACCTAAACCAAAGGTAAAAATCCAAACGATAGCTGCCCGCAGACAAATCAACCTTCTCCACGTTTACAAGCCAAACCCCTACCTCAATATTCGTAGGGTTAGACTGAAGACCCTCAGCTTTTACATTAAACACTACAGTTGATGAGAAAGCGAATAGTAAAGCAAGGAGCAGCGCATACTCAGCCTTCATTAGACTCGCCATCAAATTTCCGCCTCATAAAAAGCACTGCATTTAAAACTTTCGAAGCCAGAAAATGAAAGCGACAGATAAAGCGAGAGTGTACGCTTAGAGCATACGCTCAATTTTGAGAAATGCGGGGGGTGGGATTTGAACCCACGAACCCCTGCGGGAAGAGGTCCCTCCCCGAGGTCTTGAGCCTCCCGCCTTTGACCTGGCCTTGCCGCTGCTTGGCTTTGGCGACCCCCGCCTTCTTCCCTACAGTAAGACATATTATTTTCGGATTGTTTTTAAGTTTTAGTATGAGGCTGAGTGAGGTTTTCGCCAGCAGGGTTCAGGCTAGGGTTTTAGAGGAGCTTTTAAACGCTCCCCACACTATTTTCACGCAGGTTGAGCTTGCTAGGAGGGTCGGCTGCTCCTCCTCCAGCGTGGACAGGGCTCTTAAGAATCTTCTGAGGCTCGGCTTAATCAGGATTGAAAGGCTTTCAGCCAATAAGATTGTCGCTTTAAATCTTAATAGTAGGGTTGTGTCCCTCCTCATCCAGTTTAACAGGGATGTGAAGAAGGCTGAGACAGTCAAGCCAGGTTAACGGCGGGAAGTTTAAGAGCTTGGGAATTAGAAGCAGAGTAAGGCAGGGATTTCTGAAATCTGGAGGGAATTAGTTATGCTTGCAATATAACTGGTATTGCCGTGCTTATTCCTGGTAGTAACGCTATTGCTTCTCCCTGTTTAAACTCCTGTAGTTTCAGCCTTTGCTCTTCATTAAGATGCATTGTATCTGCAATTCTTTCGACATCGCTTGAGTATTGTAGTCTCAGGCAAATTATTGTCCCGCATAATCCTAAAACGTCTCTCGATACTGTTAATGGTCTTTGATCTATGAGCCAAACAGATTCTTTGAACTTCCTCATCTCCTTAAGCATCTTCTCGACTATTGTTTCCTGGCCCTCGAATTTAGCTGGAGCAATGTTGTGAACCTCTTCGCAAACTATAACGTGTGGTAGGCCTTTGCTTAACTTTCTTCTCTTCCTGAAATCATAGACCTGTTTAAGCATTATCCATGCGAATATGTTTGCATCCCTATCAGTATCCATGTCGCTCAAGTCAAAGATAACGGTGTCTGAAAGAAGCCTTTCCATCGTGTCTTCTTGCTTGCTAACCACGTCAAACACTTTGCCGATGTTGCCCTGCGTAAGCTCACTTAGCCTTCCGACTAACGAGAATAGCTTATCCCTAGCCTTACCGGAGCGGAGTAGCATTAAGTCTTCGGAGTCTAAACTCTTCTCGAGGAACTCCAGAAAGTCAACGAGATTTGGACAACTGTCCTCCCTAATATACCTAAAGTACATTCTTCTGAAGATGTGGGAGACTAATGGTCCGAATTCATTTGGCCAGGCCATTGTAAAAACCTCACTTAGAATCTTGGCATGTCCCTCTGGATCTCCATGATGGTCCATGAGGTTTATCCTAGCATTGTCCGTGTTGAGAACCATGGCGTCATCAAATTCATTGATGTATTCTCCGTGCCTGTCGAAAACCATTATGGGGCCTCCGAGCTCCCTATACCTTCTCAAGAGTGCCTTTGCCAGAGTGCTTTTACCAGAGCCAGGAACCCCAAATATGGCTAGGTGGAGAGGTAAGTCCTCTATCCCTATTCTGACTTCAAGCCTTCTCCCCATGGACTCGTAATAGCCCAGCATTATTCCGTTCCCCTTGAGCTCAGCTGGGTCAAAGGCCCCAAAATCGACGTTTCTCCTTGGCGTGTAGGATATGCTCGGCGTTATCGGCCTTGGAATATTTACAAGTAATGATAGCTTGTCACTAGTCATGTGGGCTTTCTTGAAGTCTACAATTTTCCTCTCAAGGATGCTCCTCGCTACGCTACCAAGGCTTAGCAGGCCGACCTCTTCTAGCTTAATCCCATATGAGGAGGAGAAGGCTGCTTTAACTGCCTCCACATTGTTCCTTTGTCTCAGATAGGCTTGGTTGAGGTCTTTTTCAGAAGGTCCTATCACGACGATAATTAGTGAGCATGTCCAGCATCCAGCATTGCTATCGAGTCTCTCATACTTCAAGCGAAATTCCTCAAGCTCGGCGGATTCCCTCAAGTTGTAGCCTATAAGCTCCCCTCTGCTATTGTGAAGCCCTTTCTTCATCAACCTCTCGTAGGTCCTCGAATATCGCGAGGAGATTCTCCTCCTCTCAGTCCATAAGCTTAAGGCATGAAGGATACCTTTGCACGATTTAATTGGAACGCAAAACCTAAGCGAGCATCCGGATTCTGCCGAGGATCTTAGAGCATTCTCCAAAGCATCTTCTACGATATCAAGTGAATCGTCCGGCTTCATGGATAGAAATGAGGCTGCCGAGAATCCCTGTCTTCTCTGTAGGATCAAAGCGTTCTTATACCTTAAAACCGGTGGGCCGCCCAGCGGCCATAGGACAACCTCGGAAGAAGCGTTGAGGGTTTCGAGTTCGGCTTCGGGGAATCCGGCATGCACACTTGCCCTCATTCTCGAGAACATCTTACCCAGCTCCTCGATAGACCTGGATGCCGTTGAAAGCCTCATCTCGTAGTTAAACGGCTCATATGACACCGTGAACATGCCATCAAAACCGTTCATGAATAGGCCGCGAAGCATCCTAAGCTCAGAAGAGGTGTCGCTATGATCAGCTGACCTCAGCCTCGCTTCGGAAATGAGCCTCCCAGAAATTTTGAAGGTATCCCTTCCAAGAATTACCTTCGCTCCTAAGACTTCAAACGTTCTTATATGCTTAGTAGGAGGTCTTTCGACCCTTTTCCCCAGCTCGGTTACCTCGACTCTCTCGTAGACGATTTTCCTGAACCTCGTCAACGATATCAATTTGACCTGAATTTTCAAGAGGCACCTCATAATTATTCTGATTGAACTCAGATGAATTCAGATCGAATACAGATCGCACTCAGATGAACACAGGTCATTTAGCACTGGGGCCAGCCTTTTCCAGTCTTACGAGCCTCTTCTCGACCAGCCTCTTTGCCTCGGGCCCACTTTTTAACACGTCTTCCGAAGCCTTCACCATGTGTTGGATTGGCGCGCCCCTCGTCCTCCTCGGGAGCTCCGTGACCTCGACTAGCCCAAGCCTGCTCAACTCGTCCACCGCCCTCAACACCCTGGAATAAGTGGCTTTAACCGCGCCTTGAAGCTCCTTCTTAGAATACTGCCTCTCCGACTCCAGAAGCATCAATAATATCTTGCATTCAATTTCGTTCAGGGACTCTACTAGAGTAGAAAGTTCTTTATTTCCCTCCTCTAAACGGCCCAATTCTTCACGTTCCTCTAGTCCTTCTTCAAGCCCCTTTACTTTCGGCTCCACATCCCTCTGTAATGGCCAAGGGATGGTAAGCTTCTTCCTCTTCCAAATGGCCAGAGTTACTATTCCCCCTAGGAAAGCTGCCATAACTGGAATCCAAAGATAACTTGGAAGTGTTACCACCATGCTTACGAGCATGTATGTCCAGATTCCAACGAGGTATGCAGCCCAAATGAAGGCAAGGGCGTATTTAGCCCATTGAACCCTACCGTAAAAGAGAAAGATCAGCGTGAAGGGGAGGCTCATCATCAGGCCGAGCCCGATGATACTGGAGAGGAGGGCATCAATCAGCCCCAGGGCGCGATAAACGGTATAAGAGATAAACATGCTGAGGAAGAGGGCGGAAAGAAGCCTCACCAAGTGGCTTAACACTCCCATTTACCCTTAATCGCTCTATATTTCCCCCGCTAAAAAGCTTTCTTCTTTCAACTTCTTCTCTGTGATCTAAGTTCATCCGTGTACTATCTGAGTTCAATCTATATTCGGTCTGAGTTCATCTGAGTGCGATTCGAGTACGATCAGAGTAATTATATACCCCTAGGCTGAATCTTATTCCTGGGAGCTGTGGAGGGGCGTGAAATCAGGCGTTTTTGAGCGAGCACTTTAGTCTGCGTTGTAACGGCTGAAGCCCGCCTTTAATCGAGTATAGGCCACGCGTGGCTTTTCCTAGACCACCGGCACTAGCCAGCATCATCGCCCCGGCTCCTAGGAGGTGGTGTAGCATGTCTTCTCCAAGGTATATCATAGCCAGGAAGACTATAAAAGGTAAGATTCTGGAGCTCAGTGAGAAGGAGAGGGATCTTCTGGAGCGCGAATACGAGAATTTCCAACGATACCTGCGAGGCGAGAAATCGGTTCCGTTATACTCTGCCACCCAGCAAGTAGCAGACAGGTTCCTTAAGAGACTAAATGGGAAGCTAAAGGAGAAAGAATATCCATTGATGCTGAGAAACGACAAGTACAGGATCGATATTAAGCAATACCCCTACGTGTTTAAAATACCTGTTTACGGCGTTTGGGGAGGGGTAAAGGTCCTAATCACGACGCATGAGCCGATAACGAGTGACTTGAAGCTTAAGGAGGCCAAAGTGATTCGCAAGGGCGACGAGTGGTTTGTACAGATCTGTGTTGAGAAGGAGGTTGAGGAGAGAACCCCGAAAAATATTCTAGCTATCGACATGGGCATAAGATGGATAGCGGTCACGGTGAATTCAAGCAACCCGGTTCCGAGGTTCTACGGCAGGGAGCTGAGGAAGGTAAGGGGACACTTCTTCTATTTGAGGAGGAGCTTGGCGGTGAAGAGGGCTTACAATGCAATCAAGAAGCTTGGAGATAAGGAGCAAAGGATAGTGAGCGACATCCTGCACAAGATAAGCAGGAGGATAGTGAACGAAGCGCTGGAGACAGATGCGATGATTGTGATGGGAGACTTGAAGGGAATTAAAGAAGAAGATAGGGGCAAGGTATTCAACAGAAAGCTCAATGGATTCCCATACTACAAGCTCAGCGGGCTCATAGAGTATAAGGCGAGGTGGCTGGGGATCAAGGTTGTCAAAGTGAACGAAAGAGGCACTTCGAAGCTGTGCCACAGGTGCGGAAGCGTAGGGATCCGTAAGGGAAGCATGTTCAAGTGCGAAGCCTGCAACTACACGTGCAACGCGGACTACAATGGCGCGATAAACATAATGAAGCAGGCCACGCGCTACATGCGCATAGCAGGGGCCAGTTTGGCATGGCCCTGAACCCGGTAGGATGAGGCCACAAGGTCGACAAACCGGGAGCTTCCTACCCCGGTAGGAGAAACCCAAGATGCCAAATCTTAATATAGGATTTTTTCCCTCCTTATTGGGAACCCTACCCGGGTAGGAGGGTGCCAAGAAGGCTGATAGAGATACTGCTTAGGGAGAGGATAAGCGGCAGGGGGTTGACGTTTCTCGGCTTAGAGGGCTCCAGCGGTATGGGTGTTATTCAGGCTGGGAACCTTGTTAGGCTTTTCAACATGAGGCCTGTTGGAGAGATTGTTTTCTATGGTTTTCCCGACAACCTGATCGTGGACTCTATGGGTGTCGGTAAGATTCCCACCGTGGATATTTACCATGCTAAAACCGGGGATTTCAACATAAGTGTTTTCACAACGATGGTTAGGCAACAGTATATTGACTCTCTGGGCAACAGGGAGCGCAACATGTTTTTCTCCTCGCTTCTCTACACTATGAAACTAGTCGGGTCCAGCTTCCTAGTAACCATCGACTGCGTGAATGCTTCAAGCAAGAACAGGAAGGCGTATCTTATTGTTAATTCTTCAAGGCTTGCTGAGAGGTTTAAAGACAGGGATGACTATGTTCTTGTAAAAGGGAGACGTTTAAGGAGCTCGCTGACGCTCGCAGTCGCCATGGCAAGGTTTCAAAAGATCCCTGCCCTGCAGATAGTGCTTCCAATTAGAGAGCTTACTGAGAGCAGGGTTCAGCATGGTTTTCAAAGCTTAGTCAGCATTATTAACGATGTGCTGGCCTTCATAGCTGAGTCTGGGGAAAGTTGAACTATTCCTACGGATAGTGCCAGGGGATTATGAAGCCGTAGGTCTCATTGAGCCTGTTCTTCTCGAAACCATATCTTTTCAACGGCTTGGTTAAGTGTCTATGGGATCTTTCAGGCGGCAGATACGGGTGGTTCACCGTTAATCCGCGTTCCATTACGATTGTCTGAGGCTCTTCAACAGTCTCGCCGCATTCCTCGCAGGCGAAGCCTTGGCGTAGACCGAGGCTCTTGCATTTTCTCCCGCATTTTGGACACGCCGGCGGTGTTCTCCTAGTTTTCTCGCACAGTTTTAAAACCTCCATTTTCTCAGCGTTAACAACCAGTTTCCCCGAATGCTCCTTAACCCCGCCGTAAACCCTTACGTGGTCACCGGGCTCAAGCATGGATGCTGCTTTCTTCAAGCCCCCTGTAGGAGAGTAGAATGCGCATGAAATCCTTCCTCCACCTTCAATACTCACTATAACGTGTCCGCCTCGAATAATCTTCTTGTCCACCACGCGCCCCTCAACCAGTGTTGAATCATATTTCTTAACTTGGCTGATTGCAACAGGCTCTTCTGGAAAATGCGAGTCAGTACCCTGGTTGGTTTTGAAAATACACCAGCATTCAATCTCCTCCTCAGCCTTCACAAGCCTGAACGCGTTGTAGACTGCTTCAGGCGTCTCCCCCCTTATTCCGAATAATACTGGGTCCCTGCCGTGGGGAGTTATCAGGATGCGTTTCGTCTCCGGGTCAATATTGTTAAAAGTGTTTTTCGAGGTAAGTTCATCCATCAGGATGACGCTGTCCCGGTCTACTCTACGGGGCTTCCCATAGTTCTCCCTAGTCCTGTATGAGAGAAGCTCGAAAGTATAGTCGTCGAAGACAGCTCCAACCGCTGCAAGCGCTCCCACGACCCCAACTTTAGAAGTCTTCAGGAACCTGCAGGACACGCCTGTCTCCTCAGCAATCTTCAACGCCTCAACCGGGGAGACCATGCTTCTCAACACCCTCAGGTAGAATTGGTGGAGCATATCCCCCTTCTGGGGAAGCTTATTGCTGAAGACTATTGCGGGCTCAGACCTGGGGCTGCTTAAATCCGAAAGCTTTTCCACAATGCTTACAACTGAACATGCAACCTCTTCGTAAACCTCCCGGCTCTCAACCCTTATCCTTATGCTTACCGCCCCGTTACCCCTTGTCTTCCAAGGGATATTCGGGTTAAGCCTTACGAGAAGAGGATAGTCTATAAACTGGACACCCTTCATGCCGTCTAGCTGGGACACTATTTTCGCAGCCACGTGAGTAGTGCAGCCAAATACTTCCGAATCCGTGTCATCGATCCCTATGTTTAAGAGCATCTTAAACGCTGAACAAGTCTTAACAGGAACCCTGGCTTTTAAGCATAGCCTTAAAGCCCCGACTGAAAAGCGAAGAGGCTGTTTTTCAAAACAGCCCTATAGAAAGCCTCGGGAGGGATTTGAACCCTCGCCTAACAGCTGGCTCGGCTTTTTGCCTACGAGGCTGCCACTCTACCAGGCTGAGTTACCGAGGCTCAACTCGAAAATTTCTCAGGGGGCTTAAAACGTTTTCGCTCCCTTAAAACCAGTATAAAAAGGTTAAACTAGCTTGAACAATTCTTTAGAAGCATGGTGACGCGCAGCGTGTTCAGCGAGTATTCGGTTATAGATTTCATAAAAAAGAGGTTTCAGCAGTATGGGAACATTCTTTCCCCTTATGATGATGCTTGGGGCTGCGTGGTTAAAAAGAAGCATCTTGTTTTCGCGGGGGACATGCTTGTTGAAACAACCGATGTTCCGCCTTTCATGACGATTAGGCAAATGGGTTTTAAAAGCTTCACGATAAGTGTGAGCGACATCGCTTCTAAAGGATTATCCCCAACCTACTATTATCTAATCATTGGACTTCCACGGGGATTCGGCTGGAGGAGGTTTAGGGAACTGGTAGAAGGGTGGGGGGAGGCCATCAATCTTTATGGGGGGACACTTATGGGCGGGGACACGAATGAGTCTCCCTGTGTTACTATCAGCGTTGTCGCTTTGTCTCTTTCAAATAAGTCGCCAATCCCTCGAACAGGAGGTAAGCCGGGGGATATTGTTGCTGTAACTGGGACATTCGGAGAAACATACGTGGGCTTCAAGATGATGAGAAGCCTCGACAGGCTGCCTGAATCTCTGAGAAAAAGAGTATTGAGGAAACTATGCAGGCCCGTAGCACGGCTTAGAGAAGGCGTGGCGCTTAACGGTGTTGCGGCAGCATGCACTGATTCAAGCGACGGCCTTGCAGTATCCCTGTACAATCTTATTCGTGGAACCGGGGATGGAATCCTGGTGGAGAGGCTGCCGGTCAGCAAGGGCCTTGAAGAAGCATCTAAAATCCTTGGAGCACCGTTTTCCCAGATGGTTTTCTATGGGGGCGAGGAGTTTGAGCTTGTTGCAGTGATCCCTAGAGAAAAATGGAGAACGGCTGTTAAACGGGTTAAACATGCTGGAGGATCATTAATACCTATTGGGAGGATTATTGATCATAAGGGGGTCTGGTACCGTAGGAAGGATGGGAAGACGGTTAGAGTTTTAAGAAGCGGATGGGAGCATTTAAAGTAGCCTGTCTTCAGCTTGCAACCAGGGTCTCCGTCTTCTCAACACCCTCGATCGAGTTTATCTCCGCAGTTAGAAGAGCCAGTTCCGAAATATCGTTCGCCTGAAGAATGGCGACTATGTCGAACCTGCCGAAGCATTGGAAAGCATCAATCACGCCGTCGATCTTTCTGATTCTTTCGAGAACCTGATCCATTTTCCCATCGTCAACACTGATAAGGACACAGCTGTAAGTCACTTATGATCCCTCCCTTTCAACCTCGATAAGGGTTTCAGTGGCGCTGACGTTTTTAAAAGACCTTATCGTGCGAACCGCCTTGGCTATCTCAGCCAGGCTTCCAGCCTCTATCTTGGAGACAACATCGTATGCGCCTAGGCTTGAAAAAACCAGCTTAACATTCTCTAACTCTCTAAGCCTTCTGACAACATCCTTATAGGTTCCGGCCCTACACCTTATTAATACCACGGCTTTAACCATCGCCAGGAGGTTCGTTACCGCTGCAATTTAACTTTTTCCAGGGGGAAAGCATGTAGATTGCACCGTTCTGAACGTCCTCAAGCCTATCTATGCCTGGAGAGTTGTTAAGATAATCTATGGCTTCCTCCCCAAGGCTGCCGGAGGGCTTGGTTACAAGGTTGACAACCCTGCCGCCATATGTTTCCCTCATAGCGTCAGAGACAACTATTAAAACACCTTTTTCAACCGGATACGGCTTTCCAGTGACTGACACGTTTACGAGCCAGGAGTTCGACGGTAAGAACCATGATGTCAAGTTGCCTATCCAGAAAGCGTTTCTGCGCGACACGAACATTAGCAGGGCGCCAAGCCGAGTATCAGTATCGATTTTAGAGTTGAAAAGCAGCGAGTAGCCGTAAGCGTCCTCAGTAAGCGTAAGATCAGAATAACTGATAGACTCTTTAATGCCATAAGTGAATTCCGGCTTAGGATAGGATGTGAAAGCAAGCGAAAAAATGAAGTATGCGACCATCATTCCCGCCAGATACTCTTTTTCCATACTTCTCAACTCAACGCTGAAGCAGCTCAACCCGTAACCGGCTAACGGGGTTGCAAAATATATGATGAACGTTGGGATCCTGTGAATTAGCACACGGTAACCTTCTAATGAAAGTAGGAAAGAGGACTCAACCATGAAAACCATTAACGGAGCTATGAAGAATAAGGCTTCGTAAAGCGAGCTTTTCTTACAGTATTGAATTAAGCCGTGTATTGTGAATGGGAGGAAGCCTAGCGAAATGGGCACGGTGAACCAAAGGATTGTTGGCAAAGCATCAGGATGAAGCATGACTGTTAACGCGATCGGGATGATTACGCTGGCCAGAAGTATTGATGTGAAAGTCTTTACGAATGTGAATTTCCGATATTTTTTCACGAATTTCACTATTTTGACTGTGATTAGTGGAAATAGAAGCATCGCGGCCGCTATCGGAAGCAGGAGAAAAGGTTTTTCAAGGATCATGTTTAAGATTAGCCTCAGCATGTTTTCCTCCTCCCCAGCCAAGCTCCAAACAGATGCAGAGGAAGCAAAAAGTAGGATTATGGTTGTGAACATTAAGACGAGTAAACGAAGCAGACTAATATTTTTCTCATGCTTCAAAAAGCAGTACAGGTAGGAGAGAAACAGCGAGATGAAAAACAGTATGAGTTGAAAAGCTGAAAGATGGTGGCTCATGACGGTTAAAAACCCGGAGAGCATCGCGGGGAGCATCCATCTCCAATCAACGGTTAAGGCCCTCATTGAAAACAGTATGGATAGCCCGTAGAACAGTATCCCAAGCCCCTCCGGTATTATTACTCCCCCAATCTGATGCACAAGAAGGTTAGTCGCTGCAAGGTATAGAAGCGTGTAAACAGGCTTGTTGCCTTCAGTTTTAAACTGTTTTGAAACAAAGTAGGGCGGGAGGATGAAGAAAGTGAAGACTATTGGTTCAACGAAGGTTAGGATTTTCATGAACATGTCGTAGCCCGCAGCCTTGAGAACCATTAGTTGAAGATAATAGAAGAGTGGGCCGTGAGGCAGGGACACGGAACCCCCTTCGTTGAGCACAAACACTCTTGAAACAAACTCGTAAATATCGAACCCGTATGGCAGACCATATTTTACCGACGGGATCATCCTTAACAGTAATGCGATTGAAAACGCTGCGACCAAACACCAGTCTTGCTGCTTTTTCAACCTATCCATGTTTGAACCCATAATGTGTCATCCCTCCTCAGCAATACTGGGCTACGATATCCTGTTTGAACAATAATACTGGAATCGTAACAATAGGCAGCGATGATTCTTTCAGCCCTGGGATCCGGAGGCAGCTTTAAGTCAAGCCTTTTACTCTCGCCAGGGTTAAGCGTGACGATGCTGAAGTTTAACGTTTTAAAACCTGTAAAACAGTAGAAAGTAGTGTTCTCCGAAACCCTGCTGTCCTCATACCCGATTAAGAATATTAGACGCCCCTCGTGCTTCTCGCTTGAATTATTTCTTAAAGAAAGCACTAGGGAGAAACCATTATCTTCCTCCTTGAAATCGATTATTTTAATCACTAGGAAGCGTTTCGGCGGCGTCTCCAGAAGCTCGTAGGCTGTGAAGAGAATAATCAGAGACAGGCTCATCAGCAACACGATTCTCTGGAAAAAGATGCCGTTCCCACCGCCTCCGTTCCGGCTCAAAGGACACGGTAGCCATGAAAATAGGCTTATTAAACTATCGCCTCAACTCTTGGAAAACTTATTAAACAACGTTAATCCCCGTTTCGAGAGAATATGCTGGAAAACCCTGCGCTCACCGCAGCCGTTTCAGCAGCTATTGGCCTCGCCTCATCCCTGTTAACCTTAAGATACATAGCTAGGAGCTTCGTTAGACTCGGCATTTCCGGATTAGACCATCATAAGCCTGGGAAGCCGCGGATCCCGGAGATGGGTGGCCTAGCGTTCATCATAGGGGTTGCAGCAGCTTCAATCCCGGCGGTCCTGGTAAACTTCCACGTTCCCGAAGTAATGGGCATGATGCTTACGGTGCTCGCGACAGGGCTTGTAGGAATCATAGATGATTTGAGGAAGCTGGGCGCGGTGGAGAAGCCTCTTCTCACGGCCGCAGCCGGGTTGCCGTTAATCCTTTTACACCCTTACTCCGGCAGCCTAGTTTTAACCTTCGGAATAGTTTTCCGAATCCCTTTAATATACATGGTGATGATTCCAGGCTTGCTTGCAGTAGTGTCTAACTCGGTTAACATGTTTGACACTATGAACGGGACTGCAACCGGTTCCTCTCTAATGGTTTTAACAACACTGTTCCTCGCGACTGTTTTGAAACACTTTACCGGAGGAGGCTTCGACATACTTCTGGCAGGCTTATTGTTCAGCATTGTTTTCCCCCCTATGCTGGCATTGTTCGCGTACAACAAGTATCCGGCTAAGGTTTTCGTCGGCGATACGGGCACTCTCTCCATAGGAGGCGCTCTCCTGGCTTTTTCAGTCATCCAGGGCTGCGAAATACCTTTGATAATAAGTCTACTGCCACACTTGACCAACGGCTTCTTCAACCTTTCAAGTGTCGGAAGGCTTTTCGAAAGATCAGAGTTGAAAGAGAGACCCATAGTGGTTTCAGATGACGGAACCATATATGCAAACAGGGATTTGAAAGCACCAATAACCCTGACGAGATTCGTGGCTGCATTAGGCTTCAATAATGAGAAGGAGATTATTAAGGCAATCATGACCCTGTGTGCCATATCAAACGGACTGACTATTTTAACGGTCGCATTAGGATTATGGTGAGAACATGAGTAAGCTTCTCAGCCTTAAACCCTTGATCCTCCTAATCCTGTTTAACTATGTCGTGATCATATTCGGCTCATACGTCTTTTACACTATTCAAGTAAACATAGAGAGAACTCTAAGGCCTCTGCCAAGGCTACTCGTAGGCTTTGTTCAAGCAGCTGTTGGACTGATACTGATATTGCTATGGATATTCGTCTGGCTTAGCATGTACAAGCACCTGTTCACAAGAGAGATACGTAAAAATACTTAGAAACGGCCTTCTTCAAAGCAGGTT
Source organism: Candidatus Brockarchaeota archaeon (assembly GCA_017601225.1). GTDB lineage: Archaea > Thermoproteota > EX4484-205 > EX4484-205 > JAAOZP01 > JAAOZP01. The sequence goes on along the minus strand of JAFNIX010000001.1, from coordinate 42,779 downwards.
TAAACAGGTTTCGGAAATCTTTTCAGCAGGATCCTCCATTTTCCTGAGCATTCTCAAAGACGAAAGCCTTTCGTGTTCCTCGAATTCCTGTGAAACGGTTTTCCTCAACCAGTTATGCAAATCTTTCACCCCGGTTGATTTAACAAGCAACCCTTTTTTCACTAGGAACTCTTCAACAATCGTGGAGGAAGGGTAGAGCGATATTGCTGGAACCCCTATGAGCACGGCTTCAGCGCTCATTGTTCCCCCTGCACCGATGAAGCCCCTTGAATAAAACAGGATTGAACGAGTGTCTTCACCATGCTCAAGTATGACCACGCTTTGTTTTTTAAAAAACCTTCTATACGTCTCATCCTCATACCTAGGTACGATAACGATTTTCAACCCTGCTAAATGCTCATCTTTCCGGAAGACTTTTGAAACAGTTTCAAGCGTCAGCCGTCTAACGTTTAAATAGGATGCCCTGTACTCCTCAGGCCTGTAAACTATGTATTCGCCTTCAGCCAAGCCGTATTTCCTGAGAACGTTTTTCGAAGGATTAAAGTCTCTCAGCCACGCGACTGGGTCTAGCGACCCATAGGTAACTATATCCTTTCCACTTATGCCGTATTTCAACCAGGCTTTTTTCCCAACGACCCTTGGCGTTAGAAGCTTACGGCTGAGTGGAATGGTTAGTCTCGCAACATGCGTTGAATGCGGAGAATCGTTTACAGAGACGTGGGGGATACCTAGTCCAAACGCAACCCTAGCTGCCTCCGGTGAGCTGAAGCTTAAAACAAGGTCTGGAGCAGCCTTCCTCACGAGTTTTAAAAGACCGATCATTCTGTCGAGCGACGAGGAGAGCTTCCCGTAAAGGTCTCCGCCCCCATGCCTACCTATGACAATGGGTTTAATACGTGACAGTTTGAAAACATTGGTTAACTCAATATACCTGCGTGAAGTAATGAGCACTCTGCATCCTTTCTCCTCAAGCTTCTCCTTAACCTTGCCGAATAGAAGAGCCTGCTTAGGCGTGAGCACGTCTATCATGAACGTTTTCCCAGGCAACTCCTAGGTTCAACACGCCTGTGGCCAGCTATTAACTCTTTTAACCTTCCGGCTCAGTTAATCTTAAAAAACGCGTTCGTTGAACTATTCGGATGAAGCCGTTCCTAGTGGCGCCTGAAGAAGCCGTTGAAAACCTGAAGAAAAGCAAGTATAGGGTTGGAGTATTCGGCTTCGGCCATGTGGGCTTAACCATCGGAGTCGGATGGGGATTAGCTGGAGCCAGGGTAATAGGGATGACTCTCGACAAGCAGGCCATAAGGATGGTTGAATCAGGCTTATCCCCCTTCCCTGAAGAAGCCTACCTGACTGAACACATAAAGAAGTTGAGAAGCACGGGTTTGCTGGAGGTTACTGACGATTACTCTTACGGGGCGCGTGAAACAGACATAAAAATAATCGCGGTCCCAGTGTATCTTTCAAGCGACAAGAAGCCGGATTTAACCCCAATTATCAGTGTTACTGAAGAAATAGGTAGAAGCCTATCTAAGGGGGACGTGGTTATCGTAGAAACTTCGACACCCCCGGGGACGACGCGTAACACGGTTAAACCTATTCTGGAGAAGGCCAGTGGTCTAAAAGCGGATGAGGATTTCGCCCTAGCCTACAGTCCTGAAAGAATCTCTGCTGGAACAGTGTTAGCAGACTATTTGGAGAAGTATCCGAAGATAGTTGGCTGCGACTCCCCGAGAAGCTTGGATCTGGTTGCGAACCTGTATTCAGCAGTAGTTAAGAGAGGCGTGATCAAAATGTCCAGCACGGTTGCAGCCGAGACTGAGAAACTGTTTGAAGGAGTTTATCGCGACGTCAACATAGCGTTAGCCAACGAGCTCGCCCGCCTCTGCGAGAAGATAGGCGTGCCGTACGATGAGGTAAGGGCAGCAGCCAACTCCCAGCCTTTCTCACACCTGCATAATCCGGGGATTGGAGTAGGAGGCGCCTGCATACCTGTATACCCTTATTTCATAATTGAGACAGGGCTTAAACAAGGGTTGCAGCTTCAAATCACGCAGCTGGCGAGAAGAATTAATGAAACAGCTACGGAACTATTCGTGGAAAAGATTGCTAGGGCAGTCCGGTTTCTAAACATGGATCCGTCTGAATGCAGTTTCGCACTCCTCGGATTATCATTCCGGGGAGGCACTTCAGACACCAGGCTTTCCCCAGCCCTGAGAGTACTCGAGTTCATTGAAAAAACAGGGGCAAGCTTCAGGGTGTGCGACCCGCTTGTTGAAAAAGTTGAAGGCAAGAATATTGAGATACTCAGGGACTGGAGGCAGGCAGTCCAAGGTGTTAATGCAATCGTGATAGCGAGCGACCATAAGGAGTTTTATCAGATAGAAATAGAGGAAGCATCCAGCCTAGCTGGGAGAGAAATTGCGATACTCGATGGAAAAAACGTAATCAGTAATCTTAACGTTAAACCCAAGTACCGTGTTCTCTACGCAGGAGTAGGAAGACCAGCATACCTGCTTGAGCCCGACGGGTCTAAAAAGAGGGTTGAGCTGTAAAGTTGAGCGTGCGCCAAGCCATGCTAACTACTTCATTCCATCTTCTGTTCGCAGTGTTTTTGCACAGAGGAAGATTGAAACTGGAAACGGTAAACGATTAAAACATCCTATTAACATGCTATCATGGTGAATATTGGAACAGGGCTGGCGTGCAAACCCTGATTTGGTTAGGAAGCTGAGTGAAAAACAGCCGGGCGTAATCTACGATGAAGCTAAGGTTCCACCTTATTCTCTGCCGGACCCGCTTGTTTCCCCAGAAGGGTTGAAGATCGTTACCCCAGAGCTTTGGATGAAGAGGAGACTTGAAATACTTGAGCTTTTCCGCAGCCAGGTTTATGGCAGAACACCGATTGATAAGCCTGAGGGAATACTCTTCGAAGTGTGGGATCTGGATCGTGAAGCTATAGGGGGTAAAGCCACTAGGAAGCAGGTTGCGATCAACTTAACTGGAAGCCCCGATGGGCCGGTTATGGACTTGCTCATCTATCTTCCAAACGGCCCGCCGCGCCCGCTGCCTGTTTTCCTAATGCTCAACTTCATGGGGAACCATACTTTTTACGATGATCCAGCAATAAGGCTTAAGGATAGACCCTTGCAAGCGTTCAATACTACAGAAGAAAGGGATTTCTTTTCGAGCGAGAGGTCTCGCGGCTGGGGGGATTTGCCTAAACTGGTTGATAAGACGCTTGAAAGAGGATACGGGTTTGCAACGGTATGCTACAACGATATTGATCCTGACTTCCACGACGGCTTCAGGAACGGTGTTCACGGCGTGTTCGACAAGTTCTTCGGGGCAAGCCGCCCGCCGGATGCCTGGGGCTCGATAAGCGCATGGGCGTGGGGGTTAAGCAGGGCTATGGATTACCTTGAGAAGGATGACGAGGTTGATGAGAAACGCGTCGTCATCGTTGGCCATTCGAGGCTTGGGAAAACAGCCCTGTGGGCCGGCGCGCAGGACGAGCGCTTCGCAATCGTAGTATCCAACAACTCCGGCTGCGGCGGGGCTGCTTTAAGCCGTCGGAGGTTCGGGGAAACCGTCAGAATCATTAACACTGTTTTTCCACACTGGTTCTGCGATAACTTTAAGCAGTATAATGATCGTGAGGATGAACTGCCGGTGGACCAGCACATGCTTATAGCGTTGATAGCACCCCGCCCAGTTTACGTAGCCAGCGCCGACGAGGATCTTTGGGCTGACCCTCGTGGAGAATTCTTGGCGGCGAAGGCTGCGGACCCGGTTTACAGGCTACTCGGCACAGATGGACTGCCGGCGGAGGAGATGCCGCCTTTAAACCATCCTGTAATGGGGACAATAGGCTATCATGTTCGCTCAGGCGGACATGCCTTAACCCTATATGATTGGGAGAGGTATATTGATTTCGCGGATAAACATTTCAGAAAGCCGAAATAACTTGAAAACCGTGAGTTGTGAAAAATGTCATTAGGCTTTTGAAAAATTCTAATCTGCCACCTCAGTCAAGAACCCCTCACATTCAGCCATTTGAAAACAACCTTTTTACGAATCACCCTATATACTCTACCTCATTATCTTATAAACATAGTGCACGCTAACTTGCAACACTAAAAACAGCAAGGGTAAAAGATGCGGAGGGTGGGATTTGAACCCACGAACCCCTACGGGACCGGATCACTTATGGGAAACACCTTAAGTCCGGCGCCTAAAATTACGGTCGGTCCCGTTTTAACCGGGCCTCGCCGCCGCTTGGCATTGGCTACCTCCGCCGTCTGTCTTAATTCACCTACGTGTTTATTAAGATTTCCATTTCCTGTAAGAGCGTTTACTTTCGGGTTGCCCATGGCAATGGATGAACGTGAAAACTTGGTGTTAAGGCTTGGTTTCCAAGAATTTGTCTAAGGTTATGGAGTTTTTACACTTGTTGAGCAGGTTTTCGTCTTCGGATATGAGTTTTAGGTTCTGTTTCTCCGCTGCGTAAGCGTATGAAGCATCGTAAAACGATAGGTCTCTTTCAACCGCGATTTTTTCAATCTCTTTAAGATGCTCCGCGTCGATTGAACACGACAATAACTCTCCTATTATTCTTGACCACTGCTCTATGGACTTCTCCCAATTCTTCACGTGCCCCAGCCTATACTCTTTCCAGATTATGTTTCCCAACTCATACTTGGTTAGGTCGAGAATCATCAGCCTCGGGAGCAGTGAGGCAGCCCCCTTACCTAGTTTTCTGAGCAACGGGTAGAGTGCGGAAGTGTCTAAAACAGCCTCTACCTTTCTCTGCGGCATTCCTTCACAACCCTTACCCATTCTTCCTCAGAGATTTCATCCATTTCCTTCAACAACATATTGATTGCTTCCTCAAGCTTTCTCCTTTTAGCCTGTTCTACCGCATCGGCCAACGCCTTTTCAACCACGCTTTTCACATCTATGCCTAATTTTTCAGTTTCCCTTTTCAGCTCCCCGCTTATTCTGATTGAAAGAACCGCTGTAGACATTATCTATTTGTATACAAAGAAAGAATGTATACTTAAGTCTTCCGGATGACGCCAAACACTCCTCATATGGATCTAAAAAGGCTCTTAATAGGCTATTCAACACGTATTTTCAACCTGCTTATTTCCCGGCGTAGTTAAAGTAAAGGAGTTCACGAGGGTTGAAACTTGAATAGACGCCTATGCCAAGAGTTCTCTGAGAAAAACGGGAGAAGGCGCTGGGATTCAATCATAACAGCTTTTTCCCGGCTTCTTGGACTCGCATGCATATGTTGCTCAAGCATCTCACAGAGGAAAGGTTGACATGAAACAACAGCGAAAGCAATAAAATTTCAGAAACGTGATGACGAAAGATTGGTGGAAAATCAGCAACGAATGGCTCAACCATAGAGCACACAGCCTCACTAGGCTACCCTAAGGAATATAGAAAGAAACACTACGCGATATCGGCCCAACTGTTTAAAACCACGCTAGAACAGCAGAAAATATAAAAAGACCTAGAGAGGAAAAGACAATCGGGCCCGTCGCCTAACCTGGATAGTGTACGCCTAGAAATGGCGGCAGCCTCCTATCCGTGAAAGCTGTGGGAGAGCTGTAATGATCTGGGTTCAAATCCCAGCGGGCCCGTTTCCCCCTCCATGTTCTTATGTACTACTGTTCCAATTAGAAGAGTTTCTGCAAAAGCTTATCAATTGTTAAGTTACACGTAAAGTGTGTTAAACATTGCGTAAAAGCCCTAAGGAGCTGGTTGGTTATTGTGGTCTGTACTGTGGAGCCTGTGGAATATATCAGGGACAGATAAAGCTGTGTTGAGAACTCGCGAAAGGTCATAGGCGCCTATGGTTTTGACAAGATTGCACCGGAGCTGGCGAAATGGGACCCGGCCTCAAGAATTACGCGGAGTTTGAAAGGGTTCTAGATGGTTTCTTTAGGCTTTTCGGAGAATGCCCAGGATGCGTCGCTGGCGGCGGAAACACGGATTGCATTGTACGTCAATGTTGCAAGCAAAAAGATTACGTGACCTGTGTAGAATGCACTGAAATGTACACTTGTGAAAAACTCCGACGCACAGGGGGCTCCTTAGAGAATTTGAAGAGGATTAAAATTTTAGGGTTTGACAACTGGACGAAAGAAATGCAGGAAAAAGTGGATGCAGGCTACTGTCAACTAGACGAATAAGCTGGGTTTTTTCTTATTTTTAGAGATGGGTTCACCTCTACTATATATGGATCTTGCAAGAAGCTTGGTTTAAAATATATCTCTAAGGATTCAGTAAGGTTTTTAAAGTCTCACCGTATTTTCCTCGTGTAGATGTAATGCATGAAGTTTTGATTTCTGTTTCCAGCGCTCCAATCGCTAGGCTTGGAGATAAGGAGTATTATGATTTAATTGGAACTATCGATGTGATGAAGAAAGTTTTCTCCGAGTGGGTTGTAGATGGTTTTGAGCTTCAGCTTGAGCCAGAATGGGATAGCAGCAATCCCCCTTTGACAGATAGGGATTTTGCTGACTGGACTAAAACACCGAAGTATACGGCCGAAGAAATACTGGCTATGCTTAAGAAAGAAAAGTTGCCCATATTATCTGTACATGCGAGTAGAGACATTGGTAGTTATCTCTGTTCAAGCCGAGAACGCTATTGGGAGAAGGGGAAACAGGTTGCTTATGATGCTCTATTTATTGCCAGCGAACTGGGAGCAAGCATCTGCGTATTCCATCTATGGGATACTTGGGCAACGAATTTCGACCTAAGCCGTATAGTAAAAACTTTCTATGAAATTACACGTGAATTTCCTAATGTGAAGGCTTCAGTAGAGAATGTTCCAACGCATTTAGAGGGGTATACACCTTTTACTTTAGTCAAACTTTTCGATTATGTGACGCTTGACCTGCGGTGGGCAATCCTATATGATGAACTGGACTCTTTCAAGTCGATTATTAACAGAGTAGTAAACGTTCATTTACGTGGAAAGCTTGAGGAAGACAAGTGGGTCTTAGAGAACTCAAGCTTCTGTTTTTACGAAGCTTTGAATAAAATAAAAAAGGACTGGAAGTATCAGGGGCTGTTAACAATGGAACCTGACGGAAGATTCGACAGCTCAAGCTTTCACAACTTTATTGAAGCCATGAAAACATTACGCACTGTGTAAATATCCCTAATACTCTAGTTGAATAGCCATCTAACCGGTTTGAAAGGAAGGGTTTTTATGGTTCCTACTGTAGTTGGAGTAAGGATTTGAAGCCTCTTGGCGAAGAAGCTGCCTCCTTGCTCTTAAAGGGGTATGCGTGTTCAGAAAGTGTTCTCCTAGCTTTCTCAAAGCATTATGGGATAAAAAGCGAGTTGATTCCCAGAATAGCTACGGCTTTCGGCGGAGGCTTCGGAAGAAGGGGTTTGGTTTGCGGATGCGTAATCGGTGCCTTGATGACTATAGGCTTAAAATTTGGAAGAACAGATACCTCTCAAAGTAATGCGGAAGCCTGTTCTGCCGTGAGCTGATTGAGATAGATCTAACAACGGAAGAAGGCAGGAGAATTTTCGCTGAGAAAAAAGTTGGAGAGGAGAAATGTGTTAATTTCGTTAAAGAATCAGTCTTAATACTTCTAGATTTAATTGAGAAGCAACGGTCATAAACCCTAATCAATAGAGAATTACTGCAAGAGTTTCAACCGGTGTTCTTCCAATAGCTTAAATGTTTAGTGTTAAACGTGTAAAGATTCTTAGCCAATGATGCACTCGAGCTTCGATTTCTACAATGCTTTGAAAAAGAAGTCCAGTAAGGATACGGGGGACTACTGACCATGAGCCAGATGGCACGATTGTTAGCCTCATTGACAGTTCATACTTCAACAGTTTTATTACCGCCATGAGAATACTGTGTGCCTTGTAGGAGCCTTGTTCTTACTTTTTCAAGGAGCATTATCTCTCTGAGTCAAACCGTTTACAGGCGTCAGTTTTATAGTCATTATAATATGGCTTCAAAAAGTTTTAATACGTTAATACGATATAGTATTAGTCGTTGCAGCTTCCGGTTGTAATCATTGCTGCAGGAGTAGCCTCCAGGCTGAAACCCTATTCTGAGGAATCGCCCAAATGTCTAATGGAGCTTGAGCCTGGTGTGACGATACTTGACTTCATATTAAGCAGGTTGGGAGATATTAATCCAAACCGTGTCCTGATTGTTACGAGGCCGAAGTTTAGAGGTATGCTGGAGGAAAGGGTGAAGGGGAGGGTGGAGGTTGTAGAAACAGATATAGATGATTTTGGGAATCTTTATAGCGTCAACCTAGCTTTAAAACGATTGGGTGCGGAAAGCTTCCTGCTCCTAATGTCTGACCATATTTATGAGAAATCAATGATTGAGGAGGTTTTATCTTCAGGGAGGAAGGCTGCGTTCACTGTTTGCCTCGATAGGAAGCCCTCCCAGACTGATGCTGAAGAAGGCTTGAAAATAGTGTTGAAAGAACAGGGCGTAGCATACACGGATAAGAAGACTTTGCCCAGGCATGGAATAGATACGGGGGTTATACTTTGCGGCGAGAAGGCGAGGACGTATGTGGAGAAGACGATAGAAAGCCTTGGTCCTAATGCAACAATATCTGAAGCTTTAAACCTTGCTTCAAAAGACGGTGAGGTAGACTATGTTGACGTAACTGGGATACTCTGGAAAGATATAGATACGCCTGAGGACTTGGTCAGAGGGAGAGAAGTCTACTGGCAAATACTGAGGAAGGAGAATAAGACGGAAAGCGGGCTGGTCTCAACGTACCTTATCAAGCCTTTCTCAACCCGTGTTTCAACCAGGTTTTACCGGAGCCTCGACGGGGAGCCTCTTGTAATGACGCTATTTTCTCTAATCGTCGCTCTAGCAGCAGGCTTCCTCTTGGCGTTTAAAGAATCCTTGCTGGGAGGACTTCTAGTGGGGCTTGCAATCCTGCTTAGCGAAGTAGCCGGTGAACTGGTAAACCTGTATGGCAGGGAAAACTGGAGGCTTCAAGTCAGCTCTCTGCTGGACCGCCTTTCAGACTTAGCCATAGTAACCGGTTTTTCATTACCCTTATTATCATTGGGGGATAATGTTTTCCTGCTTACTATTCTCGCCGTAGCAAACATAATGCTGGTAAGCTATGTGGCTCAAGGTTTAAACAATGCCGGTAGTAATGTGAGGGTTTTGAGGAAAATACCTGCGACGAGGGATGTGCTGCTTTTCACGGTTCTATTTACATCGGTTGTTTCACTTCAATTTTATGGCCTGTATTACTTGGCTGTAGCCCCGTTTTTCTACCTAGTATTTTCACTTGCTCTTATTATTAAGAACAAGAAAGGAGAGGCCGAGCGGGAGAGGGTTAAAAGAGCTCCCAAACCAGAGATTACGGTTGAAAAGGGAGAGATAACTAAGAGGATTGAAATACTAATTTCCAGCTCGCTTAAGCTTGCCCTATCGCTTCTCTTCCTGCATATGATTACACCCTCAGTTACGGATATTACCCTAGTGGCCCTCGACGACCTTGTTTTGAAATCAGACCATTTGATGTCAGCCTCGCTTTTAATCATATCTATATACTTCGGTTATCGCATATTGATGTCCCTGAAATTTCTAATAGACATTGTTACTAAACGTTTAGTGATAGTCCTCCGGGTTTCAGAGTTCACCCTCAGACACATGCTGGTCGATCTACTTTACATTCTATTAGCCGTGATTCTCTGGATTTATCTTCCTCCTCAACTTAGACTGGTTCCATACATCGGCGAAAACCTTGCAAGACTGGGGGCGCTAGCCATATTCGTCTTCTTCATATTGATTTTCTACGATGTGGCAAAACTCCTATACAAGACTTTTGGAGATCTATATAGGAAGATTATAGAGAGGCTTACGGAAAAGATTCGGGAGGGCGAGTCTTCTGAACATGCTTAAACTTTTATTCTCCGAATTCTTCAGACCAATAAAACCCTTTGGTGGTGCGTAGTGAAAGCCATAATACTGGCGGAGGAGAAGGATTTCATATATAATAAGGATAGGCCTTTAGCCCTAGTTAAGGTGTGCGGGGTTTCTCTCATCGTAAGAATCCTTAACTCCATTAGGGCTGCTGGAATCAGAGACGTTCTCGTCATACTAGGTTTCAACGGAGAAGAAATAAAGAGCATGCTTAAAAATGGTGAAGAAATTGGTTTAAAATTGTTTTATATCGAGACGGGGGAACATGCCTCCAGTCTTCTCAAAGAGTTTATTGATAACGACCTACTGATTATAAGTGTAGGAGTCGTAATAGATCGAGAGTTTGTAGATGGAATCGTTAAGGTTGAAGGTAATGTTGCCTGTTATCTTAACAGTAGGCCCGTTGGGATTTACAAGATAGTTAAAGAGTGTTCGAGGCTTTTTGAGAAAGGGATCTCTTCAAACCGTGTTAAAGAAAAACTTGAGGACCTATGCAGTATTAGGCTTGACGTCTCCAGCATGCAGGTTGAACACTTAGAGTTGAAACGCAGAGTTTCTCCGGTCTGCGTCAAGATAGATAGTAGGCAGTCAATCGAGCTTGCTAAAAGAAGGCTTGTTTTCAGGACTCAGAAGGGGCTTCACTTCACATCCTACATAAACAAGCCAGTAGAGGACTACATCGTATACCAAATAGCTGATTTGCCATGGATCACGCCCAACAGGATAACGATTATGGCGAACATAGCCGCATTTCTTGTGGCAATACTGTTCCTATCAGGGTATGTGAAGATCGCGGCGGTTTCAGCCTACCTGGTGGGAATATTAGACGGGCTTGACGGCAAGTTAGCTAGGGCGAGAGGCATTCTGACGAGGCTTGGATATATCGAGCATACTTTCGACATGCTTTATGAGCAGGCATGGTACATATGCTTCTCCCTAAGCCTGTGTTTTTCGGAGAATAGCCATTTACCACTCGTACTGGGCTTATGCATGCTTCTGGCGGACAGCTTCGTAAGACATTGCTACATGCAGTTTAAGGAAACCATGGGAAGAGCTTTAACAGCATACACGGATTTCGACAGGCTCTTCGCTAGGGTGGATGGAAGGAGAAACGTGTACGTCCTGTATATGATATTGTTCTCATTGTTAAGCATGCCTCTGTACGCCATGTATGCGATGCTGACGCATTCATCAGTCACAGCCGTGGTTTACGCGGTAAGGGCGGTTCAACACATGAACACCGCAGATAAGGCGGAGGGGGTGAAGGGGTTTCTTAAGCTTGTGGGGAAACCCGGCTAAACCACTCTTATTTCTGTTCTTAACTACTGCTTATTACTGCTGTTGCCGGTGCCATACTTTTCTCTCAGAGCCTTCAGCATTTGCCTTAACTCTTCCCTGGTGGGGAAGCTTATAGCTCCGGCTGGACACCTGTGTCTGCACGCTTCACAGCCAACTATGCACTCGTAAGGCTTGGAAACCACGACCTTGTCTCCTTGTCTTGAATACACCCCGTGCATACAGAACTCGACGCAGGACCCGCATTTAATGCATAGATCCTGGTTTATCCTCGGATACCAAGCTATCTCTTCCCTCGGCGGCCAGAGGTTTGCCTTACTCATACTCGTAAACCTCCGTTATTCAGCTAGCCGTTAATTTTTCAATGGTTTCAGCGACTTTCTTCATAGCTTCCTGAGTCTCCATGTTTCTGAGGTCGAGTGAAACCACTTGCTTATCAAAGTCGAGGCCTTTCTCGGCGAAAACATCCTTGAACATTTTTCTCTGCATCCTCGGGTCGCATCCGCCGATCACGTAAATCCTATCCTTATCCCCGTCTTTCACGAGATCTCTCAGGAAGTTATCCCCGTCTGTGACGCAGAGCTGCGGGTGGATAACAGCGTACTCAACGTCAAGCTCGTTTCTAACGAAGTTAACCAGTTTCCAAAGCTCTAGTTTCGCGAACCCGGGGCATTCTCCAGTGCAGAAGCACATTATGAATCTGGGACGATTCTTAGCTCTCTTCATCTTAGACCACCCTGTTTTCCGTCGCGTTTTTAAACCTTTTTCCAAGAGTTTATTTTCTAAACTACCGGTATTAATCACACATTCAGAACGTGTTAAACACGATTGTTAATCAGCGGAGTTTCGAACTTTTAAGATTTTTAAGCCAGCGGTCTACTTACGTTTCAAAGCTTTGCTTCATCAATGATTATCTGCACTATTCTCTGAACATCCGCCTCGTATATGTCGAGGGTCGGTATTTTCCTTAGGTACTTGGATATATCGATCTCGTAGTCGATCTTTCTCCCAGCGTTTTCCAAGACTTTGGAGGCGCACTTGTTGCCACACCCGTTTATAACTATGTTTCTCTTAGCTCTTCCAGCTATGTCTAGGTGCGGCTTCGAGCCTGCTGCAACCGCAGTCGTGCAGCACATTCTGGCTTTGCCCAAGTTTGTGAGTAAAACCCCTATCTCGTGTCCTATTTGCCCCACGTTCGCAGCCCCGTCGCAGACCCAAACCATGTTCTCCTGTTCAGCAACCTGGTGGCAGGGCTGTAGAATCCTAATACCTTCTTTCTCACCAGACATTAAGCATCCACCTCCTTATTATCCGCCGCTTGGCTCAAACCATTTTTATCGATGCCCAGAATATGTTCGGTACGCGTCTTCATCGCAACATTGCCTTTTTCAGAAAGGAATCTCCACACTTTCTCAGCTATTTCAGCGAAGGATTTGGCTGCAGGCGAATCCTCCTGGTTTATTACGAAGGGCACGCCCTCGTCGGACGCTTCACATATACGCGGGTCCAAAGGGATTTTCCCCAGGAAATCAACCCCCAACTCTCTAGACATCGTCTCTCCTCCCCCTTTTTTGAAAACGTCTATCCTCGTTCCGCAGTTCGGACATATTAAGCCACTCATATTTTCAACCAGTCCTATAATAGGTATGTTGAGTTCTCTAGCGAACATTACCACCTTCCTAACCACATCTTGAGAAGCCTCTGATGGTATTGTGACGATGACCACGCCATCCATCTCCGGCAGTAGCTGCATGACGCTTAACGCCTCGTCACCAGTACCGGGAGGCAGGTCGATGAGGAGGAGGTCGAGATCGCCCCAAGTAACGTCGGACAGGAATTGTCTGATCGCCGACATCTTAAGGGGGCCGCGCCATATAACCGGTGTCTCCTGACTAGGCAGTAGGAAATCTATTGAAACAACCTTAATTCCCAAGGGGCCTGTTGCAGGGAAGGCTCCCATTGGGCTTATTCTGAGAATACCCCCCTTCATGCCAAGCATCCTAGGTACGCATGGGCCATGAATATCTGCATCTAGAATACCCACTTTACCCGGAGTACTCTTCTTGGCGAAAGCCACCGCCAGGTTCACCGTCACCATTGTTTTACCCACTCCACCCTTGCCGCTGATCACCGCAACCTTGTGCCTAACCCTGCTCATTCTCTCCCGGAGCCTTTTCTCCTGCTCCTCTAATCCTTCTCTTTTAAAACCGATTTGCTGTTCTTGCGCCACTCTACCCATGATTAGCAGTTTAAATCGTAAACAATATTTATATCTTCTGCTTAAAATCTAAACAATGATGGACGAGGTCGATAGGAAACTAATATCCCAACTGCAGGTCGACGGCCGTACAACTCTAGAGAAACTAGGGAGAATAACCGGTTACACTAGCATGGGGGTTAAGAAGAGGCTTGAAAAACTCCTCGAGGAGAACGCGATCAAAGTGTCGGCTCAAATGAACTTGAAACATTTCAATATGCGTTTAGCCATAGTCCTGATTGAAACAGACGGCGTTGAAACCACACAGAGGCTTCTTAAACGCTTGGAAGAATGCCCCAGAATAATCTACATTTTCACTATGATCGGTGGATACAATGTAATGGCTTTAATAGCGGCTGAAAACCAAGGAACCTTGGAAAGCATCTCCATGGGGAAATGCTCTTTGAGAAGTGGAAGGGGGATACGTAGGTCAGAGTTTTATCAGATAAAAGACATCGGTTATTCCCCGCTTATGCCCTTAAGAATAGGTTTGACACACAGGGGTTTGAAAGAGGCGCCCTGCGGCGTGAATTGCAATTCCTGCAACAGGTACAAATATGAGGAGTGCGTAGGATGCCCAGCGACCGAATATTATCGCGGCAATCTTTAACCCTAATAGTTTAAACCCAGGGAAACTATAGCTCGCCTGAATGGTTTTTGATTTTAACTATAGCCTCAACTATATCATCCATGTCTTCTCTATCCCCTAAGAATATTGATTGCGGCAGCGTAACGGCTTCTTGAATAGCAGCCTCCGCCACAGGATACTTCGGCTTTCTTATTATTCGCGACCCAGAGCCGTGGGCTGTTAACGTCATGTTGAGAGGCGGATGGTCTATTCCGCCGCAGGGAACCCCCTCGGCTTTAAGAGCCTCCACGAACCTTCTGATAGAAACATTTTCGAAAACTTTCGAGTCATATTTAAATAGGTATGGCCAAGGTTGGTGTCTAATTAGCCTTTCATCTATCTTAAGCGGGGTGATCCCCTCGATTTCACTCAGCCTCCTGCTTAAGTATTCGCTGTTAGCCTGCCTGGTTTTCGTCTGCTCCTCAAGTCTTTCCAACTGAACCAGCAGTATTGCTGCTTGAAACTGCGTCATCCTGAAATTCCACCAGTTCCACCAATAGTCAATCCCCACATTGAATACGTCGTCTCCTCTTATTCTTCCGCATGTTCTTAACGACCTGCATCTCTCAGCGTAAAGCCTGTTGTTGGTTATTATGATTCCCCCCTCTCCGGCAGTCATGAGCTTACCCTGCTGGAAGCTGAAGCAGCCAATGTCTCCAATCGACCCCGCCGGCTTATTTCTCCACATGAAGCCGTGGGCTCTAGCACAATCCTCTATTAACGCGAGACCATGGTTCTCCGCGATTTCTGAGAGTTTATCCATATCTGGAGAGCCCCCATAATTGTAGACTGGGATTATGGCCTTAGTTCGACTAGTAATGCTGTTTTCAACCTCTTCAACGCTCATGCAATACGTCTCAGGATCAACATCCACTATGACTAGGTTTCCTCCAGTCATTAAAACCGCGCTTCCAGTCGCCCAGAACGTGAGAGCAGGCACTATCACCTCGTCTCCAAGACCCACTCCGATTGAGAGTAGAGCCAGGTGTAAGGCTTCTGTACCGCTTGAGACGCAAACACCGTATTCGCAGCCATGGAACTTGGAGAATTTTTCTTCAAACTCTTTTTCCTTAGGACCGCTTTCCTCAACCCCTCCACCCCAAAACCTGCTTTTCAAAGTTTCCTCAAGAGCCTTCAGCTCTCTATCGTCGTAGACCGGCCATTCCGGCCAAGCCTTTTTTCTAACCGGTTTCCCCCCTTTTACTGCCAGCATACGAGTATTTTTTAAACCGTTAATTTAAAGCTTACCTACTGACAGATCAATATCCCATACATTGAAGTATGGGTGGCGAATCTGGCTTTTAACGAACAGTCTCAACTATTGAGAAGGTTTAATGATTCTTGCTTCACAGTGTCGTAAATTGCCAATATGTTTTCTAACGGAGTGTCTGGCTGTAGAGAGTGTGACGGCCCCAGGATGAGCCCGGTTGGCCCGAGGTCTCTAATTCTTTTTCTCACCTCTTTCCTCACGTCTTCAACGTCTCCGAATGGGAGCGTCCTTTGTATTGAGAGCGTGCCTTCAAACGCCATTCTATTCCCACATAATTCTCTTACTCTCACGGGATCCATGGTTTCCGGTTGAACCGGGTTAAGTACGTCGACACCTATTTCAACCAAGTCTTGAATTATCGGCTCAATCCATCCGTCGCTATGGAAGAAGAAATACTTACCCTTGGAATGAATTAAATCAGACAGAAGGCTGTACCTAGGTTTGAGAAACCTTCTCCACATTGTGGGAGACAGTATCATGGTGTTCTGAGCACCCACATCGTCACCATCATAGATGACGTCGACGTCTGCTTCTAACAATAATCGCGCCTGTTTCAAACGGATCTCATTAAGCTTGTCGAGAATCTTTTCCACCCTGGGATCGTTTCTCCTCATCATCACCATTAGCTCGTTGAAACCTGTTAACTGCCACGCGATTTCAAAAAGGTGGATCACGCCGCCGTAGACGCAGAAATTTTCATTTCTCACCCTGTATTGTTTTACAAGCTCGAAGCGCTCCTCGTTGACTTCGGGCCAAACGTAGTCTTCAACATCTATGGTTCTAAGTGGATGATCAACATACTGATAAGTATAGGTTTTACTCGACCATTTGCTTATTATCCCCCATCTGTCTTTCCTAAACTCATACTCCCCGCTGCATCCAATCGTGTAAGCAGCCTCATACGGTCCTTCCTTAATTTCTACCCCTTCAGGAACATATCCACCGGTTAAGCCGATAGCTGGCGCAAACCTAACATCCACGTCAAGTTTGGAACAGATATTGTCGAAACCGTTGACGTTAAGGTGTTGCTCAAGAATGGAAATGACCTCCGGCCTTGCTCTAAGGACGGTTGGCACCCTGTCTATTTCCTCAAACTCGATAGATTTTATGCATCTTTCTCTCGAATTCATCCCGAGTTTTTCTAATTATGCTATATTTAATCTTTTCAAGGGATTAAAACTAAGGATATTCCTGATTCTGCACAGCGCCGACCCAGCTAGTAAAAGAATAGGCTTGTTCAGCTGATTTCAACAGGCATACCTATTTCACTCGACTTAATAATGGCACTTATAACTTTCGTTACGATAAGGCCGTCTTCACCGGTTACTGGAGGTGTTGAATCATGTATCAAGCAGTCTATAAAGCATTCTAGTCCCGCCCTTAGAAACACGCTAATGTTTTCAGATGGCAAGACATACACGTCTGGAAACATCATTCTATGTTCATTCACAATCCTCACGCTGCCATGATGCGTCCTATCTATTCTCACTGCACCCTTTTCCCCGAAAATCTCCATTTTAAAATCCACTATGAATGGTTCCCCCTTCGGGAGGATCCAACTGTTCTCCATCACGGCGGTGATTCCATTTTGAAACTCGATTATGGCTTGGTAGAAGTCTTGGGTCTTGACTCCCCTTGCGTTCAGCACAACCGACCTTGAAACCCCGAAGACTCTTTTAGCCTCATCGTTAAAAAGCCATCTAAATAGGTCGAAAACATGGCTTCCGAGAAACCAGAGAACATTAGTCTTATCCGACCATTTTATCATTTCAGTTGGAACATATATTGTGTCACTTAAACGGGCATAAGCGTTAATAATTCTGCCAATTCCACCTGCTTCTATCGTCTCCTTAGCTAGCCGGAAGGGAGGACTCCACCTATTGCTGAAGTTGACCATTAGCTTGAGGCCGCGTTTCTTCGCCTCGTCAACTATCCTCTGGGCATCAGCAACGTTTGTCGCGAGAGGCTTTTCTACGAGCAGATGCTTATTGTTCTCAAGAGCCATGAGAGCAGGCTCCTTGTGCAGGTGGTCCGGCGTGCAGATGGAAACCGCCTCGACATCGGGATCCTTAGCAAGATCTTGGAAACCGGTGTATATTCTTGGAACACCGTATTTTTCTCCAATCTCCCTAGCCCTTTTCTCATTCAGGTCGGCGACTGCGAGAACCTCGGCGTTCTCTATCGTTTTGAACGATTTTAACTGCTGCTCACCCTGGATTCCAACACCGACAATTCCTATCTTAACCTTCCTCATGGAGTAAACCACGGCGGAGAACCATAATAAAGCTTTTAATTAATCCTTTTAAACGCATTTACAACATTTAAAATAAGCAGGCTACTAACCTTCCCTTCTGTACGGTGTTCCCAGTGCCGCTGGTGCACCGAGTCTTTTTCTCAGGAGACCCAGTGAACTGGCAACCAGCACCACTATAGTGGAGACATATGGAAGCGCGCCGAGCAGGCTTGCCGGAACCCCGTATTCCTGAAGGTGAAACTGGAGGACCTCAACCCCTCCGAAAAGATATGCTCCAATTAAGCTTCCCAGAGGGTTCCACAGGGAGAATATTGTGAGAGCAAGGGCTATCCATCCTCTACCCATCATCACGCCCTCCCTCCAGCCCGGAGTATAGGAGAGAGTTACGTAGGCACCACCGAGGCCACCGAGTACTCCTCCTAGAAAAACACACAAGTATCTCACCAAGTATACGTTGACTCCCGCAGCATCCGCAGCCTCAGGCTTCTCTCCCACTGCTCTCACTATTATTCCAAACCTTGTTTTAAACAGGATAAGCCACATCGCTATTGAAATCACCATTCCCAGATAAACTACTGGATCATGGCAGAATAGCCCGCCTACTAAAGGTATTTCCGTCAAAACTGGTATTCGAAGAACAGGAAGGCTGTCTCTAAGAGGCAGCCCTACATATTTTGCTCCCAAGAGGCTGCTAATCCCCGTCCCGAGCATTGCGAGAGCCAGGCCCGAAACAGTCTGGTTTACCCCAAGGCTTATGCTCGTAAACCCGTGTATGAGGGAGAATAGGCCTCCAATAAGCATTGCTACGATTAAGCCCATCCAGACTGATCCCGTGAGCCATGTTGCAGCAAAGCCCGCTAGGGCTCCGACCGTCATCACACCGTCGAGCCCTAGGTTTAAAACTCCGGATCTTTCACAGTATATTTCCCCGAGGGTTGCAAGCATCAACGGCGTCCCGGCTCTAACTGCTTCAGCAAGTATTGAGGCGGCTATATCCATATTCTTCGACCACCCGTTTTAATCACGATTCTGTATCTAGCTAGAACCTCGCTACTTATAATGAAGAGTAGAATCATTCCGTTAAACACGTATACGAGGCTGGACGGCAGTCTGAGGGAAACCTGTATCGTGTCACCCCCCACCATCAAGCCGCTTATGAAGAACGATGCTACGAGCACCCCTAAAGGATCAAGCCCGCCGAGCCAAGTGGGAATTATCGCTGTATAACCGTAGCCGGGGGAGATTCCTCTTATGAGCCGCCCATGTATGCCGGCGACCTCCCCTACTCCAGCAACTCCTGCAAGCCCTCCGCTGACCAGCATGACTAGCAGGATATTCTTGGTTACACTTATCCCAGCGTACTTAGCCGCCTCCGGATTCCCTCCTACGACTTTTACCTCATAGCCGATCTTCGTCCTCTTCATTAACACGTAGAGGACGAGTGTTGAAGCTAAGAGCAGTGTGAGAGTATAGTAGTGTATTCTGGTTCCCACTATCATGGGGAACCTGGCGTAGCTTGGGAAAGGATCTGTCTGCGGGAACCCCCATTGGGTTAACCCTCTCCATGGACCTGTCACCACATAGTCCAGCAGCTTTAAGGAGATGTAGTTCATCATAAGGGTCACTATAACCTCGTTAATGTTTAACCTTGATTTCAGCAGTGCTGGTAAAAGTGCCCATGCCGCTCCGAGGATAAAGCCCGCAAGCAGCATTACAACAATCGTCACGCTTTGCGGGAGACCTGAGTATAGTGCAACCCATGTTGCAGCCATGGAGCCCATTATCAACTGTCCCTCAGCACCTATGTTTAACACTCTCGCCCTATAGGCGAGAGTGAGCCCGACTGCGCATAGCCCTATTGGAAGCATCTTCACGATCGTCTCAGAGAAACCATACGGGCTTCCAAAGGCTCCAGTAAAAATCCTCAGATAGGCATCAATCGGATTCACGCCGTAAGCGGCAAACAACAATCCTATTAGCGGAAGGGACAGCAGCACAGCGAGTATTCTAGCAGATATGTTGATCCTCCTAGATACGGTTGGTCTTCTCTCCAGTCCTATTTCCAATCCTCACACCATTGCTTCAACAAGCATATTTCAACACTTCTCTTAACCATGGCTATGCAGCTCCCGCGGTCATCGCAAGCCCAACTTCGCTGATTGACACGCCTTCTCCAAACTCTCTGACTATTTTACCCTCCTTCATTACAAGTATTCTGTTGCTTAAAGCTAAAACCTCTTCAAGGTCTTCGGAAACCAAGAGGACACTGCCCCCGGCTTCTCTAAGCCTGTGGAAGACCCAGTGAACATAATTTGTGGAAGCAACATCCAAGCCCGAAGTAGGATTGCTTGCAACAAGTATCTTAGGATTTATCGAGAGCTCTCTAGCAACTATCAGCTTCTGAATATTCCCGCCTGAAAGGAGGCTTACTGGTGAATTCACACTCGGTGCAACTATCTCAAACTCCTGAACAAGCTTCTCTGTTTCTCTTTTAATTGCCTCCGTATCCATGAATATTCTCCTTGAAAACTTTTCCCCATAAAGCTTCATAATCATATTCTCTGCAACGCTTAAGTCGGGAGCAACACCATATCTAAACCTGTCC
The DNA here is from genome assembly GCA_017601225.1 of Candidatus Brockarchaeota archaeon. Lineage (GTDB taxonomy): Archaea > Thermoproteota > EX4484-205 > EX4484-205 > JAAOZP01 > JAAOZP01. The sequence goes on along the minus strand of JAFNIX010000001.1, from coordinate 22,511 downwards.
TCAGGTATGTGCGCCACACCAAGCCTGATAATCTTCTTCGGAGGACTATTCGTAACATCCACCCCCATTATTTTCACAGTTCCCTTTTCGACCCTTCTCAGTCCCGTGAGAGCTTCAACAAGCTCCCTTTGACCATTCCCCGCGACTCCAGCTACGCCTAGGATTTCCCCCTCTTTCATAACGAAGGAAACATCTTTGACTGCTAAAAGGCCCCTGTCATCTAAAACCCTTAGTTTCTCAACTTCTAAAACAGGCTTGCCGCCTTTCCTAGCATCATTAACCCTAGGCTTAAACTCCAAAGGCCTGCCGACTATCATGTTAACCAAGTCGAGCTTGCTTGCCTCACGCGGCTTAACTTCAGCCGCCACAACCTTTCCTTTCCTAAGGATCGTTATGGAGTCACTGGCCGTAAGCGCCTCGTTAAGCCTATGTGTTATCAGGATGATCGATTTGCCTGTTTCAACCATTCTCCTTAACGATTTGAAAAGCTCCTCCGACTCAACGGGTGTTAAGACGGAGGTGGGCTCGTCTAGGATTAAGAGTTTAACATTCCTGTAAAGCGTTTTTAATATTTCAACCTTCTGCTGTTCTCCTGCCGAAAGCTGCCAGATTTTCGCATCGAGATCGATCTTTAAACCATATGTTTTAGAAAGCGCCTCCATCCTACTCCTAATCCCGTTGAAACTTATTCTGAAGCCTTCCTCAACAAACAGTGCTACATTCTCCAGAACAGAAAGCTTATCCACAAGCATGAAATGCTGGTGAACCATCCCTATCCCCATTTTCAACGCGTCCCTAGGCGAACCTATGCTGGCCCTACGGCCCTCCACGATTATCTCCCCAGCGTCAGGCTTATACATGCCGTATAGGATTCTCATAAGAGTTGTTTTACCAGCACCGTTCTCGCCTAGAAGAGCATGTATCTCTCCCTGTCTAACCCTGAAGTCAACATTATCCAGTGCGACAACGGTGGGAAACCTTTTCACAATCCCCCGCATTTCAACAAGATACTTAGAATTATCCGCCAAGCTCCGCCAACATCCTTTTTGGGAAAAAAAGAGGAGGTGGAGACGTTTCTCGAATCATCCTGACGGCGATCCTATTATGTTTTCTAGGAACCAGTTCATCTCTTCAGTGAAAAGCTGAGCTATAGTTGCTCTCTGACCCGCTGGAATTTTAACATTCCCAGCTTGGTCTCTTATTGGACCAGTGAACGGGTCGAAAGGCACGTTGGCATCCTTCATGAGTGTAAGCCTAGTCATAACAGCCTCATACACGCTTAAAGACTGACCTGGCAGATATTTACTTTTTAAATCGTTGACGAACTTCGGGTTTATCGGTACTCCAGGCTTGCCACCGAGTTCCACTGCACCTTCCTTAAGCAGCCACAGGTAGTCGACATTAGCCAGGTTAGTATTGTTGTAGATGCCCATTCTGATCTTCATAAGTATGTCGGCGTAGATAACCTCCCAGTGGACTATCTGGCCGCTCACCACGACGTCAGGACCAACATCCTGCATTGGGCTGTAATGCGAGAAAACGTAGAGCTGCTTCCCCTGACGATACTGTTCTTGAGCGAACTCAACTATGGCCGTTGAGTCCTCCGTGAAGGCAATCGTGTCGACACCAATGCTTACTAGTGCTTGGGCGGCCTCCCTAGCGCCAGTCGGATTGTACCATGCGAAAAGCCATCTCACATAGACCTTCGCTTCAGGATTAGCCTCCTTAACACCCAGTGCGAAAGCATTGATGTGTCTGAGGACTTCCGGTATCGGGTAGGCTGCCACATAGCCCACCTTGTTGCTCTTGGTTAAGGCGCCAGCCATCAACCCGTTCAGATAATAAACCTGGTAGAAGTCCGCAAAGTATGTTCCGGAGTTAGGAGCTCTTTTGAACCCACTACAGTGAAAGAATATTTTATTAGGATATTTCTTAGCAACCTCTATCGTTGGATCCATGAAGCCGAAGCTGGTTGTGAAAACCACGTCAACATTCTCCTCAGTAACAAGCCTCTCAATATACCTTGCAGCCTCAGCCTCTGGAACAGACTCAACGTAAACAGTTTCAAGCCACGGGAAGATTTTTTCAACATACCTCCTGCCTTGATCGTGCGCAGCAGTCCAGCCGAAGTCTTCAACAGGACCCACGTATATGAACCCTGCTTTAAGCTTTCTTGCAAGTGAGCTGACGTTTTGCTGAAGCTGGTTGTACAGCGTCTGAAGCTGGTTGTACGACGCTTGAAGCTGGTTGTATTGAGCCTCAGAAACCTTGCCTGCACCGCCCACAAAGTATCCTGCAGCCAGCCCTATTATCAGGGAGATTGCTACCAGCAGAATCGTCATCCCGCCAAACTTGGACAGGCTCATCTTGGTTCGAGAGCCGAAGAGGAGGAGGAGCATTTAAGTTTTTACAAAAGGGAAAAGGCATCATCATTATTTTTAACACATATATGTCAAATTTGACTCTCTCCGAGGAATTATGAGGGAGCCCAAAAAAGCACGTAGCCAGAAGATTAAAGGCTCAATTGTTAACAATGCAGAAAATTTCAATATTCTCAATCGCTTAGGAAAGCTTATATTTCTTCCCTATGAAGTGGGAACTCAAAGTGGCAAACAAGCCCCTCCCAAAAAACTGTAGAACCATATTAAGCATAGTTGCAGTAATGCTTGTCCTAAGCTCTGAAACATTCTTCAACAGGTTGATTACTGTTTCCGGTTCGATAATTGTCCCGATAAAGATTAACTTAGAAGGACGGTTTGAGGCAGGAAGCATTATGAACGGTTCTATTCTCATAACATCAGGCACCGTGGTTCTGGGCAACGCTTTGTTTCACGTTTCAGAAACTTCAGGGGAACCCAGCAACGCTTTAAACCGTGTTACAATGAGTCGAGGGAAGCTTTACTCCGAATCTATAATCCTAGGGAAAAACTATGTGATAAGACTGGCTGCAGTTTATACTGTTTTGGACGCTAATACGGTTAGCGTGAGCTTTGGATATGGGGATGCTTACTCTGGATCAACCTCCATATTAGTACCACGCAGCTATGGCAGACGCAGCCTCCTCATTAACGCTACTGGTGTTCTGGCATTATCCGGGGACAGTGTAACCATATTTGCCGAGGGAGAAGCACTTATACCTGATGAGAAAGAAGACCTGCGAAAAGGTTGTCTAATAGTCATAAGAAAGGAAGCGACGAACGTGGAAGCAGTCGGATTCGAGTTTTGGGGCATTTGGGGAATGGGGGGTTGGGAAGATGATGAAGATTACTATGTGCCAGTGCCTCAAGAAGGCTCTGTGACGCTTTTTGCCTTCTTAAGCCCTGAAAGCAGATTGGCTCGACTTTTGAGCAAGTATGGCACCGTGTCCTCTTCACCGAGAGGGGTGGGGATACCGATTGAGATTTCCTGCAGAACAAGCAATATTAGCATAGCACTCTTGGAGGTTGAACGTCTAAAGGGGTTTCTCGAATCCTTCGCTTCCGAGGAAAGAGCCTTCCTGACTAGAGTAGGTTTCGACGCCGAAAAATATTTGAAAGAAGTCGACTACGCCATGATGCTGCTAAGTGAGAGCGAGATCGCTTTCTCGAAAGGCGATTGGGAAATTGGGTCAGGATTCTTGGAGAAAAGCATTGTTAAGGCGGAGAACGCGCTTGACGCTTTAAGCCAAGCCAAGAGCGACAGTATTGCAATGTTCCTCTTCCTCCTCGCATTTACCTTCTTCGTCTCATCGATCGCAGGCGCATTGATCGAGAAAAAAAGGAGGATTGTAATTATAGGAGTGTTTGCAGCACTCATTTTAATTGAGATACTGTTCATTCCACAGGCCAGGATGGCTATTGCGGTTCTTAACCCTGAAGCTATTTCTCGCCTATCATCCGCATCAATAATCGTGTCATTGTTCACAGCCATCACAACACTGCTGGTATTGAGCATAATGGTGTTGGAAGCCAAGGGAACGCTCTTCAGCGATCTCTTCTGGTATTCCGTCAAAAGCATGCGTAAAAGAATATTCCGGACAATTCTAACTATAGTTACCATAGCAATTGTCTCCGCAGCCTCTGGCAGTCTCCTGGCAATCGGCACACTGACAACAATAAGGGAGGCAGCTTACCCTTCAGAATTCCGTGGACTAAGCATCAGTACTCACGTTACTACGGTCACTACTATTTTCAGAGGAATGGACCAGAAGAACGAGGTTTTAATCAACGAGGTTTTTCAACCCATACCACACTGGCAGGTGAAGTGGCTCTCCAGCATGGAGGGCGTTGAGAAAAAGTATATTGTTGCGGTCTCTCAAGTCCTCGTTTCTAAAGAGGGGAGGAGAACTAGGGCCTTCTTAGTAGCCACTAACGCCTCGACACTAGGAGTGACGGCTGTTTCAGCTGATTTAGCGGAGACGCTGAATATTGCAGAAGGCGACAGCATAGTCATCATGGGAAGGAATGTTGTAGAAACCAGGGTAAGCACGGTGCTGGAAGGGCCTTTAAAGCTGAAGGATGGGGTTCCGCTAGACGAGGTTGAAGGACCCTTAGTAGTGACTAGTCTAGAGCTTTCCCCGGAGCCCTTAACAGTCTATAGACTTCTGCTCGAAGGCAACTTCTCAAGCGATGTTTCTAAGAAGCTTCTAGAAACCAGTTACGAGAGAGACTCGAATTTCACAGTAATGATGGGTGCGCAGATAACAACGCAAACCTTCAGGTCTTTCAGAATAGGTTTAGGCTCAGGCGGACAGACTGCTTGCCTACTCATAGTGGGAGAGCTCCAGCAGTTCGCCAGCGCTCCAGAGCTACTTATTCTAATGGGGCTCGCTTCCTTAATGATCGTAACAACGCTACTGGGCTCGCTTTACGAGCGTCATGGAGAATACTCGACCCTGAGTGCACTCGGCGCCAGCCCTGGCCACGTTTCCCTCCTGCTACTCGTCGAAGGCCTAAGCTACGGTCTTTTAGGAGGAGCCCTAGGATATGTTTTAAGCCAGTTTCTTCAAACATACATCTCAACTCCCGTGACCCTTGTGAAGCCCTATGTGTTCAGCTCAATGCTGGCCAGCTTCCTTGTGGCAACATTATCCTCCTTGGTGGGGAGCCTTATACCGGCTAGGAAAGTCATTCTGAAAGTTGTGCCAAGCCGGTTCATGTTCAAGAAGATTGAGGAGGCCAAGCTCTTCAAGGATCATGCTGAATCAGTAATACCCTTGAGAATAGTTGACGATGTGAACTACTTCGTCGACTATGTTTCCTCGCTAACTAGGAGGCCGCCGCCAATGCTTTTGGGACCAATATATACAGAGGCAAAACCGTTAAGGGAGAAGGGCAGGATTAATGCTGTTGAAATTCTTTTAAACTACAGGGGGCAGAGGGTGGCAGCTTATAGGATTCGCTTAGTCATACCTGAGAACCCGGGAAAAACGGTGAGAGCGCTGGCTTATTCTGCCACAGGCCAGTGGGGAATCGACCATAAGTTCTGCGCAAGAGAAATGTTGACAACGCTTAGAGAAGACCTGTTGCAATACGTAGACTGGAAGAAGCGGATTGAAAAAGAAAAGGATAAGCCGGCCGCTTAAAACCTTTACCTGCAGTGGCCAGTTAAGTTCTTGGCAACGATTTCCACCATCCTATCAGCCAATTCAGATATTTTAAACTCTTTTAAGCCTGATAACGCTGTTTCCAAAGTATTGTTCAATGGAGCGTACCATTTCTCAGGTATTCCTTTAAAGCCAACCATGGCTCCAACTATGGATCCTACTGACGCACCATTGCAGTCTGTGTCGAGGCCACTGGACACGCTTAAACAGACAGATTTCCCGAAGTCTCTCTCACCATAGAGAAGGGACAGGACAACGATAACTGCATTATTTATCGTGTGAACAGGATGGTAATGCCCATATTTCAACATAGCCTCCTCGTAGGCTGCGTCAAAGTCTCCATGCTTCCTCCAAAGGTCGACGCAGTGTCTGACTGCCTCAGCCAGCCTGCTTCCCCGAGGTATGCATGAGAGTCCCTTCTTCACGACTTCCAGTGGGTCTGATTCGCCGAAGGCTGATGCAACCATAGCTGCCATTAGCATCTCTCCGTAGATCCCGTTCTTAACATGAGAGAGCCTAGCATCCCTGTAAGCCATTTCCGCCGCAGACCATGGTCTTTTAGGGTTTGCATAGCCCCATGGGTCAGCTCTTATTTGAGCCCCGATCCATTCCCTGAAAGGGTTCCAGAAGGTTGCTGTCTCTGGAGGTTTTAGGCCGAGCGTAAGATTCCGATAAGCTTCTCTCTCAGCAGTGTAGGTAAGGTTAAAAGGCAGTCTGTTTAACCATTCTTCAGCAACGTCATCGGTTGTGAAGTTAAAGCCCTTCCTTTCCATCAGGAGTAGGCCAAGTATAGTGTAATCTAAGTCATCATCCCTTAGAGCCTTGGTCAAGGTTCCGCGAAGACCACCCGTTACATAGTATGTTTGGAGACTTTTCTCCGCACGAGGTATTAGCTCAGGAATATAGTAGTCAATCGGGTAGCAACCAGCCTTCTTAAGGTATTCTTCTATCAAGCTTTTAGACCAGCCTTCCACAGGCTTCCCCAGCATATTCCCTACGACTCTTCCAAACCAAGCGCCCCGCATCCTGTCCAGCAGCTCATGCCTAGTGATCCATGTTTCTTCATCCTTCGGAGTATCTGTGTTTCTCTTTATTGCCTCCAGATCGTCTGGTTCAATGTACGGCCAGCCGGCTACAAATGGTAAAGACAATATTTCCTCATATAGCTTATCCAGCTCACTGTGCCCTATTTTCAGACTACTTAAAGAATCGATTTTCTCCCTGATTTCTTCTACACGCCTCCCTTCCTCAGATGCTTGAATAAGCTCGAATTTCAGAAGCAAAGTCTTCCGGTCAACCGTCAGCATAAGTAAAAAGGCGGGATTAAGCAAATTAAAGTTTTAGGCAAGTATCATCTTTGAATCCAATATTTTATGAGAACTATGCCTAAAAAGCTTAAAAATATTGATTAAAACTAATCTGAAAACCTATTGGAGGTTAACCTCAGGTTTTCACAAGACATAAATCTTCATGATGCTATAGAAGGCTGCAGAAAATGGCTTACGAGGTTGCTTTAAGAACAAGTGTACCAATAATTCTCCTGCTAGGCCTTGGCTATCTGTCACGAAAAAATGGTCTTTTAAAAGAAGGGGATGAACGCGTTCTGAACGCGTACGTATACTATTTTGCACTTCCAGCACTCTTCATCGCTGATTTAGCTGAAACACGATTTTCTCGAGAACATGTTATATTCATTTTCACCGGAGTAATACCAATAATCTTAATCTTGGGGATATACTCGCTACTTTACTTGGTGCTAAAGCTTTCAAGAAAAACATTCTATCTGCTGGTGGTTACAACCATTTTCGGCAGCACAGCATTCTTCGGGATTCCCTTCCTCATGTTTGCTCTACCCATTGTCTCGGAAAAACCAGCGGTACTTGCCGCGGCGACGATATCTATAGTAAGCGTTTCAATTTCACTAGCCTTTCTGGAAACCTACAGCCTTAAAGCCTCCGGTTTAAGAAGGAGCATGGCAATAATTTTTAAAAGACTTTCTAGAAATCCTCTGGTTATCTCTATACTCGTTGGACTCTTAATATCTCTTCTTAATATCAATATTCCCCAACCATTATCAACAGTATTGCACATGCTTGGAAACACGACTGCGACAATAGCGATTTTCCTACTGGGCGTCATTTTATACGGGAGAAGATATAATCGGTTGAAGGAAGCCTTTGGTTTAAGCCTTCTTAGAATACTAGTATTACCAACGATCAGCCTCTTCACCTCCCTGCTAATTGGCCTCCCGATGTTGGAAAGAACTGTTGTAATCATAATGCATTCAGTTCCATTAGCAGTCTCAATGGTGATCCTCAGCGATCACTATGATTTCCATAAGGAGATTGTTTCCACTGTAGTTTTACTATCATCTCTAGCTGCAAGCATATATCTCAACATCTGGCTTTTAATATCAGTTTCCCTCTAAACCTGGTTCTCATTTTAAAGCATATTTTGAAAACGTAACTTAGCGAGCATTATTTCCCTAGCTAATCTGATCCTTTCAAGCTGTACACAACCCTGATCCTCTCTGATTCATACTTCTTAAAGTTCAAAATCTCAATGTTCACGTCGACGAAGCTCTGAAGCTCATATATGAAGTCTTCAAGATAATCGTAGACCCCACAGGTCTGGCAGAAAGTTCCTTCGAAATCGATAGTAAGTCTGTCCTTCCGAATCTCGACGAGCCTAGCCTTGGCCTCCGGGCTCCTATACTTGTTATACTCGTCTACAGCTCTAAAAACTGCTTCCTTAAGCTTCTTCATTCAAGCCGTATGCAAACATAAGGGGGTTTATAAGAATAAGTTTGTTCCAGCACTACTGTTAAGCTTATTCCAAAGTGGCCTGCCTAAATGGTTAAATTCCCGCATGTCTTAACAGGCTTGTGAAAAAGAAGGTTATTGACCGAAGACTTGTTTACGAGTTGCTTAAGCAGGTTCCGAAGGGGAGGGTTACCACGTATGGGGCGTTGGCTAGGGCTGTTGGGCATCCTGATTCCGCAAGGGCTATTGGAGCTTTAATGAGAAGCAACCCCTATGCGCCGGCTGTACCATGCCATAGGGTCGTGTATAGCGATGGAAGGCTTGGTGGCTACGGAGGCATGAAAGGAGCAGGGAGGAAAGCTAGAATGCTTGCTAAAGAAGGGGTTAAGGTTAAGAACGGCAGGATAGTTGACTTCGAAAAACATTATTTCGAGATCAGCCCCCAAACTCTATCTTCCTCTCCCCAATCCGTTTGACTCGCGCACTACTATACCCCTAGACGGTGCATGCCATTTTAGAAAATCTCCGTAAGTACCTGCGCTCTACCCAATTCTTCTCCGTGCACTGTCAAACTAGGCGGACACATACGGTTCCATTCCCCTCAGGAAGAAGGCTTTAATTTGTCTCTACGCAGCCAGCACACCTTCTTCATCGGCTCTTATAAGCCTCGAGTAAGCACCGCACGGAGGGAATGTTTAATCTCCCCATAATGATCCTAGATTGGTCACAAATATTTTACACTAAGCAAAAGAAAAAGGCGTACTATTACCCCATAGGATCCTTTGAAAACGATACTGACTTAGGAAACAGTTTCTAAGGGGGTAGGTGTTTCAGTGATAACCAGAAGGATTGAGGATAAGTTTAAGATAAATACTTCTTCAGAGAATATTTAGGGGAAAGGCTGTTGGGGAGATGTTCGATTTGCGGAGACGAGTCTCCTTTAATAGCCGGCCAGCTAGGTGTTTGTTTAAAATGCATAAGGAGAAAGCCGGAGGAGGCTGGCGAAATAGCTAAGCGTGTTCACAATTCTACGAGAAGAGTCTTCGGGCTTCCGCCGGCTCCTCCTAAGGAGCCTGATGGTTTACCATGCGGCGTCTGCGCTAACGATTGCAGAATCAAGCCGGGGGAGAAAGGGTTCTGCGGGTTAGTTTTGAATTCTAACGGCCGTTTAACCAGGCTTGGCGGGACGCTGGAGAGGGGACTGTTAGAATGGTATTACGATCCTCTTCCAACTAACTGCGTCGCATGGTGGTTCTGCCCAGGCTGCACGGGTGCAGGCTACCCTACGTATGCCTACAAGCCTAGTGTTGAGGAAGGGTATGCGAATCTCGCCGTGTTCTATGGGAGCTGTAGTTTTGACTGTCTTTTCTGCCAGAACTGGCATTTCAGACAGATGTCTCAAAGCCTGAAGCCCCTCGTAAACTCTGAGGAGCTCGCTTCTAAGGTTGACCGGAGTGTTTCATGCGTCTGCTTTTTCGGGGGAGACCCTTCCACACAGATGATGCATGCTCTTGAAACCAGCCGGATTGCCCTTCAAAGGGCTGAGGAAGAGAAACGTATACTCAGAATATGTTGGGAGACCAACGGAAACATGTCTAGGGCCTTCGCCTTAAAGGCGGCTGAGCTTTCTCTTAAGAGCGGTGGTGTTGTGAAGTTCGACCTTAAAGTGTGGGATGAAAACCTCAGCAAGGTATTGTGTGGAGTTTCGAATAGGGCTTCGCTCGATAATTTCAAGGAGATAGGCGAGAGGTTTTTCGAGCAGCGGCCTGAAGTGCCCGTTTTAACAGCCAGCACACTCCTTGTTCCAGGATATGTTGACGCGGCTGAGGTTGAAAATATTGCAAGATTCATAGCGGAGGTTAACCCTAGGATACCCTACACGCTTCTAGCTTTTTACCCTCAGTATATCATGGATGACCTTCCTACGACCAGCCGGAGGCAGGCGCGCGAATGCTACGAAGCGGCTAGAAAACACTTGGAGAAAGTCAGAATAGGAAACCTGCACCTCCTCTCTGGGGAGTGAAAATTAAGTTTTCTGAAGGCTGTAAGACGATAGCTTTTCAACAACCTGCTCGATTCCAAGCTCCTCCTGGCTCCCTGTCTCCATGTTTTTCAAAGCAACATTGTTAGCCTCAACCTCTCTGCCGCCGATTAACGCAACGTACTTCACGTTTCTCTTCGAAGCATAGGAGAGAGCCTTGCTAACATCCCTTCTGGTGTAGTCAACCAGCGTGGGAACACCCCTCATTCTAAGCGTGCCTGCAAGCTTCGCTGCAAGAATATCACCCTCCTTAACCATGCTCACAACCATGCATACCAAGTCGTCTCGGGGAACAGTCTTCTCATCCATTGCAAGGCTTAATCGATCTATCCCGGGTGCACAGCCAACAGCTGGAACATCCCACCCTAAGAGCCCTGCCAGCTTATCGTATCTTCCGCCGCCGTTGACAGCAATCTTAAGGTTTTTCACGTAGACCTCAAAGATCATTCCGGTGTAGTAGTCGAGGCCCCTCGCGAAACCCATGTCGACAAGAAACTCGCCCACCTTGCTGGCTTTAGCAAGGTCTATTATCTCCCTCAGATTCTCCAACTGGTCAACCGCTTCAGGAATCTCTTTCAAAACCTCGCCTGCTCTTCTAAAAGCTTCATCCGGATCCCTGCTTTTAATCTCCCAGAGACTCCTAATAATGTTGATGGCATCCCTGCCTTTCTGAAGAGAGCTGAGTATTTCAAAGGCCTCAGTAAGCCTTTCCTTGTCTATTAAGCCTAGAACCCTGTCCTGAACGCTCTCCTCGATGTTAAAATGGGTTAACGCTGCTCTTAAAACTCCTTCATGCCCTATCTTAATGTAGTAATCCTTTATCCCAAGGCTTTCCATCAGCCTTGAAGAGATTTCAAGAATCTCTGCATCCGCCAGCGGGCTCTTAGACCCAAATATTTCAAAACCACCCTGCTTAAACTCCCTGTATCTACCGTATTGTGGTTCATCATATCTGAACGCGTTCAACACGTAGCCGATTTTTATCGGAAGCGGTGCGCTACGCAACTCCTGCACTACAAGCTTCACTATGGATGCTGTTGCCTCGGGTCTTAAAACGACTTCCCTGCCCCCGAGATCCTTGAACCTGTACATTCTGTGTCTAATCTCCTCTCCGGACTTCAGCTCGAAGAGCTCCAAGGGCTCTATTGTGGGTGTTTCAACCTCTTGGAACCCGTATATTTTGAAAAGCCTCCTTATCTCGCTCTCAATCTTGTTCAACTTCGCCTTTTCATCCGGCAGCAGGTTTCGCATCCCTCTAAGAGTAAGATTTTCTCCCCTCATTGTTCTCCTCTAGTCTCTTTTCCAAGGAGGAGGGAGGAAAGCATGTAATAAACTATTTCGCTCCTCCTGTCAACGGTCGCGATTATCAGTGTCTTCCTAAGGGAGTAGGAGTGTCTTAGAATATTGTAGAGCTTCGTGACTGGGATTGGTGTTCCTTCAGCAACCCCATATACAAGGTATTTCGCAGGCTTCGAACCATAGTCACCTGCCTCATAAACCTTGAAATCTATGTCGAAGCCGTAGCCGTCTTTAACAACATATCCTTTGTCCCTCAGGTCCTTGTATATTAAATATCTCAACCATATCTTGCTATCAGTCTTTTCAAGAATCTTAAGGTACTGGTTAAAAATCACCTGTTTGGACCCATGGTATAATACGAGCTTATTCTGGCTCATAAGGTAGAGGGCTTCAAAGGGGCGGAGTACCAAAAAGTCTTCCCTAAACTTGAAGCCGTAGCCTTTAGAATCAAGCCATTCCACAGCCTCTCTGCCAGTAACATGCACTTCGTCACGGCTCATCTTAGCTGCGATTGGAAACTCGGGTTCTTTACTTGTCTCCATGTTCATAAAGTCCACCGGCTGCTCCACAAAGTAGTTCAACTATTTCGAACGCTGTGAAAGAAGCCTTAACCTTCTCGTTAATAAAGAATTCAGTAACCTTCTCGGTTAAAACGGTTTCGTCAAGCTCTTTACCCTCCAACATTTTCTCGAAATCTCTAAGTTTCTCAGAAGGCTCGAACACAAAGCTTCCGGATATGCTGATTTTCTCCAGAGTCTTATCTTTAATTTTAAGCCGCATCCGTAGAAAACCGTTCATCAATCTCTTAGAAATAAGAAGGGCATCCTTCTCTCTCAACAACGCGGAATGCTTCAGTTGAACACTCTCAGAAATACGGTTGTTCTTAAGCATGTCCCTATTCTTCCAGAAAAGCTTCTTTTCCCCAAGCCCCAGCTTAAATTCTCTTATTTTAAAGCCTAGATCATCCGTCAAAACTGTCTTAACTGATTCTAAAAATGCGTCTGCAGAAACCTGCTTCTCTAAAACCTGATCTAACCCTATATAGTTCTCCTTAAGCTTGCTAACTCTTTCTTTAATCAGCTGTTCTTTGGGGAATTTTAAGCCAGCCATTTCCTCATAATTCCTCTTTAAATAGATGAATGCAAACCAGCTTGAAAACCCGTTCTTCTCTACATGTATTACTTCCCCGAGAACCTTATTGAAACACAGAATAGAATCGTTTGTAACATGAATATTGGAAACGCCGTTTCTCTTCAAGAGGAAACTCATCAGAGAAACATAGGTTTCTCTATACTTCTCTTCCATGGGCATTATTAACGCGACCCCAACCTGGTTTTCATCATGTAGCATCACGTCTCCCCCATGAAGCCTGAAGAAGTATTTCAAGCCTCTTTTACGCATGAAGCCTGTTAGAAAATCCTCGTCAGCAACTTGGAAACATCCTAGGCTTACAATTTTACCCTTATTGCTATGCAGGATGATAAGTGGGCATTCTGGTGGCTTGGGCCTGCTGGAAAGCGCTTCGAAAATGGATAACGCTTCCTCAACCCTCCTATTCTTAAGAGTTAGAAGCTTAGCCTCAAGGGTTTCTTGCGGGTTCGATTGGATCAACCTCCTACTTCCTCTGCTCCACTTCCAAAGGCTTCGGATTTATCTCTGTTAAAACGTATATGGGTGCGTTCGTCCTCTTCTGAAGCTTTTCTCTCCAATCTTTACCGGTTGCAATGAGGATGAAAATGCCCACTATATTAGCCTTAGCCTTCTCGACAAGCCTTATTAAAGCAACATCTGTCTCACCCGTTCTTATAGCGTCATCCACTATCAGGACATTGTCATCCTTCTTCAAAGCGCTCTTTGGAATATACAGAGAGCTTACTACAGCGGAGCTGCCTATGACGTAGGTGGCTTCAAGAAAATCCTTCACCCCTACCTCCTTATACCTTTTAGCTATCACAAGGTCAGCGTCAAGCTCCTCAGCCACGAACGATGCTAATGGAATACCGTCCACGGCAGCAGTCATAACCTTGTCTATCTTTCTCCCTATGAAAGGAATCACAGCCTTATGGCTGATAAGCCGGAGAAGGTTCACATCCCATATTACACGTGAAGAGTCGAAGTAGCCGGATTCGTCCAGAACAAGCTTGTTTAAAATAATTTCCTCAAGCGGAATTTTCTCTGTGAGGATACGGTAAAGCTCATCAGCCCTCTCATCCGAGGGCAACACATTCCCGTTAACATATCTTGCTAGAACCGTAATAGGCAGGCCTGTGAGCTGCGAAAGCTCGTTATAAGTATACCTGCCTTTGACCACTTTAAGCAGGTGAATAACGTTTATCTTCTTTTTAACCTGCTCCATCCGCGACCTGCTCATGATCGACGTATGCCCGCAGCCTCAGTATTTAACATTTCCATGTTAAAAGCCTAACTATCAGAATTAGAAACCTTCAAATGCTAAATTAACTGGAAGCATAAAAAACCGAGAACTTCATATAGTCTGCTATTGAAACCCTAGGGTTTAAACGGGCCCGCTGGGATTTGAACCCAGATCATTACAGCTCTCCCACATTCTTCCCACCATGATAGAGGGCTCGACCTTCCAGTCTGCCGCCATATCCAGGTTAGGCGACGGGCCCGGTTTGTTTTTGTTCGAAGATGGTTAAAAATGTTAACCAGCGACCCCCAATAAACAGGGATTTAGAGAAAGGACTAGGATTCCAATAAAATCGCAGGTCTTCCAGGTAGGATTGGAGGTTTCTTTGAAAGAGGAATCCTCACCTCTTCCATTGGAGCCACATCCTCGCTGAACGTTTCGACGCTACACTTAAACTCCTTCTCGAAGAAGGACTGAGCCTCCTTAATTATATTCTGCTCACCTTTCTCCAACACGTATTTTAGAATCTTCCTGTGTTCCTCCGTCATCGTCTGAAGGTTCTTCATAACCTGCCCCATGAATCTTCCGAGTTCCTCCTTGCTGACGCCGGTTGCGTGTCGAACCAAGATTCCTCTTATTTTTTCAGGATTCGTTTCAACGGTTTCAACTATTTCTCTAAACGCGTTATTCTTCCATTGCGCGGCTGTTATGAGCCTCATCCTGGTCAGTGAAGTCTTTTTCACAGCCTTCAGTATTTGATAAGTATCCTCCACAAGCTGCTCTAAGTATTTCTCTATAAGCATAGGCTTCTCGTCGGCCTCAACAGACACGGGCCACGGGTGATTGACAAGCAGATTCTTATTACCCAGCTTGCTCCATAACTCTTCGGCGAGATGCGGTGTGAAAGGGCAAAGCAGGTTAAGCCATGTTTCAACGGCTTCCCTTAAAGCCGCAGAATCAGGTTCCTTAACCCTCCTCAAGTACCATCGTAAGTCGTTTCTTAAACCGTAAAGGGCTTCGCTCGTAGCTTCTCTTATCTGCATGTTTTCAAGGGCTTCTGTAATGTTTTTAACACGTTTTCTTACCGCGTTCCTTAACCAGTCCTCCATGTGCCCGTTACATGCCGATCCTTTCTCTTCTAAGAGTGAAAGAATGAACCCGTAGATGCTTCTCAACAGTTCAATGTTTTTCCTAGCCTTCTCGCCCTCCCAGTTAGGGTCCTCCAAGCCCTCTGCGGAGAGAAGCAGAGTTATTCTCGTTGCATCCGAACCATATTTTTCAACAGCATCCCTTAGAGAGATGAAGATTCCTCTAGACTTATGCATAGGCTGTCCCTCTATCCTTAGGAAGCCGTTCACCGATATTTGCCTAGGCCATTTCTCCTCCGGGAATATAGCAACATGGTGGAAGATGTAGAACGTTAAATGGTTTGCGACAAGATCCTTGCCTGAGTTTCTAAGGTCAACCGGATACCAGTAGTCAAACTCATGCCTAAGCCTTTTTAGAAAAACCGCTGGTACGCCTGTCTTACCCTCAACCTCTTCTGGCACGCCTATTCCGAGCAACACGTAGTCGTAGAACTCTTCAGTAAGGTTTTCAGGCTTCAACATTCCGTTGTTAACGTATTTTGAAATAATGTAGTACGCCATGTACACGGTTGAGTCGCTCAATGTCTCAACGATATGGCCGGGAAGCCATGGAACCGGTGTCCCAAGCCCGGAGGTTCTTGTGAAAGCCCAATCGTCATACCAGTTTATGAAATAAATAAAGTTCTCCCTAACCTCCTTGGGGTATATGCTCATTCTTTCCAACGCTTTCAAAGCTTTAGCCTTCCATTCTGGCCAAGAGTATCTTAAGAGATACTGGTCTCCCAAGATTTTAACGTGACACCTCGTACCACATCTACAAACCACCGGTGACGGTAGCTCTAGAAACTCGTCTCCAGCACCGGTTTTCTTCATCTCCTCTATTACAAGCTCTTTAGCCTTCTGGACAGGTAGGCCTGAAAACCTGCCGCAGTTGCTAAGCGTCACACCCTTGTGAAACTCCTCCTTGTAAACCAAGCTTGTAGCCTCCTCCAGCTTAGGGTCAGCTTGGTTCTTTATCTCAAGTTCTGCAACAAGTTTCTCAGAGGGGTTTGAACCATACTTCTCAGTTGTTATCATGGATATTGGCTTTATAGAACGGATTTCACCCGGGTCGAGACGATACTCCTTGAGAATGGCCTCGTTTCTCTTCAAGTCTTCAAGCGCCATGTAGTCGTATGGTGCATGCGCCGGAACACTGTAAACGACGCCTGTTCCAAGAGAAGGATCTACGAATGAAGCCGGCAAGACAGGGACTCGGCTGCTCGTGAAAACAGCCTCAGCCATCTTCCCGACAAGCTCCCTACCCTTGAATTCACGTATCTTGTGAACTGTTCTCATCTGGTCGGCGAGCTTATCAAGCGTCTCAACACTAACAATCCATTTTTCACCGTCGACCATCGCCTCCGCGTAAACAGCATCCGGGTTGACCCAGACATTCGTGACCCCAAAGATCGTCTCAGGCCGGAAGGTAGCAGCAACAAGATGAGAGCCGCCGAGCCTGAATTTGACGAGGTAGAATTTCTCCGGAAAAACCCCTTCTCCGCTAAGCCTATCATGATCACCCGTGGAACTCTTGTCTCTCGGACACCATACGACTGGATGCACACCCTTAGAAATATACCCCTTCTCCTTCAGCTTCAAGTATTGCCATTGAACAAAAGTGCTGAAGCCAGGGTTCAAGCTGGAAGTATGGAACTCTCTACGCCAGTCTACAGCAAGACCATAATCCTTGAGGGCGGCGCGATTCTTCTCAGTATAGTATTTGGCTAGGTAAACAGGGTCTTTGAAACGCTCTATCTCTTCTCTCGGAACACCATCCATCTTCTCAAGTATTTCAATAGTCTTCTCATCCCCCCGCCTTATCCTGTCGGAAATACCTGTTATAGTTGTGCCAGTCCAGTGGAACGCGAAGGGGAAAAGGACATTGAACCCCCTTTTACGCTTATACCTTGCAACAATATCTAAACGGGTTAAAGTGTACGCGGTCCCGAGGTGGACGGGCCCAGACATGTAGGGGAAGGGGAAGGTTACGAAGAACTTTTGCCTGGATGGGTCTGGCTCAGCCTCGAAAACCCTCTCCTCTTCATACTTTCTCTGCCACTTTTTCTCGATCTCTGAGAAAGAGTACTCAGGTTCCTCCAAGGTTTTACTTCCCAAGTCTCTAGAAGATACTTAAAGATTTAGGGGGAACTTCTTCAAGCTCTTAAGCATGCGTACTAACTTCCTATGGCTTACCATCCAGCAAGTTTTTACTTCTGCTGGAATGTTAAGATAGGTATTTCTTCCCTCTCTTTCACTCTCGGACGGTGTGCACTATTTTTAATAGTGAACCCCGGTTGAGTTCCATTGTTTCCATTAAGAGGGGCAGCTTATCCACATATTTTTCAAAAAGCATAAATACGAGTTAACTTTTTGGCTAGAAAGTTCGTGATGAATCTTTGGCGAGATATCCCATGTGGAGAAAAGCCGCCTGAAATTCTTAATATGATAGTTGAGGTTGTAGGTGGTTCAAGGGATAAGTATGAGTACAACATCGAATGGGAAACTTTTGTTTTAGACCGCATAATACCTTCGTCGGTGGTTTTCCCTGTGGAGTACGGTTTTGTTCCTCAGACATGGTTTGATGACGAAGACCCGTTGGATATCATGGCGCTTAGCTATGAGCCGCTGGAAGTCGGTTGCTTAGTGAAGGTTAGGGTTATAGGCGCCCTAATAATTGAAGACGAGAAGGGTATAGATCCGAAAATATTGTCGGTGTTGGTGAACGATGCAAGGTTCGACGGCTACAAGGATATAAACGATGTGCATCCTCATAAACTAAGGGAAATCAGAGAGTTTTTCGAAACTTACAAGCGTTTAGAACCTCATAAATGGGTTAAATTCAAAGAGTGGAAAAACTCCCAAGAAGCCCTTAAAATTGTAGAGTATGCCGCCGGAAAATTCCAAGAACTAAGGAAAAGGAGAGGGTAAGCAGGTTTTGCTAGGGTTCAAACCCTTCGTCGGAGAAGGCGTGCTAAACCCTTCTTCTAACTCTTTGGAAGGACGCTGCTTACGGCTTTTAAAGCCCTTGATTCGAAAGTCTTAGTGTCAACCTTGGCTGCTAAACCTCCTTTCGCGAAGTTTCTCCTGCCTCCGGCTCCTCCGCCAACCCCGATTTCGCCAAGAATGCGGCGTGCTAGCAGAGAGCAGTCGACACCCCTTTCAAGAGCCTTCTCGCCGGCGAACACTGCGAACTGCACAGTTGGGACGGGGGACATCACCACCGTTACGGAACTCGGCTCCTTCCTGGAGATTTTCTCGCCGAGACTTATGAGATGGCTTATTTCTAGTTCTTCGGAACTATAGAGCACGATCCTGACACCAGACTCTTCAATGGCCTTGGAAATCAGCTGGTCTGCCAGCATGTCAAACTGGTTCTCTAATATTCTCTCAACTTTCTTACTCAGGTTTTTCAACTCACTCCTGACTCTTTCAGCCTCCTGAACTATCTTATCCTTCGGAACACCCAGAATGTTCTCCAAGCTAGACATCTTGTTTTCAAGCGACCTCACGTAATCCAGGGAGGAGAAGCCTACTCGGAAAACTATTCTTTCAACACCGTCCTGGATCCTCTCAACCCTAACTATCTTCACCAGCCCAACGTCACCTGTCTTGTTAACGTGAAGCCCTCCACAGGCCTCAGCGTCAAAACCATCTATCTTAACTATCCTAAGCTCTTTACCAGGGACAGCGCCACCTTGGTATATTCTGAAACCATACTCCTTCTCGGCAACAGTTCTGGGTAAAACCTGTACCTTAACATCGATGTTTGACAGGGTTATTTCATTAGCTTTACGCTCTATCTTCTCGATCTCTTCATTGGTTAGCGGAAGGGGATGGGTTATGTCAAGCCTGGATTCAACGGTGTCTTTCTGGGCACCTGCTTGCCAAACATGGTTTCCCAGGACTATTCTGGCAGCAGCGTTTATAATGTGCGTAGCAGTGTGGGCCCTTCTAAGCTGGAGACGCCTTTCAGAGTCAACAACCATTTTAACAATGCTCCCCACACTAGGGGCAGGGCCCTCAATAAAATGAATTATCCGGTTATTCAGGTTTCTAACATCCTTCACCACGACCTCTTTCCCGTTGAATAATAGCCTACCGTTGTCAGCAGGCTGGCCGCCGCCTTCAGGGTAGAAGATTGTCCGGTCGAGAACAACCTTGTCACCATAGACCCCTAGCACCTTGGCCTCTAGCTCCAGCAGATCAGGATTCTCGTAGAAGGATTTAACAGTCTCAGGGAAATCCTTCTCGTCGAAATCCAGCGTGATCTCTTCCTCTTCTCCAAGACCCTTAGGCTGTTTATGTCTGGAGGCTATCATGCTGTAAAAGTCGTCAGGAATCTTTATTTCAACACCCTTCTTCGAGAAAAAGTCTGCAACTTGCTCAGGCGTAACACCGTGAGAATCATAGAGCTCAACAAGCTTCTCGACACTTATCTGTCTGGATTCCTTAACAAGAGACTCCACCTGCTTAACCCCTTCTTCAACACTCTTCCTATATTTCTTAAGCTCGATTTCGACAAGCCTCAGAATACTGTCTTTAAGCTCCCTGAGACTCGGGAAATCCCTGCTCCAGTAATCAACCTCCCATGAGACCATGTCGAGCAGGAGAGAGTTAGCGTTAAGCCTATCCAGAACCCTAGCCGTCTTCCTTAGAAGCAGCCTAGCAAGATAGCCCACTCCGGTGTTAGATGGCACAACACCCTCTGAGAGAATGAACACTAGGCTTTTAACATGATCCAGAGCCTTGAAAACGTTCTCCATTGCTTCAAGCTTAGCTGAGAACGAATCCGGGAAGCCAAGGTCCTTGACGAGCCTAATCCTCTCAACCGGGCTTAGAAACTTGCTCTCAGACAGAGAAACCCTCACCCCATACTCTTTGAGAAGCTCCGGCGGAACATCAATATCTACTATTTTAGAAGCCTCCCGGAGAAGCCTGTCGTAGAAAGCATGGAAGCCGGTTGGGGCGCCGGTTAAAAGCCAGTTTATTCTCTCCATCCCGTATCCTGTGTCAACCGTTCTGATAGGCAGTTCTCTCAAAGAACCATCCGGGTTAACCTTATACTTCATGAAGACTAGAGTGGCAACCTCAAGGCCGTGTGAAATAACCTCGAAACACGGCCCCGCGTTTCCACCCCCGCTCCAAGCGCTTTCAACGAAAGAAAGATCCTCACCCTTAACCCCCATTTCCCCGGTGAAGAATTCGAAACCGTATCTCACAGTATCCTCCTTCCAGTAGACCTCTTTGTCCTCGCTGTTGAAAGCATGGTGACCACCCATCTCGAAAATAGTTAGATGCCTCCCCAGAGTCTTACCAACCAGGTCAATGTCAACCAGACGTATACAGGGCTGGGAAATCACTAGAGGATTAGCCGGAGGAGGAATAATACCATCCGTAACATAAGGCTGGAAATCAACTATGCTCGCGTCAGTAAGATACAGATCATCCCTCCACCTGCATACAACAGGATAAGGTGAAATAACCTCATGCCCCCTTTTCCTGAAAAAGCCCAAGAAAGCCTCCCTAACCTGACTCAGATCATCCATACTCCTGCCCACCCTTCTTCCTATGAAAGTATACGGCGAGCAGGGAGACTCTCCACAGTCCTCCCTAGAGGGGTCTAGAGTCCAGAAGAACCTGCCGCATTTGACACACCTCCTCCTGGTGAACCCGCCTTCACTCAGGAACTCTAGACGATACTCGACCTCACCGAAATCGTGTTTCATCCTTAAATCTCCCAAAAAGGTAATACAGGCATGATTTATGTCTTCCTACTAGAACCGTCTAAAGATTAAAAATGCATGGCATTTTATTGTTCTTTAGCACGCACTAACCGTTAAGAAGGAGGAAATCTCCATGTTTAGTAATGTCAAACATATCGTCATCGCCCAGCATGCCCCTTTAGGGCGTCAATTATTTAAGCGACTTTAGCCTTTTCGACAGCCTGTGAATCAAGGGCAAAGAAAATCCAATAAGCATTAAGGCCAGATACATCTGCCAAGCTTCGAAACCATATTCCTGTTCTTCCAGTTGAGGAAATTCAACGGAGGTCTTCGTAATATGCATGTTGTAAAAAAATAGTATGCCGAATTCCAGCAATATCTTCACAAGGGATTTCGGAATCGGAGTATACGGATCAAATCATCGTCTTCATCGCTGGAGTTCTGCTATCATTACTTTCGTTTTTCCTAAAAAGGAAGAAGCAAGGTGAAGCACGCGCTAACTCAACGGCTAAGCGCAAGCTACGGTAGCATCACGATTAACCGAAATATGTTGTAACTATTTTGAGAGAATACACGAGCAATAGTGCTATCGACACGGCTTCAAACGGTAAGAATACCACGAGTTCAACCTGCGTTGAGACAGGACGAGTTGAAAATTGCAAAGAATTAGCTAATATCAAAAAGCACGGCAAAATTCCTAAGGTGATACCAACCTTTCTCCCAGCGTGCAAAGAAATTTCACTTACAAAGTTAGTCAACCGAATTTACAAACCGTTTTGAGTTAAGGATCATTCACCAAATAATATTAATTTGCCCCTCTTCAGAAGACAGGAAACACTATAACCCTAAAAAATGGCGAAAACGCATTAAACAAGCCTAAAAACCAGAAGAACAATATAAAGCATTACCAAACGCCACGAAAGAGCAAAATTAAAATAGAAGCCCTCGGAATAAACAAGACTGGGCGAGGTAGCTCAGACGAGAAAAAATTAAATATATCTTGCCGCCCATGCGCGGCGCTCGGGGCAACCTGGGAGAGCGCCCGGCTGAAGACCGGGGTGTCGTCGGTTCAAATCCGGCCCTCGCCACTTTTCCCAATCAACGATAATCAGCTCGATATTCTCTCATACCTCACAAGCCTTTAGAACGTATGCTAATTATTCCCAGAGATTTTTATTGACGAATGAAAATCTTGGATAGTTTTCATTTTTTAACCCATCTTATTCTTTAAGATTTTTTGGTAGAGCTCTTCTAAAAAGGCGCCTGTTTCTTCTATGTCCGAAGACCTTATAATACCCATGGAGACGATTCGGTCTACCCTCTCTTTTAGCCACTCCTCGCTCGGCGACCGGACTGTAACGGACTCCGCGTCGGCAATAATCTCGCTAGCTCCCTCCAGCATTTCGAATAACTGTTCCCTCCTTTCCTTATCAGCACACCTGATTTTTCTAGACCAGAGGGAATACTTCGACACTAATTCGTCAAGCCCGCCATCTTCCAAGACGTAGCCCGAGTTCATTATCACGAGATGCTTGCACACTTTCTGAAGCTCGGGGAGGATGTGGCTGGATAACAGGAAAGACGTACCCTCCTGCTCATGA